>CAYZOU010000006.1:0-96687 GCA_964480405.1 uncultured Faecalibacterium sp. | reverse complement strand
GTTACTGGGTTTTTGGCACCGATATCTTTTTCGGTGCTACGTTATGGTTGCGGAGACAGGACTTGAACCTGCAACCTCCGGGTTATGAGCCCGACGAGCTACCAATTGCTCCACCCCGCGATATCTGCATCTCTCTCGAGTGCTTAGACATTATATGCTTATTATCGGCAGTTGTCAACCCCTTTTTTAAAAAAATCCGAAAAATTTTAAAATAATCGTTCGACAGACTTTGCCATTTTGCGAAACTGTCATTATTTCGATATTCCTAATATTTTAGCGTTTTTTTATTGCCAATACAGCCGTGAAGTGATATAATAGCTTGTAAAATTACTGCCTTTGGCAAAATGAAATTTATAATTCGGAGCGTAAATTAAATGAAAAATAGAATTGAAGCGTACTTTGAAAGTGAAAAAGAAAACCTTCTTCGAGACCTCGGCTCTCTTATCGAAATCCCGTCTGTCAGAGGCGAGGCGAGCGAGGGTGCACCGTTTGGTGAACAGCCGAGGAAGGCTCTTGAAAAAATGCTTTCGATTGCCGAAAGCTACGGCTTTTCTGTGTTGAATGTCGATAATTTCGCCGGCGAGATCAGCTTCCACGGCGGCGATGCCACACTTGCAATGCTCGGTCATCTTGATGTCGTACCCGAGGGCGACGGCTGGACAGTCCCGCCCTATGAGCTGACAGTCCGTGACGGCAAGGTTTTCGGCAGGGGAACAAGTGACGATAAAGGCCCTGTTGTTGCCGCCTTGTATGCGATGAAGTGTATTTGTGACTTGGATATCAAGCTCACGGGTGATGTCAGATTAGTTGTCGGAACAAGCGAGGAAACAGGCGGAAACGATATCGAATATTACGCAGCTCACAGGGGATTGCCGCACATGGTGTTCACTCCAGATTCGTCATTCCCCGTGACAAATGTCGAGAGAGGACATTTCAGCAAGCATTTCGCTTCGGATATCACTCCCGACAGCAAATCAAGCGGCGGAAAGCTCGTCTCATTTAACGGCGGCTTTGTCATCAATGCTGTTCCCAATAAATCAAATGTCGTGTTCAGCGGCTTCGAACGCTCACAGATAGAAGCTTTGGCATCGAGAATAAGTGAAAAAACAGGCATAAAATTTGAAGTATCAGAAAGCGAAAATGAAGTAACGGTTTTTGCTTTCGGTGTCGGCGCTCACGCATCAACACCCGAGCTTGGCAACAATCCGATAACGGCACTTTTGGCTTTGATAGATGAGCTTGAGTCCGACTCGAATACCTTAAAGCCGTTTAAAACGCTTGCGAAGTTCTTCCCTCACGGCATGACAAGAGGCGAGGGCTTGGACGTTGCGATGAAAGACGATATCTCGGGTGAGCTGACTATGACACTTGATATACTGAACTTTGACGGCTCACATATTGAGGGCGCATTCGACACAAGAGCGCCGCTTTGCGCAAACGAAGAAAACCTCGCATTCAAGGTCAGAGATAAGCTTGCCGAAACGGGCTTCACTCTTGACAGCACTTTCATCACACCGATACACCACGTTGACGGAAACAGCGATTTTGTCAAGAAGCTTCTTTCGGCGTACGAGGAAGTGAGCGGAAGAGAGGGCTATTGTGAAGCGATTGGCGGCGGCACATATGTCCATGACATTGACGGCGGTGTCGCATTCGGTGCGGTGATGCCGGAGGTAGACACAAATATGCACGGCGCAGATGAATTTATGCCGATAGACGATCTTATCACGGCGGCGAAAATATTCACTAAAGCCATAATTAACATTTGCGGATAATGGTTGATACAAAGACAAAACTTAACGTACTTAAAAAATATTTCGGATATGACAGCTTTCGTGACGGTCAAGAGAGGATAATTGATGACATCTTAAACGGAAACGACGTTCTCGCCGTAATGCCGACAGGTGCGGGGAAATCACTTTGCTTTCAGATACCTGCGCTGATGATGAACGGAACGGCTATAGTCATCTCTCCGCTTATATCACTGATGAAGGATCAGATATATGCGCTCAAGGAGAACGGCATACCTGCCGAAGCGATAAATTCATCACTCGACCCGATAACAAAGCGTGAAATTTATTCAAACGCTTATTCCGGCAAGTATAAGCTTCTGTATATATCTCCCGAAAGACTTGACTCCGAAAGCTTCCTGTCTCTTGCGGCAGGCATTGATATTTCGGTTATCTGTATTGACGAAGCTCATTGCGTCTCACAGTGGGGTCAGGATTTCAGAAGCAGTTATCTGAAAATCGCCGATTTTATCGCTTCCTTGGATAAGCGACCCGTTGTTGCCGCATTTACTGCGACGGCGACCGAGATAGTCAGAAAGGATATCGTCAGACTTTTGGAGTTGAGATCTCCCGATACGGTCGTGACGGGCTTTGACAGAAAGAATCTGTATTTTGAAGTTAGAACGCCGAAGGATAAGCTTTCGTTCGTCAAAAGCTATATCGAGTCAAACCGAGATAAAAGCGGAATAATATACTGCTCAACACGAAAAACGGTCGAACAGCTTCATTCGGAGCTTATTCTCGGCGGATACAGCGTGACAAAATATCACGCAGGCTTGGAGACCGAGGAAAGAAAGCATAATCAAGAGGCTTTTGTCCGTGACGATATCCGTGTTATGATAGCGACAAACGCTTTCGGAATGGGCATAGATAAATCAAACGTCTCGTTTGTTATACATTATAACCTGCCGAGTGATATAGAGAGCTATTATCAAGAGGCAGGCCGAGCAGGTAGAGACGGCGAAAGAGCGGAATGTATTTTGCTCTATTCGGGCAGGGATATTTTCGTTCAGCGATACTTTATAAATAATCCGACGGATAACGCCGAGCTTACCGATGCCGAGATAGAAACTATCAGAAAAAGAAAACGAGCGAAGCTCGAAAAGATGATAAATTACGGTTTAGCAAAAAGCTGCCTGAGAGCTACGATACTCTCATATTTCGGCGAGTCTCATTCTCATGAATGCGGAAACTGTTCGGTATGCTGCGGAGTTCGTGAATACACCGACATAACGATTGAAGCTCAGAAGATACTTTCGGCGGTTGTCAGAACAGGCGAGAGCCTAAAGACAGATAAGCTTATAGATCTGCTTCTCGGAAACGAAAATGCGGCAAACGATCCGTATCTGTCAAAGATAAAGACCTTCGGCGCAATGCGTGGCGGAAGTGAAAGCGGTATCAGTGATATGATAATCTGTCTGACGGAAAACGGCTTTGCCGAAATACAGTCGGGTGTCATCAAGATAAACGCTTTGTCAAAGGAGATACTTTTCTCGGGAAGACGTGTCCATATGCCGTTTGTCATAACCGAAACGGAGAAACGCAAGACAAAGCCGATCACCGCTTCAAACAGCGAGCCGCTTGAAGCTGACGAGGATCTTTTCAGAATACTCAAAAAGCTGCGTAAGGAGCTTGCCGACAGGAAAAATGTTCCGGCTTTTGTCATTTTTGCCGACTCGGTGCTTCGTGAGATAAGTGCGGTCAAACCGAGGAATAACGAAGAATTTATGAAGATCAAGGGCGTCGGAGTGAAAAAAGCCGAAAGCTACGGGCAAGTATTCACCAAAGCCGTGAATCTGTATATTAACGAAGAAAATCTGACTAAAACAGCTGCAAAAAGAGAAGAATTTTCGTAAATTATTGCTGTTGAATTTTAATATTATAGTGCTATAATTGCTAAAGTTAATAAGAGCCGAAAGGAGGATGCGCTTTGAAGGATATGCTTGAAAAAATTCTTGCCGTTGACAAGAAAGCCCGATTGACGGTTGAAGAAGCCAACAGAGAGCGTGAAAATGTCGAAAAGAAGCTTGCTCAGGCGAAAATCCAGCTTGAGGAAAAAAGTGAGAGCGATGCTCAAAAGGAGATAGATGCGCTCAAAGCCGAAAAGCAAAAGGAATATGAGGCTGTTATTAAGGAACACGAAAGCGAATGTGAGGAGAAAATCGCAAAGCTTGAAGCAATTTACAACGAAAAATGCGACGAGTGGGTCAAAACGCTTATTGAAAGAACGGTAAGCTGAGACAAAAACGTAAATTTAAGAAAGGAGGGCTTCGATGAAAATTCTTGATTATAAGCTTAATGCCATTATGGCTAAAGCCCGTGCGATGTACGGAAAGCGTTTGACGGCTCAGGATTATTCTGCATTATGCACTTGCCGTTCCACAGCCGAGATAGTCTCTTATCTCAAAGGCAGAACAGGCTACGCAGATGCCTTTGAAAACACCGTGACGGCAGGCATTGATGAGGGGTACGTCGAATTTTTGATCAAGAAGCTGTCATATAACCGCTTTGCAACGCTGTGCAGATATGAAATGTCTTTCGGCGAAAGACTTCATAACTACTTCATTGTCAAAGAGGAGATAACTCAGCTTTTGCAGTGCATTAAGAGCATACTTCTTAAAAACACGGATAAATATGTCATGAGCGTTCCTGCGTTTTACACAAAAAGCTTCAGCATAAACGCCTATGATCTGATGAACATAAGCTCCGTTGAGGAATTGATAGACTGTCTTGACGGTACGCCGTACCGACAGCTTATCAAAAAGTGTTACAGCTCGGGTGCAGGTTATCTCGAATATGAATGTGAACTTTTGAGCTATTTTTATGAGTTTGAATATAAGCTTATAAAAAGCGGAAAAGGGAAGCCCGACAAAGAGCTGTTTGAACTGCTTTCAACAAAGGCGGACACTCAGTTTATAGATAAGCTTTACAGAGCGAAAAAATATTTTTCATCTTCATCGGAGTCGGTCGCCGGCAGATTAGCACCCGTTCATTTGACGGGACTGACTCAAAAGCAAATAAAACAGCTTTTGAATGCGGCTGATGATAAAGAAGTTTTAGCGATACTTAAAACCACGAAATATAAAAGCTACGCTGTGAAGATAGAAAAAACGGATTACGTTGAACAGGCAATAAACGAAGAAAACTATAAAATGTATAAGCATCTTCTCAGATTCAGCTCAAATCCGAATGTCACTATGTTTTGCTATATGTTCCTTGAGAGTATCGAGGTTTCAAATATGATCCACATAATCGAAGGGGTCAAATACAGAATAAGTCCCGATGAAATAAGAAGCTTGCTTATTGGCGTCGGAGATTAAAAAACGGGAAAGGAGAGTGGAAAATGTCAATTGAAAAAATGAAGCTTGTGTCCTTTACGGGAAAAACAAACAAGCTTGACAAGATTATTTCAAGATGTCTTTTAAACGGCGAATTTCATGTTGAACAGGCGGATGAGTATATCGGATTCAACGATATATTGAAGCTGACGATATCAAGCGGCTCGGATATTCACCTTGAGGGAATACTCGAATACAGCACTGTAGACGGCAAATTCAATCCTCAGCAGGCGATACAGTATATGTCGAATGTTTTGGGTATGAGCACAACGGCAGGCGAAAATCCGTATTCGGCGATACTTCAAAGTGTAAAAGAGCTTGCGGAAGAATTTAAGTTTGATATCGAATCTTATTCTGCTAAGGGTAAAAGCACGGGAATTGACATTGACGAAGATGAGCTCGGAGAATATGTCGTCTCTGTCGGCGGCAAGGTCGATGAGCTTAACACAAAAAGAAAGGAACTGCTTGATCAGCTGAAAGAATGTGAGGAAGGCATCAGCAAATTCAGTCACTTTGAGGGCTTGGAGATACCGATAGACGAGCTTCTTTCAAGCGAATTTGTGGCGACACGTTTCGGCAGAATGCCGAAGGAAAACGCCGAAAAGCTGGAGCTTGCATACAGTGATAACCCGTATGTACTTTATATTCCGTGTACCGTTCAGGGAGAAGACAGCTGGGGCGCATACGTAGCGCCGAGAGACAGAGCCGATGAGGTCGACAGAATTTTCTCGGCTTTGCATTTTGAAAGAATGTGGATACCCGGTGCGGTCGGCTCAATTGACGACATAATCGGCAATCTCAAGAAAAACGAGGAGATCATCACAGCCTCCATAAAGGAATGTGATGAAAAAATCAAAGAAATATTCAGCAACGAGGAAAACAGACTCAAGGCCATATACGCCATGCTTCAGTCAAAGAACACAGTCTTTGAGGTTCGCAAATACGCATTTATTCTTGAAAACAGCTTCTATATGGTCGGCTGGGTACCTGCTAAAAAGGCGAATGCGCTTGTGTCGAAGCTGACTGCATTTAAGGGCGTTGAGGCTGAGGTTTACGATCCCGAGGACGTTCCCGAGCATGAGCCTCCCGTCAGACTCAAAAACTGGAAGTTTAACAGACCGTATGAATACTACGTCAATATGTATGGCTTGCCGAACTATTATGATATGGATATCACATTCTTTGTGGCGATAGTCTATACTTTCGTTTTCGGTGTGATGTTCGGCGATGTCGGTCAAGGCTTGGTCCTTGCGATAGGTGGCTTCTTAGCGTATAAACTAATGAAGATAGAGCTTGGAAAGATACTCGTTCCATGCGGTATCGCATCGACAATAGGCGGCTTTGTGTTCGGCTCGGTGTTCGGCTTTGAGGAAGCCCTCGATCCGCTTTACCACGCCATCGGCTTAAATTCAAAGCCCGTGGACGTTATGAGCAGCGTCAACGGTATTTTGGTCTTTGCCATAGGTATCGGTGTTGTTTTGGTCATAGCGGCGATGATTCTTCACACGGTGATAAGCATTAAGCGCAAGCAGATAGGTGAAGCGCTGTTCAGCGAAAACGGAATAGCGGGAATAATTTTCTACTGTTGCGGTGCAAGCGCCATATACGCTTTCATGGGCGGCCCGAAGCTTATACCGAATGCGGTTTTGATCCCGTTGATGCTCGTCATGTTTGCTATTCTTTTCTGCAAGGAAATTTTGATAGGACTTGTCGATCATCATAAAAATTGGAAGCCGGATTCAATATCCGATTTCGTGCTTCAGAACTTATTTGAATGTCTCGAATATGTTCTTTCATATTTCAGCAATACGCTTTCATTCCTGCGTGTCGGCGCTTTTGTTATAGTACACGCAAGTATGATGATGGTTGTGTTTACTCTCGCAGGTGATACTTCGAGCGTAAAGGGAATTATCGTAGTTATTCTCGGAAATATAGTTGTTATCGCTCTTGAGGGACTGTTGACAGGTATTCAGAGCTTGCGACTTGTATTTTATGAGATGTTCTCAAGATTCCACAAGGGCGGCGGAAAACCGTTCACGGGATTTAAACCGAGCTTAAAAAAATAAATAATATCGGAGGATAAGAAAATGAACACAGTATTATTAGCAGCAGTAATTATTTTACCCATAGCGGCGGTTATGGTTTCGGCATTTATCACATTTAATAAGAAGCTTCAGGGCAAGCCGACAGGCAAGGCTATGAAGTTCAACCTTCTCACCTTTGCTGTCATAGCGATACTTATTTGCACAATGACATTCATGGCTTCCGCAACAGGCAGTGACGGCGCACAGGCTCCCGACGCTGCGGTAACAGATGCTCCGACTGAGACTGAGACAGAGACAACAGAAGCGTCATCATCAAACGGCCTCGGACTTCTTGCGGCAGGTCTTGTTACGGGTCTTGCCGGTATCGGCGGCGGTATCGCTGTTGCGGCAGGTGCTCCTGCGGCTATTGCGGCGACAAGTGAAGATCCCAAGAGCTTCGGTAAGTCACTTATCTTCGTTGCTCTCGGCGAGTCGATAGCACTTTACGGTGTTGTTATTTCAATTCTTATTCTTAACAAGGTCTGATATACCTTGTATCAAAAAACGAAAGCGGTGATATGATGAAGTTCAGACTTGTTACAAACGATTACGATACTCTTGTCGGTATGCGCTTAGCCGGTATCGAGGGCGAAATCGCCGAAAAGCCGCAAGAAATTCTTTCGGCTCTTGAAAGGCTTTGCGACCGTGAGGATGTCGGAATAATTATGATCAGCAGCTCTTTGGCTTCATCAATACCGAAGGAGCTTGTTGAAATTAAGAAAAATTCCAAAGCTTTGATAGTTGAGATACCCGATAAGGATAATTCGGATATGTCAAGCGACAGCATAACAAGATATGTTGCCGATGCGATCGGAATTAAAATCTGATAAGGTGAGGAATTGAATTATGGTTAACAGAGATAAACAGATAGCGCAGTTTATTGATGCGATAAACAAGAATGCTATCAAGGAATGTAAAAGAATAGAAAAATCCACAAAGAAGCTTTATACAGGTGAAGCCGAAAAGCTTGAAAAGTCGGCTAAGGCGCAGATGCAGGAAAAGATTGCGTATGCCAAAACCGAGCTTGAGACCGAGTTTAACAAAAATGTCGCTTCAAGCTATTCAAGCTGTCGAGCTAAAACCGCCAAAAGACGTACGGCACTGACAAACGAGGTCTTTGAAAAGGCGAAGAACGGACTTATCGAGTTCACAAACAGTGACGGATATATCGACTTTTTAGCTAAGAGCCTTAAAGAAATCTACGGCTATGTCGGAGAAAAGCTTTCCGTCGGTGTCAAGGTCGGAGACCGAGATAAAGTCTTACTCGCCGCAGATAAGGCGGGCGTACCTTGTGAAGCACATGAGGATCAAAATATTGTTCTCGGCGGCGTAAAAGTCGAGTGTGACGACATGAAAAAGATATTTGATGATACGCTCGATTCCCGTCTTGAGGATCAAAAGGAATGGTTTTTCGCCAATTCCGGCTTTAAAATCAATGAGTAAAGGGGTGTAGTTATGCCTGAAAATCTTATATATTCAATTAACGGTCCTATCGTAACCGTAAAGGGCGCAACGACCCTCTCAATGACCGAAATGGTCTATGTCGGCAACGAGAAGCTTGTCGGCGAGGTCATTAAGCTTGACAAAGAGTCAACGACTATTCAGGTGTATGAGGAAACGGGCGGACTGAAGCCCGGTGAGCCCGTGTTTTCAACGGGTGATCAGATATCGGTCACTCTCGGCCCGGGCATAATCAAAAATATATTCGACGGTATCGAAAGACCGCTGTCGGCTCTTGAAGAAAAAAGCGGCTCATTTATAAGCAGAGGACTTTCAATGAGCGCCATTGACACGGAAAAAGAATGGGACGTCACCGTTACCGCTAAGGTCGGCGATATGCTCAAGGGCGGCGAAATATATGCGACCTGTCCGGAAACCGATGTCATAATGCATAAGGTCATGGTGCCGCCTTATCTTGAGGGTAAGGTAGTTGAAGCGAAGTTAAGCGGAAAATATAAAGTAAACGATACAATAATCAAAATAGAAACTCAAAAAGGCGAGATAAAGGAGCTTACACTTTGCCAAAAGTGGCCGATAAGAACTCCGAGACCCGTCAAGCAAAGAATGGAAGCTTTAAAGCCGCTCATCACAGGTCAGCGTGTTATTGATACGCTTTTCCCTGTTGCGAAAGGCGGTGCTGCGGCTATCCCCGGCGGATTTGGAACAGGCAAAACAATGACTCAGCATCAGCTTGCCAAATGGTGCGATGCCGATATCATTATCTATGTCGGCTGTGGTGAAAGAGGAAACGAGATGACACAGGCGCTTCAGGAGTTCAGCGAGCTGACCGACCCCAAGACAGGCAAGCCGCTGACTGACAGAACGGTGCTTATCGCCAACACCTCGAATATGCCCGTTGCCGCTCGTGAGGCTTCGATCTATACGGGAATCACCCTTGCCGAGTATTACCGTGACATGGGATATCATACGGCTCTGATGGCTGATTCAACTTCACGTTGGGCTGAGGCGCTTCGTGAGATATCGGGCAGACTTGAAGAAATGCCCGCCGATGAAGGCTTCCCGGCATACCTTCCGTCACGTCTTTCAAAGTTTTATGAAAGAGCCGGATATGTGAAAACACTTTGTGAAAAAGAAGGCTCGGTCACGGTCATCGGTGCTGTTTCACCTCAAGGCTCGGATTTTTCTGAGCCTGTCACACAGAACACAAAGCGTTTCACCCGTTGCTTCTGGGCGCTTGATAAGTCCTTAGCGTATGCAAGACACTATCCTGCTATCAACTGGAACACAAGCTACAGCGAATACGTCAACGATTTTTCAAAGTGGTATCACGACAATGTCGGCGAAAACTTCTTGAAATACAGAGAGGAGATATGCAATATCCTCACGGAAGAAAGCTCGCTTATGGAGATAGTCAAGCTCATCGGCGCAGACGTTTTGCCCGACGATCAGAAGCTTACGATAGAAATAGCGAGAGTTATCCGTGTCGGCTTCCTCCAGCAAAACGCATTTCACGCAGAAGACACATATGTACCGCTTGAAAAACAGCTTAAAATGATGGAGGTTATTCTCCATATGTATCACGTTTGCCGTGATATAGTAGCAAAGCAAGTGCCGATATCTAAGATAATAGCGACGGGACTTTTCGATAAGCTCGTCAAGATAAAATACGATGTGCCGAACAGCAATATAGGCTTGCTTGACACATATATCGAAGAAATCAACACGGCTCTCAGACCGCTGATGTCATAAGGAGGGGAGTAAAATGAAAATTGAACACGTAGGCTTAAGCAGTATCAACGGCTCGCTCGTCGTCCTTGAAAATGTCATTGATCCCCACTATGACGAAATGGTCGAGTTCACTCTGTCCGACGGCAGAAAAAGCACGGGCAGAATAGTTATGGTCGAGGGTGACAAGGTCGCAGTTCAGGTCTTTGAAGGTACAACCGGAATTTCCATGAACAATATCAAAACTCGCTTGACGGGAAAACCCATCGAAATGAAGCTTTCTCCCGAGATAGTCGGCAGGGTTTTTGATGGCTTAGGCAGACCTATCGACGGCTTAGGCGACATATATCCGGAGGAAACAAGAGACGTCAACGGCTCACCTATAAATCCCGTTTCAAGAGTTTATCCGAGAAACTATATTCATACGGGAATCTCATCAATAGATGCTCTAGCAACACTTATCAGAGGTCAGAAGCTCCCCATATTCAGCGGCTCGGGCATGAAGCATAATGAGCTTGCCGTTCAGATAGTCCGTCAAGCTTCGATAGCCGATAACGAGGACTTCGGCATCGTATTCGCCGCAATGGGTATCAAGAACGATGTTGCGGATTATTTCCGCCGCTCGTTCGAGGAAGCGAACGTAATGAACAGAGTTACGATGTTCCTCAATCTTTCAAACGACCCCATTATTGAGCGTATAATCACACCGAGATGCGCTCTTACGGCGGCTGAATATCTCGCTTTTACACAAAATAAACATATACTTGTTATTTTGACCGATATGACGTCGTACGCCGAGGCTCTGCGTGAATTCAGCTCATCAAAGGGTGAGATTCCAAGCAGAAAGGGCTTCCCCGGATATCTGTATTCGGATTTTGCGACACTTTATGAAAGAGCCGGTATTATCAAGGACGCCAAAGGCTCTGTTACGCAGATACCGATCCTTACAATGCCAAACGACGATATCACAAATCCCATTCCCGACCTTACAGGTTACATCACGGAGGGACAGATCGTTCTTGACAGAACACTTGACACCAAGGGAATATATCCTCCCGTCAGTATTCTTCCGTCACTTTCACGTCTTATGAAAGACGGTATAGGAAAAGGTTACACAAGAGAGGATCACAGCGCTCTTTCAAACCAGCTTTTCGCTTCATACGCAAAGCTTCAAGATGCTAAGGCTCTCGCCTCGGTCATCGGTGAAGAAGAACTTTCCGATGACGATAAAAAGCTTATGGTATTCGGCAGAGAGTTTGAGCAGAGATTTATAAATCAAGGCATTAACGAAAACAGATCTATGGACGAGACACTCGATCTCGGCTGGGAGTTGCTGTCGCTTCTGCCTAAGGATATGCTCGACAGAGTAGACGAAAAGATGCTCGAGGAGCACTATAAGCATAAAAAAAATTGATGTTAAATCAAGAACACGTTAGGAGCGTACCGAGAATAGAATAAAGGAGGGAGCACGATGGCTCAAGTCTTTCCGACAAAAACAAACTTGATGAACACCAAAAAGTCGCTCGAGCTTGCCAAGCTCGGCTATGAGCTGATGGATAGAAAAAGGAATATTCTTGTTCGTGAAATGATGCTTCTTATAGATAAGGCTACCGAGGTTCAGTCGGCTGTTTCCGAAACCTACGGCAAGGCATACAGCGCTTTGAAGAAAGCGTTTATCACTCTCGGTGACTGCGGTGACTACGCCGAAAATGTTCCCGTTGACGACAGTCTCATCGTCGATCGCCGCAGCGTTATGGGCGTTGAACTGCCTATGGTCAAGCTCGGCGAGGGAAAGGAAAGCGCATACTACGGACTTCAAGGGACAAATTCCATGCTCGATGAAGCATATCTTGAATTTCAAAAAGTCAAGAGATTGACCGCTGAGCTTGCGGAAATCGAAAACAATGTATACCGCCTTGCCGATGCGATCAAAAAGACCCAAAAGAGAGCTAATGCACTTGATAATATTCTTATACCTCAATTTGAAAGCACGGTCAAGTTTATTACCGATGCTCTTGAAGAAAAGGAAAGAGAGGATTTCTCTCGCTTAAAGATATCAAAAAAACAGAAAGAAAACTAAATTTTGTTAAAACCACTGTACAATCGGCAAATTTTGTTGTATAATCTGCATGAGCCATGAAAAAGGCTCGGAAAGAGAGGAAAACTCCTATGAAAAAAATTGTAAAATTAACAGCTCTTTTGCTTGTAGCTCTGCTTGCGGTCGGAACTCTTGCGGCTTGTAATTTACAGCCTCAGAGCAAACAGCTTGTTGCGAGATGGACTGATTCAAACAACCTCAGCGGTTATGACTTCCACGATGACGGAACTGTTGATATTACCTATATCAATTTTACCATTCCCATTGTGAACATGCCGTTTAACGGAAATGTCAGCGGTTCATACACAACCGAAAAGGTCGATGACGTAAACTACGTTACCCTCAACTATACTGTCTTTTCAAAGACGATACAGAAGAAGTATAAGTATAACATCGAGGAATCCGTTTTGACACTCACCGATCCCGATAACGGCACACAGACCGTTTACATAAAGCACAACGCTGAGTCATCATCACAGTCAACATCAAACTGAAAATCATCGGGGCAGATCTTCTGCCCCGATAGTTATAAAGGAGAATCAACATGAACACAACGAAAAAGATACTCGTTGCGCTTATCGCTGTTGTAATTATAGCTTCATCTGTGGCGTTCGGCTGGTATATCGGCAGACACCCTGCGGATAATTCTGGCGACGGTGACAACAGCAAGCCATACGTCGACGTTGACAAAAACGATCCTGTTGAAAGTACGGGAGAGGAGAGTACGTCGGAGAAAGAATCGCAATCGGCTTCCAAAGAAGATGTCGATGACAGTTCCGAAAACAAAGGGGATAAAACGGAGGCCTCCGACACGACCGCCGGCAAGAATAACACAGACAAGGAAAAAACTCTCAAGGAGCTTATCATAGGCTCATGGACAGACAATGCAAATTTCAGCGGATACGAGTTTAAAGAGGACGGCATAATGAAGGTGACATACTTCAATATGGAGCTTCTTGAGCTTGACGATGTTATCAGCGGAACATATACGGGCACGTATTCAATTGACGGAAACAAGCTCACTGTCAATTATACTATTTATTCAAAAGCTGTCACTAAGACGTATACGGCAAAAGCGGACGAAAATACGCTGACACTTAAAGATGCATCGGGCGACAGTGCGATTTATGTCAGAAAAGGCGCTTCAACAAAGATGGAAAATGTTGATAAAAAGCTTTTGGGCAAATGGAAATCAAACCTCAACGGATACGAATTCAAGGATACGGGCGTTGTTGCGATAACCTATATCGACCTTTCTTCAATGGGCATAACCCTGCCGATAAACGGAACTGTCAACGGCGTCTATACGCTTGACGGCGATGTTATCACTATTAAGTATTCGATCTATACCGGCGTTATCAAGAAGAAATTTAAGTATAGCATCGACGGTAAGGTTTTGACATTGACAGACACCGAAAGCGGAGATAAGGGGACATACATCAAAAATGACGACTGATATGACACAAAAGGAAAAGGTGTTTCAAGCTCTCGACAGCTTGGGCATAGAATATAAAGCGATCTCTCATCCGCCCGTTTGCACTATCGAAGAAATGGACGAAATGGGAATTTTCACTGACGGCGAGGTTTGCAAGAATCTGTTTTTGAGAAACGCTAACGGAAAGATACATTATCTTGTCTGCTGTCTCAAGGATAAGAAGGTCGATCTTGTTGATCTGAGGTCACAGATCGGATCAAGCCGATTGAGCTTCGGCTCTGATGAGAGACTGATGAAACAGCTCGGACTGACACAGGGCGCTGTCTCTCCGTTCGGCATAATCAACAACGAGGATCATCAAGTCGAAATAATACTCGACAGCGATCTTCGCTCGGTCGACGGCTTGATAGGCTTTCATCCGAATGACAACACGGGCTTTGTTTGGCTCAAGCATGATGACTTGATCAAATTCATCAAGCATTACGGCAATGATTATTGTTATGTGAAAATATAAATCTATCTTAACCGAAAGGGCGGCTTGTGCCGCTCTTTTCTGTTTATTAAGAGCAAAGCCCGCTTTTTCCGCAAAGCAAAGTAATTCCGATACGGCTGATTTGCTCGTATATTAATTGTGAACAATACATCAAAATAATTAAATAAAGATTATAAAAATATCAATTCAGGTGTTGAGTTTTGACAATTTATATAGTAAAATTAACAGTGAGCTTTTAAGGCTTTATTCACTCAAGGCAGGTAAAACATGGCATCTGAAGAATTTATAAATTTAAGAAAACAAATTATTGATAAGCAATTTTCTCGCATGAATCCCATGCAGAAAAAGGCTATATATGCGGTCAACGGCCCTGTGCTTGTTTTGGCGGGTGCGGGAAGCGGAAAGACGACTGTTCTCGTCAACAGAATTGCGAATTTGATAAGATTCGGCAATGCTTACAACTCAAGCTATTCGGCTTTCGAGCCGACAGCCGAGGACTTAGCAGTCATGAGAGCGTACCTAAACGGCGAAATCGACGATCTGTTTGACGTTGAAGATCTTTTGAGCGACAGACCGGCTAAGCCGTGGCAGATACTCGCAATCACGTTCACGAACAAGGCGGCTAAGGAGCTGAAGGAGAGGCTTGAAAAAATGCTCGGCCCGAGCGCTAATGACATCTGGGCAAGCACTTTCCATTCAAGCTGTGCGAGAATACTGAGACAGCATGGCTCAAGGCTCGGATATTCAAGTCACTTCACGATTTACGACACGGACGACTCAAAGCGTTTGATGAAAGAATGTCAAAAATTTCTCGGAATCGACGATAAATTTCTGTCTCATAAAACGATTTTAAACGAAATCAGCAGAGCAAAGGACTCGCTGATCTCACCTGCGGAGCTTGAAAAGACATACATGAATGACGTCAGAATGTCAAAGATCGCTCTCGCTTACAAGGAATACCAAAAGCGGCTCAAGCTTGCCGATGCAATGGACTTTGATGATATAATCGTGAACACGGTCGAGCTTTTGGAAACCTGTCCCGACGTTCTCGAATATTATCAAAACAAGTTTAAATATATAATGGTCGATGAGTATCAAGACACCAACCACGCTCAGTATAAGCTTGTCTCATTGCTTGCCGGAAAATACGAAAACTTATGCGTTGTCGGTGATGACGACCAAAGTATTTACCGCTTTAGAGGTGCAACAATAGAAAATATACTTTCGTTTGAAGATCAGTATAAAGACAGCCTTGTAATTAAACTTGAGGAAAATTACAGATCAACGCAGAACATACTTGATGCGGCGAATGAGGTCATCAAAAATAACGAGGGCAGAAAAGGCAAAGAGCTTTGGACATCAAACGGCGAGGGCGAAAAAATCAGCGAGATAATCGCCTATGACGAAACAGACGAAGCGAAGCTGATAGCCGAAAAAATATTCTCCTTGACCTCGGGCGACAGCAGGGGAAAATATAAGTTCTCCGACGTCGCCGTGCTTTACAGAATGAACGCTCAGTCGAACGCAGTCGAACAGGTTTTTGTCAGAAGCGGTATACCGTACAGAGTCATCGGCGGTCAGCGCTTCTATGACAGAATGGAAATCAGAGATGCGATAGCTTATCTTACGGTGATAGGAAATCCGTCTGACGAGATCAGACTCAGACGTATCATCAACACGCCGAAAAGGGGAATAGGCGAGGCGACTGTGACAAAAGCCGCCGATATAGCCGCCCAACTCGGAATAAGCTTATTTGAGGTATGCGCAAGGTCTGATGAATTTGCCGCAATTCAAAAGAGCAGTAAAAAACTGATGGCGTTTACGGCTATGATTCAGCAGATCAGAGACGAGAGCGAAAACATGAATATCGTTGAGATATTCAAGCGTATCATGGAGGAATCCGGCTATCAGACAAGCCTCATGCTTGATACCGAAAAGGGCGAGGAAAGGCTTCAAAACTTATCTGAGCTTGAGCGAAATCTCCAAGCCTTCATAAACGAGAACGGCGAGGACGCCACGCTCAATGACTTCCTTGAAGAAATCGCACTCATGACCGATATAGATAACTATAATTCCGAGACCGAAGCTGTCGTGCTGATGACACTTCACTCGGCTAAAGGACTTGAATTTCCCGTCGTGTTCATTCCCGGAATGGAGGACAATATCTTCCCGAGCAGTCGAAGCTTTATGAGCAATGAAGACATGGAGGAAGAACGCAGACTCGCATACGTCGGAATAACACGGGCGAAACAGCTTTTAAATTTGAGCCACGCAAGGTCAAGAATGATGTTTGGTACAACGAACCGAAATCAAGCGTCAAGATTTCTGCGTGAGATTCCGGAGAAGCTGATTGAGAAAAGCGGCAGAACACAAGCGTCGCCGTTTTCTTCAACGGGAAGGAGCGGCTCAACGGGAAGCTTTTATTCCCAGCCGCCGAAGACATCCGGATATTCTCTCGGATTCTTCGGTACAGGCAAAAAGGAAGCCGCCGAAGTTCCCTACAATGTCGGCGATACGGTCAGACATAAGAAATTCGGAAAGGGCGTTATCTTAGCGAAAATGCCCATGGGTAACGATACAATGCTGACTATAGCATTTGATGAAATAGGTACGAAAAAATTGATGGCAAACTATACAAAATTCGAACAGGAGGAACAGTAATGAAAAAGTTTATCTCAATTTTACTCACACTTGTAATGATCTTCTCATTCACAAGCATCGCCTTTGCAAAGGATAGCTCTGTCACACCCGTTATCGTTGTCAGAGGTATGGGTGAGTATATCTATGTTGAAAACGAAGACGGAAGCAGAAAACAGGTTTTCGCACCCGACACACAGGAAATAGTAGAGGCTGTGGCTCAGTTTGTTCCTGCGCTCATTACATCAGTGGCTGTTGACGATTATTCGGCTTTGGGCAGTTCAGCGACCAAAGTTGCCGATATGTTTTTGCCGCTGGCTTGCAATGACGACGGAACACCGATCAATAATCTCACGGTCGACTATACGCCCGAAAACTTATCGCATTACAGCGACAAAGTCGGTCCGGAATGGGAGATAGCTTATTCAATGGCTGATGCTGTCGGCGCAGAGAATACATATTTCTTCACTTACGTTTGGACAAGAAGTCCGCTTGAGCTTGCAAAAGACCTCAACGCATACATAAATAAAGTCAAAGCCGAGACAGGCTCGGACAAGGTCACTCTCGTCGCTTGCAGTATGGGCGGCACTATAACAATGTCATACCTTGAGATGTTCGGCACTGACAGCATCGAAAATGTAGTTCTCGCTTCAACGGCTTTCCTCGGAACAGATATCGTCGGCAAGCTTTTCTCAAAGGACGTTGATATCAGCCTCGGTGACGTTCTTGACTATTTCGGCGCTTTCTTCGGACATGACGTTATTCAGAACATTTTCCAGATCGTTAAGCTGTATCTTGAGGAGGCTCATGTAACGGATGAAGCCGACGTATTCTTCGATAATTTGAGAGATAATATTCTCGATGCGGTTTACAGCGACATCTTTATGGATACATTCGTGACCATGCCGGGCATATGGTGTCTTATCCCCGAAAAATACTACAATGACTGCAAAAAGGCTCTCTATCCCGACGGCAATGTTCCGACATTTATCAAGACAGACGTTGACTACTATATGAACAATGTTCAGTCTCATGCCGCCGATATAATCTATGATGCCGAAGCCAAAGGTGTTAATTTCTATATCACCGCTTCTTACAGATGCCCCGGTATCCCTGTTTATAATGACAACGAAAAATACAGCGACAATCTCATTGATCTTGAGTACGCCGCAGGTTATCCGACAGTAGCGGAATACGGCAAGAAGGTCGAGGCTGTTGATGGTTCTCTCAAGGTCTGCAAAAACGATGCTCACAACCACGTTTCACCCGACGGTGCGGCTGACGCTTCAACTTGTATTCTTCCCGAACAGACATGGATAATCAGAAATATCGGTCATATGCGCTATGCATACGGTAAGGACACCTGCGCTCTGCTCGTTTGGCTTGCAACAAGCGACGAAAAAGTCAGCGTTCATACAAACGAAAAGTATCCGCAGTTTGTCGATGTCAACGAAGTTACGGGCAACTTTGACCCCGTGACCGAGAGCATCGTCACGACGGAAAATTCATTGTACGATATAATCGTTATGCTTGTCAGAAACATTATTAAGTACGTTGTCAATTACATAAAGAATCTCAATGCAGCAGTATAATATAATTTCTTTCGGCGCTGTCGGTGACGGGATAACCGACGACGCCGAAAGCATACAGAAAGCAATTAACGAATGTTCAATAACAGGCGGTACGGTTATAGTCCCTACGGGATATACATTTTACAGCTCGTCAATAAACGCCGCATCAAATGTTAAGCTTCATATTGAAAAGGGCGCAACGCTGAAAGCCACGGGCGATATAGAAAAATATATTAGACCCTGCGATAAGCTAAACGATCCTAAAACCGCACCCGTCGGAAATCCCGTCAGCAAACCTGCCTTTGCGTTTATTTACGGCTTCGATGTCGAGAACTTCTCGATAACAGGCGAAGGCGTGATAGACGGCAACTGCTATGCTTTTGTCGAAAGACAGAACGAATACTATGTCACGGGTAATTTTTATCCGAGACCGACAATGATATATATAGAGAACAGCCGCAACATAAGCTTTTGCGATGTTACATTGACAGATGCGCCGTTCTGGACCTTGCACCCTGCCGGCTGTAAAAATGTGACGATTGATTCAATCAAGATATTGAATCCGCTTGATGTTGCCAACAGTGACGGAATCGACCCCGACCACTGCGACACGGTCGAAATCAAGAACTGCGTTCTTCGCTGTGCCGATGACTGCATTTGTCTGAAGAACACGTCGGGCAACAACGAATACGGCGACTGCGAGAATATCCATATACACGATTGCAGCTTGACATCGACCTCGGCGGCAATAAAGATCGGAACAGAGGGCACGGCTGATTTTAAGAATGTCACCTTTGAACGCTGTGAAATAACCGCAAGCAATCGAGGAATCTCCGTTCAGATTAGAGACTGCGGAAACGTCAGCGACGTTTTGTTCAAGGATATAACAATCGAAACAAGGCGTTTTCATTCATCGTGGTGGGGAACAGCCGAGCCGATAATAATAACATCTTTCCGCAGAGATGAAAACACAAAGAGCGGAAAAATAAGCCGAGTGCGCTTTGAAAACGTCACTTGCAATTCGGAAAACGGTGTGCTTATAAACTGCGATAACGGCGAGATCGAGAATATCTGTTTTAAAAACGTCAGCGTGCGCACCGAAAGAAAGAGCAAGTGGGAGGTCGGTCTGTATGATCTCAGACCTTGCATCGACCATGAAATCGAAAAAGCTGACAACAATGCGCTCAGACTTCGTAATTGCAGTAATATAAAATTCGATAAATGCAACTTCACCGTAAACCGAGCTGACGGCTACGGCGATCCGTTTTTTGCCGAACGTACCGAAAATATTGTCATAAATGACACAAGCTTTTCAACAATCTTAGAATAATTGTAAATTGATTCGGAAATTTTTGTTTATCTATTTACAGCCGCTAAACAATTTAGTAGAATATTACAGATGCAGATTTGCTTCTGCTAAAAAATTTGAGAGGTACAGATATGGAAACAGCTTATAAAAGAATTTTGCTCAAGCTCAGCGGTGAGGTACTCGCCGGAGAGGGCGGAAAAGGCATAGACTTTGAAATCCTTGACAGTGTGTGCAGTGCTGTCAGAGATTGTGTTGAACTCGGTACGCAGATAGGTCTTGTCGTCGGAGGCGGCAACTTCTGGAGAGGAAGAAGCAGCGGAAACATGGACAGAACAAGAGCCGACCACATGGGAATGCTCGCCACTGCCATGAACTCACTCGCTCTCGCCGATTCCCTTGAACAGATGGGAGTCGATGTCCGTGTTCAGACAGCTATAAGTATGCAGCAGGTAGCAGAGCCGTATATCAGAAACAGAGCAGTCCGTCATCTTGAAAAGGGCAGAGTGGTCATTTTCGGCTGCGGAACGGGCAACCCGTTCTTCTCAACCGACACAGCGGCGGCTTTAAGAGCGGCTGAGATAAACGCCGACGTTATTTTCAAGGCGACAAATGTTGACGGTGTATACGACAAAGATCCGCATAAATTCAGCGACGCTAAGAAGTACGACAAGCTTACCCACAGTGAAATTCTCAGCAAAGGTTTAGCAGTTATGGATAGCACTGCCGCTTCGCTTTGCAGAGATAATAATATTGATATTTTAGTATTCAATCTTAATGACCCTCAGAATATCGTCAGAGCGATAAAGGGTGAAAAAATCGGCACTCTCGTTGAAGAAGGCTAAGAAAAGAAGGAGTTAAACCATGGAAGAAATTTTTGCAAAAGCAACCGAAAAGATGACTAAGACGATCGCCGCTCTCGAAAGCGAATACAGCGCAATAAGAGCCGGCAGAGCAAATCCTCAGATTCTCGACAAAGTAACCGTTGACTACTACGGAACGGCAACGCCGATAAATCAGCTTGCATCCGTTTCGGCAACAGAGGCTCGTGTTCTCACGATTCAGCCGTGGGATAAGTCAGTGCTTAAAGCTATTGAAAAAGCTATTCAGACCTCGGACATCGGTATCAATCCGAACAACGACGGCAGTGTTATCCGTCTCATGTTCCCGCCGCTTACCGAGGAAAGAAGAAAAGAGCTTTGCAAGGACGTTCAGAAGACCGCCGAAAACTCGAAGGTCGCTATCCGTTCTATTCGCCGTGACGCTATAGAAAAGCTCAAGGCGGCTAAGAAGAACTCGGAGATAACCGAGGACGATCTTAAAGACGGCGAGAAGAAGATTCAAAAGTTTACCGATGATTATATCGCCAATATCGACAAAATATCATCGGCAAAAGAAAAGGAAATAATGGATATCTGATGAAAGCTTAGGGGCGGATAATATATCCGCCCCCGTAATGCTGATTTGACAATTTTATTTCAGGAGTACACAGGAATGGAAAACGGTAATTTGCCTCATTTTGATATTTTACCCCGTCATGTTGCCATAATTATGGACGGTAACGGAAGATGGGCTAAAAGCAGAGGACTCGACAGAAGCGAGGGACACAAAGAGGGCGGAAAGGTATTTCGGAGAATATGCGACTATGCCGCCGATCTCGGAATTGAGTATCTGACTTTTTATGCTTTTTCAACCGAAAATTGGAAAAGGCCGAAAAAAGAAGTCAATGCTATAATGAACCTTTTCAGAGATTATCTGAAAGAAATGCAGGAGAGAAAAGCTGAAAATGAACAGCGAGGATATCATATTCGCTTTATAGGCGAAAGGTCGGGTGTACCGAAAGATATCATTAAGCTGTTTAATACGGTCGAAGCCGACAGCGACGACAAGGCTAAGACGTATATAAATATAGCCGTGAACTACGGAGGAAGAAGCGAAATAGTTCACTCGGTCAAAGAAATTGCCACGAAAATTAAAAAAGGCGAGCTTTCGCCCGATGATATAGATGAAGATTTAATTTCAAGCGGTCTTTATACGGCGAATCAACCCGATCCGGATCTGATAATCAGACCCAGCGGTGAATATAGGCTGTCAAACTTCTTGACATGGCAGAGCGCATATTCGGAATTTTGGTATTCCGATATCCTCTGGCCCGATTTCACCGAGGAGGATTTCAATAAAGCGCTTGAGGACTATCAAAAACGCAACCGTCGTTTCGGCGGAGTATAAGGAGGAAAACATGGCAAATATTCTTGAAAAAGCGAGTAAAAAATTTAAGGGTGAACGTACCCTTTCAACGATTATCATTGTTGTCTTTATGCTCTCGTTTTGGGCATTTTCATATAAACCGTTTAAGCTTATCGTCACACTGCTGACTTCTCTTATCGCTTCTCTTGCGACATACGAGCTGTTAAAGTCGGTCAAATGCAAGAATAAGGTGCTCTATGCCGTGACTATGATCTACAGCGTAGCCGAGGTATTTTTGCTGTCTTATCAAATCGGCGTTATGTGGAATATTTTGCTGACTGTGTATATTCTCGGCTTGATGATACTCATGGTCGTCATGCACGAAAAGACGAGCTATGTCGATATGATATGCGGTGCGTTCGGCTCAATCGCTTATACTTACAGCATTTCCTGCTTCATTTTGGTAAGAGATTTTTACACTTTATCCGGTGGCGCAAATTACACAAAGCAGGATTGTTTCTGGCTTCTTTTAGTATGCTTCGGTGCTTCATGGCTTACCGATACGGGTGCGTTTTTGGTCGGAAGAAAGTTCGGCAAGCATAAGCTTTGTCCCAAGATCAGCCCGAAAAAGTCTGTTGAGGGCGCTATAGGCGGCGTAGTCGTTACCATGATTTTAGCCGCTGTTATCTATACGATCTATGACCTCATAATCAACGCTATCTTCGGTTTCCA
The DNA here is from genome assembly GCA_964480405.1 of uncultured Faecalibacterium sp. Taxonomy (GTDB): domain Bacteria; phylum Bacillota; class Clostridia; order Oscillospirales; family Acutalibacteraceae; genus UBA6857. The sequence continues at coordinate 73,830 of CAYZOU010000006.1, read as the reverse complement.
CACCTTAGGCGGCGGCGTCAGACGATATGTTGTCATGGAAATTATAGTTGCCTTTCTTTGCGTTTTGAGTATGTTCGGTGATTTGAGCGCATCTGTTCACAAGAGAAAGTGCGGAATCAAGGACTACAGCAATCTTCTTCCGGGTCACGGCGGAATACTTGACAGATTCGATAGCTCTATCTTTGTTTTCCCTGCTATGTACGCCATACTTTGCGCTTTCGGAACGAACAAGCTATTTTTCTGATAGGTGATATAAATGAAAAGCATTTCCATTCTCGGCTCGACGGGCTCTATCGGAACTCAGAGCCTTGACGTAATAAAAAAGTGCGGCTATAAGGTTGCTGCACTGACAGCGTATAACAACGTTGATGTTATCGAAAAGCAAATAAGAGAATTTAAGCCCAAATATGCCGCCATGGTCGATGAAAAAGCCGCCGATGCTCTTAAAGTACGTGTCGGTGACTGCGACGTTAAAGTGTATTCGGGACTTGAAGGTGTATGCGAATGTGCAAGCATTGACGAGTGCGACACGGTAATAAATTCGATTGTCGGAATGGCAGGCTTAAAGCCTACATTGACAGCCATAAATGCGAAAAAGACAGTTGCGCTTGCGAATAAGGAGACACTCGTAGCAGGCGGTCAGCTTGTTATGGACAGCGCCGCCGAAAAGGGAGTGTCGATTCTTCCCGTTGACAGTGAACATTCGGCTATATTCCAAGCCTTGCAGGGTTGCCACGACAAGAAGTCTCTCAAGAAGATAATACTGACAGCATCGGGCGGCCCGTTTTTCGGTAGGACTAAGTCGGAGCTTGAAAACGTAACATTAAAGGAAGCGCTCAATCATCCGAATTGGTCGATGGGCGCTAAGATAACCGTCGATTCCGCAACGATGATGAATAAGGGACTTGAGCTTATCGAGGCTGTATGGCTGTTCGGTGTTAAGCCCGAAAATGTCGACATCGTTGTTCACAGAGAAAGCGTTATTCATTCTCTTATTGAGTACGTTGACAATTCCGTTATAGCCCAGCTCGGAGTGCCCGATATGAGAATACCCATTCAGTATGCACTGACATATCCCGAGCGTTTTGAATCTCCGGTCAGAGAATTAAGTCTTGCGGAATACGGAAATTTGACATTTTATAAGCCCGATTACGATACATTTGAATGTATTAATATTTGCAGAGATGCTATTTCAAAGGGCGGTCTTTATCCGGCGGCGGCTAATGCCGCTAACGAGGAAGCGAACTATCAGTTCAGACACGGCAAGATAAAGTTTCTGCAAATTCCGGAGCTTGTCAGACTCGGAACACAAAAAGCTCCCAATAAGAAAGACTATACCCTCGAGGATGTACTTGAAACCGACAGCTTAGTTCGCTCGTACATAAAAAGTCTTATATAACACAATTTGAAGAGGTGGAAAAATGAACACGCTTTTAAGTATTTCTTTAAGCACGGTGTGGGGGAAGGTATGGCCCATACTCATAGCGATCGTTTTCTTCGGACTGATAATTTTTATCCATGAATTCGGTCACTTCATCTTTGCCAAGCTTTTTAAAGTGAAGGTCAACGAGTTTGCGCTCGGAATGGGACCGACTCTTTTCAAAATTCAAGGCAAGGAAACAAAATACGCTCTCAGACTTTTCCCGATAGGCGGATTTGTCAGCATGGAGGGCGAGGATGAGGAGAGCGACGAGGAAGGCTCATTTTCAAAAAAGCCCGTTTGGCAGAGAATGATAATCGTTGCCGCAGGGGCGGTATTCAATTTGATTTTGGGCTTGATAATCTGCGCTGTTATCCTCTCAACAAGTGACGGAATCGCAACAACACAAATTCACAGCTTTTCGGAAAACTCTGTCAGCTCACAATACGGCTTGCAGGCAGGGGATAAGATAGTCAAAATCGACGGAAAACGTGTCTATTCATCATATGATCTCTCGTTCTTGATGCAAAGAAGCTCGGACGGAGTATATGATTTTGTTGTTGAAAGAGACGGTAAGGATACTGAGCTTAAAGACGTAAAATTTGAAACAAAAGACGTCAATGGAACAAACACCATAATATATGATTTCATCGTTGTCGGAGTTCAGAACAGCTTCTCGAATGTAGTAAAGTATTCTTTCGGTGAAGCGGTCTCAATTTCACGTATCGTTTATCTCAGCTTGTTTGACCTCGTAACCGGTCAATACGGCTTGAGTGATTTGTCCGGCCCTGTCGGAACAGTTCAGATAATAGCCGAGGTCGCCGAGGAATCCGTATCCAACTTCGACTTTGAAAGCCTCTTGACAATTATGGCGCTGATAACGATAAACATCGGCTTATTCAATCTTTTACCGATACCTGCTCTTGACGGCGGAAGATTTTTCTTCATGCTTATTGAGCTTATTTTCAGAAAGCCCGTTCCGGCGAAATATGAAAATTGGATTCATGCGGCGGGTCTTGTCATATTGCTTTTGTTTATGGCTGTCGTTTCGTTCAGCGATATTTGGAAGCTGATTCAGGGAAAGACCTATTTGTAAGAGGTGTTTTAAATGTTTGAAAGAAGAAAGTCACGCACCGTCAATATCGGCGGTGTTTTGATAGGCGGCGAAAATCCGATCGCCGTTCAGTCGATGCTCAATGCCGAAGCTCACGACATTGACGGAAACATCAAACAGGCTCAAAAGCTCGAAAAGGCAGGTTGTAGGATAATCAGACTTGCCGTGCCCGACAGTGAGGCTGTTAAAACAGTGTATGAGCTGAAGAAAAATATATCAATTCCCGTTGTTGCGGACATTCATTTTGACTATAAGTTAGCGCTTGCAAGCGTCGACGCCGGAGCGGATAAAATCAGAATCAATCCTGGAAACATTGGCTCAGATGACAGAGTAAAAGCAGTAGTCGCCAAGTGTACGCAAAACGGTATTCCGATAAGAATCGGAGTAAACTCCGGCTCACTTGAAAAGGATATTCTTGCGAAATACGGCTCTCCCGTTCCCGAAGCGCTCGCCGAAAGTGCGATGTATCATGTCAGACTTTTGGAAAAATTCGATTTTTCGGATATAGTCATTTCGCTAAAATCGTCAAACGTCAACTACATGGTCGAAGCTTATGAGCTGATATCTAAGCAATGCGATTACCCGTTGCATCTCGGTGTCACGGAAACCGGAACGGAACGAATGGGTACGATAAAGTCGAGCGTTGGCATCGGCTCACTTCTCGTTCACGGAATAGGTGACACGATAAGAGTATCACTGACCGCCGATCCGATTCGTGAGGTATACGCAGGAAACGACATATTAAAGGCTGTCGGCTTAAAGACAGACTGTCCGTATCTTGTCTCATGTCCAACCTGCGGCAGAACAAAAATAGATCTCATCGGACTTGCAAACGAGGTCGAAGAAAGACTCAGAGATTGCAAGAAAAATATAAAGGTCGCAGTAATGGGCTGTGTCGTAAACGGCCCGGGTGAAGCAAGAGAAGCCGATATAGGAATAGCCGGCGGAGACGGTTGCGGTCTGATATTTAAAAAAGGTGAAATTCTCAGAAAAGTCCCCGAAGCTCAGTTAATAGATGAGCTGATGGCTGAGATAGATAAATTGTAAGTTGAAATGCAGAAAATATAAGAGGAGGTGTGCATATGGCGGACAATGATTTTCTGTCATTCTTCGGATCGGCGGTTGCCGATGAACTTAAACCGCAATTTGAAGGCTGTGCGGTAGAAGAATGTGATATAAATAAAGCCGCAGGAAAAATGAAGATCACCGTCAGCAGTGGCTCTGTAATCAGCTTCATGGTCTTTCGTTCCGTTATCAAAAGCATAAAGGAAAAATTCGGACTTAAAAGCGTTGAAATCGAGCCGCACTTTAAAAACTGCCGCTTCTCCGAAGATTACTATCCGTCGCTTGTCGATGCGGTGTATGAAAAAGCAGCGGCATCAAGAGGCTTTCTTGATGACAGCGAATGTGAATATGAAAACAATACTTTAACTGTCAGTCTTGCATACGGCGGCGCTGATATCCTTACGAGCGAAAAATGCGACAGCTATATGGAAAGACTTGTCAAAGAGCGTTTTTCTCAAGATATAATTGTCAAATTCACAGGCGCAACCGTCGTCAGAGCTGACGATGATGCGCTTGTTAAAATGATGAGCGAAGCTGAAAGTGAAGCGCTTGTCAGAAGAAATGCCGAAGCTGAGGAAAAGAAAAAACAACAGGCTGAAAATAAGAAAAAGCAGGCTGAGCAGAAGCTTGCCGATGCTAAAGATCCGTCTAAACATAAGACCGTGCCCGGTTACTGTCTGTATTTCGATACCTTGAAGCCGATAATGGGAACCGATATAAAAACACTTCCGAAGCCCATTAAGGAGCTTGACCCCATGGACGGCACTTGTGTTGTCTGGGGTGACATCTTCAATTTTGAAACAAGAGTGACAAAAGACGGAAGATACATGATAATCACATTTTGTATCACAGACTAAACAAGCTCATATTCATGTAAGATATTTAACAGAAAAAATCTTTGTGAGCCGATACTCGAAAATCTCGGCAACGGAAAGACGGTTTTGATCAAGGGCGGTGTTCAGTTTGATAAGTACGCCGGAGAAAACGTCATAAATGTTGATGCGATCTCAACGGTTGAAAAGATACCGCCGATAGATAACGCCGAGGTAAAGCGTGTTGAGCTCCATTTACATACTAAGATGTCAATGATGGACGCTGTTTCCGACGCTAAAGCGCTTGTTAATAAGGCGATAGCTTGGGGACATTCCGCTATAGCGATAACCGACCACGGTGTTGTTCAGGCTTATCCGGAGGCTGCTAAAGCGGCAGGAGATAAGATAAAGATAATCTACGGTATGGAGGGCTATCTCGTCGACGACGCAGTATATCCCGACTTCAAGAAAAAGGGCATTCCGAGATATCATATAATCCTGCTTGCGAAAAATAAGGCAGGACTTAAAAACCTGTATCAGCTGATAACAGCTTCAAACGTCAAGCATTTTTATAAAAAGCCGCTTCTTCCGAGAAGCGAGATAGTCAAGCACAGAGACGGACTTATCATCGGAAGCGCTTGCGAAGCAGGTGAGCTTTATCGAGCGGTGGTTCACGGCGAAGATCCGCAGAAGATCATAGACATAGCTTCGTTTTATGATTATCTTGAAATACAGCCTTGCGGTAACAATCAGTATATGATAAACAGCCCCGACTTTCCGAATATCAATTCGATAGAGGATATTCAAAGGGTAAACAGATCTATTGTTGCTCTCGGTGATAGACTCGGAAAGATGACCGTTGCCACCTGCGACGTTCACTTTATGGATAAAGAGGACTCGATATACAGAACGATTTTACAGGCAGGACAAGGTTACAAGGATGCCGACAATCAAGCGCCGCTTTATTTCAGAAATACCGAAGAAATGCTCAAAGAATTTGAATATTTGGGTGAAGATACGGCGTACGAGATAGTTGTTACCAATACGAACAAAATAGCCGAAATGACAGAAGTGCTTCAGCCGATACCGCCCGGAAACTTTCCGCCGAGTATGGAGGGAGCTGACGAGGAGCTCACGAAGCTTTGCTGGGATACAGCGAAAAGACTTTACGGCGATCCTGTTCCGGAGTATGTATCAAACAGACTTTCAAGAGAGCTTGATTCCATAATTAAGCACGGATTCGGCGTACTTTATATGATAGCTCAGAAGCTCGTTAAAAATTCCGAGGATCACGGCTATCACGTCGGCTCACGAGGCTCGGTCGGCTCATCGTTCGTCGCCCACGCAAGCGGAATTTCCGAGGTCAATCCGCTCGCACCGCACTATAGATGCCCGAGCTGTAAGCACAGCGAATTTTTCTTAAAGGGCGAATGGGGCTCAGGCTATGATATGCCGCCGAAAAACTGTCCCGAATGTGTAACACCGATGGCTCGTGACGGACACGATATCCCGTTTGAAACGTTCCTCGGCTTCAAGGGTGATAAGTCGCCCGATATTGACCTTAACTTCTCAGGCGATTATCAGTTCTACGCTCATCGTTACACCGAGGAGCTTTTCGGAAAAGATCACGTTTTCAAAGCGGGTACTATCGCAACCGTAGCAGAAAAAACAGCGTACGGATATGTTAAAAAATATCTCGAAGAAAGAGGAATAGTCGTTCCGAAAGCCGAAGAAGAAAGACTCAAAAACGGCTGTACAGGCGTCAAGAGAACGACGGGTCAGCACCCGGGCGGCATGGTCGTTGTTCCGAACGAATATGAAGCGGAGGACTTCACACCTATTCAGCATCCGGCTGACGACCCTGACAAAGGCATACTTTCAACGCATTTCGACTTCCATGCTTTGCATGACACGATATTGAAGCTTGATAACCTCGGCCACGATGTTCCCACGCTTTATAAGCATCTCGAGGACTTGACGGGAATACCCGTTATGGACGTCGATATTTGCGATCCGAAAATATATGAGCTTTTGCTTTCTCCCGAGCCGCTCGGAGTTACGCCCGAGGATATCGACTGCCCAACAGGAACGCTTTCGATACCCGAAATGGGAACTCCGTTCGTTATTGGAATGCTTCTTGAAGCGAAGCCCAAGAATTTCTCCGACCTTTTGCAGATTTCCGGACTTTCACACGGAACAGACGTTTGGCTCGGCAACGCTCAAGAGCTTATCAAACAGGGCACTTGCACGATTTCCGAGGTTATCGGAACACGAGACAGCATCATGGTCTATCTTATGCATAAGGGCGTTGAGCCTCAGATGGCGTTCAAGATCATGGAAATCGTGCGTAAGGGCAATGCGACCAAGCTCTTGACCGAGGAACACATAAAGGCGATGAAAGACAACGGCGTTGAGCAGTGGTACATTGATTCCTGTATGAAAATCAAGTATATGTTCCCGAAAGCCCACGCCGCAGCATACGTCAGCGCCGCCATGCGTTTAGGCTGGTACAAAATATATAAGCCTGTTGAATATTACGCCGCTTTCATGACGGTACGAGGCGGTGATACCGATGCGGCAACGGTCGTTCTCGGCAGACAGGCGGTGCGTAACAAAATGAAAGAAATTGACGCTAAAGGCAGAGAGGCTTCTGCGACGGAAAAGGATCAATATGTCGCCTTGCAGGTCGTCAATGAAATGATGGCAAGAGGCATAGAATTCCTGCCGATAGATCTTTATAAATCCGATGCGACTGTCTATAAGATAGAGGACGGAAAAATCAGAATGCCGTTCGGAGCAATGTCGGGTACGGGCGAAGCGGCGGCTGTCGGACTTGCGAAAGCTAGAGATGACGGCGACGGCCCGTTCATATCCGTTGAAGATCTTAAACAGCGTTCGGGCGCATCCTCGGCTGTCATAGAGTCACTCAGAGCCATAGGCGCACTTGAGGGGTTACCCGAAAACAGCCAGATGAGTTTATTTTCATTTTAAGGAGTGATAATAATGATAAACAAGTCGGTCGCCGAGCTGATTGGAAAAACGCCGATCTTAGAGCTTGGCAATATCGAAAAAGCAGACGGACTTTTCGCTAAGGTGCTTGTAAAGCTTGAATGTTTTAATCCTGCCGGAAGCGCAAAAGACAGAATAGCGCTTCACATGATCGAAAAAGCAGAGAGCCAAGGTATACTTAAAGAAGGAGCAACAGTCATAGAGCCAACAAGCGGCAATACGGGTATCGGAATTGCGGCAGTCTGCGCAAGCAGGGGATATAAAGCTGTTTTGACAATGCCCGACACGATGAGCGTTGAAAGACAGCGACTGCTGACAGCGTACGGCGCAAAAATCGTTCTCACCGACGGCAAAAAAGGTATGGCAGGTGCAGTCGAAAAAGCGATCGAGCTTAAAAACCAAACGGAAAACAGCTTTATCCCGTCGCAGTTTGATAATCCCGATAATCCCGAAACACATTATCTGACAACAGGCCCTGAGATATATGAACAGACCGAGGAAAAAATAGACGTATTTGTTGCGGGAATAGGCACGGGCGGCACTGTCAGCGGTATAGGAAAGTATCTCAAAGAGAAAAACAAGGATATAGAAATAATCGGAATCGAGCCCGCCGATTCACCTCTTATAACAAAGGGCATCGCAGGCGGACACAAGCTTCAGGGAATAGGCGCAAACTTTATTCCGAAAAACTATGACGGCTCTGTTGTAGATGAAGTCTTAACTGTCACGACCGAGCAGGCATATTCAACGGCAAAACGCATAGCACACGAGGAGGGTATCCTTGTCGGAATAACCTCGGGAGCTGCGGCGTATACGGCTATTGAGCTTGCAAAATCCGAAAAGTATAAGAACAAGACAATAGTTGCCTTTCTGCCGGACGGCGGAGACAGATATATGTCATTGGGTATCTATGACAGTGAAAGGGGGTAACGGGAATGAAAAATAAGAAGCTCATAGCGATAGTTGCTGTTATTCTCGTCGCTGTTATTGCGGTCGGCATAGGACTTTATGCAAAGTCAAAGCCGCAGACTGACGAGGGAAACGAAAAGACAATTACATTCAGCGTTGTCGCTGACGGCGAAACGAAGGACTTCACCATTAAGACAAAAGCAGAGTTCCTTTCGGGCGCACTTAATGAGCAAAAGCTCATCGAGGGCAATGAAGGCGCTTACGGCTTATTTGTCACAGCGGTAAACGGTATTGAAGCCGACAGTGCCAAAGAAGAATGGTGGTGCTTCACAAAAGGCGGCGAAACGCTTATGACAGGTGTTGACACAACACCGATAGCCGACGGCGAGAAGTTTGAAGCGACACTTACGGTCGGATATTAAGTGCGATATATTAATTAAAGAAAAACCGTGCAAGGCTTGAGCAATGCACGGTTTTTTATGAATAAGAAAGCAGTTCAAATAATATTAATATTTGTTACAATTATATCGCATTAAAATTAAGAAACCTGAATATTTTATAAATATTTTATATAAAATTTAGACAAATTTTCAGCATCAGATGATATAATTAAGCGAAATAATATTTTGGAGGAACACCGATGAAAAAGAACGTATTTTTAACAGGTGCTTCAGGCACTATGGGCTGGGCAGGCTTCCAGGAATTCATGAAGCATAAGGACCAATTTAATGTTTGCGTTTTACTTCGTGACAGTCAGAAGAACAGAGAGATGTTCAAGGATTATATGAATGATCCGTCAGTAAGAATCGTATGGGGAGATTTCCTTGAATATGATAAGATACTTGAGTGCGTAACAGGCAGTGAATATGTTCTTCATGTCGGCGGCCTCGTTTCACCGGGCGGTGACTACTATCCGAGAAAGACTATCCAGATCAACCCCACCGCTATGGCTAACATCGTCAAGGCTGTTAAGGAACAGCCGAATCCCGACGATATCAAGGTCGTTTATATCGGCACTGTTGCCGAGACAGGCGACAGAAACAGACCGACACATTGGGGCAGAACAGGCGACCCGATTCAGATCAGCATCTATGACCACTACGCAGCAAGTAAGGTTATGGCTGAAAAGATCGTTGCCGAGTCAGGTCTCAAGCACTGGGTATCTCTTCGTCAGTCCGGTATACTTTATCCCGAAATTCTCAAGAACATGGACCCGATCATGTTCCACGTTCCGATAAACGGTGTTCTTGAATGGGCAACAGTTGAGGATTCGGCAAGAATGCTCGTTAATGTTTGCGGTGACGATGTTCCGGAAGAATTCTGGAGAGGCTTCTATAACATCGGCTCAGGTAAGCAGTATAGAATTACAAACTTCGAATTTGAAGAATTGCTCTTAGGTACACTCGGAATCGGCTCAACAAAGAAGCTCTTCGATGCTAATGCGTTCATTCTTCAGAATTTCCACGGTCAGTGGTATTACGACTCAGACAAGCTTGAGGATTATCTTCACTTCAGAGCTAACATTCCCGTTAAGGAATACTTCAAGCAGATGATGAAGAAGGTTGAGTTCGTTTATAAGCTTGCATTCCTTGCAAAGCCGTTCTCATTTGCCGTTAAGCCGTTCCTTATGAGCCTTGCCAAGAAAGAGATCTATGGCACTCTCAAGTGGATCGAGACAAACGATCAAGACAGAATCTCCGCTTACTTCGGCACTAAGGAAAAGTGGGAAAAGGTCAGCAAGAAGTGGGACGATTTCGATATTTGGTATCCGCAGGAGTCGGCTAAAGAGACAAGCGCCGCTATACTCCTTGACCATGGCTATGATGAGAGCAAGCCGACAAGCGAGCTTGATCTTGAAGACATGAAGAAAGCCGCTGAGTTCAGAGGAGGCGAGTGCCTTTCAACTGAGATGGTCAAGGGCGATATGTTCACTCCGCTTAAATGGAGATGCGCTCACGGTCATGAGTTTGAGATGACTCCGAACCTTGTTCTCAAGGGCGGACATTGGTGTGAGAAGGAAGTTCCGACCGATCTTCACTGGGCATATGACAAGGAAGCTAAGGTCAACCCGTTCTTCGCTCAGGTTTGGTATTCACATCACTCACCCGATGAGAATAACGAATACTTCTGCGACATCTTCAAGGGCTTCTCGGGCTTTGAAACAGACGAAAAGATTGCTGAGTTCAAGGCTGAGTGCGCCGAAAAGCAGAACGCATAAGCATAGTTTAAACTAAAAGCATATAGAATCCGAGCATCACAGAATGCTCGGATTTTTTTACGCTTTTTTATAGACAGCTCAAATATGTGGTGATATAATTAATTTGCGGCATATACTTAATGTGTACGAAAAAAAGATATATAAAATTTGGGGTGATCTTATGTGGTTCGTTTTCGCTTTGATGTCAGCTATTTTCGCTTCGCTCACATCAATACTCGCTAAGGTCGGAATCGACGGCGTTAATTCAAATCTCGCCACGGCTATAAGAACGATGGTCGTTGTTGTCATGGCTTGGCTGATGGTGTTCGTGACCAACACGCAAAGCGGAATCACCGAGATAAACAGAAAAAGCTGGATATTTCTCATCTTATCCGGACTTGCAACAGGCGCATCTTGGCTTTGTTATTATAAGGCACTGCAGATCGGTGAAGCATCGAAGGTCGTTCCGATTGACAAGCTGAGTGTAATTTTTACTTTAGTTTTAGCTTTTGTTTTCCTGCATGAAAAATTCGATGTAAAATCACTCATCGGCTGTGCGCTTATCGGAGCAGGCACGTTGCTGATGGTCTTGTGATTTTATCGGCTTTTCGGTTTGCACTTATCCAAGCCTCATCAGCGGCAGGACGCTCGGCACTCCACTCGCTTCGCTCGGGAGTACACGATCGCCCTGCTTACGCCCGTTTCACGGGCTAACATAAAAACCAAAACTCCCTTATATGAACACGAGTTCGTATAAGGGAGTTTAATCAATATATCCCGTTACGTCTTCTCTTGCCTTGAAGATGTAACCATTGTTTTTCATAAATTGCATATTTTTAAAGCCGTATCCGATACCTTTCGCAACGCAAAGCTCAGGCTCTTCGGCAAGCTTAACTCGCATCGAAAGTCTTTCCGACAGCACTTTTTCAAGACCGTAAAGCTTAGCGCCGCCACCTGTGAGTATCAGACCGTTTGTATAAATGTCACCGACAAGCTCGGGCGGAGTTACTTCGAGTGTCTCACGAATAGCTTCGGCGATCTTTTCGACACATTCTCTCACGGCGAGATAAATTTCTGTTGACGTTATCTCAAACGCATATGGCATTCCACCGATAAATTTTTTGCCTTTGCACGTTACGGCTATTTCTTCGGTCGGCAGACAGGCGCAGCCGATAGTTTTTTTCAATTCCTCCGCTGTTGACAAGCCTATGAGAACATCTCGCTCTCTGCGTACATAACGCTGTATCGCTTCGTCCATCGCATTTCCGGCGACCTTGACGGAATTTGATATGGCAATGTTGCCCATTGTCACGACCGCAACGTCGGTCGTACCGCCACCGATATCGGCAACGAGGATTCCTTTCGGATTGTTTATCTTGATATTTGCGCCGATTATTGCCGCAAGCGGTTCTTCCATGACGCAAGCTCGTCCTGCGCCGCTTGAGGTTATCGCACCCAAGAGCGTTCTTTTTTCAAGCGAGGTGACTCCGCTTGGAGTGCAGACGATGACGTTCGGCTTGAATATCCTGTATTTACAGATATTTTTGATGTACACTCTGAGCATCTGCTCGGTGACCTCAAGATCTGAAATTATGCCGTCACGCAGAGGGGAGATCACCTTGAGCGTGTCGGGATTTTTCTCAAGCATTTTTTTAGCGTCTTCACCCATGGCGACGATCTCGCCGGTGTCGTTGTCAAACGCAACGACCGAAGCCTCGGATAAAACAATGCCCCTGCCGCCGACATAGATGACAGTCGAAGTTGTTCCGAGATCTATTCCGATTTTCATTCCGAGCATTGCTTTCACCACCTTGAAGTTAAATAATATACAGCTTGCATATCACTTTATTATAACTTATTCTTCCTTGCTTGTCAAAAAATATTTTAATGCTGAATATCTTTTAATTCTTTTGTCATTTTCGACCATTGCCGATATGTCTTTTTTTGTACCCACGAGTATGAGCTTCGACTTAGCTCTTGTGACAGCCGTATAAAGCAGATTTCTGTAGGAAAGCTGAGGCAAGACAGAACACACGGGCATTATCACGGCGTTATATTCCGAGCCTTGACTTTTGTGGACCGTTATTGCGTATGCAAGTTCGAGCTGGATCGCAAAGTCAAATGAATATATTGCTTCCTTGTCATCAAAGCGAATTTTCATAAGTCTCGCTTCGGGCTTGATCATTTCGAGCGTACCGATATCACCGTTGAAGATACCCGTTCCGTGCTCCTTACCTTTTTTCCACGGTATGTCATAGTTATTCTTTATCTGCATAACTCTGTCGCCCTCACGGAAAATTCTGCCATTAAGGTTAAACTCATTCTTGAATTTGTCAGGAGGATTGAGCCGCTTTTGTATAGCGGTATTGAGATTTACACTTCCGACTTCGCCTTTCCTTGACGGACAAAGTATCTGTATATCCTTGAGAGGATCGTAGCCGTAGGCCTTGGGCAAGCGTTCAACATAGAGATCAATCACAGTTCCTGCGGCGAGATAGACATTGCCTCTTGACATAAAGAAGAAGTCGTTATCCGTTTTGTCAAGCTCGGGCATTTCGCCGCCGACTATCTTGTGTGCGTTTGTAACGATCAAGCTTTCCATAGCTTGTCTGAAAATCTCTTTGAGTGCGACGACGGGAATAAGTCCGCTGTCGATTAGATCGTGAAGAACATTTCCTGCGCCGACGGCGGGAAGCTGATCGGAGTCGCCGACCATGATAAGCCTGCAACCGAGCTTCAGCGCATCAAGAAGCGATGAAAACAAACTGATATCGACCATTGAAAGCTCATCAACAACAACCGCATCATGCGGCAGGGGATTGGTAATATTCCTCTGAAATGTCGGCTTATCATCGTCTTTCCATTCAACTTCAAGCAGACGGTGTATGGTCTTTGCTTCCTTGCCTGTGATCTCGCTCATTCTTTTGGCGGCTCGTCCTGTCGGAGCTGTCAGAGCGACCTTTAAGCCGTCTCTTTCAAAAAGCTCGATTATGCCGTTGAGGGTTGTGGTTTTACCTGTTCCGGGACCGCCTGTCAATATGAGCATTCCCTTTTCAAGCGCTGTTGTTATCGCTTGCACTTGAAGCTTTTCATAATGTATATCAAATTTCTTTTCGAGCGACTCGATTCGGTTTTTGATAGATGCTTTTCCCTTTGGAGGAGGAAATTTGAGCATTACCGAAAGTCTCTGAGCGGCAGAATGTTCAGCCGCATACATATATGGAAGAAAAAGAAATTCACGGTCATTTATATTTTTAGCTGTGAGCTGTCCGTTTTCAGTCAGCTCTTCAACAATATCAAGCATCGTATCCGTGTCGCTGTCAAGCATTTCGGCTGCGAGAGCGACAACCTTCTCTTTCGGCAAGCAGGTGTGACCGTTGCGAAGATTGTGACGAAGGACATGGACAACGCCTGCGCCGAATCTGTATCTCGTCGCAGGGGGGTCGGGCATATTTGAAGCTATCTCATCGGCTCGTTTGAAGGATATACCGATATTTTCTCGGCAAAGCATATATGGGTTTTCGGTTATTACCTCGACAGCCCGTGAGCCGAAAACCTTGAAAACCTTGACACACTCGGTGCTTGTCATACCGAATTTTTCAAGGTATATCATTACTTCTCTGATGGCGAATTGCTTTTTAAAATCCTGCGATATATCGGCGGCTTTGCTTTCGGAGATACCTCTGATACGGGCGAGCTTTTCCGGTTCGTTTTCAATCACGTCAAACGCATCCTCACCGAATTCGTCAATTATCTTGACCGCTGTCTTAGGGCCGATACCCTTAATCGCTCCCGAGGATAAATATTTCAGCATATCAGCCGAGCTTTTCGGCATTTCTCTCTCGCATGAGCTTATTCTGAATTGGCGTCCGAAAGACGGATGTCTGTCCCAACGGCCGAAAACTCTCAGCGTTTCGCCGACCGAAATCGACGGAAGAACGCCGACAGCTGTTATCAGCTCATCGTCAACACACATATCCATAACAGTAAAGCCGGTTTCGGCATTTGAAAACACTATGTCTTCAACCGTACCTCTCAATTCTTCACTTTCAAGCTCTGTCATATCGGACACCTCCTTTTGCAAAAAAAATTGCACTCCGAAAAGTGCAAATCGTGACCGGATCTGTAAGCCGAGTTCTGTCGTTTAAGGCAATCATCTTTCTAGGCTTTGCGTTACCGCAAAGCTCAAGCCACCCGTCGAAATATACATCGAGCAAATGCAGAATTTCAGTCGGTGTTGCTTCGGATAGGGTTTACAGGAATGCAATGTCACCATTGCACCAGTGAGCTCTTACCTCGCTTTTCCACCCTTACCGCAAGAATGCGGCGGTATATCTCTGTTGCACTTTCCCTAAGGTCACCCTCGGCGGCCGTTAGCCGTTATCCTGCTCTATGAAGCTCGGACTTTCCTCATGCTTTCGCATGCGACTGCCCAATCCGCTCACGATATTATTTTATAATATTTTATTATCTTTGTCAAATGAAATGCTGAATAAAATATTACATACTTCTTACTTTTTAGTGAAATCACTTGTAAAATAATAAAATTTAAGTTAAAATAGCATAGCTCATTAAGAATAAAGGGAGAGTTAAAATGGAAGATTGGTTTAACAGGATCGGTGACGATAAAAATAATGACAAAGAAAAACACGTCGGCAGGATTTTTCAAGACAGCGGCTCGGACTTTTCGGGCGGCTTCAGTGACTTTAACAGCTCGCCGTCAAGCAGAAGCGATTACGGTTATTCAAGAACTTCGATCGCCGAAAGCGACGACAGCGACAGACCGATATTCACCGAGTCATCAAGAAGAAAAGGCTATGACGACAGCTTTGACACAGCTGAACTTGATTTCAGCAGTATCAGAGCGCAAATGGAAGCAAAGCAGGGGAGCGACATTGTTCCTTATGATGAGAACGGCGAGGAGCTTGTTGACGTTTCGTCCGAGACCGAAAGAAAATTCAGCAGGATATCGAAAACTCAAAAGATCGTTATCAGCTTAATTGCGATCGTGCTTGTCGTAGCTATTGCCTTAGGCGGATATTCGATGAATCTGTTTTCTAAGGTTAATTACACGCCCGACGTTCACCAAGAGAACAAATACATTTCCGACAGCGAGCTTATGTATAGCGACGACGTTTACAATGTCCTTTTGATAGGTACGGACGAACGTGCTTCTCAGGCAAATTATCGCTCGGATACTATGATACTTGTCAGCATTGATAAGAAAAACAAGAAGCTCAAGCTAACATCATTCTTGCGTGACACATGGGTCTATATTCCCGGCAAGGATAGAGATGCTAAGCTGAACGCTTCATGCACTTACGGCGGCCCGCAGATGGTAATGGATACGATAGAATATCACTATAAAGTCAGAATCGACAAATTCGTTTTGATAAATTTCAGCGTATTCAGAACTATCGTCAATGACCTCGGCGGTATCACCCTTACCATAACCGAAGCCGAAGCGGCGAACATCACGAAAGAGGGTCATTTTGACTGTAAGCCCGGAACGAGGACCGTCAAGGGCAAAACTGCTTTGTGGTATGCACGAATCAGGCATCTTGACTCGGATTTCAACAGGACAGCACGTCAGAGGAAGGTCATTCAAGCTGTTGTTGACAAGGCAAAGGAAAGCAGCGTTTCAACGCTCATAACCGTTTTGAACGATGTATTGCCGGAGATTCAGACCGATATCAACAAGACCGAAATGGCAAGCCTCGGTGTCAATGCCTTGCTCAAATATATCAAATATGATATTGAAGAACAGCAGATACCTGCCAAAAACACATGGAGTAACGCATGGGTCGGAAGTCAGCAGGTCATCAAAGCCGATATCGAGGAAAACACCAAGATACTGAAAGAGTTTATTTACGGCTGATCCCATAAAAGCTTAAAGCGACCGATTCGTTCGGCCGCTTTTTTCGGTACAAATCAAGACTGTACTTCGTCTGAGTGTTCAGCCTTGCGTTTTTCATTTGAAGCTGTATTTCGGCTTTCACTGCCCGTCGCCGCAGTTTTTTGACCGGCAGCAGACTTCGTGCGTACCAAATATAAATTCTTGTTAGCTTTTCTCATTTTTACACCTCTTTCGTATGAATTAGCCGTCAGCGTTCATTATATGCAGTGTACAACGAAAACATTACCGAAATTTGCGAAGTGTTGAAAAATAGTTTTACATTAATTTGCAAGGGAAATTGCAGAATCATAAATCAAAATATGAAATAATTAAGAACATTAAACGAAAATTTTCACACTGCAAAAAAATCTAATGGTCGTTATGCATAAATACAGGTGGCTTTTTTTGTGAGAAATTACAAAAGAAACAATAACTCTTGAAAAAATTTACAAATTATGTATAATATCAGTATATGGGTGAAATTACGCTCATTTATAAAAATCGGAAAGGATTTGAAGAAATGAAAAGATCATTCTTTAAGTACGTAGCAGTTATTCTTGTAATCGTAATGCTGTCGAGCATTTCGGCTTTTGCGGCAGGTTACACTCCCGCTGAGAAAGCTCAGCTCAAGTTTAACGCTGACGGCGAATTTAAAATCATGCAGATAACCGATGTTCAGGACAATTTCCATCTCAGAAAGATTGCCAGAACATTCATCCGCTATGCTGTTGAGCAGGAAAAGCCGGACCTCGTTGTCCTCACAGGTGACAATGTCGCCGGTTATTGGAGTGGCTCGGTTCTTTTCCCCGAGGTCGACAGAACAATGGTCAAGGAATGTATTGACAACCTCATGGAAATCTTCGAGGAATACTATGATCAGTGGGGACTCAGAGTCGCTGTTGTTTTCGGTAATCATGACGACCAGCTGACATGGGTAACTAAGGAAGAACAGATCGTAATGTACAGTCAGTATGATTGTTTTATCGGTTATGACGAAGCTATCGAAAATATTGATATTTACGGTTGCGGCAACTATATGGTGCCGATCTTCAGCTCAGATTATACACCTGTTGAAGAGGGTGAGATCGACTACACAAACATCGCATACAACCTTATGATGATCGACTCGAATACATACACGGATTTCCTTGGACTTACCGATTATGATGCTGTTCATGACGATCAGCTCAAGTGGTTCGAGGGCGAGACTGCGAGAATCAATGCTCTTGCCGGCAAGGAAGTCAGCTCAATGGTATTCCAGCATATTATAGTACCCGACATTTATGATGCTCTCGTTAAGGTTGACGAGGGAACAGAGGGTGCTGTTCAGGGCAAAGACGGCAACTATTATGTTCTTCCCGAAGGCGCAAAGGGAACACTCGGCGAAGCTCCCTGTCCTCCGAGCAGAGACGTTTACAACAACGAATATGAGAGACTTATCAATGTCGGTGCTGAGGCTTTCTTCTTCGGACATGACCACAACAACGACTTTGAAGTCAGCTATAAGGGCGCTACGATGTACGCAACAAGCGGCGTAGGATTCTGCTCGTACGGCAACGAATTAAGAGGCGTCAGAGTCATCAACCTCAAGGAAAACGGCGGCGATGTCACATACGACACCGAAATGATCTATTATGAGGACGAAGACGGCTTCTCAAGCGACGAGGGCAACAAGGACGAGATCACAGCTAATGCAAGCGAAAAGAACTTCTTTGAAAGAATCATAGCTTGGATCAAGACAATGCTCAGACGTTGGTTCGGCATAAGATAACATTATATAAATTATAAGTCAGGCTGTCGCATAACCTGCGGCAGCTTTGTCAATATGAGGTGTTTGATATGAGTGAAAACAATATTTCAAAAAAAGACAACGCCATGATGGCGCTGAAATTCGTATTTTGTTCAGCCGGCGCAGGTATAATTCAGACCGTCACTTTCACTGCGCTCAACGAGATAAACAAGCATTTCGGCACGTTCAACTTCCTGCCCGAAAAGCTTATCAATAACGATTACGGTCTGTTCTATTTCATCGCTTTGCTGTTTTCGGTGCTTTTCAATTTCACCGTCAACAGAAAGTTCACCTTCAAGTCAGCTAACAACATTCCCGTGGCTATGCTCAAGGTTTTGGGCTACTACTGCGTGTTCACTCCGCTCTCAATTTGGTGGGGCAACGCCTTGACGGGAAAAGCCGGCTGGAACGAATACATAGTTCTCGCCTTGACGATGGTCATAAATCTCGTGACCGAGTTCCTTTTCAACCGCTTTGTCGTCTACGGAAAGTCGATCAATTCTGCGGTTGACGAAGGCGAAGCCGGCGCTGAAAAGTGATATCCGACCAACTTCGCTGTTAACACAAAAAAATAAATGCGTACACAGCTGCGGCCGATCGTATTTCTTATGTTTTTTCATAAGAGGTACGCTTGCGGTCGCAGCTGTTTTTCGGTTGGTATTTCGAAGTCAAGCAAGATAAAATTCCGATAATGAAGCATAAATCAAAAAAGTGACTGTGACAAGCACGAAATTTTTTTTAGTCCGTTGTCACATATTGCAAAACTTTTAAAATGTTATATAATTGCAGTGTTAATATAAATCGTCGGAGGTATATCAATGAAATCGGCAAAAAAACTGACAATATTTATCTTGGCGGTGGTGTTACTGATAAACGCCGCACCGCTCTCGGGCTTCGTGGGTCTTGATTGGGAGAGCTTTAAGCTGTTCAGCTTTGAAGCGGTGGCAGCGTCGAGCGGTGACTTAGCATATAAGGCAAGCGACGGTAAAGTGACAATAACCGATTGCAACGAGTCTGCAAGCGGAGAACTGGTCATTCCATCAAAGATAGATGGGTATCCGGTGACGGAAATTGGCGATTCTGCGTTCGACTATTGCAGAAGCTTAACAAGCATAACAATCCCCGACAGCGTGACAAGCATTGGCGAGTATGCGTTCTATTATTGCAGAAGCTTAACAAGCGTAACAATCCCCAACAGCGTGACAAGCATTGGCGAGTCTGCGTTTCAAAATTGCAACAGCTTAAAGAGCATAACAATCCCCAATAGTGTGACGAGCATTGACAAGGGTGCATTCTATGGTTGCAGCAGCTTAACAAGTATAACAATCCCCAACAGCGTGACAAGCATTGGCGAGTCGGCATTCTCAGGTTGCACTAGCTTAACAAGCATAACAATTCCCGACAGTGTGACAAGCATTGGCGAGAATGCGTTTTATGAAACAGGATATTATAACAACTCATCAAATTGGAAAAACGGTGTTCTTTATATTGGAAATCATTTAATAGAAGCTGATTATTCAATTAAAGGCTCATATAAAATTAAATCCGGAACTAAGCGTATTGCAGATAATGCGTTCGATGGTTGCAGCAGCTTAACAAGCGTAACAATCCCCGACAGCGTGACAAGCATTGGCGAGGCGGCATTCTATGGTTGCAGCAGCTTAACAAGCGTAACAATTCCCGACAGAGTGACGAGCATTGACGGTTATACGTTTTATTGTTGCAGCAGCTTAACAAGCATAACAATCCCCGACAGCGTGACAAGCATTGGTCAGTATGCATTCTATGGTTGCATCAGCTTAACAAGCGTAACAATCCCCGACAGCGTGACAAGCATTGGCGAGTCGGCGTTCTATTCTTGCGACAAATTAACAAGCATAACAATCCCCAACAGCGTGACACGCATTGGTTGTTATGCGTTCTGTGGTTGCAGCAGCTTAACAAGCATAACAATACCCAATAGCGTGACAAGTATTGGTGCGTCGGCATTCGATTGTTGCAGCAGCTTAACAAGCATAACAATCCCCAATAGTGTGACAAGTATTGGCAGGTCGGCGTTCTTTGCTTGCAGCAGTTTAACAAGCATAACAATCCCCAATAGCGTGACAAGCATTGGCGGTTATGCGTTCTATGGTTGCAGCAGCTTAACAAGCATAACAATCCCCAATAGTGTGACAAGCATTGACTACAATGCGTTCGAAGATTGCAGCAGCTTAAAAGATGTTTACTACGCAGGCACAGAGGAACAATGGAAAAAAATTATAATTTCATCATATAACTCTGATCTCACTTCCGCCAACATAATCTACAACGCAACGCCTTTAATGACTTCCACGGAAACGGAAAATAATCAAGTTGCCACAACGGACAAAAAGACGTTTAAATTCACCGTTAAGCGAAGGAACAACGACGTGATTGAAAAAGTCAGTGAGTTTATCGTCAAATCTAAAAAAGGTCAAGAAGCTGTTCAGTCCGAGTTTACCGTGCCTTTAGACGAAATAAATGGCTCGGCTCTGACATTTGAAAGCTCCGGCTATAAGAGCTATGTTATTCCGCCTGAGGTTTATAACACATTCAAAATGCCGACAGATGAGCTTCCGATTATTCAAGACGGTGTGTCGCTCTACGAGATACCCGTGACCGTCTTCCTCAATAAACGCACCGATAACGACAACGCATACATATCAACTGTATACGGAAGATTGAGCGACACAAAAACAGATAAAAACAGGGAATATAAGAATCTGACCGACTATAAGCTTGAGATAGAAGAAAATGATAAGGTTGATATAATCGTCTCCTCGGTCGGAATGACCAACCCCACATACTACATTTGTCAAGATGAAAATCACAGAGTTTCAAGCAAAAGCGGAAAGTTTTCATCAGCTTCACTTTACTCGAAGCTAATGTTTAACAAGGACACATTTGTATACGCTGTCGATTCCGACGGTACAACGACTGAACCTGTAAAAATAAAGCTTGTGAAAAAGGTCAAGCTCAACAATGCTTCGCAGGCATTAGCCGATGCGACGACATATTCTTTCTTGGGAAAGAGCGGAGCGATGGAAATTTCCGTCAACGATAATATGCCGATTTTCGGCGGCTCAAAGCTCGACCTGTCCGCTTTCAAAATACCGCTCGGCATTGACGTTGACAGCGAGGGTAATGTTAAAATTTCATTCGGCTTTGACTTTTTCAGCCAAAAATATGATTATGATAAATCCGAGTGGGAAACGAAAGCCGGTTGGGAAGCATTCAAAAAGAGCTTCAAGAGCGTTACAGAGACTATCGAAAAATCCACTAAAGTTGCCGACAATTGGTGTTCGTTAGAAAATTTAAAGAAGCAATACAGCAATAAAAAGGTATTTAAAACGGGCGACCCGAACAAAGAAAAGGGCTTCAATGTCTCTTTCTTGGGCTATGCCGAGGGCAAGGTAGTCAACGGCGATATCGTATTCAAAGAGGGCGGTATCACGATTGGCGGCAACTTCAAATATAAGTATTCACAGCAGGTCGCACTTTGGGCTGTTCCCGGATATTACTATTTCGAAGCGAGCGCAGGAGCGAAACTCAGCGGTGAAATCGCAAGAAAGATAGCGGATTCCAATTTGCCTGTCGAGCTTGAAGCGACCCTCGAAATCGAGCCCGGTCTCGCTATCGGTGCGGGCATAGGCATAGTCGATTTTCTCAGTGTCGGCATAAGAGGCGAAGGCTCATTGCCTGTTTCATATGAATTTGTTAAACAGCACTTGAAGTTATCCTTGAAGGGTGCGCTCAAGGCTGAGGGTCAAGCCTTCGTATTCAAAGGAGAAAAGACCCTGTTTAGCGGCGAGACTGCACTTATAGACAAAACCTTCGGCGTACAAAAACGCAAAGCGGCGGCATATATTAACCGCTCATATTTGAATGCGCTTGAGTCTCGGACCGAAGTCAGCGTGTTGCCGAGAGATTACGCCGAAACGACATCGGAATGGCTCGGCGGAAAGACCAAAGCGAAACGTGCGAAATCAAAAGCCGTCATCTCAGACGGAATAAAATTCTCAGACTTACAAACAAGCGTTTTCGAATCCGGAACGCCGAAATTAGTCTCGTTCGGAGATAAAAAACTCATGGCGTGGATAGAAGATGATTCTTCTCGAGATGAATATAACAGAATGAGATTGGTCTACTCGGTATACGACACAGCGGGCTGGAGTGAGCCTAAAGCTGTCTATGATGACGGACATAACGACGTGTCGCCCTCACTCGCATTTGACGGTGAAAACGTCTATGTCGCTTGGCAGAAAATCAAGCGTAACATAGTCGCCGACGATGCGAACAACATAGACGCACTGACGAACGAAGCCGAGATTTATCTCGCAAAATATGATTCCGAAAACGATAAATTCGTCGATGTCACCGCCGTAACGGATAACGAAACCTACGACTATATGCCTGTCGTGGCAGGTGAGAACGGAAAAGCTGTTGTTTATTTCGCAAACGGAAATCCAAGCAACCTCGTCGGAAATGAAATTATCAGATATGATGTACGCTCAAAATCCTGCGAAACTTCAGCTGATTCACTCGCTTATGTGAATAATCTTACCGCAGCTTTTGTTGACGGAAAAGACGAGGTCTCATTCAGCGTTGACACTGACAACAATTTGACAACGACAAATGATATTTCGGTATTCACAGTAAGAGACGGCAAAAAGTCAGAATTTCCGATGCCCGAGGCTCATAACTCAGCCGTTCAGCTCATGACATACGGAGTTTTCGGCGATGAGACGATACTTTATACAAGCGACGGGTCTAATGTGTACTATGTAAAAGACGGCGAAACCAACACGGCATTTTCGGTTGTCGCATCAATAAACGGCGATTTCACACAATGCAAGGTCGGCTCAACCGATGTCCTTTTCTGGACAGGTACGACCGAAACGGGCAGTGAAATTTATATGAGCAGTCTCGACGGCGAGACATGGACAGAGCCTGTTAAGATAAGCGACTGCGAAGAACTGTTGACAAACGTCAGCGTAGTCAGCGACAACGGAACGGTTCTCGGTGTCTGCAACAAGACGAAAACCACGCAGAATGAGTCGGGAAGCTACGACAAAGGCTTGACCGATCTTTGCTCATTCACCTTTACGGAATTTGACGATCTTTCGGTCAAAATCCAAAGCTTCGATGAGACCAAGGCTGTACCGAGTGAAAAAATGACGTTTGATGTCATGCTTTCAAATAACGGAACAAATAAGGTTGAGCAGGTCAATATAACCGTCACCGATTCTCTCGGCACAAGTAACAGTTATATTAAGAATATAGAAATAGCTTCGGGTGAGACAGTTGCAACCGAAATCGACTATACCGTACCTGCGAATTATTCGGGCGGTACGCTCACCGTTGAGGTCGCACCGATCAGCGGAAAAGACAAAAACGACAGCGATAACACCGATTCGGTCGATATAGGAAAGTGTGACATCACAATAAGTGAAGCCGATGTCAGCCAGGTCGGCAACACTTATGTTATCACGACGTATATCTATAACAACAGCCCAATCAGCGCTAAAAACGTCACTCTTAATGCTATCGCATATGATGAGAGTGCAGCTCCGTTCTCACAGACGAATGTCGGCGAAATTAAAAAAGGCGAGTGCAATTTAGCTCAAATCGAAATAAACTCAGAATATATCGAATTCGACGAAAACGGCACAGCGAGGTTATACCTCAAGGCAGTGACCGAGAATGAAGCCAATGATATGGACAACACGTCGAGCGTGATAATTGAGAAAGAAAAAGAAAACGAGTGCGGACACCCGATGTGTGATGAGTCGGTCATCAAAGCGCCGACCTGCACCGAAAAGGGTCAAAAGCTCTGCGTTTGCTCGCTCTGCGGTGAGAAAAGGTACGAAGATATTGATGCTATCGGACACGGTTACAGTTCGAATTGGATAATTGATAAAAAGGCAACTTGCACAAAAGCAGGGGAGAAGTCGCATCATTGCACACGTTGCGATGCAAAGAAAGACGTAACGGAGATCGCCGCAACAGGTCACAGCTTCGGCAGCTGGACAACGACAAAGAAAGCTACCTGCGATGTTAAGGGAAGTCAGAAGCGCACCTGCGCTAACTGCGATGAAGTTGAAACAAGATCGACAAACGTTCTCGGTCACAGCTACAGCTCAAAGTGGACAACAGACAAGAAAGCTACCTGCACAAAGGCAGGCTCTAAGTCACATCATTGCACACGCTGTGATGCTAAGAAAGACGTAACGACTATTAAGGCTACAGGTCATAAGTATAAGACAACCGTAACAACAAAGGCTACGACCTCAAAGAACGGCACAAAGACAACAAAGTGCTCAGTCTGCGGTTACAGCTATAAGAAGACCATAGCTAAGATTTCATCTGTTAAGCTTTCAGCTACATCATACACCTATGACGGCAAGGTCAAGAAGCCGACTGTTACAGTCAAGGATTCAAACGGCAACAAGCTCAAGAACGGAACAGACTATACAGTTAAGTATTCATCGGGCAGAAAGAATGTCGGCAAATACACCGTAACAGTTACCTTCAAGGGCAGCTACAGCGGAACAAAGAAGCTCACATTCAAGATTAATCCCAAGGGAACATCGGTTTCAAAGCTTACAGCCGGCAAGGGTAAATTCACTGCAACATGGAAGAAGCAGTCAACTCAAGTCTCGGGCTATCAGATTCAGTATTCGACATCGTCAAAGATGACAAATGCCAAGACAAAGACATACTCAGGCGCATCTAAGACATCGGCATCTGTATCGGGCTTGAAGTCGGCAAAGACATATTATGTTCGTGTCAGAACATATAAGAACGTCACAATTGACGGCAAGACAGTGAAGCTCTATTCTTCATGGTCAAGCGTCAAGAGCGTTAAAACTAAATAAGCGCAAAAAATTAAGCTGTCCGCCGGACAGCTTAATTTTATATGCCGTGAGGTAGGTGGTGACTACTCTCACGGCATTGATCTATTCGTGCTTTTTATCTTTTGAAAAGAATTCCTCAAACGTATCTTCCGCTTGTTCTTCGGGAGTTGCGACTTCGTCGGGGGATATCTCCTCGTCCTCAACGACGAAATCGTCGGGCTTGATAATTTCTTTGACAGGCAAGCTGTGCTGTGTGGTGACACGCTGTTTGACAACCTCACACAGCGGCTCGGCGATAAATACGTCACAGTCAAAGCTGTTGTCAATTTCGTCAAAGCCTTTAAGCTTCTTGCCCTTGCGCTTGAGTATGATGCAAAGGACAATGACCGCAAGAAGAATGACGGCGGTCGCCAAGGAGATAAGAACTCCGACTTTGTAACCGGTCGGCGTGTACGTCATTTTGAGTGAATGATAGCCGTCGGTGACATTGACACCGATGAATGCGTCGCCGATCTTGACGATATCCTCTTTTGCAATTTTGTTGCCGTCAATATATATTGTCCAGCCGCTGTCATAAGGGATACTCGTCATAAGAAGCTGAGTTCCGTTTGCGATGAATCCGCCCTCAACGCAGGTGTCGGTGACGTTCGTATAGTTGAGCGACGAGTTTTTCAGTTTCTCATAGCCCTTCGCAAAAGCCTCATTGTCAACATAATAAGCATGGAAAGTGAGCATACCGTTTTCGGTCGAGATCGGAACGATAGCCGTGAAACGCTCGCCCTTTTTAACATTGCCGATGTCGAGGATATAGCCCTTGCTGAGATCTTGGCTGAGCGACTGTCCGTTCTGCTTCGAGACTGTCATCGTTCCCGATTTGTCGCCCTCTGCGGTCGTGACGTAGAGATAAACATTGCCGTCTTTTTCGGCTTCGAAAACGAATGTCGATGAGCCGTCGACACCGTCGGACGATGTCTTTTTGAATGAGAAAATCTCACTGTTGAGCGGCTGTGTGAATTTCTCGACATTGCTGTTGCTTATTTCTTTGGGGTACATTTTAACGAGTGCGTCGGCAACACCTGTTGCTCGCTCGAAAAGATCGTTCTGAACTTCAAGCGGATCAGATAGTGACCACTCCCAGTTAGCTACAGAAGTGTCAACACCGTATGCGAGAGGAAGACTGAATTTGTTCTCGTATGCCGTGTATTTATCGTATGTGAAAAGGCTGTTATACAGCGACGAGTCGGCAAAAACATCAGTGGTCGTATTGTTGACAAGATATTTCAATGAGAACATGGCGTTATATATAGGTGTCTGCGGATAATAGGTATAGCTGTTGATATTGTTTCCGAACATTCCGAGCTTTCTTTGAAGCGCAGATACTTTTTCATATGCCATAGAAGAAAAGGTCGAAATGCCGTTATAGTTATACCAGCAGGGATCCATTCTCGTTCTGAGATAGCTAAGCTCCATTCTGTAAAACTTGTCGTTGTTAGTCTCGTCAAGCTGTTTCTTGACAGTCTGAAATGCGCTGTAGTCACCGACATAGTTCGTCTTAGGCTGATCCATGCTGTAATTTCCCGTGTCGGCAATTATCGACTCACTGCATATACAGCAAAGTAAAAGCACGGACACCGTAACCGTCTGATATTTTTTATCCTTTAATGTAACCATGATAAGAGCATAGATAACGACAAAAGCCAAGCTGATGACAACGGTCGAAGTGTTGACATTCTTCGAATCAAGCTTTTCGGCGAGTACAACAAGTATACCCGTTGCGAAGCCCGACATGGCTATCATTCTGTTGGGGATCTCTTTAAGCCTTGAGAAAGTCTTAAAGGCAATGAGAATGAGCAGGAACGAATACATGAACGACTGTCTGTAGGGGAGGTCGTTCGGAAAATGGAAGCCATGCCAAACGTAGTTCAGCGAATTGAGGTTGAAGCCGACCAAGAATATAGCGAGCAAGCCGATATTGACAAGCTTCTCTTTCTTGCTTATGGATTTTGTCATCAGATAAAGCGGAGCGAGCATAAGCGTTAAAATTCCGCAATAAACATTCGGAAGAACATCGTCGCCGCTGCTTCTGATAGTCGGATCGACCGAAGCCAAATGATTAGCCAAGAAGTCGAATATATCAAAATAAAGAGATGTATTTGACGGAAAATCACCTGAAGTAGCCGAGGTCTGCTGAAGTGTGCAGAAGGTCGGCAGGAGCATAAAAGCTATAAGTCCTGCGGCGATAAACGATGCACCGGCGAAAATGAATCCGCTTTTGAAAAATCTCTTATAGTCGCTTACAGTGTAATTTATGATGTAATATGCGATAAAGTATATCACTGCAAAGATACACATCATATATGACATATAGTAGTTTGACAGCATTGTCAGCGCCAAAGCCGAAAGATATATCCAAGGCTTACCGTTGTTGATTATTCTTTCGATGCCGAGAGCCACAAGCGGAAGCAATATCATTGCATCTATCCACATTACATTCCAATAGTATGCGATGAACCAGCCGCAGAAGGAATACAAAACAGCGAAGCCGGCGGTCACATAGCTTGACTTATGCTGAGATTTTTTAAGATAAAGCGAAAACGTCAAAGCGCTGAGTGCCGCTTTCAAAAGAACCATAACGGCGATAGCTTCGGGAATATTCTCGTGACCTGCCAAAAGGCATACAATGAAGCCTATGGGGCTTGAAAGATAGTTGCAATAGTTTCCGAAGAAGCTGCTGCCGAGACCCGAATTCCAAGAGTAAAGGAGACTGCCGCCGCTTGTTACTCTGTCATAAAGCTCAGCGAAAAGAGGGCCGTATTGATGATAAAGGTCCATTCTCAAAATAGTTATGTCGCCGAACGGAAACAGCCCGAACGCCATAAACACAACAAGCATTATCGCCGCCGAGCATCCGAACGCAAGGAACAAAAACCTGTTGTTATAAAAGAAGCTTTTCACCTTTTCATTTTTACTCAATTCTGTCATTTATTTACCTCCGTGATCGGTAGTTGCCAAAAACCGTAAAATTTACCATGACAATAATACATCATAAAAGAAGCGTTTTCAATACATAAAAATGAAAATGCTGTTAATTCGTCATAAGTGTCGGACAAACCGCATAAAAATTAACATCAAAAGAAAGGACAAACACATCATGAATGATAATTTTAACAGTGCGGTATCCTCGCTGTCACCGAGACTTAGGAATATTCTAAACGGGCTTTCCGATGAGATCAAGGACTCAACATATGAAATACGCATGAGGTCGGGCAAGCCTCTGAATCTCATGGGAAAATACGGCGCAGTATTCATATTTGAGAATTCGACCTGCTCGGGCAAGCCGTCAAAAGACAGCGTATATGTCAGCGCAGAAGAAATCAAAGACACGTTTAACAGGGTATGCTCATACTCTATCCACACTTTTCAAAGGAGTATAAACAGCGGCTATATTCCGATGAAAGGCGGAAATCGAGCCGGAATATGCGGAACGGCTGTCTGTGACGGCGAAAGTATAACCAACATAAAGGACATAAGCTCGCTCAATCTGAGAATCTCACGTCAGGTAAAAGGCTGCGCCGACGAGCTGATGAAGCTGTTGTCATCGACCGAACACGGTCTCATTATCGCAGGGCCGCCCAACAGCGGAAAGACGACTGTCCTTCGAGATCTGATAAGACAAGCCGCTTCCGGTAAGCTCGGACAGTTTTATAAAGTATGTGCCATTGACGAAAGACGGGAGATATCCGCTGTATGCGATGGGATAGTTACGAACGATTTGGGTATCACCTGTGACGTTTTGGATTCCTATCCGATAGCGGAAGCGATAGACATAGCAGTCAGAACGCTTTCGCCGGATATCATAGCCTGCGATGAAATATCGTCGCCGAAGGAGACAGAAGCTATAGTCCGAGCGGTAAACTGTGGCGTAAGATTCATACTCACTCTCCATTCGGGAAGCTATAGTGAGATTATATCTAAGAAGCTGCTATCTCAGCTGATTGAAACAAAAGCGTTTGATAAGGTCGTCTTGCTGTCATCGGGTGAAAGTATCGGTAAGATCAAACAGATTTATGACGCAGGAGAGCTGAGGAATGAAATATATCTTAATAATATCGGCGGCGATTTTTTGCTCGGCAACGGGAATTCGCAAGTCTAACGAGCTTATCATGAAGCGAAAGGAAATTGAGGGGATAATCGACCTGCTTGAAGAAATAAGACGAAAGATCAAATATTGCGAAAGTACACTTGAAAGCATCATCAGTGAATACTGTGTGGCTGAAAACTCAAAATTCACGCAAAGTCTTGCCGTGTACATAAAAGAAAACGATTTTCCCGTCGCTTGGAAGCTTGCATTTGATGAAAGCGAGTCACTTCTATGTGAAAGCGAAAGGAAGATATTCATATCAGTCGGCGAAAAACTCGGAACAAGTGACCGAGATTCGCAGGATAAGCTTATAAGTTATATGCTCAGCCACTTTGAAAAAGAGCTTATTAAAGCCGAGAAAAACGAAAACGAGAAAAAAAGACTGTATATCGTCACGGGCATTGCGGCAGGACTTGTGACTGCGATATTGATGATATAGTCTCGGAGGATAGCATGGAAATTGATTTGATATTTAAAATCGCCGCAGTCGGAATTATAGTAGCAATTTTAAATCAGCTGCTTTCACGCTCCAATAAAGACGAATACGCTGTCATAACAACGCTTGCGGGACTTGTGATAGTGCTGCTTATGCTGATTCCGAAAATTACGGAGCTGTTTTCACAGGTCAGAGGACTGTTTGAGATATGACGGATTTTGTTAAAATCGCCGCCGCTGTAATAGTTGTTTGCATTTCGATTTCGGCTTTGAGAGAAGTGAAAAAAGAATACGCCGCTTACCTTGCGATAATCTGCGGTGTGCTGGTCACTTTGTCGAGTGTCGGCGAGCTGACGAATATAAAAAACATTGTTGAAAGCATGGTCGAGCTTTCCGATATTAGCTTATCGACGATGAAAATTTTCTTTAAAGCCGTCGGAATTACCGTGATCTCAAGTATGACGAGTGATGCGTGTCTTGACAGCGGAAACAGATTTTTGGCTTCCTGCGTTGAGCTCAGCGGAAAGATAGCCGTGACGGTGTCGGCGTTGCCGCTTATAAACTCGGTCATCAAGATAATCTCCGAATACATAGGTATAAATATATGAAAGTCAAAAAACTAATATTATTTTCAGCGCTAATTATTTTTATCTTTTCGGTAACGCTTTCGTATGCTTCGGGTTTTGAGTCCGATGCCGATTCCATGTCCGATGACTACGGCAGTGAAATATATTCTTACCTTGATGATGAGACCCGTAATGTGCTTTCGTCTTTCGGTATCGACAGCCTTGACTTTGACTCCGTGTTTAATATCTCGTTCACTAAGTCTCTGAAAGCTGTCGGTGATATGCTTAAAAACTCCGCAGTTGAAGCTGTTCCGTATTTCTTTAAAATGCTCGCAATGCTGATAATTCTCGCCGCAACAGCTGAGCTTAGACCTAAAAAGATAGGCGAAAAGGACACAGTGGCGACTGTCTTTTCACTGACGACCGTATTGATGACAGCCGCATTTATAAGCGATATATTGACTCAGACTGTCGCCGTGTTTAATCTGACGGGAAAGCTTCTATTGTTGCTTGCGCCGATAATCACCGCCTTGCTGTCGGTGTCGGGTAATGTCACCGCCTCAGTGCTTTATAATTCCGTGACAGTTGCGATAGCGCAGATAATTTCCGCAGTTTCGTCGAATCTCTTGATACCGCTTATCGGAGTGTATCTGTCGTTTGTCATATCTTTTGACATAAGCGACGGGATAAAAGGGGATAAGCTAATATACAACATGAATAAAATTCTCACGGGAATTTTTGCGGCAATGTCAACGGGCTTTACGTTTATCATTTCAATTAAAAATGTTCTTGCAAAAGAGCTTGACGGTGTTTTATATAAATCCGGAAAATACGTCATATCAAGCTTTATTCCGGTTGTCGGGTCAAACATAAGCGCAATGTTAAGCTCGGTCATCGGCTCGCTTGAGCTCGTCAAAAGCACGGTTGCAGTGTTCGGCGTTATCTGCGTTGCGGCGATAAATATTCCCGTCATAGCGAAACTGTGTGTCAGCTATGCGGCGCTCAGCGTTCTCGGTGTGATAAGCGATCTGTTTTCCGTTTCGTCGGCATCATCGGCTCTAAAAGGCTTTGCAGGCGGAGTGAAGCTGTTGATAGCTATAGTTTTCTTTGAACTCGTTCTTGTGATAATCTCGCTCGGACTTACCGTGATGATA
Organism: uncultured Faecalibacterium sp.; assembly: GCA_964480405.1. GTDB lineage: Bacteria > Bacillota > Clostridia > Oscillospirales > Acutalibacteraceae > UBA6857. Next base: position 42,445 of record CAYZOU010000006.1, on the reverse strand, counting down.
AGGGGGTCAGTATAACGGACAATATAAGACAACAGGCTTTCGGGATATGTCTCATTCTCATTGCGACGGGTGTTTTTATGAGGCTGTTACCCGAAAGGAGCGACAAAAGGACGTTGAAATTTGTGATAACGCTGATATTGATAACAGCCGTTTTCAACATTGACGTTTCATCTGTCGGTGATATTTTCGATATTGATATAAAAACCGACAATTCAGATGCCGTCAGTGAATACGAAAACGGCTTGAAAGACAAAGTTTCCGACTCGCTGACTTCTCAAATCGAGGCTGAAATATCGGAAGAATACAAAAAATATGACGAAGACATAAACGTCAAATTAACTCAAAACGGCGATAAACTTACGGTCAATGTCTTTTTCGGTATGCGACTGAGCCTGAGCGAGAGGGAAGAAATTCAGTCTCGACTTGAACGTGATATCGGTGAAAATATCGAATTTATTTATAGGGAGTGATACGGTGCGAGACAGCATAAAATCCAAATTAAAGCCGCTCATTGAGAAGATACCCGAAAGCAAAAGACCGGCAGTGTTAGCGGGGGTCGGCATTGCGCTTATGTTGGTGATCTTTTTGTCCGGAATCGGAGGAGAGAGCCACGAAGCCGAGAAGACAACATCGGCAACGCAAAACACCGTCTCGTACGCCGAAGAAACGGAGAGGAAGCTTGAAAGCATTATTTCGCTAATCGACGGAGCCGGTAGGTGCAAGGTCATGGTCACACTCGACACCGGCGAGGAGAATGTTTACGCATCAGACATAAACGGAGACAAAAGCGAATATGTTGTTATTAAAACAAGCTCCGATGAGGGCGGCTTACTGCTGAAGATCGTTCAGCCGAAAATCAGAGGAGTGGCAGTAGTTTGTGACGGAGGTGACTCATATATAACCGTAAACAGCATAACCGAAGCTGTATGCTCGGTTCTAGGAATAAGCAGCGCACGAGTAAGCGTATCAAAAATGTATGATCGGGAGGAAAATCCATGAGTAAGCTGACAAAAAAGAGACAAATATTGACCGCAACCCTTGCCTTAGCTATGGCATCGGCTATTTTAGTGAATTGGTATTACAGCAAGGACGACAATAACAAGCTGTCAAAATCGGACTCGCAGTCATCGTCTGTATCAAATTTGGGCGACAGCATCTATGTCAACGGCACGGCGGACGACAAAGACAAGGAAGAAACCGACGGCGAAAGTGAAAACGCACAAAGCGTAGCTAAAATGAAAGAATATTTCGCAAAGGCACAGCTTAAAAGAACACAGGCTCACGACGAAACGCTTGACAAGGTTCAAGAGCTTCTCAAAGATCAGAAGAATACCGATGAAGCTAACAAGCTATTAGATGAATATACAAAAGCTGTGAAGCTTGAGACCGACATAGAAAATCTGATAACAGCCAAGGTCGGAGCGGATTGTTTGGCGATACTTAACTCAAACAGCGCCGAAATCGTTGTTGAGGCTGAAGCTATAGACGAGCTTTATCTTCTTCAAATAACCGATATCGTATCGACACAAAGCGAAATACCGGCAGAAAATATAACAATTATTGAAGCAAAGTAGTTGTATAATTTTAAAATTAATGCTATAATCAATATGTATGATTATATTAAGACGTCAAGCTCTTCGCTCGCCGGCAAAATCAAACTTGATACTGTTTAAGGCGAAGAGCATTATTGTGTTAAATAAAGGAAAGGTAAAACTATGACAAGACGAGAAGCAAGAGAACAAGCATTTATACTCATATTCGAAAGATCATTTCAACAGGACTGTGAGCTGTCACAACTTGTGGAGTTCGCTGAAGAAAATGACGTTTTTACCGCCGATAAATATGCGGTGGAGCTTGCCGACGGAACATACAAAAATCTCGAGGAGATCGACAAAAAGATCGAAGGTCATCTCAAGGGCTGGAGTGCTGCGAGAATCTCAAAGGTCACAAGAGCCATACTCAGAATGGCTGTTTGCGAGATGAATTATTTTGATGTACCGGTCGGTGTAGCGGTAAACGAAGCTGTTGAGCTTGCCAAGAAGTTTGCCGCCGACGATGAGCCGTCATATATCAACGGTGTTCTCGGCTCTGTTGCAAGGTCTGAATAATATGGCTTATCTCGGAATAGATACAAGCAATTACACGACCTCAACGGCAATTTATATTCCCGAAACCAATCTTATAATTCAGGAAAAAAAGCTTTTGCCCGTTAAAAAGGGAGAAAAAGGACTCAGACAAAGCGATGCGGTCTTTCATCATACTCAGCAGTTGCCACAGCTTTTCACAAGCTTAATGTCAAGCTGTGATGAAAAGATAAACGCAGTCGGTGTTTCGACAAGACCGAGAAATATCGAAGGCTCATATATGCCGTGCTTCACTGTCGGAAAATGTGTTGCCGAGTGTATAGCTGCGGCTGAAAATATTTCGGTATACCCATTCTCTCATCAGCAGGGACATATTGTCGCCGCCTTGTATTCTGCCGACAAGCTTGAGCTGATAAATGAGCCGTTTATAGCTTTTCATGTTTCCGGCGGAACAACAGAGGCTTTGCTCGTAAGACCCGATAGCGAGGATATCATAAAGTGCGAGATATTCGCTTCCTCATCAGATCTTAAAGCAGGACAAGCTGTTGACCGAGTGGGGCTTATGATGGGGCTTTCGTTTCCGTGCGGAATCGAGCTTGACGCTTTAGCTCAAACGAGCGAAAAAAGCTATAAGCCGAAAATCACGCTCAAAGACGGAAATTGCAGTCTGTCGGGACTTGAAAACAAATGCGATAAAATGCTTAAAAGCGGTGAAACACATGAGGATACCGCCAAGTTTTGTATTGAGTATATAAGCGCAACGCTTGAAAAAATGACAGAATATGCGATCGAAAAATACGGAGATCTTCCGATAGTTTTTTCGGGCGGAGTTATGTCCAACAGCATAATCAGAGAGCGCTTTAGCAAGAAATTCGGCGCTTACTTCGCCGAAAGCCGCTTTTCATCGGATAATGCCGCAGGAACGGCTGTTCTCGCATATTTAAAGGAGAGAAAATGAACGCTGTTTTAAGTGTAAGTCAAATAAACTACTATTTGAAATCAATTTTTGACTACGATGAAAATTTAAAAAATATCTACGTCACGGGTGAAATATCAAATTTCACAAATCATTACAGAAGCGGTCACTTCTATTTTACGCTCAAAGACGAGACTTCCGCTATCAAGGCTGTTATGTTCAGCCGATATGCTCAAAATCTCCGCTTTGAGCCGTACGACGGACTGAGAGTGCTGATAAGATGTTCTGTCACAGTTTATGAAAGAGACGGTGTGTATCAGCTTTATGTCACCGATATGCAGCCCGATGGCTTAGGTGAGCTGAACCTTGCGTTTGAACAGCTTAAAGAAAAGCTCAGCAAAGAAGGTCTGTTTTCACCGGAATATAAAAAGCCTATACCGAGATATCCCGAAAAGCTTGCCGTTGTCACTTCTCCGACGGGTGCGGCGGTGCAGGATATCATAAACGTAATTTCAAGAAGATATCCGTGCTGTGAGCTGATAATATATCCTGTTCATGTTCAAGGTGAACAAAGCGCAGGGGAGATCGTCAAGGCACTTGAAGAAATAAACAGGCTCAAATGCGCCGACACTATTATCTTAGGCAGAGGCGGAGGCTCAATAGAAGATTTATGGTCGTTCAACGAAGAAGCTGTCGCAAGGGCGATATTCAAAAGCGAGATACCGATAATTTCGGCTGTCGGACATGAAACCGACTTCACGATATCCGATTTTGTTTCCGACCTCAGAGCACCCACACCGTCAGCGGCGGCGGAGCTTGCCGTGCCGGATGCGAGGTCGCTTCTCGGCGAGGTTGCATATTTCGACAGGAGAATGGGCGAGGAGCTTCTCGGCAAAGTCGCCGAATATAAATACTTTATAGAAAGTCAGACTCAGCTTTTGAAATTATATTCTCCCGAAAGCGAACTAAAGCTTAAAGCTGACAAAATTTCCGAGTATAAAGCTTCTCTTGAACGCTCACTGAAGCGTACATTTGAAAATAAAATGGCGCAGCTGTCACTTTCAGCGGGAAAGCTTGACGCAATGAGTCCGCTGAAAACGCTTTCAAGAGGCTATGCCGCCGTTTTTGACGAAAGCGGAAAACACATCGGAAGCGCCGATAAATTAAAGCAGAACAGTAAAATCAAGCTTCAAATGAAAGACGGTGCGGCGTTCTGCACGGTTGATGAGGTAATAAAATGAAAAAAGATATGACACTTGAACAGGCGATGAAACGCCTTGAAAAAATAACAGACGAGATGCAGTCCGACACGGTCACGATGGAAAAATCACTCAAGCTTTTCGAGGAAGGCTCTGCGCTCGTAACATTCTGTAACGAGAAGCTCCAAGAAGCGCAAATAAAGATAACGAAACTCACCGAGGGTAAGGATGATATCGAAAATGAATAATTATGAGGCACGGTTTAAAGAATATATAAACCTTGTGAATACAAGACTTTCCGAGCTTTTAAAGGGTGAGAATGACATTGTTTACGAGGCGATGAAATACTCGGTCGAAAACGGCGGAAAAAGGATAAGACCCGTGCTTGTCCTCGAAAGCTGTAATATGTGCGGCGGCGATATTTCGTCGGCGCTCGATGTCGCTTGCGCTTTGGAAATGATCCACACTTATTCGCTCATACATGACGACCTTCCTTGCATGGACGACGACGATATGCGCAGAGGCAAACCGTCATGTCATGTGAAATTCGGCGAGGAATATGCCTTGCTTGCCGGAGATGCTCTTTTGACGTACGCATTTGAAGTTATCGCAGGGGCAGACCTTGACGACACGAAGAAAGTCAAAGCTATATCCTGCCTTTCGAAAAATGCGGGATTTTCGGGTATGGTCGGCGGTCAGGTCATAGATCTTCAAAGCGAGGGCAAGAAGATATCATATGATACGCTGAGAGCAATGCACTCGAAGAAAACGGGGGCTCTTATAAGATGCGCTGTAACGCTCGGCTGTATCTGCGCCGGAGCTGATGAAGCGACAACCGATGCGCTTGTAAATTATGCCGACAATATCGGATATGCATTCCAAGCGGTCGATGATATACTTGATGTTGTCAGCACCGAGGAAGTTCTCGGAAAGCCGATCGGAAGTGACGCAGAGTGCGAAAAGACAACTTATGTCACATTATTCGGAGTTGAAAAAGCCAAGCAGATAGCAGATGAGCTTACTCAAAATGCGATAAAAAGCATTGACAGCTTCGAAAACAGCGATTTTCTCGTAAGGCTTGCAAAGGAGCTTACCGAGAGAAAATATTGATAAAGAATGGGCTAAAATGGAAATAAAATATCTTGATAAAATCAAATCACCTGCGGATGTAAAGAAAATTCCTACTCAAGAGCTTGACCTGCTTGCAGATGAAGTCCGCAGTGTACTTATAGAGACCGTTTCTAATAACGGCGGTCACCTTTCGTCAAACTTAGGCGTTGTCGAGCTTACAATAGCTATGCATAAGGTTTTTGATTCTCCTAAGGATCAGTTTGTTTTTGACGTCGGTCATCAAGCATACACACATAAGCTTTTAACGGGAAGATATACCGACTTTTCTTCTATCAGAACTTCGGGCGGCTTAACGGGCTTCACAAACCCCGATGAAAGTGAACATGATATCTTTTTCAGCGGTCACAGCAGTACGTCTGTTTCTTCCGCTCTCGGCTTGGCTCAAGCTAAGCTTTCAAGCGGCGACGACGGCTATGTTGTGGCGGTCATAGGTGACGGCTCATTTACGGGCGGCATGGTGTATGAGGCTTTAAACAACGCCGGCAAGACAAAAAATAAGCTGATAGTTATATTAAACGACAACAAGATGTCGATATCCGAAAACGTCGGCGCATTTGCAAGCTATCTTGCGGTCATCAGAACTGATCCGAGATATTTCAGACTGAAGCAAAGAACCGAAAAAGCGCTCAATAAGATACCGTTTATCGGCGAACGCATTTCGGCTAAGATATTCAGCTTGAAAACCGCTCTGAAGAATAAGATTTATAATAAAAGTACATTCTTTGAAGATATCGGATTCAGATATATGGGCCCTATCGACGGTCACAATATCAAACAGCTCTGTCAGGCTCTTGAAGGTGCGAAATTCATAAACGGCCCCGTTGTGCTTCACGTTATAACGACTAAGGGCAAGGGTTATGATTTCGCCGAAAAGATGCCGAGTGAATTTCACGGAATCGCAAAATTTGATATTGAAACCGGTGAGCCCATATCGGGAGGCGATAATTTCTCGTCTCATTTCGGCGATACGCTTTGTGAGATCGCTGAGAATGACGACAGAATATGCGCCGTGACTGCGGCGATGTCTATCGGAACGGGACTTGACAAATTCTCCGAAAGGTTTCCGGACAGATTCTTTGATGTCGGAATAGCCGAGCAACACGCAGTTACTTTCACCTCGGGACTTGCCAAAAACGGAAAAGTGCCGATATTCGCTGTCTATTCGACCTTTTTACAAAGGGCGTACGATCAGCTTATTCATGACATTTCGCTTCAGCGCTCGCATTGTATATTTGCGGTTGACAGAGCCGGCTTTGTCGGTGAAGATGGTGTGACACATAACGGACTGTTTGACGTGTCTTTTATAAATGCCGTACCGAATTTCAAAATATATGCGCCGTCATGCTTCAAGGAGCTTGAAAGCGATCTGAAAGCCGCTGTATATGAAGACGGTATGCCAATCGTTATTCGCTATCCGAGAGGCAATGAAGCTGTTATTGCCGAAGCTCCTCGGTACGAGTCGGAGAGCTATAACATTTACGGTGATATCTCGAATGCGGATAAGGCGATCGTCACTTACGGCAGAATAAGCAAAAATGCCGTTGAAGCCGCCGAGTGCATTGAAAATACGGCGGTCATAAAGCTTAATATAATTAAGCCGATAAACATTGAAGTCGTAACACTTCTGAATGACGTCAGCGAGGTTTTCTTCTTTGAAGAAGGAGTAAAAAGCGGCGGTGTCGGTGAGGGCTTGGCTTTGTCAATGCTCGAACACGGCTTTAAAGGCAAATATAAGCTCGTTGCGGTTGATGATGCTTTTGTCGCTCAAGCAAGCGTTGACGAACAAATAAAGAAATACGGATTTGATAAAGATTCAATGATAAAAATAATCAATGAGGTTTGATAAAGTGAGTGAAAAATTGAGACTTGACGTAGCTTTAGTCGATTCGGGCTTATGCGAAAGCCGAGAAAAAGCCAAAGCGTACATAATGGCAGGACAGGTCTATGTCAACGGACAGAAGTCTGTCAAAGCGGGAGCTACGGTGAAAGCCGAGGACAAGCTTGAAATAAAAGGAAAACAGATGCCGTTTGTCAGCAGGGGAGGACTCAAGCTTCAAAAAGCCGTTGACTGCTTCGGCGTAAGACTTGATAACTGCATCTGTATGGACATAGGCGCTTCAACGGGCGGATTTACCGACTGTATGCTTCAGCATGGAGCAAAAAAGGTATATTCCATTGATGTCGGTTACGGTCAACTCGCTTGGAAATTACGCACAGATGAAAGAGTTGTCAATCTCGAGAGAACTAATTTCAGATATGTGACCCGTGAAACCATACCCGACGAAATAGACTTCGCTTCGGTCGACGTCTCGTTTATATCTCTTAAGCTAATCGTACCCGTTATGAGAGAACTTCTGAAAGATAACGGAGAAGCGGTTTGCTTAATTAAGCCGCAATTCGAAGCGGGCCGAGACAAAATCGGCAAAAAGGGCGTTGTCAGAGAGCTTTCAACTCACGTTGAAGTTGTTGAAACCGTTACGAATTTTATCTTTGAAAGCGGATTCGATATACTCGATCTTGACTTTTCACCCGTCAAAGGTCCGGAGGGCAATATTGAGTATCTTATATATATAAGAAAAAGCGACGATCCACAGAATTTCCTTAAACGCTCTTTTGAGGAGACAGTAACCGCATCACATGATGCACTTGATAAACGGAGTGAGAAAAATGAGGATAGCAATAAAGCCTAATTTAACACGGGAGAACGCATATCAAGTCACGCTCAATACCTATAATGAGCTTAAAAAGCTCGGAGCGGACATTGTTTTCAGCGATGAGTTTAAGTCAAAGCTCAGCAAATTAGATGCCAAGTTTTTGCCCGACGATGAGCTTTACGGCGCTTGCGATATTATGATAGCTATCGGCGGCGACGGAACGATAATCCACAGCGCATACAAATGTGCAAAACACGGAAAGAAGATACTCGGTATAAATGCCGGCAGACTCGCTTTTATGGCAGGTATCGAGGAGCAAGAGCTGCATCTTCTGAAAAACCTTATCGAGGGCAAATATGAGACGGATAACAGAATGATGCTCATGGCTGAATTATATGAAAATGACAGGCTCGTTGACACAAGCTATTGCATAAACGACGTTGTTATAGCCAGAGGTACGGCAATGCGTATGTGTGACATCACCATAAAATGCGACGGAAGACTTGTCAATGATTACTACGCTGACGGAATAATAGTATCAACGCCGACGGGTTCAACAGCTTACGCTTTATCGGCAGGCGGCCCTGTTATCGATCCGACTATCGAAAGTATCGGGCTTACTCCGATATGCACTCATTCGCTTTTTTCACGCTCTATGATATTTAAACCGACGTCGGTTTTGGAAATAAGCGTTGAAAATACCGAGGTCGGAAAGCCAATGCTTTCATGTGACGGCTGTAATTCCATTGACCTTAAAGAACACAACAGGATCGTAATAAAAAAAGCCGATGTTTCGGCTCAGTTTATCAGAATTAAATCAGATAGCTTTATAGATGTACTTTCACAAAAATTAGCTCAAAGACGGGCATGAAACGGAGTTAAAACATGAAGAAAAATATAAGACAAGAAAAAATACTGTCCTTGATATCGGAGTATGATATTTCGACACAGGAGCAGCTGACACAAAAGCTTATCGAGTGCGGATTTGAAGTGACACAGGCGACTGTTTCAAGAGACATAAAAGCGATGAATCTCGTCAAGCTTCAAGACAGCAACGGTCAATACCGTTATGCGGCGGTAAAAGACGAAGCTAAGAGTGACACAAAATATGATGCGATTCTCGCTCACAGCGTTATAAGCGTTGATTATGCGATGAATATTACCGTCGTTCACTGCCATGCAGGTATGGCGAATGCCGCTTGCGCTTCACTTGATGCGCTTGATTTTAACAGATCTGTCGGAACTATTGCCGGTGATGACACGATATTTATTTTAAACAGAACGGAAGAAGCCGCAAGCGAGCTTGCGCAAACAATAAGAAGCATAATAAAATAAGCGGGTGTGAATATGCTCACAAATCTTAAAATAAACGATGTTGCGATAATTGAAGAAGCTGTTATTGAATATGATAAAGGGCTTAACGTGATGACCGGTGAGACCGGCTCCGGTAAGTCTATTGTCATTGATTCGATAAATGCCGTTTTGGGTCAGCGGACCTCAAAGGAGCTGATAAGAGACGGCACAAGCGAAGCGAAGGTGACAGCTGTCTTTGAGAATATAAACGAAAATGTCAGAAATATTCTCAATGGGTACGGGATAGACTGTTCAGACGGCAGTATTTTCATTCAAAGGATAATAAGAGAGAGTCGTAACATTTGTAAAATCAACGGTGAAGCGGTCACGGTGAGCGTTTTAAAGACTATCGGCGACCATCTTATAAATATTCACGGTCAAAATGATAATCAAGCCTTGTTAAACAGTGACAATCACTTAAAATATATAGACAGACTCGCCGATAACGGTGATATTTTAGATAGATATAAAGAAAAGTATTCGAGACTCAAGTCAATAAACAAGCAGCTAAAGCAGTTAAAGGCTGTTGAATCGGAAAAGGAAATTAAGCTTGAAAGTCTTAAATTTCAAATTGACGAGATAGAAGCGGCAGAGCTTAAAAAAGGGGAGAGGGACGAGCTCACAGTTCAGAGAAACAAATATAAAAATCTCGAAAAGCTCAGAATGTCCTTCGCCGTGTCAAATGCAATGCTGAACGGTGACGGACAGGAAAGCATCGGCATTATCTCCGAGCTTAATACTCTTATTGAAGCGCTGACTGCGTTGTCGGAATACATCAAGGAAGCCCGAGAATACAAAGCTTCGGCGAACGAAAGTCTGATAAACCTTCAAGATTGCTCGGAATTTATTCTTTCTCAGCTTGACTCGGTCGGCGGCGGAGAAACAGACATAAACGCAATTGAAGAACGTCTTGACTTGATACACCGACTTTCGAGAAAATACGGTGAAAACGAAGAAGAAATTTTAGCGTACCTTGAAAAAATCAAAGCCGAGTTTGACGATATTTCATTAAACAGCGAAAAAATCGAAAAGCTCACGGAAGAATACGATGCGGTGCTTGAGGAACTCATCTCGACAGGCAACGAGCTGACAAATTCAAGAATAAAAGCCGGCGAAAGCTTCAGCGCAAGAATCAAGGCTGAACTGAGCTTTCTTGATATGCCGAACGTCGATTTCAAGGTCAGAGTCGATCAAAGAGCGGCGACAGCAACAGGACTTGACGATGTTGAATTTTTGATTTCGGCGAATCTGGGACAAGAACCGAAGCCGATAGCTAAAATTGCATCGGGCGGTGAGTTGTCAAGAATAATGCTCGCCATAAAATGCGTTTTAACAGACCTTGACAGCGTAGATACGCTTATATTTGACGAGATAGATGCCGGTGTCAGCGGACGTGCGGCTGAAAAAATCGGCTTCAAGCTCAAAGAGGTGTCAAAATACAGCCAAGTTATATGCGTAACGCATTTGGCGCAGATAGCTTGTTTTGCGGATAATCACCTATATATTGAAAAAAGCACATCCGACGGCAGAACAAAAACGCAGGTCAGAGCACTCGGACACGAAGAAAAAACACACGAGATCGCTCGAATTATGGGCGGCTCGGTCATTACCCCTGCAACACTCGAAAGCGCACAGGAGCTTATAAACAGAGCTTCCGAAAGATCATCATAAAACTTATCCTCCCTTCATAGAATGTCTTGAAGGGAGGATTTTTATATGAAGAAAAAATCTCGAAATAAAGCTAAAGTCGGAAAAAAGCAAGATAAAAGCGAAATCAAAAAGTACATTTTGCCTGCTGTGAAAAGCATAGTACTGTTTTTGATTTTGCTTTTGATATCCGCTTTTTTGTGCTATAAAATTGATTTGCTGGACAAATATTATTATCCGATAATGCTCGTCGTGTGTTCGATCCCGTGTTTCTTCGGCGGTTTATTTTTGAGCAAAAAGCTCAGAAAGCGTGGCATAATTTGTGGGTTGCTCGGAAGTGCACCCGTATGTCTTGTTTCGGTTATTGCATCTATAATTACGGGCAATTTTAACATTGGTCTTAAACTTGTTGCCGCTGTGGCGATAATGCTGTTTTGTGGCGCTGTCGGAGGCATTTTTGCCGTAAATATGAGGAGATAAGATGAGAATAAAAGAGATGAAAATTATAGATATTGACAAGATATTTAATGCGGAATTTAATAAAAAGTATCCGATTATATCATGCACAGCCGCTGTTATCGGAATCATTTGCGGTGTGGTATTGCAAGCTGTCGGTGAAAATGTCGGAAACGAAACGGCTGATATTTTTTCTCACTTTTACACGCTGAACGCAGCTCGGAGTGTACCAGAAATATTTCTGTCTAGCTTCGCTGTGAATATGCTTATAATTGCCTTTCTCATGTTTTTGGGCTTTTCGTCGGTTGGATTTATTTTTGTGTACGCTGCGCCCTTGTTCAAGGGTTTAGGCATCGGCTCGGTTTGCAGTTACATATATTCGGCATATCTGTTTAATGGCGTAACATATTGCGTTCTGCTCATATTTCCGGCATCGGTGGTCAGCTTGCTTGCGATAATTCTCGCTTGCAATGAGAGCATACAGATGTCACAGGACATTTTGAGGCTGATAAAAAACAGCGGCAATGCCGAAACGAAGATCAGGACAGATCTTTACGCTTTACGCTTTGCCGTTTTCACTGCTGCTACCGCATTATCGTCACTAATATATGCGGTCGGCACTGTTCTATTTTTTAGGATTCTCTGATTCGCCGCTGAGCGGATTTCTCTTGGCGGCATCACGAAGCTGCTTATCAAGAAGATGCGTATATATCTCGGTCGTGGCTAAATTCTCGTGTCCGAGCATTTCCTTTAACACGAGGACATCGACGTCGCCATGCTGATACATAAGCGTTGCGGCTGTGTGACGCAATTTATGAACGGAATAGCCGGAGTCAAGACCTATCTTATCGAGATAATGATATACCATATTTTGCACAGCTTGACGTCCCATACGCTTATGAAGCCTGCTGATAAATAGCGCATCTCTGTCTTTTACACTGTCTTTGGGTCTTACCTTGAGATATTCGTTTATTGCGTTCATACAAGCTCTGTTGAGATAGATTTTACGCTGTTTGTTTCCCTTTCCCGTGACGACCATTGTTTCTTCATCGAAGTTTATGTCGCTTATATTCAGAGATACCATTTCCGCCACTCTGAGTCCGCAGTTTAGAAAAATCGTTAAAATACAATAGTCTCGCTCTTTGTTTTCGCCGTCAACGCTTTCAAGAAGTGCAATGCTTTGCTCTAAGCTTAAATATTTAGGCAAGGCTTTTTTAGTTTTCGGTGCATCAACGGGGTCCATTGGATTCGTTTCGATATATTTCATTTTAGTTGATATATAGTTGAAATAGCCTTTTAAAGATGAAATTTTTCTCGCCCGTGTTGAGCTGTTATTGCCAAGCTTGGAGTTACAGTAATCAAGAAACTTAAATATGTCGTAGGTCGTAATTTCCTTGATGCTGTCGATGCCGATATATGACATATCGTAATCGGGGTCAAGCTCGGTAGGGGAAATTCCGACTTGCTTAGCGACGATAAATCTAAAGAAAGTACGCAGGTCAGACGCGTACTCTAAAATAGTAAGCTTGGATTTTCCTTTTGTGACATCGAGATAAATGCGAAGATATTCTTGAACGCTCACGGGCAACAGATCAAACTCATCAAAAGTCACGCAGACCCCTCCTTCCAAAATAGATTTATACGTGAAACGGTTTCACAAAAGCCAAAAAAACTAATAGGCGAGTATCGGCACATTTCGGGTGAACAACTAAAAAGCCGATATTATGAAGCTATATTAGAATACCGATATAACGATACCAATACAGCAGTACCGATATAACAACACCGATATTATAACACTGATATTATAATACGGTGCGGCGAAATATTCAAGAGCGATTGCGGCGAAAATAGCGATAAACTCAAAGAAGCTTTAATTAAATGATAATTCTTAATGTACGCTTCAAATGGCTCTGACCATAATAAATCAACCGATTGAGAGCCGATCAATTTAATCGGAACGATGCAAAGGTCGTCCGAAAAAAACTGATTGGCTGAAAATCAGACAAGCTACGGCTGAAATCCGCTGACAATAATATTAGGTATACTAACAAGTAAAGAATTGAGACTGATAAAGATAAAATTCATTTTAGGTGTTGTATTAAGTGAGTTTAGGATATATAATGTGTTTAGGTTGATACAATCGGAACGCAGGAACAAACGGCAATTAACGAAACAGAGCTGATTGATTTTTTATTGCGGAGACTTAATTCGGTTGAAGTTACAGCGGTTTACTGTGCGGATAGCTTAAACGGACATGTTACTTGCTTAGTCGGTTTCAGATTATATATGATTTTTTGTGCGTTTTCACTCCCCTCAACTACACAAAATTTTTGTTTTGTGTAGTTGCCGACACAAAAATATACAGACCTCACCCAATTCAGCCGTCATAGAATCTGAGAATCTCAAAGATTGCTCGACTGAACTCTCTAAAGCTTTCGAGCCGTTGCCGGCTCTGAAGATATCCGCAGATATATGCTGAGTCCGATTTTTCGGACAGATACTTTCCGCTTTCCTGTGCCGCTCTTTCGAGCCGTGCTTCTTCGTTAAAAAGATAGCTGTATATCATCAATGCTATTTGTTCCGGTCTCATTGCCTAACTCCTTCATGTATTTTAAAAGGCACCGCTTAATGCGATGCCTTTTATTGTTTGACTATTATATCAGCTCATTTATAATGTAATATAGACACTTGCCATCATCCGAAAGAACGTTATCGAGCATAACTCTGTATTGCAGACCATTGTAAGAGAAATCCGCAAATATTTGATCATATTCATCGGGATCATCTGACTTACATATACCCCCAACAGTAACCTCGACGCCGCTTATGTTCGATATAATCGGATCGTCCATTACATATATACAATCATATGGAGCACCGATTTTACTTACCATAATTGTTATCAGTTGCTCAGCTTTCTCATAACCGAAAACGCAGCTGTCATAAGTTAATTTGCCGTCTAACTCATAAAAGAAATCTGTTTCATAGTTTCCGATAAATTCAAAATCCTGCGATATGATGCTTTCAAGCTTTGACAAGTCTTTCCCAAGATATCCGGCAATTTCCGTAAGCGTCTTTTTTTCGCAGGTATACCTGTCAGCGCTGAAATTTAGCTTCGATGCACTGATTTGACTTTCTACCCTGTTTATCGTCAACGCAATTTTATCGGATTCGTCGTTCTCGGTATCGGTTTTATCGCTGCTTTGAATATCGCTATTTGTTGTCTTATTATTATCAAGTTCATCGGGACCTATATAATCTTTATCACCGATAGTGACTGAATCATCTATTGTGATTGGCGGTCGATTGTCAGCACCGACTTTCCGTATACCGAAGCCAGACAGAACAACGAGGCTGAAGCAACACATTGCGGTTATGGCAACCGTCGTCCTTTTTCGTTTTTTCTTTTGCTCTGTAACGTAGCGGTCTCTGCGTTCAAGCAGATCGCTTGTCAATTCATCATAATTCTTCATAACTAAAGCCCTCCTTGTCAAGTTCAGATTTTAAAGCGTTTTTTGCGCGGTAAACGAGATTGCTTGTTTGACGGGCATTCTTCTTCATGATTTTTGCGGCATCTGCGTTGGACATACCCTCGAAATAGAGAAGCCAAAGCACTTGTCGATATTCCGCATTAAGCTTCTTTAGCGCTCGGTGTACGGCGATTTTGCGCTCATCTATAATATAGAGCTTTTCCAAATCAAATTCATCTTGAATGCAGTTCTCTAAATCATCGAAAGCTGTGTTCGATTGCTTCGCATTATGTCTGAGGTAATCAATCGCTGTATTTCGCCCGATGGTATAAAGCCATGTTTTGAATGAATACTTTGCATTGAAACGTGGCTTTTTTGTTATGAGCTTAAAGAAAGTTTCTTCCATCAATTCTTCAGCCAAAGATATGTTGTTCACAATACCGTTGAGATAAAGAATCAGACCGTCTCTGTAATCCTTTACGATTTCCGCTAATCCTTTGTCATCACCATCAAGGAAACGGCGGTAGCTACTTGCACCGTTATCCATTGACTTACTCCTTTCCGAAAGGTTAATTTTCTGCCCTTTCACCTATTAAACGAATGAGTAATCAAAATATTTCACCACTTTTTAATATATTAACATATTTTTTGACATTTTCCCACGGTAAAAAGTTGGGTTCTACTATATAAAGCATTATTAAAATCGTTGCCCGTATTTATGTATGGAAATTAGGCTTTGAACAACAAAAAACACCGTATATTTACGGTGCTTTTTGTTTCAATATTCTTAATAGTGCTTATTAAACATTATTCCTTGCTTATCACTTTTTTCTGCCAAGACTTCTCGTTGCACTTCGGGCAACGCATATGTCTTGTTCTGCCCATATGAGTTGACATAAGTACACTTTTGTATGACGGAACATATCTGTATCCGCATTTGGCACATTCATAATAGCCTGCTGTCTGTTCAACTCTGATTGCAAATCCGATACCTGCCGCAAACAGAATTAAACCCATGGAAATTAAGACGATCTTTAACCAACTTGCCATTTGTACAAATGAAGCAACGAATACGAGCGATATAAAAACTATTGAAATGGAATAGCCTACAAAGGTTTCCAAAGACAGTAACTGTTTATCTGCCTGCTCTTTTTGCTTGATAACTTCAAGCAAGTTTTTTTCTAATTCTTTGTTGTAATTATCCATTGTAATTACCTCCCCACTTAATAAATCATTTACTGTGATGCCGAGAATACCACACAATTCAAGCATTATCGAGGAGTCGGGTAATGATAAACCACGCTCCCATTTTGATATTGCTTTATCGGTAATATTCAACTTTTCTGCCAACTGCATTTGTGTTAAATTTTTTTGTTTTCTGCACTCGGCGATGAATTTTCCGATTTTGATTTGATCCATGATCTGCCTCCTTTCGCATACAGTATAACCGTTACCGCTTATAAAACACACATACCGTAGGTTTAGTGGGGAAATATAAACCTACGGTTTAGTCAAAAAACACCTACAACCTAAGCTTTACCTGTCCGCTGTACATCCGAGCTTAACAGCTTCACGAACACACAGTGAAAAATAAAAACCGCTATCACTTGACAGCAGTTTTTTTGTGCAGTATACAGCCTGGTTTTTACTTTTACACTGTCAATGACGAAATTATACTCGAATACAGCTTTGTCGGATCGTTGAGAAAGTTTTCTCTTATCGCCTTGACCTGAAGCATATCGGATACATAAATAGTAAGCTTCATAAACTGCGTGTCAACATCAAACAGCGTGAATGTGACGTTATAGCCCTTATCAAGCTTTTCGATAACGATCTCGTTTTCACGCTCACGTCTTGACCTTGTCAGCAATCGCACGGCACAGTTTATAGCTTTTTCTCTGACTGATCTCGGCAATGCACCGTCGAGATATGATACAGCCGATTTATTATCCATGTTGAGTTTCAAAAATTCTTCGCCGTCTATCTTTTCGGTTACCAAAGCTCCGCTGCGAAGCAGCTCACTTATCGCTTGATTGACCTCAAAATAATTTGCGAGCGAATAATCGTCCTGCAAGCTGTCGTTAATGAGCTTTTTTGTCAGCGGCTCGTCAACGCTCTTTATTAAATAACACACAAGGCATTTTATGTCCGATATATCTCTGAGTCCGTCGGGATCTACGCCCTCTGAAAATGTATGATTCATCTGATCACCCCTATTCAATTATATTTTATCACACTTTTACGTCTAAATCAACTGTTTTGTCGCTATAAAAACCGTTGACATTTTGAGCTGTATATTATAGAATTTATTTAATAGCTTTGAAACGAGGTCTTTTTATGTACGAATACATTTTATTTGATGCCGACGATACACTGCTCGATTTTGAAAAAGATGAGCACGACGCTTTTTTCGCTTTGCTTAAAGAAAACGGCTTGCCGCTTGATGAAAAGCTTTATGATATTTATACTTCTCACAATCTCTCGCTTTGGAAAATGTATGAAAAAGGCGAAATTGATAAGAAATATATCATGGACCACCGCTTCGGAGACTTAGTATCAGACGGTATTCTTCCCGGTGACGGCTCTGAACTTAACGATAGATACTGCTTTCATTTAAGCGAAGGCGGAGCAAAGATGAAGGACGCTGACAGCGTATGCAAAGCGCTGACAGAAAAGGGCTATAAGCTCTGCATAGTGACAAACGGTATCAAGTTTATCCAGGATAAGCGATTCAAAAAAGCCGAGCTCAGTAAATACTTTCGGCATTTCTTCATTTCCGAATGTATCGGATATCAGAAGCCGAAAAAGGAATATTTCGACTTCGTTTTCGATAAGCTCGGCGATTTAGACTGCTCAAAGTATCTCATTGTCGGCGATTCGCTTTCGTCGGATATATCGGGCGGTAAAAACGCAGGTATTGATACCTGCTGGTTTAACGTTAAAAATGTCCGAAACGACACCGAGACCGTTCCGGACTATACGATATATGAACTTAATGATCTGCTTAAAATACTTTGATTTGCATTAGCTGACGAGAGTCAAATACAGCTTAGCCGAACCATATTTCCGATGCGTATTCGCTCACTGTTCTGTCACTTGAAAAATCAAATGAGTTAGCTGTATTCATCAGTGACTTTTTATAAAATTCATGTCTGTTTCCGTAATCCGATATTGCTTTGAGCTTTGCTTCAATATATGACGGCAGATCTTTCAGCACCATGTATCTGTCCTCATCAACGAGCGACTCATATATATCGTTGAACGGCTCGTTGCTTTCATCAAGAAATGTTGCGTCTATCAGCGTATCAACCGCACGTTTGACAATTCGGTTGCTTTCGTATTCATTGAGCGGATCATACGTCTTACTCAACTGTCTTACTTCGTTTTCTCTTAATCCGAAAATATAGTTGTTCTCCTCCCCTGCTTTTTGAACTATCTCGATGTTAGCGCCGTCATATGTGCCGAGAGTCACAGCGCCGTTCATCATGAATTTCATATTGCTTGTACCCGAAGCTTCCTTGCCTGCAAGAGATATCTGTTCCGAGATATCGGTTGCGGGTATTATTTTTTCCGCTGCGCTGACGTTATAATTTTGAATAAATACGACTTTCAGCATTGACTCGGTCTGTTTGTCCGAATTTATCTTTCTTGATACGACATTGATAAATTCTATTATTCTCTTAGCTAATATATATCCCGGTGCTGATTTTCCGCCGATTATGAAAACCGTCGGATTTATTTTATCTATCTCTCCGGATTTGAGCGAAAGATAAATATGAATAACGGAAAGTATATTCATAAGCTGACGCTTATATTCATGAAGTCTCTTGACTTGAGTACAAAATATAAATTCGGGCTGAAGCTTTATGTGCTCTGTTTTTTCAACGTACCGACACAGACGTTTTTTATTGTCATATCTGATTTTATATAGGCTATCCAAAACCTTTTCGTCATCGGAAAATCTTTCGAGTTTTTTTAATTCCTCAAAGTGCCTGAATCTGCCGTTTCCGATAAGCCGTGTTATAAGCTCACTGAGCTCGGGGTTCGCAAGCTCAAGCCACCTTCTTTGTGTCACGCCGTTTGTCTTGTTATTGAATCTTTTCGGATAAAGCCTGTACCATTGGTTGAGCGTGTCGCTTTTGATGATATCCGTGTGAAGCTTAGCCACGCCGTTTATGCTGAACGCCGTATAGCAAGCGAGATTCGCCATGTGAACAGCTCCGTTTTTGATTATGAGATAGCTGTCCGGCTTCAAATTCAGCTTATTTATCTCAAATCTGAGCCTCTCATCTATCAGCTTTATTATTTCGTACACCTCGGGGATTACCTTTAAAAACAGCTTTTCATCCCATTTTTCGAGTGCTTCTGCGAGAACGGTGTGGTTAGTGTAGGCGAACAACTTTTCCGCAATGTAGAAAGCTGTATCAAAATCTTCACCGAGATTCATTATAAGTCTGATAAGCTCAGGGATAGCGACCGTCGGATGTGTGTCATTGAGCTGTATTACAAAATGATCGGCGAGTGAGCGAATGTCCTTACCCGAATCAATATGCTTTTTAATTATCAGCTGTAAAGCGGCGCTTGTGAAAAAATACTGTTGCTTTAATCTGAGTATTTTGCCCGATTCCGTGTTGTCGTTCGGATATAGGCTTGCGCTGACCGTCAGAGCCGAAACCGATTCTCTGTAAGCTTCTGCGAAATCTCCGGTGTCGAAAATTTCATATTCAAATTCATTCACGGCTTCCGCTTGAAATAGATACAGCTTATTTATCCTCTTATTTCTGTATCCCGGAATGAGATATACATATGGCACTGCTTTTATCTTTTCGTTTCTAAAGCAGATTTCGACGGCGTTCTCCTCATCACGCATACCGAAAGCATCACCGAAGCTCAGCCAATTATCGGCTTTTTCTTTTTGAGCGTCGTTTTCGATTCTTTGCTCAAAATAGCCGTATCTGTATCTGATTCCGTAGCCGTCGAGCGGAATATCAATGCTCGCCGCACTGTCGAGGAAACACGCAGCAAGCCTGCCGAGACCGCCGTTTCCGAGCGCCGGATCGCAGAAATCTTCAAATTCGTCAAGACTTCTCCCCTGTTCGTTCAGCATTTTTTCCGTGGCTTCAAGCAGCTTTAAATTGAAAAGATTCGCTTTAGTCAGCTTACCGACTAAGAATTCCGCCGAAAAATAACAGGCTCGCTTTGTGTCGTTTTCAGCGGCAAACTCATTGCATACCGCATTAAAAGCCTTTCCTATCGCTTTATAAAGCTCGGTTGAAGATGCCGTTTTAACTGTTTTATTGAAGTCAAATTTCAGAACGGCATCAATGTACTTAATATATTTTTCAGTCATAACATCACCAATCATATTATGACCTGTTTATTTTCAAGTAAACATTAACGGAGTTTATTTCTCTTTAACTGTCTTGACAACAGAAGTATAAAATGTTACTCTTTAACAAATGATTTTTGAGGTGTATATTATGGAAAGAATCGCTAAATTTTCTCTCGTCAGCTTTGATGAGTTCAAAAAAGGATATATCAAAAACTTCGGTGAAGCATCGGACGAAAGCATCAGATGCATATATGAATCAATCAAGCTTCCGAAAAGAGCAACTCAAGGCTCGGCCGGTTATGACTTTTTTTCTCCCGTTGACTTTGAATTGAAGCCAAACGAAACTATCAACATTCCGACAGGCATCAGAGCCGAAATGTGTGACGGCTGGGTGCTGACAATTTATCCGAGGAGCGGACTCGGCTTTAAATTCAGAATGCAGCTCAACAACACAGTCGGCGTGATCGACAGCGATTACTACTATTCCGACAACGAGGGACACATCTTCATCAAATTCACAAACGCAACGAACGAAAATAAAACTATATCCGTGTCTCAAGGAAACGGAATAGCGCAGGGTATCTTCCTGCCGTTCGGAATAACCGAGGACGATGAAGCGACAGAAAAGCGAAACGGCGGATTCGGCAGTACGGGAAAATAAAACGCAAAGTACATTTGAACATTATATTGTACCTGAAAATAAAATCGGTGATATCGCAAGCTTGATTTAGCGATATCGCCGATAATTTATTTTGTCCTAACAGTCGGTTTTTCTTCAATGTGTACCTTCGGCAAGCTCCACTTATAAAACGTAGCGAGCATTCTCAAGACGAACGTCACTATCATTGCCACAGCGATAGCGTAGCCGTTTTTGATGTCGAATCTCACCATGTAATAATAAGTGCATGAGCCGAGAATCGAAGCTAAGGCATAGATGTGCTTTCTGAAAATAAGCGGTGTGCTTACGCTCATAACGTCTCTGAGCATTCCGCCACCGACACCCGTCATCGTACCCAAAAAGACGCATAAAAACGCATTGTCGGCGTGACCTGCTGTCATGGCTATGCTGACACCGAGAACGGAAAAAACGCCCAATCCGATAGCATCGAAAATGTTATTGACAAAGTTTATCAGATTAAGATTTAAGCTGAATTTTTCCTTAGCGACATAAGCAACAGTAAATATCGCTATTGACGTCAGAGCCGCAAGCAAGACGTATTTATAGCTGTAAAACATAGTCGGCGGAAGCTTTCCGATAAGTATATCTCTGACAACACCGCCGCCCATGGCGGTTGTGATGCCCATAACGGTGACACCGAAAATATCGAGATCACGTTTAATTGCGGTTATCGCACCCGAGACCGCAAAAGCGAAAACGCCTATTAGCTCAAGCACATGAAAAATTGTCTCACCGACATCCATTTTTTACACTCCGTTTAAGTTTATTCTTCTTCCTTTTTGATTTTGAATATCATTCTTAAAATGCCGCCCAGCATTTTCGGACTTCTTACAACTACAACTTTCATAAGGCTGACCTCCGTAATCATCACGTTTGGCTATGTAAGCTCGGTCGCTTATCTTGTCACGGTGATGCCAAGAGCTATAAGAGCGATCGCCAAAACGAAAATAAGAAATTTTGTCGGAAAGCACAGTCCGAGTAACAACCCGACCCCAAAGGTCGAAAGTGCAATGCCTGCACATTTGCCTCTTGAACACACACGTAACACCTCTTTTCCGCACTTTCTGTTACATTATATGCGGCGAGATGAAAATGTGATAATTGCGGTATACGCTGAGTTTACTGCTTGACCTGCCAATGCTTCAGGTCTTTGATTTCGTTATAAATCGAAGTATAGCTTGCGTGTCTTGAAGCGGATATCTCCCCTGCTCTGACTTTTTCAAGAACCGCACAGCCTTTTTCGCTGACATGAGAGCAATCGACAAACATACATTTTCCCAAGCAGTCGTCAAATTCTCTGAAGCAATACTGAAGCTCATCCTTCATAATAAGCTCGTTGCTGAGAAAGTCAAGTGACGAAAAGCCCGGCGTGTCGATAACATAGCCGTCGAACAGCGGGAATAACTCCGCTTGTCTTGTGGTATGCCGACCTCTGCCTAATTTGTCGCTTATTTCGCCCGTGGCAAGCTTTAATTGCGGTGCAAGTCTGTTTATAAGAGTCGATTTACCGACACCCGTATTGCCCGTTAAAACGGTGACCTTGCCGCTCAGAAGCGATTTTATCTCATCAAGCTCACCGCTGTCTATGCCGACGGAAAACGTCTTGAAGCCGGCTTCGCTGTAAATTTCAACAAGCTCGGAGCTGTCGGCAAGATCCGACTTTGAAAAAACGATAACAGGCTCGATCGTCTTCTTTTCGGCAATGGCTATCATTTTATCTAAGACGAGAGTATTCGCTGTCGGCTCAACGACAGATGTGACTAAGAGCATACAGTCAACATTGGCAACTTGAGGTCTGACAAGTGAATTCTTTCTCTCGCAAATCGTATCAATAGTGTTCTCGCCGTTTTCACGAACGGTTATAACAACATGATCGCCTGCGAGCGGAGATATTTTATTCTTTCTGAATACGCCCTTGGCTTTACATTCATATACGGTATCGGCGGCCTCCACATAGTAGAAGCCTCCGATTCCTTTGAGTATTATTCCGTTTAATTGCATAAAGCGTTATTATTCCTCGACGGTGTCGTCATCGGGATCTGACTCGGGCTCTGTTTCGTCGTCGCTTGTGTTATCTTCGCTTTCGGGCTCGGTTGAGTTATGATCGACAGTCGGTCTTTCCGTTGTCGTTTCAGTTATTTCAACAACAGAGCTTGACGGCTCGGTCGACTTCGGCTCGGTTGTCTTGCCTGCGGAAGTGTTTTCCGTGGTCTTGTCGGACTTCGTTGTCTTATCGGACTTTGTGGTGTCTTCCTTGCTCGACGTTTCCTCCTCGGTCGTATATTCGAAGGTTTCGATATCGGTCAAAACTTCTTCGCCTAAAAGAATATCATTTGCAAAGTCAGCCTTTGCGGAATATATCTTCTGACCGTCAATATAGATCTTGACTTTATTTGACTTGCCCGAGCCGCCAACGGTTACGGTGTATTTGCTGCCGTCAAGCTTAACGGTGTCTGTCTCATAGCTCTCGTCGTTTATCTTGACTTCAAGCTCTGCTTTTACGCCGTCAAGGTCGGGCAATTCAAGCTCAATATCGGTGTGACCCTGCTCGCCTGTGCTGATATATACGGCGATCTTTGTGCCGACGGGAACTTCCTGCTCGGCGAAAGCGTTACCGATAATCTGACCCTTGGGTCTGTCGCTGTCACGCTTTGTTGAGCCGCTGATATCAAGAACAAGTCCCATATCTTCAAGTATCTTTTTAGCCGAAGTCAATGTCTCACCTGCAAGAACGGGTACTGTGACCGTCTTTCCCGCACCTGTCGGTGACGGAATATAGATGATGACCGTTGAATTCTGCGCCGCAAGCTCTCCTCTTTCGGGAGACGTTCTGATAACTATGCCCTCCTCGCCCTCGGATTCGGTGTCATATTCGATCTGAACTAAGAAGCCCTCGCTTCTTATCGTGCTTTGAGCGACTGTCATTTCCTTACCGTATACGTCGGGAATGGGAATCTTCGAATTGTTGGAGGCTATCTCAAGAAGTATAGTCTTACCCTCTGAGATCTTCTTGCCCTTTGCGGGAGTCTGACTGATTACCGTTCCGTCATCGACCGTGGAGTCAACGATGAACTTTGTCTCGATATATCCCCAATACGGCTCATATTCTTTGTTAGAGAGAATTTCTTCTGCGTAATTTAAACCAACAAAATTCGGAACTTTGAGTTTTTTAGATGAGCCGGAGACGAAGATAATGACCATTATCATAACGAAAAGAATAAGTCCGCCGAGAACACCCGAAAGTATACCGATGGTTTTCTTTTTTTGCGCCGCCGCTTCGTCTATCGCTTCATCCTCGACCGTTTGCTCAGTCTGATTTTGTTCCTCGTCAAGCTTTTTCTGAATCTCGTTTGACGGGATATACTTTGTCGGCTGATTATCGACGAAGAAATTATAATCGAATTTTATGTTCGGATTCTTGCTGAATTCGCTGAGATCGACGAGCATTTCCGCCGCCGACTGATATCTGTCGGCTGTGTTCTTCTGCATCGCCTTCATGATGATCTGATCAAGGCCTATCGGAATGTCGGGATTCAATTCTCTGGGTCTCTTAGGCTCTTGCTGAAGCTGCATGAGAGCAACGGAAACAGCGTTTTCCGACTGGAACGGAAGTGAGCCTGTGAGCATTTCATAAAGTACGACACCGACAGAATAGATATCCGATTTAGCGTCTGTGACACTGCCCTTAGCTTGCTCGGGGCTGATATAATGCACAGAGCCTATAGCAGTTCCGGTCATAGTCTTAGTCTCATCTCTCGAGAAGGTGGCTATGCCGAAATCGGTGACCTTAAGCGTACCGTTAGATATAAGCATGATGTTTTGCGGCTTAATATCTCTGTGAACGATTCCCTTGTCGTGTGCGTGCTGCAAGGCACGAAGTATCTGCATGACAAAGTAGAGAGCCTCTCTTGTTTTGACTCTGCCCTGCTGCTCGATATATTCCTTGAGAGTGATGCCCTCGACGTATTCCATGACGATATATTGAAGTCTGTCGCCGAAGCTGACGTCAAGGACTTTTACGATGTTCGGATGTGAAAGCACCGCAATTGCCTTTGATTCATTTTTAAAACGGCGCTTAAATTCTTCATTCGTAAGAAACTCGTCTTTGAGAATTTTAACTGCGACGATCTTGCGGTCGATGTTGTCGTACGCTTTGTAAACGACAGCCATTCCGCCGACGCCGATTATTTCGTGTATTTCGTATCTTCCGTCAAGTCTTTTTCCAACGTAATTATCCATGCTTTTCCGCCTCCTTAATAAGAAACTGCTGCGACTGAAATATTATCGCCGCCGCCGTTGGCGTTCGCTCTGTCAACCAACACCTCGGCTACCTTTTCAGCATCTGTGTCATTTATTATTCTGTATATTTCGTCTGCATCGACGTAATTTGAAAGTCCGTCTGAGCAAAGCAAGAGCGTTTCGCCCTCGTTGAGATAATCGGTGTTAAAGTCGATGTCGATATCCTCCTCAACGCCGAGTGCCCTCGTTATAAGGTTTTTCTTCGGGTGAGTTTTAAGCTCCTCAACCGATATCTCGCCGTTGTCATACATTTGCTGTACGAACGAGTGATCTCTTGTCAACTGTCTTATGCCCGTTTTTGAAATAATGTACGCACGGCTGTCTCCTGCGTGACCTATACATATTTGACCGCCGATAATCACAGCACATATAACGGTAGTTCCCATTCCCTTTAAAGTGATATCGCCCTCGGAAGCGTCATAAATGGAAACATTGGCTGTTGTGATAGCGGAAAGAAGCATATTTTCGATTGATGACATCGTCATGTCTTCCCTATAGCACATGGCGATTTTTTGAGATATCATTTCACAAGCCATACTGCTTGCGACCTGACCTGCGTTTGCGCCGCCCATGCCGTCACAAAGCACGGCGAAAGCGGCATTTTCACCGAGCCTGTCGGCAAAAACGCAATCTTCATTATTGCTTCTTTTAAGTCCTGTGTCGCTTTTTGAGACTAAATGCATTTTTTCTCTCCCCTTTTTACATCTTCCTTTGCTTTCTGCGAAGCTGTCCGCAAGATGCGTTTATATCAGAACCGAGAGTTCTTCTTACCGTTGTGTTTATGCCGTATGAGGTGAGTATCTGCGTAAATCGCTTTATTCTGTCCTCTCCGCTTTTTTTGTATCCCGTCTCACTGACTTCATTGACGGGTATGAGATTGACGTGAGCCAACATTCCCTTGAGCCTTTTGGCAAGCTCACGGGCACATTCGTCGCTGTCATTTACTCCGCTTATCATAGCGTACTCAAAAGAAATACGGCGTGATGTGATTTTCGTGTAATCCCGACAAGCCTTCAAAAGCTCATCGGTATTCCATTTTTTGTTAACGGGCATCGTTCTTGAGCGAATCTCGTCATTCGGTGCATGAAGCGAAATTGATAGCGTAAGCTGTAGCTTTCTTTCAAGAAGCTTATATATTCCGTCAACAACACCGCAGGTTGAAAGTGAGATATTCCTCATACTCAGATTCAATCCGTTTTCATCGGTGACAAGCTCCAAAAATCGCATTACGTTGTCAAAATTATCCAAAGGCTCGCCGACACCCATAAGCACGATATGAGAAATCCGTATTCCGAGATCACGTTGAGCCGCACCGACCTGAGAGAGTATTTCGCTCGCTGTTAGATTTCTGACAAATCCGGCGATAGTCGATGCGCAGAAGGTACATCCCATCTTGCATCCGACCTGACTTGAGACGCAGATCGTATAGCCGTATTTGTATTTCATAACGACGGATTCTATGTATTCTCCGTCATGAAGTTTGAAAAGATACTTAACTGTGTCATCATACACCGAAACTAATTTTTTTTCAATAGTGCAGGTGTAAATTTCATAATTATCTTTTAATTTTTCACGCATATTTTTTGAAATATTCGTCATTTCGTCAAAATCTTCCACTTGATTCTTCTGAAGCCACGAATAAATCTGCTTTGCCCTGAATTTAGCCTCACCCAAAGAAAGTATTTCTTCTTCGATTTCGCCGTAATTCATGGACTTTATGTCCTTTTTCATCTTAGTCCTCCGATTTTTCAAAGACTGCGATAAAGAAGCCGTCGCAGTTATTTCTATGCGGCATCAAGGTGTAATATTTTTCGCCGAACGTTTCTGTTTCAAGCGGCTGTATGCATTTGAAATTCGTATGTTCAAGCAAAAATTTGTCACATACCTTGTCGTTTTCTTTTTTGTTCAATGTGCAGGTCGAATAAACGAGGCGACCGCCCTTTTTAACATATTCGGCGGCGTTTGATAAGATTCCGTATTGAATCTGCGGAAGCTCTTTAAATTCATCGAGAGCCTTATATTTTATTTCGGGCTTATGTCTGATAACGCCGAGACCCGAACACGGAACGTCGCATAGCACCCTGTCCGCTTTTTTCATGTTCGGATAAAATCTGCCTCCGTCAGCAACGCAGGTAGTTATGCAGTCGATTCCGAGACGAGCGGCACCGTCGTCTATAAGCTCGGTTCTTGACGGATATATATCACAAGCCAATATGTCGCCTTTGCCGTGGATTTCTTCGGCAATCGTAAAGCTCTTGCCGCCCGGAGCGGAACAGATGTCGATTATCCTGTCTCCGTCTTTGGAGTCAAGCGCTTTCACGCAATATGCAGAGGCAATATCCTGAACATGAAAATATCCTTTTTTGAAGCTAATGAGCTGTTCGATATTCTTTCCGAAGTCGGTTATGTAAAGTGAGTTTTCGATATTCGGTATTCTCTGTGCGTGGGTGTTTTCTTTTTCAAGCTCATTTATAAGCTCATCTGCCGTAATTTTCAGCGTGTTTACTCTGACGGTGACGGGTGAGCTTTCAAGCGAAGCCTTTAATAATTCAAGTGTATTTTCTTCACCGTAAGCTTTGTTCCACATTGATATAAGTGACGTCGGACAGGAATATTTTACACTGAGATGTTTTATTCTGTCTGAGCTTTCGTCGGGCAAAATAAGACCGTTGTCCGCTGTTTTGCGAAGCACGGCATTGATCATACCCGATGCGTACCCCATATTATTATCGTTAGCCAAGCGGACAGTCTCATTGACAGCCGCAGAATTCGGTATTCTGTCAAGGAAAAGAATCTGATATGCGCCAAGCCTCAAAAGCGTATGTACGTTCTTTTTCAGCTTATCAAGCGGCTTTGTCAGATATAATTCGAGTTGACTGTCAAGGGTCAGCTTTCGCTCAAGCGTACCGTATATCAGAGCGGAAACCAGCCCACGGTCCTTTTGGTCAAGCGACGACGAAGCGAGGGCGCTGTCGATCGCAAGGTTTGAATACGCACCCTCTTTTTCAATTTTCAGAAGTATCTCATAAGCTGTTTGTCTCGCTGATTTCATCGTCTGTTCCTCGAATTGTTGACACGCATGAACAAGCGCAAAAACTGAGCCAAAGCAACAGCGAGTGCGGCAACGTAGGTCATTGCGGCGGCAGAGAGCATCTTCTTGACCTTGGGAAGATCGTCTGAATCGACCATGCCGGTTTCGCTTGCGACCTTTACGGCACGTCTTGAAGCGTTAAATTCAACAGGTAAAGTCACAAATTGAAAAACAACGATGAAGAAATAAAGCAGAAGTCCTATCGAAATCAGCGGCTCAAAGCTCAAAACCAAGCCGAGAATCGTAAGCAGTATGCCTGCCGATGAGCCGAAATTTGTAAGCGGAATAATCGCCGCTCGAAGCTTTATCGGAAAATACCCCTGCGCATACTGTGCGGCGTGACCTGCTTCATGACAAGCGACACCCACGGCGGCAATGCTGCTGCTTCCGTAGACGCCCTGTGACAGCCTTATGACGTTCGTTTTGGGATCGAAGTGGTCGGAAAGCTGACCGCTTACCATTTCGATTGCGACATTGTTGATGCCGTAAAATTCAAGTACACGTCTTGCGGCTTCCGCACCCGTGATGCCTCTCGGATTACCCATCTTTGAATATTTAGCGTATGCTCTTTTTACTCCCGACTGCGCTATCAAAGCGAATATAAACGCAGGAACGCACAGCAGAAAATAGTATTTATCCCAATATAAAAATCCCATTTTATCACCTTATTTGCCTAAGACAGTTCCCACGGGAATCTTTCGACCTCTGAGGAAGTCCTCGGCGCTCATTCTCTTTTTGCCCTCAAGCTGAATTTCGATAAGCTCAACACATTTGTTATCGCCACAGCAAACAACGAGTTTTTTGTCGCTTTCAATAACACTGCCGGCAATATTATTTCCCGTTTTATCCGACATTTTCGCTTTATGAAGCTTCAAAGTTTTACCGTCGATGACGGTCGAAGCGCCGGGCCATGAATAAAGTCCTCTGATTTTGTTGTGAACCTCCCAAGCGGAAAGCGACCAATCAATGCCGCTCATTTCCTTTGAGAGCATACCGACATAATTTGCCTTGCTGTCGTCTTGCTTTTGAGGTACGAGTGAGCCTTCTTCTAATTTTATAATTGTCTGCTCGAGAATATCAGCACCTAAAACAGAAAGCTTATCGAAAAGTCCCTCGGCGGTTTCGTTCTCATCAACGGGAATCTTTCCGACTAACAGCATATCGCCCGTATCAAGACCGGCATCCATCTGCATTGATGTGACGCCGGCTTCGCTGTCTCCGTTGAGAACAGCCCATTGAACAGGTGAAGCCCCTCTATATTTCGGAAGTATCGAGCCGTGAATGTTTATACAGCCGTATTTCGGATAGCTGAGAAAATCCTCAGGAAGTATTTTTCCGTATGCCGTGACGACAACCAAATCGGGCTTCAGCTCTTTGAGTATCTCAACACCTACACCGTCCTTGAGCGTTTTCGGCTGAAAGACGGGAATGTCATTTTTTAAAGCGAGTTCTTTTATCGGCGGTGCGGTCAGAGCTTGGCTTCTTCCCTTCGGTTTATCGGGCTGACAGAAAACTCCGACGATATCATGCTTTGACTCGATCAGTCTTTCAAGACACGGGATAGCAAAGTCGGGCGTACCCATAAACACGATTCTCATTTCGCTTCCTCCTCAACAAGTCTTTGAGTGAAAAGTATCCCGTCAAGATGGTCTATCTCGTGGCAGAAGCATCTCGCTTCAAGTCCCTCACCGGAATAGACGCACCATTTCCCGTCACGGTTTTGTGCTTTTACCTTGACTTTTTGCGGTCTTAAAGTTGTTCCCGATTCACCGGGCAAGGAAAGACAGCCCTCGGGCTCTCTCTGTTCACCCTCACTGAATGTTATCTCGGGATTTATCAGCTCAAGATAACGCTCACCGCAGTTTATGACAACTACCCTTTTAAGAACACCGACCTGTACGGCGGCAAGACCGACACCGTCGGCTTTTTCCATTGTATCTTTCATATCGTCGAGCAAGGTGAAAAGCCTCTGGTCGAATTTTGTGACCTCTCGGCTTGTCTTTCCGAGTATCGGATCTCCGAGCTCAACAATGTTTCTAAAAGCCATAATTTTACCTCCTATGCCAAGCTTTCCGGATTCATGTCTATTGTTATAGTAATATCTCTGTTTTCCTTGTTCCTGTAGAACAGAAGCAAAAGATCCGAGATCATGTTTCTGAATCTGTCGCTGTTTCGGCATTTTATGATTATTCTGTATCTGTATTTCCCGTTAAGCTTAAATATTTTCGGCGCAACGGGATTGAGCGCAATTATCTTTTGCTCAGTATATTCTTGCTCTATTCCGACCTTGATTCCGTATATAAAGCTCCTCGCCGCCGCAAGCGCCTTGTATTCGTTTTCGCAGGCGAACATGAGCGAGCATATATCGCAATAAGGCGGATAGGTCATCATCTTCCTTATATATATTTCGTTATCGTAAAAGGCATCATAGTCTTGATTTTTAGCCATGTTAATTATCGAGCTTTCGGGGGTCAAGGTTTGGATTATTGCCCTGCCCTTTGCATTTCCCCGTCCTGCTCTGCCGACGACCTGAGTCAACAGATCAAACGCTCTTTCACTGCTCAAATAGTCGTCGCCGTTCAATTCACTGTCAGCCGAAAGTACGCCAACAAGTGTTACTTTATCAAAGTCTAAGCCCTTTGCGACCATTTGAGTGCCTAAGAGGATATCATATTTTCCCTCGGAAAATGCGCTGAGAATGTCCTCATGAGCGTATCTTGAAAGTGTTGAGTCGGTATCCATTCTGATAACTCTCGCCTCGGGAAGAAGCTCTTTCAACTCGTCCTCGATTTTCTGTGTGCCGCTTCCCGCAAACCTTACGGCGTGTTTCTTGCAGGTGGGGCACTTCTTTGTCATTATCTCGGAATATCCGCAATAGTGACACATCAGCCTGCCGTTATCTGCGTGGTATGACAGCGAGACACTGCAAGAGGGACATACTCTTATATTGCCGCAATGATCGCAGATGGCAAAGGTATTAAAGCCCCGTCTGTTTATAAGGAGTATTGACTGATAGCCCTCTTTGAGATTTTTTTCGAGTTCTTCAAGCAGATAGCTGCTTATGGAATATCTGTTGCCCGACTTATAGTCTTTTCTCATATCAACGACCGTGACGGTCGGAAGAACAGCATTGCCGTATCTGTTGTCAAGTCTTTCGAGAGAATACCTTCCATTTTTGGCGAGTGAAAACGATTCGACACTCGGAGTTGCCGAAGCCAAAACAAGCAAAGCATCGTTATACGCCGCTCTGAATTTCGCAACATCACGGGCGTGATATCTCGGACTCTGCTCGGATTTGTATGTGTGCTCCTGCTCCTCGTCCATGATGATAAGTCCGAGCTCATCAAACGGTGCAAAGACCGCCGAACGTGTTCCGACCGCTATTTGTGCGTCACCGTTTTTGACTCGTTTCCATTCGTCATATCTCTCACCGACCGAAAGACCGCTGTGAAATACGGCTATCTTGTCGCCGTAGCGTTGGCTGAATGACGACACAAGCGAGGGAGTGAGCGAAATTTCGGGCACCATAACGATAATGCCCTTTCCGCTCGGCAGGATTTCATCTATGAGTTTAATATAAACCGAGGTCTTTCCGCTTCCCGTTACGCCGTAAAGCAGACTGCAACCGCCGTCATTGTATTTTTTCATAAGATTGTCAAAAGCGGCTTGCTGTTCATCGGTGAGGATTATCTCATCGTCTATCTTTTTCGCTTCAAGCTTGATTTTCGGCTTTCTGTAGGTCTCGACATCAAACACCTCGGCTATGCCTTTAGCGACAAGATTCTTTATGACGGCATTTGTAACACCCGTAAAGTAGCAGACCTCCTTGACTGAGCCTGCGCCTATGTCGTTTAGAAGATCCACGACTGAGTTTTGTTTTGAGGTGAGTGTCATGAATTTTACGTTGACCTCATCCTTGCTCATTAAAAGGCGGACCATTTTCGCCGTGGCATCACCAATTCGTCTGACTGTGTCGTAATTTCTTATCAAGAAGCCCTTGTCCGCCATTGTGTCAAGAATCTTCCCCTTATCGTTTAGCTCAAACACAGAGACAAGCTCGTCTTTTTCGGCGTATTCCTGCTTTTCTTCGAGATAGTCATATATGGCTTTTTCTTTCTCCGATAAGCTGTCCGCTTCGTCGCTCTTTGCGCCGACCGAAACATATTTGATTTTTATTTTAAGGTCGATTCCCGTCGGCAGTTGAACCTTTGCGCCGTCATAATAAGTGCAAAATGTCTTTTTATGAAGCCATTCGGCTAACAATAAAGCTTCATTGTTAAGAAGCGGCGTCTTGTCAGACACCGCC
Source organism: uncultured Faecalibacterium sp. (assembly GCA_964480405.1). Taxonomy (GTDB): domain Bacteria; phylum Bacillota; class Clostridia; order Oscillospirales; family Acutalibacteraceae; genus UBA6857. Next base: position 9,825 of record CAYZOU010000006.1, on the reverse strand, counting down.
TTGATCTCTTTTAAGCGGGCGATATCGTCTTCCTCGGTTATCGAGAAAACTATGCCCTGCCTATTATTGTTTTTTCCGAAGCCGAAAGGTATTATGACCCTACAGCCGACCTTGACATCATTCAAAAGCCTTTGCGGCACAGCATAAGAATACAGCATATCAAAGCTGTATGCCGTATTTTCAACTGCAATATGTGCCACTGTATAACTCATAAAGTACCTCTGAACTGATTAGATGTCTCTGATTTCTTCCGGCTCGATAATCGTGTATTTGCCGTCGATAAGCTCATTGAGAGCGTATGTAACGGGCTTGGTCGTACCGATCTTTTCAGCCATGTCCTCGTCTTCCGAAATTTCTCTGGCTCTCTTGGCGACTGCCGTTACAAGTGAATAGCGGCTTGTCTTGCCCTTTAAGATCTTGTTGAGATTGGGATTCATCATTTTTTCATTACCTCACTTATAAAACTCATCATGTTTTGCTTTTGGAATTTTTGGGCAGCAGCTTTGAATTCTTCGTCGCAATGCTGCTCATATTTACATATCGTCTCAATATCGCCGACAGCGTCATCAAGCTTATCGTTGACGATTATATAATCATATTCTTCCGCTCTCAATATTTCGTCCTTAGCTATTTCGAGACGGCATTGCATCGCTTCCTCATCCTCTGTTCCTCTCAAGCGAAGCCTGCTTTCGAGGACTTCCATTGACGGCGGAAGCACAAACACGCTTATCGCATCGGGACATTTTTTTCTGACGAGGGCAGCGCCTTTGACCTCAATGACAAGAAAGACTGTCTTTCCCTCATTAAGCCAGTCTTCGACCGGCTCAACCGGAGTTCCGTAATAATTTGACCCGTACTTAGCATATTCGAGCATTTTGTCGTTTTCGATATTTTCACGGAATTTTTCTTCTGATACGAAGAAATAATCGACACCGTCTGTCTCGCCGCATCTCGGCTCTCTCGTTGTCATCGAAACGGAAAGCACGGCTTCATCGGGATGAGCCTTGATGACGTTTCCGATGATGGTGTCCTTACCCGTAGCGGAAGCACCTGAAATTATAAAGAGCTTGCCTCTCTTATTCATCATCATAGTCCTCCTCGCTGTATTCGCTGCTGAGTCGGTTTGCGACGGTTTCCGACTGAAGATAAGTCAGTATAACATGGTCATTGTCTGTTATCAGCACGGCTCGTGTTCTTCTGCCGTGGGTAGCATCTATAAGCGTTCCTTTTTCCTTGCTTTCCTGAATTATTCTTTTAATGGGAGCGGATTCCGGACTGACAATGGCAAGCAATTTGTTTGCGTTGACCATGTTGCCGAAGCCGATATTGACTAACTTCATATTTTTTCCTCCGTAGCGAAAGCTTATTCAATATTCTGAACCTGTTCTCGTATCTTTTCAACCTCCGCCTTAATGGCGATAACACGTTTTGCTATTTCGACATCCTGCGCCTTTGAGCCTATCGTGTTGGCTTCACGGTTTATTTCCTGTACGAGAAAGTCTGTCTTTCGTCCGATTGCTTCCTCGCTTTGCATGAATGTGCGAAGCTGTTCAATGTGACTTCTGAGTCTGACGGTTTCTTCCGCAACAGCAACCTTGTCGGCGTATATAGCCGCCTCGGTAAGTATTCTCTGCTCGTCAACATGAACATCTGATAAGACTTCATTCATTCTCGCAAGAAGCTTTTCGTTGTATTCTTTCACGGTCTGCGGTGAACGCTCCTCAACAAAGGAAACGCAGTCGAGAATAGTGACACATCTTGAAAGTATATCGTCACTGAGCTTTTTGCCCTCGATCTCACGCATACTTATGAAAGCATCGACAGCCTCCGAAAGCACCTCGCATACGGCATTCCAAATTTTTTCTTCGTCGGCTTCTGCTTTGTGTACCGAGAAAATATCGGTATATCTTGAAAGAAGCGAGACGGAAATATCGTTTTTGAGAGAGTATCTGTCCGCAAGCTCTTTGAGGGCGTTATAATAGCCCGAAGCCAGCGAATGATTTATCTCGACAATGCAGTCCTCGGATTCAAGAGCCTCGATCTGAACATAACATTCGATCTTGCCTCTCGAAACTCTCGACTGAACATAACTCTTTATCTTTTCATCAAGAAAGCCGTAAGAACGGGGAACTCTCGATGAAAATTCAAAATATCTGTGGTTTACGCTTTTTATTTCAACGGTGATATTCATACCGTCAATTGTCTTTTGACAGCGGCCGTAGCCTGTCATGCTCTTGATCATGGTTTTACCTCTTTTTTATAGCACAGTTTGATTCTATATTATACACTGTTTTTAAGCTTTTGTCAAATTTCGCATGAGCCCATCAGCAGTGTCGGTATATCGTTTGAATAACATTCGCCGTCAAAGATAAAATTCATGCTTTCGGCGGCTTTTGAGCAGCTTTTATCCGAAAGCTTGCCGATATATGCGTTCTTATTTGCGGCGCAGTTATAGCAGGCTCTTAGAAGTCCGATACAGATATAAAGCTTGTCCGTCGGATAGTCAACCGAAAAGACGTCACAGAAAAGAGAATCAATGTTCATCTTTGCCGTGCCGACCTTTTCACCGTTCTCATAAGCATAGAAAATATCCGTGCAATTATTTTCTTTAAGTATGCCTTGGTTTTCTTCGGGTTTAAAAATTATCATCTCTTTTTCACCTTCTTGGGTCTATCCATAGCGGCATTCACCATGAGCTTATGAACCTCATCTTCTTTAAGCTCTCTCCATTTTCCTTGGGGAAGCATTCCGAGCTTGACCGAGCCGACAGCTGTTCTTTTAAGCCGTGCGACCTCAAGACCGAGAGCTTCACACATTTTTCTTATCTGGCGGTTTCTTCCCTCATAGAGAACTATTTCGAGAACTACTCTGCCTTCTTCTTTTGTTATCACACGCACTTCAGCCGGAGCTGTCATTCTGTCCTCAATAACGATTCCCGTCATCAAAGCGGTTATCTGTTCATCGGTTATAGACGGTCTTACCGTAACACGATAGGTTTTCGGCACGTGTTTAGTCGGATGTGTCATAGCGTTGGCAAATTCGCCGTCATTTGTCATCAAAAGCAAGCCCTCGGATTCACGGTCAAGTCTTCCCACGGGATAAACTCTTGCGCCGACGTCTTTGACAAGCTCGGCAACGCATTTTCTGCCCATCTCATCATTCATTGTCGTTATAAATCCTCTCGGCTTATGAAGCATTATATATGTATAGCTTTTTGTCTTGACTATCTTTTTTCCGCTGACGGTGATATCGTCTTTTTTCGGGTTGACCTTATCACCGATCTGAGCCACTCTGCCGTTGACTTTGACCTTGCCCTGCTCGATAAGCTCCTCACTTTTTCTTCTTGAAGCAACGCCGCAGTCGGCGAGATATTTTTGAAGTCTTAAGCTGTTATCTGCCATTTTAGTCTCCTGAATATATTTAAAATTTTGTCTTTCAAGCTCTGTTTTTCTCTTGTAACTCTGTCTGCATTTTCTGTTGCGACAAGCTCTCTTGAAGCTACGCAGATCCCATCGAGATAGAATCTGACCTCGCCCACCCTGTCACCCGCACTAATCGGCGCATATATAAATTTATCAGTCAATATCCTATAGCTGAACTGTTCACTTTCCGTTGCCGATATTTTCGGTACACCCGTGACTTTTGCCGAGACTCCGACTTTGTTGCCGCCGACGACACGCACTACTGCCTCTATGCTTTCCGGTACATCGACTTTCTCGATTTTCGGCAAACATTCGTCATAAAGAGAAATGTGATCGTTCCAGTCATCGGGAGCTTTCAGTGTAACGGCAACAATATATGCCCCGTCTTTTTCGACAGCTGTCACAAGGCAACGTCCGCTTTTCTTTGTAAAGCCCGTTTTTATTCCGCAAGCGCCGTCATACATTGTCAAAAAGCGATTGTGATTTCTGTAAGTATATTCGCCTTTCGGCAAAATATAGCTGACTTTCCCGTAATCCGATGAAACGAATTGACGAAAAGTCGGATTCTTCATAGCGTATGAGGCTAAAAGTGCCATATCATATGCGGTGGTGTAATGCTCATCATCGTCAAGCCCCGAAGGTGTGACGAAATTTGTGTCTTTCATACCGATAAGCTTTGCCTTTTTATTCATCTCTTTTGCAAAGCTTTCGGCAGAGCCACTCAGAAAATATGCGACTGCATTTGCCGCATCGTTACCGGATAGCAGCATCATGCCCTTGACGATATTTCCGAGTGTCAGAACGTCTCCCTTACGAAGTCCCATTGATGTGCCTTCGACTGCGACCATTTTCTGCGTTACGGTGACTCTCTGTTCAAGCCTTCCGCTTTCGACAGCAAGAAGCGCCGTCATGATTTTAGTCGTGCTCGCCATTGACATACGCTCATGTGAGTTCTTTTCAAACAGCACACCGCAAGTGTCGACTTTCATCACGACTGCCGCCGAAGCCGAAAGCGCCTCAACACGCACCGACGTCAGCGTACCAAACAGTAAAAGCGAGACAACAAATATAAACGTTTTTTTACGCAACAATACAACCACCTGCCGAAAAGCTACTTTCACGCCACACAGCGCTTATAAAGTATATATGCAGATGGTTGCAAATTTATTATTTTTAAACTTAGTCGGCTATGCTCGGGTCAACGGGAGTGTTATCCTTCTTGACCTTATCCATAAGACCTGTAACCTTGTCGAACATTTCGGGAACAAGGTTGACAACTCTTTCAGCTGCGTTGTCGTATGCGGTGATGTGTTTAAGCGAAACTTCGCCGTTATTGATAACAAGGAACGCAACGGGAGTGATCGTTACGCCTGCTCCGCCGCCGCCACCGAAAAGCTCGGTGTTGTTCTTTGTCGGGAAGTCGGAACCGCCTGATGCAAAGCCGTATGTAACCTTTGAAACGGGAATGATCGTAACGTCTGTTCCTGTCTTTATCGGCTCGCCGATGATAGTGCTTGTGTCGACGAGATCTCTGATCTTATCGATCGTTGTTGCTAAAATTGCGCCTGCTGATTGCTCTTTCATATATGTTCGTCCTTTCTTATTGCACCGCTTCGGAGGGTTGCTCGCTCGGCTGTGCTGTTTCGGTTTTTTCTGTAGTCTTTTTATTTCCAAGCAGTAACTTTAATACCACTTTGAACACAAGCTCAACTGCGACGATTATAATTGCGTTTATAAGTTTTCTCGGAACTACATAAAATTCCGCCGCAAATTCGCCACTGTTATGATTCGCAAGGAAATCGGGGTTTATCTCAACGTTATAAGTTTTAACTCTCATTGTCGAGCATATGAGTCCGCAAACGGGGAACACGTTGTTACACGTCTTTCCGTATTCTATAGCGGTTTTTGCCGCATCTCCCTTGCCGACGGTGATGTTGATATCAAAGTGTTCAACTCTGAACGACTTGAATATTCTCTTGAACATACCGCCTAATGCCTTGCCGAGATTTGAGATTATCTCCATCATTCCGTCATAGCCTTTCGCTTTGACCATGGCGAGAATCGGATTTTCACCGTTTTTCGGCTTCTCCTCCTTTGGCTTTTCTTCCTCGGGTGGTTTTTCTTTTTTAGGCTTTTTCTCTTTTTTGGGCTTCTCTTCCTTCTCCTCCAAAGGCAAGATCTTTATCTTGACAAACAGCCACCTGATATGCAGATATAAATATTCTCTGTAATCAAGTGAAACATGGAGCGGAATTGAAAACAGCAAAAAGAAAAATGCGATTATGCCTAAGATTATATATAATGCTGTCACGTTATCCCTCCCTTTTTGTCAGTTTTGTATGAATTTATACTCTTATATGTTACATTAAAAAATGTTTTTCGTCAACCTTTTATGAAAAATCTTAATCGGTTTTATCTGAATTTTCTTCTCTTTTTTCTTCTACGGCTTCTTCAAGCGTTACTTGAGGATCGTCCGACGGTAAAGACGGGAGCTCATCAAGCGACGAAATGCAGAAGCAACGAAGAAATTCCGGCGTCGTACCGTAAATAAGCGGTCTACCGGGAAGATCGAGTCTGCCCTTTTCTTCAATCAGCGACTTTTGACAAAGCGACGCCATTACGCCCGAACAGTCAACACCTCTGATTTGCTCAACAAACGATTTTGTAACGGGCTGATTATATGCAATAATAGCCAAGACCTCGAATGCCGCATTGGAAAGAGGAGCGTTCTTTTTCACTTCGAGAACCTTTCTGATCTCGGGAGCGAAATCGCTTTTGGTGCAAAGCTGATATTTGTCATCGAGCTTCAAAAGACAAAGCCCGCTGTTTCTTTCTTCGAGATTTGCGCCGAGATTTCTCAAAGCAGACGTCAGCGTTTCCTCGTCGATTTCGAGTGACTGTGATAATTTTGAAATTTCTATCGGCTCACCGACGGCGAAAAGCACCGCTTCAAGTGTAGCCTGTAACTGTTTAGCGTTCAATTCTGTTCTCCTTTGACCGTTGTTACTGTCATATCCGAGCTTTCACCGTCAACACGGATCTTTTTTGATTTGATAAGCTCAAGCATCGCAAGGAAAGTCGCCACCATATCCGAGCGAGTTTCCGCATCTTCATAGAAGCTTAGATATCTGACCTTTGCGCCGGACTTCAGTTTATCAAAAATCAGCGAAATTTTTGAGCTGACCGAGACTATCTTTTTGACTACGATAGCTTTAAACGAATCTATCGGCGGAGGAAGTTTTCTCTTTCCCCTGCCAACCGCCGAGAGGTACGCTCTGAACAGTTCTTCGCCCTCATGCGATCTCGTATATGTGTGATCCTGCTCGATTTCTTCCGGCTGTCTCCAGAAATAATCAAAGCCGTTGGCTGTTTTCGCAAGTTTGCCTGCCATAATTTTGCAGTCACGGTATTCTATAAGCTCACCCGTAAGCTCACGCTTGAGCTGCTCCGCTTCTTCATAAACCGGCAAGAGAGAGACTGTCTTTATATAGACAAGTCTCGCCGCCATTTCGAGAAACTCGCTTGCAACATCCATGTCCGCTTCCTGCATCTGTCTGACATAGTCGGTGTATTGCTCGACAAGCTCCAAAATCGGTATATCGTTAATATTAAGCTTATGCTTGCTGATGAGATGCAAAAGCAAGTCCATAGGCCCTTCAAAAACATCTAATTTATAGGATATCTTTTCCATTTTGACCGCCTTAAACGAAAAACTTGAATGGGAAGAAGGCTATCGCATTAAGTCCGTCAAACACAAAGTCGCTCAAATAATTCAGAGGTACATCCAATGTGCCGACAAGAACCAAAAGCATGAATGCGTAGCCGATGTATCTTTCGTATTTCATGATCTGATAATAATATTTATCGGGGATTATCAAGGTGATAAGTCTTGAGCCGTCAAGCGGCGGTATCGGTATGAGATTGAAGATGGCAAGTCTTACATTAAGAGATGCCGCTATATAGACAAATGTGTATATTGTCTGAGTTAGATCCGAATAAGGCATTAAAGAGCCGACCCCATTCATAATAAAGAGGAAAAACAGCGCCATTAAAATATTTGAAAACGGTCCGGCAAAAGAAACGATAGCCATACCGAGCTTTTTGTTCTTCGTCTTGAGATTATACATATTAACGGGAACGGGCTTTGCCCAACCGACACCTGCAACTATCATTAAGACAGCACCGAACGGATCTATGTGTGCAAGCGGTGAAACCGTAAGTCTGCCCGAAAGTTTCGCCGTTTCATCGCCGAGCTTATGAGAAGCGTAAGCGTGAGCAAACTCATGTATCGGTAAAATACAAAATATAACAAAAACTCTGACACAAAGACTTACGATCGTTTGGACAGAAAAGCCGTTTTGAAATATATCAAGTATCATTTCATATCTCCTTTAAATTATTTGCTACAGTTCCGATAACGATTCTGCGTATATTCGCAAAGTCGTTAAGCACCTCGACCTGCTCACAGTACGGCATGAACATTGACGTGATATCGTCAGCCTGAGCTTCTCCGCATTCAACGGCGATATAGCCACCGGCATTTATATGCGGCAACCATTTCTCAGCAAGACAGCGGTAAAAATCAAGACCGTCTTCTCCGCCGTCGAGAGCCACTCTCGGCTCTCTTTTGACCTCTGTCTGCAATGTGTCAAGCTCATCGGAACGTATATAAGGCGGATTTGAAAGTATGACATCGGGCTTCGGCAAAGAAGAAAACCCGTCGTACCCCAACATAATATCACCTTTGATGACCGCCGTGTCACGTGTCAGCTCTAAAAGCTCACGGTTTTCATTGAGATATTTAAGCGCTTCATCACTTTTCTCGACCATGAAGATTCGCACGGAATGTAACAGCTTTTTAACGCTGAGACCTATGCAGCCGCTTCCGGAGCAAAGGTCATATACAACGGGGCGGTAAACTCCGTCAAGCTTTTTTTCGGTGTATTCAACGAGCATTTCCGTCTCGGGTCTCGGAATCAGTACACCCTCTCCGACCTTAAACGTAAAGCCCATAAACTCCCATTCGCCGATTATGTATTGAAGCGGTTCGCCTGCAATTCTTCTGTCGAGCATTTTGTCGAGAATTTCAGCAAGCTTTTCGTCGTACTCCATATCGGGACTGACGATTATATTCGCATATTTGACGCCGAAAACCGTCTCAAACAAAATCTTCGCATCGTAAGCGGCGTTTTCAATTTCGGCTTCATTGAGCCTATCTATCGCATGGCGGTAAACTTCACCTATTTTTTTCAAATCGCATCGTCCTCCGGATTATCGGTAATTACCGCTTTGAATGCCGCAATTCCGACCTCGATCATGTCGTCGTCCGGCTCTTTTGTCGTCAGCCTTTGCATCCAAAGTCCGGGTGCGGAGAGTATTTTTACAAATATATTGTCATGCTTGCCTGCGTACTTTATAAATTCATATCCGAGTCCCATAACTATCGGCAAAAGTAATATCTTGACGACCATCCACAGCGCCGTTATGTCACGCAAATGCGGAAATGCAATCGAGACCGCCGAGGATACCAGAACGCTTAAAATTATCATGACAAACATAAAACTTGTTCCGCAGCGAGGGTGGAATCGGCTTTGCTTTCTGACGTTTTCAACTGTCAGCTCCTCGCCGTTTTCATAGCAAAATATCGTTTTATGCTCCGCTCCGTGGTACATGAAAGTTCGTCTGATATCTTTCATCTGCGACACTGCCGCCATGTAGATGATGAAAATTATCATTCGCATAACACCCTCAATGAGCGCTCTGTAATTAGTCAGATCGAAGCTAACATGAGCCTTGATGAAATTGACGATGACCGTCGGAAGCCAGAAGAAAAGGAAAAACGCAAGAGCCACGCCGAGCACGGAAGCGATACCGGTGATAAGATTCATCGCTTTCTCGCCCCAATGATCGTTTATCCATTTATCGAGCTTCGAGAGATTTTCTTCCTCAGCTTCAATATCGGCGAAGCCGGATTTTTCAGCTGATTCCATGAGACATTTATAGCCGAAAATCATAGTTTCGATAAAATTAACAAAGCCTCTTATAACAGGTATACCGAGAATTTTTATCTTATTTCTGATATGCTTGACCTCTTTATATTCGATATCGACCGAGCCGTCGGGAACACGGACAGCCATCGCCGCACCTTTCGGCCCTTGCATCATTATACCCTCAATGAGCGCCTGTCCGCCGACTGAGGTCTTATGCTTCATCGCTTCATTTTTCTTATCCATATTAGCACCTCGCTGTTTAGAAATATCTATATATTGATACTGATTGCCTAATAAATCACTATATTTTATCACAGTATTTACAAATAATCAAGAGCTAACATATTAAAGAATATAGAATATAAATTGCAACATAAAGATTCCACAAAGTTAAGCAACACCTAATCGTTGAA
>CAYZOU010000005.1:0-111522 GCA_964480405.1 uncultured Faecalibacterium sp. | reverse complement strand
CTCTGACCTTCTAAGTCAAAGCCTAAATTCTTCCCTTTGCAATGCCACAGATGTATAAGTTTTCTATACTGCCTTATCAACCCGTAGCAAAGTCAATGGAGTAGTTTTTACTATCCGAAACTATACGGAAAATTGAAGTTTTATCAGATCTTCATTGCGACATCCCATGCTCTCCAAACAACAGAGCGAAGGTTGCCTATCTGCTTGCAGTCGCCGACGAGGTAGACGTTCTTGCCCTCGGGTGCGACCGGATTTGAGATGTAGCCTGCACAGCTTATGACCGAATCACAGCTGACCTCAAAGGTCTTGCCCGCCTTGTCTGCGCAAACGATAGCGCCGTCCTTGACCTCTCTGAGCGAGGTTTCAAGATATACGGGTACTTCGTGAAGTGCGAACCACTCTCTGAGATATGATGAGTTTGAAAGGCATACGCCCTTCTGGCTGATGAGGTCGTCTTTCATCTCGACGATTATCGGATTCTTGCCCTGAAGTGCTATTTCGTATGCGATCTCGCAGCCTGTAAGTCCGCCGCCTATAACGGCTACTGTCTGACCTACGGGTTTGCCGTTGAGGTAGTCGCAGCCTTCGACCATCTTTTCGTAGCCGGGAACTTTTCTGAGAATTCTCGGAACAGAGCCTGTTGCAACTATAACGGGTACATCGCCTAATGCGCTGACGTCCTTGATTTCGTCGTTGAACTGAACGTCGATATCGTTTTTGGCTATCTGAAGTCTGTACCATTCAAGAAGCTCTCTGAGCTTGCCTTTATATGATTCCGCACTTGCGGGAATGAATGTTCCGCCGAGAACGTCGCTCTTTTCGTGGATTATCGGTTTGTGGCCTCTCTTCTTAAGCACGAGAGCGGCTTCCATGCCACCGATACCGCCGCCGATTATATGGACTGTCTTAGGTGAATTTGTCTTTTTGATGTAGTGCTTATCCCACTGCATTGTTTCGGCGTTAATAGCGCAACGGGAAAGATGTAAGCTATCCGAAAGATCCTGATCGTTGGGTACGCCCTTGTAGTGACACATATTGAAGCAACCGTTGTGGCAAAGGATACAGGGACGGATATCTTCTTCTCTGTCGTTGATAAGCTTAGTTACCCACTCCTGATCGGCAAGGAACGGACGGGCAAAGCCTGCACCGTCTATGCCGCCGTTCTTGATCGACTCTGCCGCAACAGCGGGATCAAGACGTCCTGCGCAGATAACGGGGATATCAACAAACTTCTTAATATGCTCAACATCGGCAAGGTTGCAGTTTTCGGGCATATAGATTGGCGGATGTGCCCAATACCAAGCGTCATATGTACCGTTATCGCAGTTGAGACAGTCGTAGCCTGCATCTTGAAGATACTTAACAGCTCTCTCCGATTCTTCCATATCTCTGCCGACTTCAACATAGTCCTCACCGGGAAGTGCGCCCTGTCTGAAGCCCTTTGTCTTTGAAACTACGCTGTATCTGAGCGAAACGGGGAAGTCCTTGCCGCAAGCTTCCTTAATCGCCTTTACGATCTCGACCGCAAAACGATAGCGGTTTTCAAATGAGCCGCCGTATTCATCCGTACGCTTATTGACATATTTAAATGTGAACTGGTCTAAAAGATAGCCCTCGTGAACTGCGTGGATCTCAACGCCGTCAACGCCGGCATCCTTGAGCATCTTTGCGCTCTTTGCGAAAGCCTCAACAAACTCGTGGATCTCGGCAACGGTCATCTCTCTTGACGGAACCTTATCCGACCAACGGTTGGGCGATGCGCTCGCTGAAGCCGTGATCTTATCAAGATCCATAAAGGGCTTGCTGATCTTGCGAAGAACAGGGTTTGTGTAAAGCATTTCCATCATGCTGCTGATAGTGAATGAACGACCGAAGCCGGCTGTGAGCTGAACGAAAAGCTTAGCGCCCGTCTTGTGAAGCTCGGGTACCCACTTTTTAAGATCGTCATACATCTTCTTGTTTTTATAAAGCCACTGACCGAACATCGGATTATAAACAGGCTGACAGCCCGGCAAAACAAGACCGACGTTGTTCTTTGCAACCTCCATGATAAAACGTGCGCCGTCTTTATCGAAATGGTTCTTTTCCATCCAGCCGAAAAGATCGGTGCCGCCCATACTTGTCAGTACGATTCGGTTTTTGATCTCGCAGTTGCCTATCTTCCATGGGGTAAACAGTGCCTCATACTTCTTATCCATATTTTGACCCTCCATATGTCCGAAACACAAATTTGCATTTTCAGACAGATTTTTTCAATTACATTATATAGTCCAATGAATAAAAAAGCAAGTGCCGAGAGATTTCTTTACAAATTTTCATCAGCTTTTTTCTAAAGGTATTGACAATATTTTGTCACACGGTTAAAATATTATAGAATAATGATGTCTGCCGCTTTTTCATTAAAACGGCTTTTATCTGAAAGGATTGATAATTATGAATTTAACACCCGAACAGCAAGCCATACTCGACGGCAAAAAGGGCGAAACCATGGCGAAGGTCATGAAGACCCTCGTTATGTACGGTGAAACCTTCGGCGCAACCGAAATGGTACCTGTCACAAGCAAGATGGGACATCTTGTTACTTCATTCGGTCTGGGCGTTATGAAGCCGGTTTACGGTCTCGTTGATGAGCTTATCGCAGGCAACGCACTGAGCGCTCAGAAGTTCTCGGTCGACCCGAAGCCGCTTGACAAGAACGTACCCGCAAATCCCATCGAAAAGCTCATATTCGACAAGTTCATGTATAACTCACAAAAGAGCTATGACGAACAGCTTCGCAAGCTTGGCCTTATCAGCGATGACGCTTACACCTGCGCTTGCTACATGGATGAGATCGGCAACACTCCCGAAAAAGGCGACATTCTTTCTTGGGCTGAATCCTCCGCTGTTGTATACGCCAACTCTGTTCTCGGCGCACGTTGCAACCGCAATTCCGGTATCATCGAGCTTTTCGGCTCAATAGTCGGCTTCGTTCCGAAGTTCGGACTTCTCACCGATGAGGGCAGAAAAGCAACTTGGATAGTTGAGGTTAAGACAAAGGAAAAGCCCGAGGCTCAGATCTTAGGCTCGGCTATCGGTATGAAGGTCATGGAGGATGTTCCCTATATCAAGGGACTTACGGACTTCATAGGCAACGAGCTTACAGATGACGCTAAGGCGTACCTCAAAGACTTTGGCGCAGCGACGGCAAGTAACGGCGCTGTCGGTCTTTATCACATCGCCGGCTTAACTCCCGAAGCTAAGGAGCAGGGCGAAAGCATCATAGCCGAGGGCGCACAGACATACGTCATCGACGACGCAGAGCTCAAGAGAGTCAAGGACAGCTATCCTTGCATTTGGAAAGACAAGAACGCTAAGCCGAAGCTTTGCTTTATCGGCTGTCCGCACTTGACCTTCAGTCAGCTCATCGAGTGGACCGAAAACGTTGAAGCCGCTCTCAAGAAAGCCGGCAACTCAAAGGTACAGATCCCGACAGTATTCACGTCTGCACCGGCTGTTGTTGAGAAGTTCAACAAGACAGAATACGCTCAGAGACTTAAAAATACGGGCGTTATCCTCAGCTATATTTGTCCGCTTATGTATATGAACAATCCGCTTTGCGGCAAGAAGCCCGTTATCACAAACTCCAACAAGCTTCGTACATACACATCTTCAAGATATTACACAAGCGCTGAGATTCTTGAAAAGATCACTAAGGGGGTATAAGCATCATGAAAACTTTTAAAGGCAGACCGGTAGTACCCGGAAAGGCAGAGGCAACCGCTCTCGTTTCTCACGGCGGCTTCAATACCCTCGCATCATTCCAGCATTCTCTCATGTTCGGCGACAAGAAAGCCAAGTGCGGCGACCAGAACAACGCCGACATATATAACAAGCCGATGGCAGGTGTAGCTCTTTGCTTGCCTCAGACGATAGGTTCAACAACAGGCGGCATGGTACTTTACTGTGCAACGGCTATGGGAAGAAATCCCGCTTGCCTGCTGTTTTCAAAGGAGATAGACTCTCTCGCCGCCGCAGGCGCAGTCCTCTCGGAGGTTTGGACAGATCAGTCCATGCCGACAATAGACAATCTCGGCGACGAATTCCTTGACTATGTTAAGACGGGAATGAAGATAACCGTTTCGGAAGACGGAACAGTAACGGTCGAATAAGATAAGCATATTATCAAAAAGCATCCATGATTCTCTTAACTTGGGAATCATGGATGTTTTGGTTTAGCTAAACTTCCGGCTTCAACCGCCACACCCACAAGCAATTCTGATAAAAGCACTCATATTATTCTGATTTCGCACTATTTTGAAGTTTACACTATATTAATATTAAGCACACACTTGCATGATATGGTGTTAATTGTAAGCCAACGGTAAACAAACAGTTAAAATCATGGAGGGAATTATGAAAAGATCGTATATTTTAATAATGGCTTTATTAGTTTTAGTTTCACTTTGCGCCTGTCGGAATGTTGCTGACGACACCACGGTTGACGACGAGAACGCCGCCGCTGTGGCTGACATTTTGGAGAGTATAGGCGACAACAGACGTCCCGGTTTATACGGCACGTCGCTGAACAACACCTATGTCGATAACGCCGAAACACTGATGAGCAAAGACGGAAAAGTTGAAATCAAAGTCGGTATAAACAATGAATATTCAAAAGCCGAGTACGGATTTATCGTGTTCGTTGACGGAGCGAGAGTGCCATTCAAGATGAACGAAAGCGATAAGGAAAAAATGATGCACACTATCGTAATGGACGAAGAAGAAGCCGGCAGGGTAGTAACAGTGACATTTTCGGACGAATATTTCGAGGCGAACAAAGACGCTTATGTGAGCATCGCAACGCTTTTGAATCCGAGCTTTATGATAAAATCGACGGATTACGTCAGCTTCTTACCCCACCACGCACTTGCCGCATACAATTTTTATGTCGTACGCAAGGAGAGCGGTGACGGAAAGCCTGTTTCGGTTGATGACGAATTGATATTGGATATTGACCTGCCGGATGAGATCAACTCAATGTATACACAGGAAAGCACATCTTTCAGCGATCCGGATTCAATGGAGGGCGAAACTAAACAAACAAACGCTCTCGACAGCGCACCGCAGTTCTTATTCAGTAAGCTTGGAGCTTTTGCTAATATAGAGTCATGCTTTGCGTGTGAAAAGGGTCAAGACTTTAACGTGAAAATAGGCTGTATCGGCAAGAGCGGCAACTACAGACTTTCGCTCTACATAAATCATGAGTTAGTTCCTGCGTTTAACGGAAAGGAATATTTCGACGTCAATGTTGACAGAGACAAACTCAAGGTAATAGATGTCAATATCGATAAGAATGTGTTTACGGATTTGGATGAATGTAATTGTATGTATCTGGTAGCAGTGCCGACAGATCCGATCGTTGACGATACCGTGGAATATGTCAGACCGCTAAAAACAAATTCTCAGCTGCTTTTCGTATCAGAGGATAGCGAAAAGGTGAACGAATTCATGGAGAAATACGGACATTTAAGCGATGAAAACTTGTCGGATGATGAGACTACATCAGAGCCGGAGAGCGGAATTATAAAAGGCGACGAGGAATTTAAGCCTCTGTCTACAAGCGCAGAGAATACCGAAGCCACAAAGGATACTACGGCAAAGGAAGAAAAAACCACCGAGAAAGTCACCGAGAAAGTAACGGAAAAAGCTACCGAAAAGGCTACAGAAAAGCCTACCGAAAAAGCTACTGAAAAAGTAACCGAGAAAACAACCAAAGCGAATACTTATTCAAACGGCTACACAGCGTATTCGGATGATGACATCAGAGACATATGGTGCTTTGAAAACGGAACGGTTTTGGTGCAGTGCAGAGACTGGACGATACACGCTTACGACACCGAGAATAAGCGCATCAAATCTGCGGGCATAAACGGAAATACGGACGTTAAAAAGCTTGACAACGGTATTGCAATATTGGATAGCTTCGACTTTACTTTTGCGATCTATGACACCGAGCTTAAGCTTATAAAGAAAGGAAAGCTTCCGTATAACGAAGGCGACGAGGTTACGTTCACTGTTTCAAATGACGGCAAAAGCATCATATATTGCGCCAAAGACAAAAATTTAAACAATAACATTTATATAGACAGCGTTTCTCTTAATTCCAAAAAGCTCGTCTGTAAGCTGGCTGATTCTTCACAGGTCGGAGAGGTAGCATGGATAGATGACTTTTATGCCTTTGACGGAAAAACGGCTTTGTTCATCGGCTCTTATAACGCAAAGATATCTTCGGTCGGCGGCTGCGAACAATATAACTGCTTCGGAAGTGTCAGCTCAAAAGGCGTGATAAAAAAGCAAGTCGATGATGCCGATGCCTATAAGGGTGTTGTCGCAAAGGGTAGCAATATGGCGGTAGTGGACAATGCGAATGACGACGGCGTATGCGAAATGTGGAGCTTGGATAAAGGCTCTCGGAAAATAAGCTTCCCCACGACAGGAGAAAGCTACGGCGTGAATGCTTCCGAGAATCTCAAATACGTTGCAACTCAGGCACGAGTTGAGGGCGAAAACAAAATGACGATCAGAATATATGAATATTCATCAATGAAGCTTTTGTATAAAGGAACTTTCAATTCCGACGGCAGACACAGCCTCGACTTCGTGGAGTCAAAAAACCGTGCATATATAGTTGAGGATAATAACAAGGTAGTCGAAATAAAGTTGTAAGAAATAAAACAAACGGTACGCACCAACCGATGCGTACCGTTTAACATTATCCGAATAATTATTTCAAAAAGAGTATCGACAGCGCAAACATATACTGTCCGATATAATATGTAACGTGGTTAAGCACGAAGTTTATCGGCGTGTTCTTGCCTTCCGAGAAATACATCGGCGAAAGGATGATGTCCGAAATTAGGAAGAATACCGCACCGACAGTGAACACGATGAAAGCCGGATCGCCGTGAGTTGCGATAGCCGCCATGAGCGCAACACCGGGTGTCGAGCCGACAAGCAGGGTGTAAAGCATGACGATGGGTCTGTATTCGCCGAAATCCTGCGGTGTGAATTTCTCGATGAAAACGTTGACGATGACAACGATAAGACCGACACAGCAGCCGAGAAGAACTTGAGTTAGCTTGAGTTGAGCTTTGACGGCGATAGCGGTCATATAGAATAAATGACCGATGCCGAAAGTGATAAAGCCGGCGTAAAGATACTTCTTGTTATCGTCGGGATATACCCATTTTTGGTCAAGATAAATATCACCGAGCATACCGAACACAAGACCGACAAGAATCAAAAGACCGTATTTTGTTATCGAGGGGTCGCCGATTTTGTCCATGCTGTGCAGGATACCGAAAAATGCGGTGAGAATGAAGAAGATCGAGACTGTCATCTTGTTGAAAACGCCCATGACCGTTCTTTTCTTGTTAAAATTCACCAAGAATGAAATCAGACTTACTGCGCCGAGAGCACAGCTTGCGTAAACGAGTGCCATAAAAATTTCTCCTTTAGAAGTTATTTAATGACCGTTAATTTTTTGTTTCCTTTTCTCTGTACGAGCCGAGTTGTGCTTAATTCTTCTTCCATATCGGGGGATAGAAAAGCACTAACAGCGGCATAAGCTCCAATCTTCCGGCGAGCATATCGAATATAAAGACGATTTTCGACAGCGCCGAGAAAGAAGCAAAGTTACCCGTCGGGCCGACGATATTGAATCCGGGGCCGACATTTTGGATACAGGTTATGACTGATGTTACGGTTGTCGAGGTGTCAAAGTTTTCAAGACTTATGATAAGCGTTGAGACAGCGAGTATTATCATTTCGATAACGAAGTAAGAGCGGATATTCTTAACTGTTTCAGATGAGACACGTTTTCCGCCAATCTTAATGCTGTTGACACTTTTCGGGTGGACGAGATGCTTGATCTCTCCAACTGCGCTCTTGCAAAGCACCATGATTCTTGATATCTTAATTCCTCCGCCCGTGCTACCTGCACAAGCGCCGAAGAACATCAGCATAATAATTATCATTTTAGACAGCTGCGGCCATTGATCATAGTCTGCCGTACAAAGGCCCGTTGTCGAAATGATCGAAGCTACCGTGAAGAATGAGTTTCTCAAAGTGTCCTTGACGCTCGGGAAAAGCTTGTATACATTCAGCGCGATTGTCAGCGATGAAACAAGGATAACTCCGAGATAAGTCCAAACCTCCGTATTTTTTGCGGCTTCTTTGAAGCGACGTGTGAGTACCATATAATAGAAAGAGAAGTTCACGCCGAAAAGGATCATGAATACCGTGACGACGACTTCAATATATGGGCTGTGGTATGCGTTAATGCCGTCGTTGGTTATAGCGAATCCACCCGTGCCGGCTGTGCTGAAAGCGGTAGTTACCGCATCGAACAGCGGCATTTTGCCGATAAGCAGGAAGATTATTTCAAGTAAGGTTATCGCTATATATATCAGATAGAGTATCATAGCCGTGTATCTGAGTCTCGGCTTGAATTTGTCAACTGTCGGGCCGGGGCTTTCCGCTCGCATGAGCTGAATATTTTGACCGCCGGCTACCGGAAGCAGAGTAAGTATTAGCACCAAAACGCCCATGCCGCCTATCCAGTGAGTTTCACTTCGCCAGAAAAGACTTGTTCTTGACAGTGCTTCAACGTCTGTCAAATTAGTTGCGCCTGTGGTCGTAAAGCCCGAAACTGTCTCAAATAAGGCAGTTAAGAAGGACGGTATGTCTCCGCTTATCCACATGGGAACAGCTCCGATGAGACTGAGTATTATCCAGCTCAGACCGACCACGGCAAAGCCCTCTTTTGCGTAAAACCGAGTTTTCTTCGGCTTTTTGACTATCAGCGCAATGCCGATCGCAAGACATACGGCAAGCGTTATCAAATAATAAATACCTTGCTTTTCGGAATAAATAAGTGAGATGACACAGGGGAAAAGCATCGCTCCCGCCTCGGTGCAAAGAACCCAACCGAGGATATAAAAAATCATAGGAATATTCATTTTCAGCCTCTCACTTCAAAATGTCGCTAAGGTCGTTGAGACCTTTCTGTGTTGTAACGACTACGACCGTGTCTCCGACTTCGATAGTCGTCAGACCGTTCGGAATAACAGTCTTGCCGTTTCTGCTTATGCAACAGATAAGAAGATTGTCTTTAAGCTCGAGATCGCTCAGATGAACACCCGTCACCTCGGATTCGCTTTTAGCTCTGAATTCGAGTGCTTCGACCTTGTCATCGACGATGTTATAAAGTGTCTGAACATTACTGCCCTGAGAGTTCTTCAGCGCTCTCGCATAGCTGACTATGGTTTCGGCTGTTATGAATTTCGGATATATGACCGAGCCTATATTAAGATTTTCAATAAGCTCGGAAAAATTCTGTCTGTTTATTTTTGTGACGACCTTCGCCTTGGAATTTTTCGTCATGAACATTGAAAGCATGATGTTTTCCTCGTCAACATCTGTCAGCGAAGCGAAGCCGTCGGCGCTGTCAATGTCCTCCTCATACAAAAGCTGTTGGTCAGTTCCGTCGCCGTTTATGATGGTGACCGATGACGGCAGAAGCTCGGAGAGTACCTCACATCTTTCTTTGTCTCTTTCTATGACCTTGACCTTGAAGCCTTCCTCGGCGAGCATTCTGACAAGATAATAAGATATCTTTCCGCCGCCGACGATAACAACTCTTTTGATCTTGCCGCTTTCAAGTCCGATCTTTTTGAACACGGTTTCTCTTTCACTTCTTGAGGTAAGGAATGAGATCTGGTCTCCGGCTTTAAGTATAAACGATCCGCTCGGGATAACAACGTCTCCGTTTCTTTCGACTGCGCAAATAAGAACCTTACCGCTGATCTTGCCTAAAGCGTTCATTATTGATTTTCCGACGATAGGTGAGTTCTCGGTCAAAGCCGCTTTCAAAAGCTCGACCTTACCGTCGGCGAAGGTGTCGACCTCTATTGCCGAGGGTATGCGGAAAAGCCTGCTTATCTCGGCTGCCGCTTCAAATTCCGGATTGATGATGCTTGAAAGTCCGAGACGTTCCTTGATGAAAGCCCGTTCAGAGAGATAGTCGGGATTTCTGACTCGTGCTATAGTGCTACATGAAGCCGATCTTTTAGCCATCAGACAGCAGAGCAGATTTAATTCATCGCTCGGAGTTACGGCTATGAATAGGTCGGCATTTTTAACGCCTGCATCGACTTGCACTTGGTGAATAGAGCCACTGCCGACAACACCGAGAACATCAAGTCTGCTCGTTACTTTATCAACTGCCTCGGAGTCAACGTCAACAACGCTGACATCGTGTCCTTCACTGACGAGTCGGTCGGCAAGTGTAGATCCGACTTTGCCGCAACCGACAATTATAACATTCATGATTTGCCTCCGTAAAAGATATACAATTTTTTGTTTAGGTGAGCTGATCACCGCTTGAGTATTCTTACATAAATTCCGGCGAATGCCATAAAATAGCGGCTTTAGCCGCTTTACCTCAGCGAATTTATGTAACAATGTTTTCCGAAACACACCAAATCTATGATTTGGGCTGTGTTTCGTGAGGTTATTATAACACAAACTCTCGGCGTATGCCATTAAATGTGGCGTTTACGCCACTTTACCTCTGTGAGTTTGTGTAACAATGTTCTCCGAAAGTCCCCAAATCTTCGATTTGGTTGGACTTTCGTGAGGTTATTATAACATAAATTCCGGCGAATGCCATAAAATAGCGGCTTTAGCCGCATTACCTCAGCGAATTTATGTAACAATGTTCTCCGAAACACACCAAATCTATGATTTGGGCTGTGTTTCGTGAGGTTATTATAACATATACATCAGAAAAATGCTATAGTTTTACAGATTTTCGTCGGATTGTCGTAAACCCGCCTGCGAAGCAGGCGGACGGCGACAGCTCGTGCACTCCCGAGCCGCAGGCGAGTGGAGTGCCGAGATGGCGGCGCAGGAGCTTTTCGGGAGGCAGGCGACTTGCAATTTCGAAAACACTCGGCGCATAAGCATTGAAGTCATATCCGAAGTCGCCTAAAATGGCATATTTTCGGCACTTTGCGGCTTAAATCCACTCGCAAGGGTCAGCCACATTCTAAAAAGTCAGCTCAACGCACTTTCGCAATCGGACTTTCTTTAGCCTTCGGAGTTTCTCGGAAAACCCAAGCGAAATCAGCGGGGCGGCTGTTCGGCACTCACTCCGCCCTTCGCCTGCGGCGAGCGCTACGGAGTACACGAACAGCCGCCGTTACGCTCGCTTCGCTCGCTACCGCACCTCAAGGTGTCAGCCTTGCTTCCGGTCTTTACACCGCAGTTGCGGCATTTATCCGAAACAAATCGGTGTTCGGTAAGCTGACAAGAGTCACAAGCCAAGTTAAATTTATGTATCGTTTGATACAACTTTTCGCTCATAATAAATTTTCTGCAATTCTTCAGTCTCAAGCGGCAACGAAAATGTGTCTTTTTCAAGGTTTTAGCTTTTGACGGTAACGCATATAATTAACGTATCGTTTTATTTCATTAAGCTTTTTTCGTGAAATTGTTTATTTAAATACTTGTTACTTAATAAAAAGTATGATATACTAAAGTGATAAATTATAATGAGGTAGTATGCGATGATAATATTAGGTATAGACCCCGGATATGCGATTATCGGCTACGGTGTCGTTGAATACCGAAACAATCACTTCAAAACGCTTGATTACGGAGCGATAACGACAGAAGCGAAAACTCCGTTCAACGAGAGACTTGAGATAATATATGACGGCTTCAATGAGATCGTGATGAGAAATCACCCCGAGGTCATGAGCATCGAGAAGCTTTTCTATAACAACAACGCCAAAACGGTTATTGATGTCAGTCAGGCGAGGGGAGTGCTGATGCTTGCGGCTCAGAAAAACAGACTGCCCGTGTTCGAATATACGCCTCTGCAAGTCAAACAGAGTGTTGTCGGTTACGGCAGAGCGGAAAAAAAGCAAGTTCAGGAAATGACGAAGCGAATATTGGGTCTCGAAAAAGTGCCGAAGCCCGATGATACGGCTGATGCGCTGGCGATGGCGATATGTCACGCTCACGCAAGCGGATCGCTTTATTCTTCACATATGTCAATAAGGAAAGGAATTTGAAAATGTTTTACAGCTTGACGGGAGAAATTGTATACAGAGATTCTTCTTCGGTGGCAATATCATGCGGCGGTGTGGCTTTCAGATGCGCCGTAACGCTCACCACCTTAAACGAGCTTTCCGATAAAAAGGGCAACGTCACACTCTACACTCATCTGTCGGTCAGAGAGGATGCGCTTGAGCTGTTCGGATTTTACGATGAAAGCGAGCTTGATTGCTTCAAAATGCTGATCTCGGTTTCCGGAGTCGGTCCAAAGGCGGCGCTTGCGATACTTTCACAGCTATCCCCCGACAGGCTTGCGCTTGCGATATCGGGCGGCGACATAAAGGCGATAACAAAAGCTCAAGGTGTCGGCCCGAAAATAGCTCAAAGAGTGGTGCTGGAATTAAAAGACAAGATGAAAACAGGCGCTTCAATAGGTACGGGTGAGCAGGCTGCGAGAGAGCAGTTATCACTCGAAACGAACACAGGCGAAGCGGTCGAGGCTCTTGTGATGTTAGGCTATTCACAGTCGGAAGCGGCATCTGCAGTTTCAAAGCTCGATCAAAACCAAAGCGTAGAAAAGCTTATAACACAAGCCTTGAAGATCATATAAAATATCGGAGAACATAAGATGAATGACTTTAACAGTGAAGAAAGAATAATGGCAACGGAGTATACCCGAGAGGATGCCGACATAGAAACCTCACTGCGACCGAGGGTATTTGAAGATTATATCGGTCAGGAAAAGGTTAAGGAAAACTTAAAAATATATATTCAAGCGGCGGTTTCAAGAGGCGAAAGCCTCGATCATGTTCTGCTTTACGGGCCTCCGGGCTTAGGCAAAACCACACTCGCCGGAATAATAGCCAACGAGATGAATGTCAACCTGAGAGTAACATCGGGTCCAGCGATAGAAAAGCAGGGAGACCTTGCGGCGCTTTTGACAAACTTGAATGAGGGAGACGTGCTTTTCGTCGATGAGATACACCGACTTCACAGAAGCGTTGAGGAAGTGCTTTATCCGGCTATGGAGGATAATGCGCTCGATATAATTATCGGAAAAGGCCCGTCGGCAAGGTCGATAAGACTTGACCTTCCGAAATTCACTCTCGTCGGCGCAACAACAAGAGCAGGTCAGCTCTCTGCGCCGCTTCGTGACAGATTCGGCGTTGTGATGAGACTTGAACTTTATACTCCCGAAGAACTCAGCCGTATAGTTACAAGAAGTGCGGCAATACTCGGAATAGGCATTGATGAAAAAGGCGCATTAAAAATAGCCGAATGTTCACGAGGTACGCCGAGAATTGCCAACAGAATTTTAAAAAGAGCGAGAGATTTCGCTCAAGTCGTGGGCAACGGCATTATAGATAAGGAAGCGGCAGAGCTTGCCTTGAGAAGAATGGAAATAGACGAATTGGGTCTTGACGCAACGGATCGACGGCTTTTGACAACAATGATAAAAAGCTATAACGGAGGTCCTGTCGGACTTGAAACAATATCAGCCGCAATAGGCGAGGAAGCTGTAACAATCGAGGACGTTTATGAGCCCTATCTCATGCAGATAGGATTCCTCGGAAGAACTCCGAGGGGCAGAATAGCCACCCCACAAGCTTATGAGCATTTGGGAATGGAATATAAGCAATAAACAGAATCGGAGAGAGAAGAATGGGAAGACTTTTCGGAACAGACGGAATAAGAGGCATAGCTAACACCGAGCTCAGCTGTGAACTGGCGATGAAAATAGGCAGGGCAACAGCCGTAGTGCTGACGGATGAAAAACACAGGAAGCCGAAAGTGTTAATCGGTCAGGACACAAGGATATCGTCAAATATGCTCGAAAACGCAATAGCGGCAGGCCTCTGTTCAGTCGGCGCCGATGTGATTGTCTTGGGCGTTGTTCCGACTCCGGCTGTGGCATATCTTGTCAAGAAGTATGCCTGCGATGCGGCTGTCATGATCTCGGCTTCACATAATCCGTGTGAATATAACGGAATAAAGATATTCAAGTCTGACGGCTACAAGCTGCCGGATATTACAGAAGCTCGGATCGAAGCCATTATTTCCGATGAAGTCGAAAAGCCGTCTCTTAAAGTCGGCGGTGCAGTCGGCAGAGTAAGCAAAAGCGAAAACGCCGTAAGAGACTATACAGAGCATCTCAAAAACACGGTCGATGTCAGCTTTGACGGTATGCATATAGCTCTCGACTGCGCAAACGGCTCGGCGAGTGTGAGCGCAAAAACGCTTTTCACTCAGCTTGGCGCAAAATGCGATATGCTTTCCGATAAGCCCGACGGTGTCAATATAAACGCAAACTGCGGCTCAACTCATCTTGAAAATTTAAGCCGCTATGTCAAAGAAAATAATCTGATGGCTGGCTTCGCTTTTGACGGAGACGCTGACAGAATGTTAGCCGTCGATGAAAACGGCGACACCGTTGACGGAGACAAAATAATAGCAATATGTTCATCGTACATGAAACAGGAGGGAAAGCTCGAAAAAGACACCGCCGTTGTGACGATAATGACTAACATGGGCTTTTATAAATTCTGCGATGAAAACGGAATTTCCTATGAAGCGACACGGGTCGGCGACAGATATGTGCTTGAAACGATGCTTCAAAAAGGGTATTCGATAGGCGGCGAACAGTCGGGACACGTTATATTTTCAGACTACGCCGCAACAGGTGACGGTCAGCTGACGGCGCTTCAACTTCTCAGAGTGATGAAGAAAACCGGAAAGCCGCTGTCCGAGCTTGCGAAATGTATGAAAACATATCCGCAGGTCTTGGTGAACGTCAAGGTCTCCGACATGGGCAAGGCTCGATACAGCTATGACGACGAAATAAAGCTCGCAATAAAGTCGGCTGAAAATGAGCTCGGCGATAGGGGCAGAGTCTTAGTCAGAGTTTCGGGAACAGAGCCGCTCGTCAGAATTATGCTCGAGGGCGAGGATCAAAAACAGATAGAAAAGCTTGCAAATGAAATTGCAGAGGTTGTTAAAGAAAGACTGATATAAAAGAGGTTTAAAATGAGATACACAAGCGACTGGAAGGATTATGAGCTTATTGATTGCTCAGACGGCGATAAGCTTGAAAGATGGGGCAATGTGACCCTTGTCAGACCCGATCCGCAGGTAATTTGGAAAACCGAGAAGAAAAATCTCCTTTGGCGAAAAGCCGATGCGTACTATAAAAGGTCAAAAAGCGGCGGCGGAAAATGGGAAATAGCGAGATCTGTTCCCGACCGCTGGCAGATAAAATATAAGGATCTGACCTTCAACGTCAAAAATATGGGCTTTAAGCATACTGGAATTTTTCCCGAACAGGCGGTCAACTGGGACTTCACGAGAAAGCTTATTCGTGAATCCGGCAGAGAGCTGAAAGTCCTCAATCTGTTCGCCTATACAGGCGGCGCAACCATAGCCTGTCTCAAGGAGGGCGCAAGTGTGGTACACGTTGACGCATCTAAGGGCATGGTCGCTTGGGCGAAGGAAAACGCCGCTTCGTCTCAGGTCGCCGACGGAAAAGTGCGCTGGATAGTCGACGATTGCATAAAATTCGTTCAAAGAGAAATAAGGCGAGGCAACAAATACGACATTATCATCATGGACCCGCCGTCATACGGCAGAGGGCCGGGCGGTGAAGTCTGGAAGCTTGAAGACGAGGTATACGACTTTGTGGAGCTTTGCAGTAAGCTTCTTTATGAAGATTCGCTGATGATGCTGATAAATTCATATACAACGGGGCTTTCCGCTTCCGTCATGCAATACATTCTCGGTGCGACAGTCAAGGCTAAGCTCGGCGGCAGTGTCTCATCAAGTGAGATCGGACTGCCCGTCACGGAAACGGGAATGATCCTGCCGTGCGGTGCATCGGCGATTTGGACTAAGTAAATTCAGAAAAAGGGAAGAAAAAATGAGCAGTATTATTGAATTTGACAATGTTACCTTTAAGTACGACGAGGAAAACAGCGCCGCCAAAGAGGTTATACGAAATATAACGCTGTCTATCGAGAAAGGCAGTTTTGTTGCCGTGCTCGGACATAACGGCTCGGGCAAAAGCACACTCGCAAAGCTGACAAATGCCATACTCGTTCCGAATGAGGGCAAGGTACTTGTTGACGGTATAGATACTGCCGACGAGGACAGAAGAAACGATGTCAGACGAACGGTCGGAATGGTTTTTCAAAATCCCGATAATCAGATAGTTGCCACGATAGTCGAAGACGATGTTGCCTTCGGGCCGGAAAATTTAGGTGTCGAGCCCGATGAAATCCGCAGACGTGTTGACGATTCCCTTAAAGCTGTCGGAATGTATGACTACCGTTTTCATGAGCCTCATAAGCTTTCGGGCGGTCAAAAGCAGAGAGTGGCAATAGCCGGAGTTATCGCCATGCAAACAGACTGCATAGTCCTCGATGAGCCGACGGCAATGCTTGATCCGAGAGGCAGAAAAGAGGTAATGGATACCGTAAAACGTCTCAATCGAGACATGGGAATAACCGTTCTTTTCATAACTCACTATATGGACGAAGCCGTTCAAGCGGACAGAGTCATAGTTATAGATGAGGGAAAAATACGTTTTGACGGTACACCCCGAGCTGTCTTCGGATATATAGACGAGATAAAGAAGATAGGACTTGATGTTCCGCAGGCGACAGAGCTTTCATATCTTCTTAAAAAAGACGGCATAAATTTGGGTGACGTCTTGACCGCAGACGAATTTGTGTCTGCCTTTGAAAATCTGCGGAGGTGAAAAAATGGGAACTACCGTTCTTAAAACGCAGGAGCTGAGCTATATATACGGAATCAAAACTCCGTTTGAGCATACTGCGATAAGAAACATAAACATAGATATAGAAAAGGGCGAGCTTATAGGTCTGATAGGCCATACAGGCTCAGGCAAAAGCACCCTCATTCAGCATTTCAACGCTTTACTCAAGCCGACGGGAGGCAGTGTGTTTGTCGAAGATGTGAACATCTGGCAGGACAAGACCTCCACAAGAAATGCGAGATTTTCTGTCGGTCTTTGTTTTCAGTATCCGGAGTATCAGCTTTTTGAAGAAACAGTCGAAAAGGATATTTCGTTCGGGCCGAAGAATATGGGGCTGAGTGATGACGAGATAAAAAGACGTGTCAGAGAAGCGGTAAGCTTTGTCGGACTTAATGACAGCTATCTCGATAAGTCGCCGTTTGATCTTTCGGGCGGCGAAAAGAGACGTGTCGCCATAGCCGGTGTAATGGCTATGGAGCCTAAGATCTTAGTCTTAGATGAGCCGTGTGCAGGTCTTGATCCGAGAGGCAGAGACACAGTGCTGTCGCTGATATCGGATTACAGAAAGAATACGGGCAGCACAGTAATGATAGTATCTCACAGCATGGAGGACGTCGCAAAGATAGCGACAAAGGTGCTTGTTATGAACAAGGGCGAGGAAGCCATGTTCGGAACTGTTGACGAGGTTTATTCAAGAGCGGATGAGCTTGTTGAAATGGGTCTGAATATCCCCGAGATAACGTCGGTTTTCCTCAAGCTCAAGGCTAAAGGCTACGATGTCAGAACGGATATTTATACCGTTGAAGAAGGCAGGAAAGAACTTGTAAGATTTCTGAAGGGGGGAAGCGGAAAATGATAAAGGATATAACGATCGGTCAGTATTTTCCGCAAAAATCGTTTGTTCATTCGCTTGACCCGAGAGCAAAGATCATATTAACCGTGATGCTTTTGGTGCTGATATTCCTGTGTAAAAACGCATGGTCGCTTCTGCTTATGACGGTGCTTTTGCTTGCTATAATATTCGCTTCGAAAGTGCCGCTCAAAATGTTTTTGAAAAGCATCAAGCCGATACTTCCGATAATCATATTTACAACCGTGTTAAACATATTTTATGTCTCAGGTGGTACAACTTTAGTCTCATGGTCATTTATAACTATCACGACAAAGGGCATATACACAGCGATATTTATGGCTATCAGAATAGTGGCTTTGATAATGGCGAGCTCACTTTTGACATATACCACAACACCGACTATGCTCACAGACGGAATAGAACGTCTGCTGTCGCCGCTCAATGTCTTTCATATCCAAGTGCATACACTTGCGATGATGATGACGCTGGCTCTTAGATTTATTCCGACACTCATTGACGAGATAGACAGGATAATGAACGCTCAAAAGGCGAGGGGAGCCGATCTTGAAAGCGGCGGACTCATTGAAAGATCCAAAGCCTTGATACCGATTTTAGTTCCGCTTTTGGTTTCGGCATTCAGACGTGCATACGAGCTTGCGTTTGCTATGGAGTGCCGTTGCTATCAAGGCGGTGAGGGTAGAACACGAATGAAGAAAATGAAGCTTGGAGTCCGTGATGCTGTCTCATTTGCGACAATTTCGCTCTCGATTGCGGCTGTCGTTTTCCTCAACATCAAATTCGGCGCACTTGTGTGAGGTGAAGTATGCGAAACTATCTTTTTAAAATTAAATATGACGGTTTCGCTTTTCACGGCTGGCAGCTCCAGCCCAACGGCATAACCGTTCAGCAATGTATCTCCGAGGCGATAGACAGAATTTTCTCTCAAAGGGTAACTGTCCACGGTTGCAGCCGCACCGACTCCGGAGTACACGCAAACGAGTTTTGCTTCAGCTGTAAGCTTGAGACAAATATGCCGTGTAAAAAAATGATATACGCCTTGAATGCTGTCTTGCCCGAACAGATAGCCGTTACCGATTGCGAAGTTGTCGGCGACGGATTTCACGCAAGATTCGACTGCAAGGGCAAGGAATACATATACATTATAAATAACGCCAAGGTGCGAGACCCGTTCCTCGTCGGCAGAGCTTATCACTATAAGTATAAGCTTGATGAAAAAATGCTCGACGAACAGGCGAAGGACTTCATCGGAACACACGATTTCGCCTCATTTTGTGCGGCAGGCTCAAGTGTCAAAGACACCGTCAGAACCGTCTATGACTTCACGGTCACGAGAGACGGCGACAAAGTTATATTCAAGGTATGCGGTGACGGCTTTCTTTATAATATGGTCAGAATCGCAGTCGGAACGCTTTTGGATATCAGCCGAGGCAAGCTCGAATGTGGGAGCGTACCGAAAATAATCGAAAGTAAGGACAGAAGCAAAGCCGGCGTCACAGCACCTGCTTGCGGACTGTATCTAAATAAAGTTTTTTACGGAGAAAATAAAAATGAGCAGACAGAATAACGAAAAAACGAAAAAAGTCGTCAAGGTCGGAAATAAAAAGAAACCGAAAAAAATATTGCGTACGCTCATAATCGTGATAGCGGTCGCACTCGTTGCGCTTACCGCACTTTATGTCGTGCCGCAGGTCAAGAACGAGGTCGAGCGAACAGACAGCGCAGAAGGCGACTTGCTTTTCACGGTCGACAGCGAGCTGACAGACGGAATAAAGCTTTCGTCGGGAAATATCGCCGTCACGGGAAAATCGCTCATCTCATTTAAAGCGAACGGCGAAAAGCGATATACGGAAAACATCGGATATTCAAGCCCCGTCTTCAAGTCCTCGGACAAGAAATACATAGCTTTCGAGCGCTCAACGGGAAAATATACGGTAGCCGATAAGTCGGAGATAATATATCAAGGCGACTTAGAGGAGGAGATAATCAACGCCGATATAGCTTCAAACGGGAATTACGCAATAATCACAAGAAGCGCACAGTCGACCTTGGTCGTCACAGTCTATTCCTCAAAGAACACGGCAATGTTCAGCTGGGAGTGTACGGACGATTATCTGACAGACGTCGCTTTATCCAAAAACGGAAAATCGGTTGCGGTGTCATCAATAAACGTGTCAAACGGAGACCCGTATTCAAGGATATACTATTTTAATGTCGATTCTCTTGAGATCGAAAGCAAACTCGAATATCCCAACGAAACGGTATACAGGATAAAATTTATCGACAATAAAAAGATCAGCGTTATAACCGATATCAGCTATATGATAGCCGACATGAAAGAAACTCAAAGCCAAGTTGTAAGCTATGAATATGATGAGCTTGCGGGCTTTTCGTTCGGCTCGAAATCCTCGGTTGCGATACTCAAAAAAGAGTTCGGCTCGCTTAATGACAAAAATTTGATGGTCATAAATAAAAACTGCGAAAAAGTATTTGAAAAATCAATAGAAAGCGATATACTTGATTTTAAGACAGACAGCAAGAATGTCTACGTTCTTATTTCGGGCAAGATACTTGTCTACAGCATTTCATCGGGCGAAAGAGGCGACGATATAGAGGTCGATGCTTCAAGCTCAAAGCTGATGATATCCGGAAACAATGCTTTCACATTTTCGGAAAACAGCGTGTATAAATATGTAATTAAATAATATAAAGTTTAAATTTTATGTCGTTATATCTTCACACTTGTGTGATAGAATATAAAATCCTTAAGCATTGAAGTCAAATCCGAAACACATCGTTTTAGGTGACTTCGGGTTTAACTTCAATGCTTAAATCACGGGGGTGTTCTATGAAATAGAGGAATTGTTTTAAAGAAATACAAAGAAAAGGAGAACAGTAATGGAATATATTATTGATATAATTCTGGCGGCGCTGTTGGCGGTATGCCTTATCGTCGGCTGGAAGAGAGGCTTTGTTAAGAGTCTCATGGATCTTGCTTCAAATTTGATAGCATTCATTTTAGCCAGAGTAGTTTCGGTTCAGCTCGCACCTCAGATCTTCGCTCAGTATTTTGAGCAAAGGGCATACAGCTCATTAAACAGAGAGCTTGCCTCGGCGGGTAATTCCGCTTCGTCTCAGGTGCAATCTGCGCTTGACAGTATCCCCGAATCGCTCAACGGCTTTTTGGGTATGCTCGGAGTTGACAAAAAGAGTATGGCTTCTGCACTTTCTCAAAAGTTAGAGGAAAGCGGAGCCGATATAGCCGAAGTTTTAATGAATAACATCGTTTCACCGGTGCTCACGGCGATAATCAAGCTGCTCGTCTTTGTGGCAGTGTTTGTTTTGGCTGTGCTTATTCTCAAGATAGCTACCTTGCTTCTTGATAAGCTGACAGAGCTTCCGGCGGTCAAGCAAGCCAATGAAATTTTCGGTCTGCTTTTCGGTGCTGTGAAGGGCGTTATAGTTATCGCCGTTGCCTGCTTTGCTCTTGAGCTTGTAGCCGGTGTCATCGGCAATGACAGTTTGACTTCACTCGTCGAATCCTCAAGAATAGTCGGAGCATTCGACAATATTTTAAATTTACTTAATATTCAGTCTTAGGAGGACATACTAAATGAAAGAAATATTAAAGGATCTGTTTTCAAATTGGAAAACTATCCCGAATTTATTATCACTTATAAGAATCATACTCATTCCTATCTTCGGCTACTGTCTTGTTAAGGATCAGGTTTTGATAGCCGCTGTCATAATCGCAATATCCGGTCTTACGGATCTTTTCGACGGAAAGATCGCAAGACGCTTCAATCAGGTCAGCAACTTAGGTAAGATCCTTGACCCTGTTGCCGATAAGATGACAATAATCACTATAGCTATAATCCTGTTCATCAAGTTCAGACAGGCTGACGATTCTTTAATAAGAGCCTTCAGCTGGGTATTCCTTATCTTCCTGCTTAAAGATGCCGTCATGGTCATCGGCGGAGCTGTTATGATAGCTATGGGTATAAGACCGGGCGCAGCCGAAATATACGGCAAGGTCGCAACCTGCGTATTCTACGGTGTTATGATCCTCGTTATTGCTTTCGGACCGTCGGTCGGAGCTTTAACATCGCTTTGGATAATGCCCGTATGGCTGACATTCACACTTGTTATTGTCGCCGTTATAGCGACACTTGTAGCTTTCGCAAGCTATATGCCCGGAACATACAAGCAGTTCAAGGAAAGAAACGCCAATAAGCAAAAATAATCTTACACGTTCAGTGTATAAGGAGACAGATAAATGAAACAGATGATGTGCTGCAAATGCCACGAGAGACCTGCGGTAATGTTCATACAAAAGGTTGAAAACGGTAAGACGACCTCGGAGGGCTATTGCCTCAAATGTGCACTCGAGCTTAATATCGGCCCGATAAAGCAGATGATGCAGTCAATGGGCATAACCGATGAGGACGTTGACGCAATAACCGAGCAGTTCGGAAACATGTTTCCGGCATCAAGCGAGGACGGAAGCTTTGAAGAGGGCGGAGTTCCCACACTTCCGTTTTTGCAGGGACTTATGGGCGATATGAACGGTCACGGCGAAAATGAAGAGCTGACCGTACCGGAAAGCCCCGAGGAAGAAAAAAGCGAGAGCAGGGCAGAGAGACGTCGCAGGAACAAAAAGAAAGATCCGAAAAAGCGTAAATGTCTCAACACTTATTGCACGGATCTTACGAAAAAGGCAAGAGAGGGTCAGCTTGATAATATTATCGGCAGAGACAAGGAGATATACAGAGCGATGCAGATACTCTGTCGCCGCTCAAAGAACAACCCCTGTCTTATCGGCGAGCCGGGTGTCGGCAAAACCGCAATAGCCGAGGGTATCGCACTGAAGATAGCTTCGGGTCAAGTACCCGCAAAGCTTGCGAATAAGGAGATCCACCTGCTCGATTTGACAGCTCTTGTCGCCGGTACTCAGTTCAGAGGTCAGTTTGAATCGAGAATCAAGAGCCTCATTCAAGAGGTCAAGGACGACGGAAACATCATTCTCTTTATTGATGAAGTTCATAATCTTGTCGGAACGGGTGATGCGGAAGGCTCGATGAATGCCGCCAATATCTTGAAGCCTGCACTTTCAAGAGGCGAGATACAGGTCATCGGCGCAACCACGTTCACAGAATACAGAAAGCATATCGAAAAGGATACGGCACTTGAAAGACGTTTCCAGCCTGTTAAGGTCGATGAGCCGTCAATCGACGAGACCGTCACCGTTTTAATGGGAATCAAGAGCTATTATGAAAATTATCACAGAGTAAGAATAAGCGATGAGCTTGTCAGAAAGACGGTCGTTCTTTCGGAAAGATATATCACCGACAGATTCTTGCCCGATAAAGCTATCGACCTGCTTGACGAATCATGCACCTGCGCAAACCTGAGAAACAAAGCGATAAGCGATTACGAAATAGGTGAGAGAAGATTAGAGGACTTGAAGCTTGATGAGGAGGACCTCTCAATGCCCAAGGAAAACGAGCCTATTGATTATGAAGCCGTTGCGAATATCAAGTCGGAGATCGTCAAGTGTGAAAATGAGCTTGAGGAGCTTAAAATTAAAGCCGAGGATAACGCCGTAACGGAAGAAGATATAGCCAAGGTCATAGAGCTTTGGACAGGTATTCCGGCGCACAAGGTCATAGAAAGCGACATAAAGCGCTTATCAAATCTTGAAAATCAGCTTAAAGCTAAGATAATAGGTCAGGACGAAGCCGTTGAAGCGGTCTCAAAGGCGATAAGAAGAAGCCGTGTGCAAATAAGCACAAAGAGACACCCTGCATCGTTTATATTTGTCGGCCCTACGGGTGTCGGAAAAACAGAGCTTGTCAAACAGCTTTCCAAGCTTCTGTTCGATACACCGGAAACGCTTATCCGTCTTGACATGAGCGAGTTTATGGAGAAGCACAGCGTTTCGAGAATAATCGGCTCACCTCCGGGATATGTCGGATATGACGAAGCCGGACAGCTGACCGAAAAGGTAAGAAGAAAGCCGTATTCCATATTGCTGTTTGATGAGATAGAAAAGGCTCACCCCGACGTTATGAATATCCTGCTTCAGATACTCGACGAGGGAAGAATAACAGACGCTCAAGGCAGAACGGTCAACTTTGAAAACACTGTCATAATCATGACGTCGAACGCCGGCAGCGAGAAAAAAGCGAACGCACTCGGCTTCGGTAAGGATAAGAGCGAGGCGACAAAGGAAAAGGTCATGAAGGCTCTTTCCGATTTCCTCAGACCCGAATTTATCGGCAGAGTTGACGAGGTAGTCGTATTCAATGAGCTCAGCGAAGATAACTACGTTAAGATAGCGGATCTGCTTTTGAACGAGCTTGTCGAGCCGCTTGCGGATAAGGGCATCAGACTTACGTGGAATGACGAAGTCTGTGCATACCTCGGCAAAAAAGCGACGGGCGGCGCAAGAGGCGCAAGAGAGCTTCGCAACGTTATAAGACGTGAGGTCGAGGACGAGATAGCGAACATCATAATCGCTCACTCGGACGAAAACGTCTGCGGAATCAGCATCACGGTAAACGGCGAAAAGCTTGAGCTGAAATATATTTAATTTTTCAAGGTATACGGCAGGCGACTGCGCAGTGAAAATTTAATTTTTATTTTTTGATTTTCTATTTACTTTTTGTTTGCCGTATGATATAATATCCAAGCATTGTGCCTATTCTCGGATACGGGAGTAAACCCCGACGGGGTGTTCACCTGTCCCATACCTGAGGGTACGGCTTAAATGTAAAATTTTAAAAGAGGTGAAGTCAAATGACAAAAGAAGAAAAGCAAGCTATAATGCTCGAGTATGCTACTCACGAGGGTGACACAGGTTCACCGGAGGTTCAGATCGCAGTTCTCACAAAGAGAATCAACGACCTTACCGAGCACTTGAAGAAGAACCAGAAGGATCACCATTCACGTCGTGGTCTTCTCAAGATGGTCGGTCACAGAAGAAACCTTCTTGCATACCTTCAGAAAGTCGATATCGAAAGATACCGTTCAATCGTTGCAAGACTCGGCTTACGTAAGTAATTTTTCTTTGGCAGATGAGGTAGCTGTCTATCTCGTCTGCCTTTGCGTTTGCTGTTTTTTGTACGCACAGGTGTGTGCGTACCCCAAAATCATCAAAAACAGTGAGGTCGTCTAAAGGGTTAGCACTAAATTGAGCGCCGACACGGCGTTGAATTTATTGCTAAACCTACCTCGCTGTAAAAAATATTTTTAAGAGAGGTAAATTAAATGTTTGAAGAATTCAGAAAATTCGAAACAACGCTTGCAGGCCGTCCGCTCGTAGTAGAAACGGGCAAAATGGCTCAGTTGGCAGGCGGCTCATGTCTGGTAAGATACGGTGAGACGGAAGTTCTCTGCACGGCTACAATGTCGGCAAAGCCCAGAGAGGGCGTAGATTTCTTTCCGCTCTCGGTCGACTACGAAGAAAAGCTTTACTCGGTAGGTAAGATCCCCGGCTCATTCCAGAGACGTGAGGGCAAGGCAAGCGAAAAGGCTACTCTTGCTTCAAGAGTTATCGACAGACCCATTCGTCCTCTTTTCCCGAAGGATATGAGAAACGACGTCGGTGTTGTCGCAACCGTTATGTCGGTCGATCCCGATTGCTTACCCGAGGTTACGGCAATGATCGGTGTTTCGGTCGCTATCTCAATTTCGGAGATCCCCTGGGACGGCCCTGTCAGCAGCGTATCGGTCGGTCTTGTTGACGGAAAGTATGTCATCAACCCGACGTTCGAGGAAAGACAAAAGAGCGAAATGGCTGTTACAGTCGCATCAACAGACAGCCTTGTCGCTATGATAGAAGCAGGCGCAAACGAAGTCAGCAATGACGATATGTTTGAAGCTATTATGTTCGCTCACGAGACGAACAAGGAAATAGTTGAATTCATCAAGGGCATACAGAAAGAGATCGGCAAGGAGAAAGTGCCGTTTGAGTCAAACGATCCCTCCGAGGAGCTGTTCAATGCCGTTAAGGATTTCGCTATTGACGATGTTAAGGCAGCTCTCGACACAGACGACAAGAGAGTCAGAGACGAGAGACTCAAGCCCATATACGATGCAGTTCACGCTAAGTTTGACGAAGAATATCCCGAAGAAGCAGAGAAGATAGATGACTGTCTCTATAAGCTTCAGAAGTTTATCGTACGCCGCTGGTTGCTCGATGAGGGCAAGCGTGTTGACGGCAGAGGAATCAACGATATGAGACCGCTCAACGCTCAGGTCGATCTTCTCAGCCGTGCTCACGGATCGGGTATGTTCACAAGAGGTCAGACACAGGTTCTCACCGTTACCACCCTCGGCACTATGGCTGACGCTCAGTTGCTCGACGGTCTTGACGAGGAGGAGAGCAAGAGATATATCCACCACTATAATTTCCCGTCATATTCAGTTGGCGAGACAAAGCCGCCCAGAGGCCCCGGCAGACGTGAAATAGGTCACGGCGCACTCGCCGAGAGAGCACTTCTTCCCGTTATCCCGTCAGTTGAGGAGTTCCCGTATACGATAAGACTTGTATCGGAGGTTCTCTCATCAAACGGCTCAACATCACAGGCTTCCGTCTGCGGCTCAACTCTCTCGCTCATGGCGGCAGGTGTACCCATTAAAGCTCCCGTTGCAGGTATTTCCTGCGGACTTATCACCGAGGGCGACCGCTTCATGACAATGGTTGATATCCAGGGTCTTGAGGACTTCTTCGGCGAAATGGACTTCAAGGTTGCAGGCACAAAGAAGGGTATCACGGCTATTCAGATGGACCTTAAGATCCACGGACTTACACCCGAAATTATAAAGGAAGCTTTCCAAAAGACATATGACGCTCGCTGCAAGATTCTCGATGAAGTTATGCTTCCGTGTATCGCAGAGCCGAGAGCAGAGCTTTCAAAGTATGCACCGAAGATGCTTTCAACAAAGATTTCTCCGGATAAGATCGGCGACGTTATCGGCAAGCAGGGCAAGGTCATTCAGAAGATCTGCGCTGAGTGCAACTGTAAGGTAGACGTTGAGGAAGATGGTTCAATCTTCATTTCCTCACTTGATCTTGATGACGCTAACAGAGCGCTCACAATGATTCAGACTATCGCAAACGATCCCGAAGTCGGCTCAATATT
The DNA here is from genome assembly GCA_964480405.1 of uncultured Faecalibacterium sp. Taxonomy (GTDB): domain Bacteria; phylum Bacillota; class Clostridia; order Oscillospirales; family Acutalibacteraceae; genus UBA6857. Next base: position 84,635 of record CAYZOU010000005.1, on the reverse strand, counting down.
CAGAGGCGTTGTAACAAGACTTATGTCATTCGGCGCATTTGTTGAGATAGCTCCGGGCAAGGAAGGTCTTTGCCATATCAGCAAGCTTGATGTTAAGAGAGTTGAAAAGGTCGAGGATTGCGTAAACGTCGGTGATGAGGTTATCGTTAAGGTAACAGAGATCGACGATCAGGGCAGAATCAATCTTTCAAGAAGAGACGCTCTCATCGAGATCGAGGGCTTAGTTCCCGAAGATGACGGCGAAGCTCCGAGAAGACCGAGAAACAACAGAAACGGCGGCCACGGCAGAAGAAACCGTGATTGATAATAAAAAATTTCAGCAGTCACTTTGCGGTGACTGCTGTTTTTTTCGTGTTTGCAAAGTTGCGTATTGAGTTTGATTCTCGTCGCTTAAGCATTGAAGTCAAATCCGAAGTCGCCTAAAACGGCGTATTTTCGGCACTTTGCGGATTAAATCCACTCGCAAGGGTGCAGTAGCGAGCGAAGCGAGCGTAACGGCGGCTGTTTGTGTACTCCGTAGCGCTCGCCGCAGGCGAAGGGCGGAGTGAGTGCCAAACAGACGCCCCGCTGATTTCGCTTGGATTTTACGAGAAACTCCGAAGGCTGATGAAAGCTCGATTACAAAAGTACGTTGAGCTGACTTTTCAAAATAATGCTGACGCCTGTCGAGGATTTCCGACACAGCATTGGCGAAAATATACCTTGAAAAACCGTATTGAGTTCGATTCCCGTCAGCTTAAGCATTGAAGTCAAATCCGAAGTCGCCCAAAATGGCGTATTTTCGGCACTTTGCGGATTAAATCCCTCGAAACTTCGGTCGTTTTAAGTTGCAGAATTTGTTGCGGCATTTATTCGAAACAAATCAATTTCGAATATTACTTCAATGCTCAGCGCTTAGCAGCTAACAAAGCTTCAGCTGATTTTAAGTCGCAGCAACGGCGGCGCCATCGCCACCCCACTCGCTGCGCTCGGGGGGTGAACGCCGGCACCGCTGCCGCCCCTTCGCCCCGGCACTCCACCCGGGCGACTTCACTCCCCCTGCATCAACAAAACCTCATATCCGACATTAAGCACCTTTGCGATAATTATAAGCTCAATATCTGTGACAAAACGCTTTCCACATTCAATTCGCTGGATAGCGTTTTTGTCTACGTCGAGATTATTTAGCTGAAGCATATCCGCTAATTGACGTTGAGATATTTTCATATTCTTTCTGATACCTGCGATATTCTTTCCGCAAACATTATTTAATCCGTCAGCTGATTTGTTTATAAACATAAAAAACTCCCAAATTGACATTTAGTGCTTGTCATTATAAAAATTATATGCTATAATGCAGATAATATGACATTCACTAAATGTCAAAGGAGGATGCATTATGAATAATGATGAAGTCTTAGTAGAAGAAAAGCCAAAGAAGAAAAAGAGCAAAAAATTGTGGATAATTATAGGTATTGCAGTAGTGCTGCTGATAATCGCCATAGGATCGTCGGGTGATTCGGAACCGACAGTTGAAACGCCGGACTCGAGCAATTCATCATCTCAAACCGATGAAACAAAGGATGCTACAAAGGAAATAAAAATCGGCTCAAGCGTGGCGGACGACGATCTCAAAATCACGTTCAAAAGTTGCGATACAAATTACACCAAATACAGCAAATATACAAGCGTAACAAAGGGCTTCAAAGTTGTAAGAGCTGCTTTTACATTTGAAAATATTTCCGATATAGATCAATCTCTTGACAGCATATATTGCTATGCAGATGGCGAAAAATGTGAGGGCTTTTATTTTGGTGTAGAGGACTCAAACCCTCCCACACTTGAATCCGTATCATCAGGCAGAAAATTTGCCGCTGTTGTATATTTTGAAGTTCCCAAAGACGCAAAAAAGATTGAGTTTGAATATGAAAGCGATTTTTGGTCATCGGAGAAGTACATTTTTGTTGCTGAATAATAAACTATCGAAAAATAAGTGAATGTCATACACTGAAATCGGTCTATTTTTGACCGATTTCATTTTTTTGATTGATTTTTAACATTTGATGTGATAAAATTTATAGGACATAAAATACGGAGGTAATTTTTTATGAAGAATATGACGAAAAAAGTTCTGTCAATAGTTCTCGTCATTGCGATGCTGCTCACTTTTTCGGTGACACCGCTTGCGGCATATGTTGATGATGCGGGATTTTTCAGAATTTCATGCACTGTTAACGGTGACAGCAAAACTCAACGTGGCTTTTGTTGGTACACGGTAAGTGATTGCGAGACAAAAATAGCTGTTTACAAAGACAATGTCGATATCACCGACAGTCTCACATTAAGCGGCGTGACGACCGAAAAATGGGAAGACTATTATATGCATAAGGTTCTTGTTTCGGGACTTGAATCGGGAACAAGCTATTCATACAGGGTCGGTGACGGCAACGCATGGAGCAATGTCGGCTCATTCACGACCGACAACGGCGACAGTAAGGTTAATGCTGTTGTTTTCGCCGACGTTCAGGCAAGCTCGCTCGCAAGCTTTTCAGTCGGAGCAAGAGCTGTCTCAACTGCGTACCGCATGGCAGGTGACGACCTCGATTTCGCCGTCAACCTTGGCGACTTCACCAACGACAGCGACAACGAAGAATGGAACTATTACGCCGAAGCATTCGACGGTCTGAATCTCGGTTCGACCCTCGTTCCCGTAGCGGGAAATCATGACGGTCTCGGAAAATACCATTGGTTCAACAAAATGTTCTGCCTCGACACGACCGAAAGCGTACAGAATATTAACGGTGTCAATTATTCGTATGACTACGGTAATGCGCACTTTGCCGTGCTCAACACCAACGACTTGCTTTCAGTCTCCGACGCACAGCTTAAATGGCTCGAAAACGATATGAATTCAAGCTCGGCTGATTGGAAAATCGTGCTTATGCACAAAACGCCATACACGCTTGGCAAGGACGGAAAGTGGCCGGATGCGATGTATTTGCAGGAGGCGCTCACTGCCGTATGCGACAGCTGCGATGTTGACCTTGTTTTGTCGGGTCACGACCACCAGTATCTCAGAACAAAGCCGCTTACGGATAACGCAGTCAGCGACGACGGAACGGTCTATGTTCTTTGCGGAACAGCCGGCTCAAAGAGATATGAAGTAAGAAAGTTTGCGGTTGATAATTTCACAAAGAAAGAATTCATCAACACGATGATCTCACAGAAAGACGGTCACTATTTCGACGGAAATAATTTCGATTCACAGTCCGATTCTTACATCGGCTCATGCTTCAACACGCTCAATATCAATGACGGAAACCTCACATTCAATTCTTATGTGATCTCCGATGACAGCGACGATGTTACACTTATCGACAGCTTCACGCTCACCAAGGAAACAGGCGCTGCTACACCGAGCTTTGACGGCGAAAACGAAACCAATGTGTTAGAGTATGCATCGGATGCTATCGGAACGATGGCAAGCCTTATCAATTATGTTCTTTTAAAGTGGCTTCCGAGAGTATTAAAGGCATTGCCGGAGATTCTCAAAAGCTATATAGTTGATGACGTATTTTAATTGAATACATAGCGAAAAGCACGGTGAAAGCCGTGCTTTTTTTAATGAGACCGATTTTTCGGACAGATATTAAGCTATAATTGACCTGTCAAATGAAATAGGACATAAATTTTCGAAAGCGAGCATAGCAATATTAAGACAAGGGCATTGCAAGCTATCGAACAAATTTTCGAAAAAACTCGAAATTTATCGAACATTTGTATTGACAAACGTAAAAAATCTGATATAATAGCACTTGTAAGGAACAAATGTTCTAATTTTAGGAGGTAATTACTATGTCATTAGGTTTATTTATAGCTTTCGTTTCGGTTTTCACACCGCTCATAATATGGGCATTAAAAAATGAGGACAGACTCATCGACCTTGAAGATAAGATCATCGAGGTCATAAGAGACAGCAGAGCGCAAGCTAAGAGAGAAAAGAATATACACGTTGTCGAACGCTCGGCAAATCAGGTAAATGTAAAACGACCTGAGATAAATCGCAAAGAGTGCAACTTCGTCGCATAAGGCCCGATCAGCCTTTCAGCCCCGTCATTACCGTAATTTCATCAGCGGGGGCGCACGCTCATCGCTTAGCGCCCGCCCACCCGCCCACCCGGCCCCCCTTGACAAATCCACCGTTTGTGTTATCATATAATGACAAACTTCAGAAAAGAGCCGTTGCATGAATTTTACGATAGAAAAAATGAACTCAAACCATATAGCCGCAATCGCCGAAATTGAGCGTGAATGCTTCTCGACACCGTGGAGCGAAAAAGCGCTTAGTGAGGAGCTTGATAATCCGAACGCTCATTTCTTCGTCGCAGTCGCAGATGATCAAATCATCGGCTACGGCGGAATGCATAGCGTTGCAGGTGAAAATTATATTGATAATATAGCCGTCACATCTAAGTACCGCAAAAACGGTGCGGCGACAAAGCTTCTTGAAAAATTGGAAGAAACAGCCGAGTCGGAAAACGGGGAGTTCATTTCACTTGAAGTAAGAGAAAGTAACGAAGCCGCAATAAAGCTTTATGAGAAAAGCGGCTATGTTCGGGTCGGGATACGCAAAAGGTTTTATCAAAGTCCCACTGAAGACGGAATTATAATGACCAAGGAGCTTGAAAAATGAAAATTTTAGGCATAGAATCCTCATGCGATGAAACAGCGGCATCCGTTGTAGAAGACGGAAGAATGGTGCTGTCAAATGCGGTCGCAACACAAATAGAGGAGCATAAATTATACGGCGGCGTCGTTCCGGAGATAGCCTCACGCAGACACGCAGAAGCTATATGCGGCGTGGTCGAAAAGGCACTTGCAGATGCGGAATGTTCAATAGACGATATAGATGCAATAGCCGTGACATACGCCCCCGGACTTATCGGTGCGCTTCTTGTCGGAGTGAATTACGCAAAAGGGCTATCCTTTGCGACAGGAAAGCCGCTTATACCGGTGCATCATCTTCGCTCACATATAGCGTCGAATTATATAACACATCAAGAGCTCAAACCGCCGTTTTTCTGTTTGGTCGTCAGCGGTGGACATACACATATGATCGAGGTCAAGGACTATACCGACTTTAAGATTATCGGAAGAACTCGAGATGATGCCGCAGGTGAGGCGCTTGATAAAGCCGCACGGGCAATGGGCTTGCCGTATCCGGGCGGACTGAATCTCGATAAGGTCGCCAAAAACGGCGACAGCACAAGCTATAAATTCCCTCATCCGAGAGTTGACGGGAATCCGTATGACTTCAGCTTTTCGGGGCTAAAGACCTCTGTTATAAATATTATCCATAACGCTTCTCAGAAAGGGGAGGCGGTCGATATCGAAAATCTCGGTGCATCGTTTATGTCGGCTGTTGTTGACTGCTTAGTTTCAAATGTCGAAAAAGCTTGCAGTGACTTCGGATATGACAAGATAGTTCTCGCAGGAGGCGTTTCCGCAAATTCGGTTCTCAGACGGAGAATGCAGGAATCTTGCGACAGGTATTCACGCCGGTTGTTTGTGCCGGAGCTTAAATATTGCGGTGACAATGCCGCAATGGTCGGCTCTCAGGGATATTATGAGGCTTTGAGCGGAAATTTTGCAGATCTCGATCTCAATGCAATCGCAACCCTACCTATTGATTATAATTGCAAATAAAAAATCCCCGAAGATTATACTTCGGGGATTTTTGTCGATTTTGATATGGCTTAAATAACCGCAACGGGCTCAGCGCAATCAGTTATAATTGCATCTGTATCGGTTGACTCCGATTCTTCAAGCTTGGCACTTTCTTTTTCAAGCTGCGCCGCAAGAAGCTCAGCACCGTCAACCTCGGGCATCTTTTCTTCTTTGGGTATGAGTGACCAAACGGTCGCAACGATCGTGAAAATAAACCACGCAAAGCTGATACTCTTAATTAATTTTGTAATCTTATGCTTGCCTTTTAGCTTTTTTGATATCCTTTGAACAATAACATCAAGCTTTAAAAAATCTTTCATGCTTAATCACTCCTGTTCTCGTCAGCCTCGTAAAGTCCGCTTTTAAGCCAAACAAATTTACGCTTGCCGCTGATAATATATTTGAAAACTCTTTCATCAAAGCTCATGAAATCCTTGACCTTGTTTGTTGCCGTGTTGTAGGCTCTGATCTTTCTGCTGCCGTGATTGCAGACATAGAGAATGTCGCCGTCCTTCGAAATGGAGCACGGTCTGCTGAAAGTTGTAGCCGCACCGCCGCCTATACGCATGGGGATTCTGGCATCGGTCGGGTTATATTTTATGATGGCGTTTTCATCGGGGACAACGCACCAAATGCAATCGCCGTCGGGGACTATACCGCAAGCCGCCGAGCCTTTATATGTCAGCTGTGACGAGAGGTAGACAGTGCCGTCGGGATTGAAAATGTAATACTCGCCGCCGGGATAGATAGCCATGAGTCTGCCGTCGGAAAGCGTTGAGGTGTCGCAAGAAACGTAGTCGCCGAGGGTTTCGACCATGTCTTCATATTCAAATCCGAATTTTATCTTCAAATAGACGTTCTTCTTGATTGAAGTGAACTTGTCGTTCACCGCATCGTAGCCGTAAAATTTGACCATCAAAACGCCCTTATCGTTTTCTTTTTTGACAGCGAACACGAAGCCCTTGTCAAAGCTTGTTACGTTGAGAATTTCACCTTTATATATACCGTTCATATCTATGTTTTCGGGTCATGAAGCCGACCCTCTGCCTTTCAAAATGTTTTAAGCGGCTTATTTTAATATTTTTCGGTACGCTCAAGTTGAGCTTTGAGCAGTCGGCTTGAGCTATCGACCGCTTAACCGTACGAAAAAAAGAAATCCGCAATTCTAATCATTTATATATTACTACATATTTTCCGTCGGGTCAAGTGCGATTTGGCTGTTTCGGCGGAATCTTTTGGCAAGCTTCACGGCGAAAGATAGCCACCGCACCCGACTTCGTCGAGTGCGGTGGCGTATAATTCACCGTCCGCCTGCTTCGCAGGCGGGTTTTATCAACCGACCTTTTTCTCTAAATCTTCGATCCGATGATTCGCAACCTTGACCTTTTCTTCAAGCTGAAATGTCCGCTCAACAACGCTGTTGTGTTTGTCGACCTTCTTTTCAAGCTGTTCTATGCGGTACGCAGTCAGCTTGTTTGAGGCGAGGATTCCGATAACGGAGCCGAACAGCGTTCCGACAAGCGATATCACCGCAACAATGACGGTTTCGCTCATCACTTGACCTCCTTCAAATATCGGTCGGCTATCCAGTAGTGAGCATTTCCGAGCTTAACCTTGCTCCAAACATAGCCGTCGGAGCTTATCTTGTCACAGTTTGAGACAGAGATTTTTTCTCCGATCTTCAATAAGCCGACCTTCGTTCCGGAAAGTGACGGCTCTTTTCTTATATTGACCGACGCTATCGCCATGTTTTGCTTATACTTTATACCGAAATAGTTGTAGAAGCTTGAGCCGATAGAGGTGGCGGTGCTCTTTTTTTCGTCGCCGTACCACTTTCTCTTTCGGTATCCGACGTCAAAATGAGTGCTGGTCTCGATGCCGCCGGAGCGGTAGCCTATGCCCAATACGCCTATATCTTCAAGATACAGCGAGACCTCCTTTGATGAGATCTTTTTGCCGTTTTTGTCGTATGCCACAAAGTCGGCGGCTTTGCCCTTAGTGTGACTTCCGCCGCCGCTTCCGCCGACCGCTTTGTCGTGACTCGGTGTGCGGTAGCCCGATATGATTATTATTTTCGAGCAGTCAAAATGACTGTGTACTGATTCGAGAGCTTCGATAAGATTTGTTTCGATATATATTTTGTCAGCGCCGTCCTTGCTTCTGAACTCTCTGACTTTAAAATGCTTTGATAAGCTCTTATCTCCGTCTTTTTTCAAAGAATATTTTTTTACTGACATATTATCTCCCTTCCTCATAATATATTATTAGTCATCGGCTTTTGACGCCGAATCGGTGTTCATGAGCGCCGCAAGCCCCGCCGCCATTGACGAAACGAGAACCGAAAATATCAGCTTTTCATCAATTCCGCTTTGATCTACGAGAAGCAGCTGACCTGCAAGTGTACTTAAAAAAGCCTGAAAAAATGTTCGCAATCCACGGTAGAGCCACGGTCTTGCCTTAATAAAATCTGTCATTGTTATCCCTCCTGATTTAGTTTATTTTTTTGCCCGACACCTTGATCTGAAAGCTGGACAGAAAGTTGGTCGTCGGTGCTGTCGGATCTGTCGGCACGAACGTGATCTTGATATTCTTTATATACGGCGGAGTGGTTATGCCGAGATATCTGCTCTTTGAAGAAATGGGAATGATGCCCACGTTTGTCTTCAGCCTGCTGTATCTGACACGGGGAACGCCCAGCACATTTTCATAAGATATGAAAGCATTTGAAGGCTCATCGTTCACAAGCACATCGGCATTGGTGAAGACGAGAATGCCCGACCCGGAGCTTCCGACATTGACTTCAACCTTCACAGTAGCGGAAACCGTTGATTTGATTTCCATTGTGTAAATGTTTATTATAAAGTCGGAGACCTTGAAATTTGTCAAATCGGAAAACTTGTCAATGAGTATGCTCTGAAAGTAGGTCGATGTCGAATCGGGAATGAATGTCATACCGAGCATTGTCGTCTCTTGGACCTTGTGCGGAACATTGCAAGTTGCAGTGTATAGAGCGTTCCTCGTTCTGTAAAATTCATATATTTCCGAGGTAGTGTCGCCGTGGGTGGCATAGTCGGTGAGCTTTTCGTCAATTTCCGCAGTTGTGCTGTAGCTTTCGAGCGCCTTGTTGACCTCCGTCGTTTTAGCATATTCCGACAGAGTGTTTGTTGTGCTGATATACTCCGCATCGTTTTCGAGCTCGCTGACCTTTTTGGGCAGCATTTCGCTGATTTTGTCGACGATCTTGTTCCAAAATGCTTCGAGGAATCTCGGCTTATATTCAAATACCGCTTTTTGAATGTCCACCGACGGCAAGACCCTGAAAATGAATTTGTCCGTGTACGCCTTAATGGTTTCGTCCTTGTCGATGAATGCGAACTGGGCGAAATATGTACCCGCCTTTTGAGTACACTCCTGTGAGATCCGCCAGCTTATGCCGGCTGTGTTGTCGGCGATGATGTAGCTCAAGCCGTTATCCTTGGTGATTTTCTCGCCGAAGGACAGCAAAATGCAGGGCGTGAGGTCGATGAGATCCTCGTGAATATCCTCGGCATTGAATGTTGCCGAGACCTTTGTCACGTTATGCTCGAACTGCTTGACTTCGACGACTTGCGTTTCGAGTGATGAAATATTTAACTTGTAATCCATGTTTTCTCCTTTTCCTAAAATAATTAACAGCCTCCACAAATCCTTGTGAAAGCTGTTTTTTAGTTGACTTCCGTCTTTTCGGGTACGCACCGACCCCGTGCGATCGGTTGATATGCACCCTAAATGCAGGCTCCGTGCAGCCCACATTTATATTATAGGAGCGAAATTTTAAGTTGTCAATAGTTTTTTCGAACAAATGTTCACCATTTTAAGTTATGCAGTTCACCTTTACAAAGCAAATCGGGATAATCCCACTGTCTCAAAACCTCATAAACACCGATAGCCACAGAGTTTGAAAGATTGAGACTTCTCGATTCATCAATCATCGGTATTCTAACTGAGCGATCGGGATTATTTTTTAAAAGCCTTTCGGGCAAGCCCTTAGTCTCTTTGCCGAAAAAGAGATAGCTGTTTTCGGGATAGCTTATATCGGAGTGTCGGTTAAGGGCTTTCGTTGTGAAATAGAAGAATTCTCCGTGTACCTGAGAGAAAAAGTGTTCGAGCGACTCGTAATAAGTAATATCAAGCAGATGCCAGTAGTCGAGCCCCGCTCGCTTTAAATATCTGTCGTCAACGCTGAAGCCCATGGGCTTTATGATGTGGAGAGCCGCTCCCGTTGCGGCGCAGGTACGTGCGATGTTTCCCGTATTCTGCGGAATTTCGGGCTCGACTAAAACTATATTCAATTTCGACATATCATCATTTCTTTCCTTAAAATATTTGTTGAGCCTTGCTATTGTATCATAGCTGCAAAATTTTTTCAATATTGCCGATACCGTGTAATATATTTTAACTTTTCGGTAAAAATATATCCGTCAGCTCGCTGAACTAAATTTTGAATGGAAGTGGCAACATGAAAAAGATTTCCGGTATAATGACAGGTATGGGCATAGGTCTTGCAGTCGGCGGTGCAGGTGCTCTCGCTTCAAGCACGATGATGAGCGGAAGCACAAAGAGAATGCTTAAAAAGAAGGCTAAGAAATCATTAAAGACAATGGAATCGCTTATGGACGATATCCAGTATATGTTTAAGTGAGTTCTGCTTGCAAGCTCCTGCGGCGCCTGCCCGGCACCTACTCGCACGGCGCTTCGCTTGCGCTCGCAGGTACACATGCAGCCGCCGTCCGCCTGCTTCGCAGGCGGGGCTTCTACATAAAGGAGGCTACAATTAAAATGAACAAAGTGTATAAAATCTTGTGTTTGATGTTAGGCGCAGTGCTGATACTGTGCGCTTGCGGAAATAACGGAAACGATATGACATCAGACAGCGGCGACAGTCCGTCGGAAAGCGTTCAGCCCGAGCCTGTAAGCGACGATATAGTCGCCCCGACAAAAATTCAGTCGCAAGGCGGTGACAGCCAAAAAGAACAGCTTGTGATAAAAGGGGAGAGCGACCCGAGCGCAACCACGCCGACGGGACTTAAAAAGCTTGAAAGCGTGACGTATGAGGTGAAAGATCCCGATAATACGGCAGGACTTTCGACGAAAAAGATCTCCCATTCTCACGGGCCCGCATCAGGCGGCAAACCTCATTCGACAGTAGTGGAATTTCAGAAAAATTTCGATAAATACAGCGCACTGACGCTTGATAAAAAGAGCGAGGATAAGGTCTTGTATCTGACGTTTGATTGCGGATATGAATATAATAACCTTACCTCTGAGATACTTGACGTGTTGAAAGAAAAGAATGTTCCGGCGGCATTTTTCTGCACGCTTCATCACATCAAGGATCAGCCGGAGCTTATAGCGAGAATGATCAAAGAGGGTCACATCGTCGGCAATCACTCGACAAACCACCCGTCATTCGCCGAAATAAGCAGAACGAAAATGGTCAGAGAGATCGAGGAATGTGAAAACTATCTGAGAGAAAACTTCGGATACGCCGCTAAGTTTTTCAGATTTCCGGCAGGCGAGTATAGCGACAGTGCGCTTGATGAGATAGATTCAATGGGATATAAAAGTATCTTCTGGTCGGTCGCCTATGCCGATTGGGATATCAACAATTCAAAGGGCAAGGATTATGCCGTAAAGACGGTATCGGAAAGGCTTCACCCGGGTGCGGTGATACTTTTGCATAGCGTATCTCAAGACAACGCCGACGCTTTGGGAGCGATAATCGACAAGGCACGAGCCGACGGATACGAGTTTAAATCACTCGACGAATATAATTTTAGCTAAAACGGTGGAAAAAAAGAAACTTATGTGGTATGATAATATCACATAAGTTTCTATTTTACAGGAGCATAAAATGTTGAGAAAAGTAAACGCATACGCAAAAATCAATTTGATACTTGATATAATTTCCAAATCCGACAACGGATACCATAATCTTTTTATGATAATGCAGTCGGTGAGCCTGCATGACACTGTTGAGGTCGAAACGACCGACAGCGGAAAAATCGTCATTGAATGTGACACCGAGGGTGTGCCGTGCGATGAGAGCAACATAGCTTATAAGGCGGCGGAAAGCTTCTTTGACCACACAAAGCTGAAATGTGATGGGCTTAGGATCAAGCTTATAAAGCGTATACCTCATGCCGCAGGTCTTGCCGGCGGAAGCGCTGACGGCGCTGCTGTTATCTTTGCCTTGAATGATATGTACGGGTCAAAATTGAGCTATTCCGAGCTTGTTGAGGTCGGCTTGAAGGTCGGTGCGGACGTACCGTTTTGTCTTTTCGGCTCAACGAGACTCGCTCAACGCTATGGCGATATCTTATCGGAGCTGCCCGAAATGCCCGATTGTTACACGGTTATCTGCAAACCCGAGCAGGCAGTTCCCACTAAGGGTGCATACAAAGCGTACGACAACGAAGCTTCACACATAAGACACCCCGATAATTACGGTATGCTTGAAGCTGTGGTGAGCAGAGATCTTGACGGAATTTGCTCACGCTGTGACAACGTTTTTGAGCAGGTTATCGAGGTGTGCGACAGAGCATACATAAAAGGCACAATGAGACGCTTCGGCGCAAAAGCCACCTGCATGAGCGGAAGCGGCCCATCGGTTTTCGGAATATTCGAAAGCGAGGACGAGGCACAGAAAGCCTGCGATGAGCTTAGAAAAACCGTAAAGCAGACATATGTATGCAAGCCGATGAGGTGCGGATGTGAATTTGTAAAGGAATAAAAACGGGGGATATTAAATGAATACGACTGTCATAGGCGTAATATTTGCGGACATAAAGGGATTCCCTTTCGGAAAATACAATAAAAAGGGCAGAAATTTAGGTGACATAAAATTCTGCTCGGGCGGAGTAACGAGGAACATAGTTGAAAATTTCGCCAACGCAGGCGAGGACGTTTCGTTCGTGACGATAAACGATAAAACGCCGTTCGGCGCAGATGCACTGAGCCATTTAAAAGCTCTCGGCGTGAAGCTTGACTATGTCAAGACGGTCGAGGATAACGGTATCGGTATGTGGATGGTCATACTTGACGAGCAAGGTGACGTCGCCGGTGAAATATCAAAGATGCCCGATATCTCGGCTTTGTGGGAGCTGATAGATGAAAAGGGCGAGGAGATAGTCAAAAACAGCGACAATATCATATTTGAAATGGACACAAACGAGGAAATATCGGAAAGACTGCTGAGCCTCGCCGAAAAGTATAATAGAAAGAAATATACAATAGTCGGAAATATGAGCGTCATTTTAAAGCGCCGTGATCTTGTTAAGAGAACGGATTGCTTTATATGCAATGAGGTCGAGATAAGTAAACTTATCGACGAAGATCTGACCTCACTTTCCGCCGATGAAATGTCGCTCAGACTTAAAAGAGCTTGTCTCGAGGAGGGTTATCCGTCGCTTGTTGTCACCATGGGCGAAAACGGCTCGGCGTATTATGATAAGCTTAATGATGTATGCGGCTCATGTCATGCTGAAAATGTTGAGCTTGTTGACTCGACCGGTGCGGGAGATGCGTTCCTTTCGGGAACGGTGATGGCGCTTTCACGAGGCTATGCCCTCTCACGAGCTGTTGAGATAGGAACACATATGGCGGCACTGACCGTCGGAACGCAATGCAGTGCGTGTCCCTGTTCTGTCGGTATATTTTAACGAAAATTCCAAGCTTGGATAAATGCTCGGAATTTTTTAAAATCAAGCGAAACCCGAGTCTGATTTTTACGTCTTATATGATGAGAGCTCTTAAACGAGGTGATATTATGGAGGATGACAAAATAGTCAAGTTGTATTTTGAAAGAGACGAAAAAGCGATAGCTTATACTCAGGAGAAATATTCGGCATATCTTCACAAGATAGCCTACAATATTTTATCGGACTTTGAAGATGCGGCTGAGAGCGTGAGCGACTCCTATCTCAAGGCGTGGAATTCGATACCGCCGTCGAATCCGCAGTCACTTTCCGCATACATGGCAAAAATAGTCAGACAAAATTCCATTGATATCTATAGGAAAAAACACAGTCGAAAGCGATATTTCTGTGAGTACGGGCAAGCGCTCAGCGAGATTGAAGACGATGCGGTCGCCGATGAGACGGTCGAAGCTCGGGTCGACGTCAAGCTTTTGGGCGAAATGATCAGCGAATATCTCAAAGGCATTTCGGAAGATAAGAGAAACATTTTTGTCTGTCGATATTATTTCTGTGACAGCATAAAAAGCATATCGGAAATGACAGGCTACAGCGAAGCAAAAATAAAAAGCTCGTTACACAGAACGAGGCTCGGACTGAAAGATTTTTTGAGAAGGGAAGATGTTATTATATGAAAAGCGATGATTTCATGGACTCGATGAGCCATATTGACGACAAGCTTATTTCCGACGCCGAAAAGCTCAGGAAAGGAAAAGCCGCAAAGAAGTCAAGACTTTGGGTGAAGCTCGTTGCGGCGGCAGCGTGTATCAGCTTAATCGTAACGGGTATAGTCTTTGTTCCGAGATATTTGCCGATGAATAACGCATCGGACGGCTCAAACAGCGGAGTGTTATCCATAGGCTCAAAATATTTGCTTGCAAAAGCAGTTTATCCCGAAGCGGCAGAATACCCCGATATATTCAGCACTGACGATGAGCAGTATGATGCATGGTTTGATGTTAGACGTGAAAATATACAGACAGCGAGAAAGTATTCCGACAAAATGATCGACTTTTGTCAAAGCACCGCAAAGGAGATATTGGACTCGAACGGCGAAAACAAAGTATACTCTCCGCTGAATGTTTATTTTGCACTCAGCATACTTGCCGAGACAACGGACGGTGAAAGCCGAGAGCAGATATTGAAGCTTTTGGGTTCGGACAAAATCGAAAATGTGAGAACGACAGCCAACGAGATATGGAACGCACAGTATAAAGACGACAAAACAGGTTTATGTGTACTTGCGAATTCGTTATGGCTCAGTGACAGCTACAGCGATTTTAAAGAGGATACGCTCAAAACGGTTGCCGAAAACTATTACGCTTCATCATTTTCGGGGAACATGACAGATGAAAATTTCAACAAGGCAAGACAGGAATGGGTCAACGCTCAGACAGGCGGTCTTTTAAAGGAGAGCGCAGATAATCTTAAATTTTCGCCTCAGACCGTAATGAATCTGACATCGACGATAAATTATCAAGTCAGATGGCAAGATGAATTTTCATCGGAAAACACATATGAGGAAGCTTTCCACGCTAAAAGCGGCGACATAAACTGCGATTTTATGCATAGGTCAATGCTCGGAAGCTATTATTGGGGAGACGGATTTGCCGCTGTCACATTGTCGTTATCGGAGAGCGGCAATATGTGGTTAATTCTTCCCGATGAGGGAGTGACAACAGAGGAGTTATTGCAAAAAGGTGACGCTTTAAAAATGATAGGAGACGGCGAATATAAGAATACAGCGTATCCGCTGATAAATTTATCCGTTCCGAAGTTTGATATAATGTCAAATGTTGACCTGACGGAGAATCTTAAAAAGGTCGGTGTTGAAGATATATTTGATTTTAATAAGTCGGACTTTTCGCCTTTGACGGACGAAGCTTTAGCGATAACATCAGCCGAACACGCAGCGAGAGTTGCAATTGACGAGCAGGGGATAACCGCATCGGCATATATGAGCCTTGATTACGCAGGAGCAGGTATGCCGCAAGATGAGGTCGACTTTGATCTTAACAGACCGTTTCTGTTCGTGATAACGGGCTTAGGTGATACGCCGCTCTTTATCGGTGTTGTCAATCAGCCTTAATTTCTGCGTTTAACGGAAAAATCGGGGGCATCGAGCCCCCGATTTTTCCTGCGGGCACTCGCTTCGCTACCGCGCCCGCAACGGCGGCTGCTCAGTCACCCCACTCGCACTTCGTGCTCGTGGGGTGCTTCGCACCCGCCCCGCCCGCTTCGCGGGCGGGTTTACGCCGAAATCTTCAATTCCTTTTTAATTATCCCCGTCACCTTGACTATCAAAGGCGAAATCACAAGCTGTAAAGCCGTCACAGCCAAAAACTGCGGCAGACGGGATATGATAACAGTCTTGAACGGACTGCCGTAAAGCACCGATACCCACACGGAGTTGAGTATCAGACTGCTGATAAGCTGTGACAAAACAGCGCCGAGAGCAACACTGCGAAATTCGGTGCTTTTTTTCAAACACGCACCGTAAACCGCACCGATGAGCATTGCGGAAAGCGTGAAGCCGGGGAAATATGCACCCTTCGGGAAAAGCACAGCGCCTATGAAGTCACCTAAGCCTCCGACTGCCATTCCGCCGTGAATACCGAAAAGTGCGGCGGCTGTCACGGTCGCAACGAATGAAAAGCCGAAATTGATGTTCCAAGCCGAAACGGACAGAAACCTGTTCATGACGACATAAAGCGCAGTCAGCATCGCAAGACTTATCAGCTCATATAACGGTCGCTGACTTCTTTTTTTGTTATTTTCGGGCATAAAAAAGACCTCCTTATGCCCACTGCAAAAGGAGGTCGGATATTTTGTCCGATCTTTCTTGTTTACAGCGGGATGCGGAAAGAGTATCGCAAGGGCTCAACTATGCTGAACCGTTTTCGGCCATCTGACAACTCCCCGTTCAGACGGAACTTAACGCACTCAAACCTACTCTGTTTTTTTGCTTTATTATACAGCCGCCCTTTATGCTTTGTCAAGCAGAGAGCGGCTTTTATTTTATTTGTTATCCGAGAACGAAGCTTGAAACAGCAAAGAGCTGTTCGTACAAAAAATTATTGATTAAAGACTAAGTTGCTGTGTTTGTATGAGAACTGAGCCTCGCTCATTCTGAGCATGACAAATTTTATGATGTCCTCTTTTGTGTATTGGTCGCCCTCGGTTGCCCACCATTTGAGGATTTCGACTATTGCGCCTGCGTAGTAATGGGCGAGCATCGGGACAGGCGAGATGAGGTGAGCGCCGGCGGCTTTATTTTTGTTGAGCTTCTTTTCGAGAGCATCGGCTATACAGCTTGTCAAAGCGGAGGTGAACGCCGAGGAATTCGTGTTGATGTTCAGGTCGGCGATTATTCCTCTATTTTCATATACGAAATTAACGACCCTCTTGCAAAGCTCCATGTATTCGATTCTTGCGGTTTCGTCGTTCGTGATGAGAAGCGTGTCCGTCTCGATCCTCAATGCCTCAAGCTTCTTCTCAAAGCAGAAATTAACAAAGTCCTGCTTGTCTATGAAATGCTTATAGAATGTCGCTCTGTGAACGCCTGCTCTGTCGCATATTCCGAGAACGGTTATGCTGTCAAACGGCATTTCTTTCATAAGCTCAAAAAATGTGTCGGAAAGTCTTGCAAAGGTTTTCTGGACTCTGATGTCCAATTTTCTTACTGTTTGATTTTTCATTTTACTTCCTCCGGTAAACTTTATATGTTATTTGGATATTTTCTTTTTAACTTCTTCGGATATGCGTTTTATCTCATCCGAAATAGCTTTTATATCGGCTTTGTTAAACTTTCTGCCGTATTTGTTAAGAAATTCTCTTCTTTCTATATGTGCCTTGCTCGTTCTCTTATAGGGCTTGAATTTTCTCTCAAAGTCCGCAAGTATGAGCTTGGCATCAATTATGATTTCTTCACGTTTATTGTTGAATTTGTCGTTTCCGCTGTCGATTATTCGGTTGAGCTCGTCGGCCTTGCCGCTTATTGTGTACAAGAGAGTGTCGTATTTGCTTTCGACTGCTGCCTTGACGGTAAGATACGCATCGCCGAGTTGTTGCTTCGCTTCGCTTGCGTTCGTCGTAATAAGCTCTTTAAGCTCGTCAAGCTTATTCTTGAGCTTGATAAGTCCGACAGCCTTTATGACGGCGAATATTACGTCAACAACAAACACAGCAAGCACAACGCACGTTACGGGTACAATATAATTATACGGAATCTTATCAAAAAGCTTGATGACGATGGGATGCACCGTTTTTACGAAAAACGTAGCGGCAATGCCCCAATAAAGCGTATGCTTGAAGCAAATCCTGCCCTTTATGTTGAAGAGCTCGTCTTTGTAATCCCACCACCTGGCGTTGAAAAGCTTTTCCATGAGAAAGCTTGTGATATATTCGACAATGTCGCAAAATATCATGCCGAGGAAGAACACCAAAAGAGGCTTATCTCTGAACGGGTTATAAAGCAGAACCGCCATGACCAAAGCGCCCGTACCGTAAATAGGACACATAGGCCCTGTCAAAAATCCTCTGTTTATCAGCTTTCGCTCACCTATTGAGCAATACGTGCTTTCAAAAAGCCAGCCGACTGCGCTGTAAAAGAAGAAATAGAGTATATATCTGAAAATTGTCTGCATAATTTTATTCCTTAATAAGTCTGTCGAATTTGGATTTATAACTTTTGCTCAGCGAATAATAAAGCTCACGACCGGCGCAATATTTATCGGTGAACAGGATGATATAGCTTTCTTTATATTTAGGCGGAACAACAGTGAAAGGGAACATATGATGTTTTATCATGTCCTTTTCCTTGTCGCTGATGTTTTCGTTAAGCTCGATTGCGTTGTGGTATGCGTATAGCGGATGCTTGTAACCGTGGGGTCTGTGCCAATCGCCGCTTGCGTCACGCCAATCATAATAGAAAAGATCATGCAGCAGAGTGCCTCTCGCTACGGTCTTATAATCCCAACCGAGCTTTTTGGCTATTTTATAGCTGAGATATGAAACGCTCGTCACGTGTTGGAGTCGGTTTATATCAAGGTGCTGTTCATATTGAACGAGACTTTGCACCTGCTTTGAGCAATACAGATCCTCGACCAGCGACATATATTCAGACTTTGAATCGGAATTAAGTTTATATGATATAATGTAGTGCTTAAAAAGCTTTGACACGGCTTCACCCCTTAATGTTACAGTATTATCCATATTATAATACAAAAAGCTTAAATAGACAACCTGGTATCGAATTTTAAGCGAAATTTAATATTTGCGGCCTTAATTTGTCACGATATCCTAATAAATAAAATATTTTTTTAAATTTAACTTGTATTTGTAAGACTTTGTTTGTATAATAACAGCATAATTTGTTTTGCGGCGGGTGCCGAGTTTTCTTGAGCGGTACGTTTCGGATACTGCTTGACGGTTGCGTGATAACGCAAGTAAAGCCTGACTGTGTGACAGCGGGGTAGTATGCACCTGTTTGCGGTTTCGGATATATAAACGAAACTGCGTGATGCCGTGTATTTGGAAAAGGTGAATATATTATGCTTGGAAAATTTGTAAGGGTAAAGGTTACTGCGCCTATGTATTCCTTAAACAGACGCTTCGGCTATGAGTATAAGCTGAACTACGGCGTCATAGACGGGCGCAACAGATTGAGAACGGGTGTCAGAGGCGCATATATAATGGGAGTAGACCATCCCGTCAGAAACTTCGACGGACGGGTAATAGCCGTTATAAGAAGATATGGCGGTCGGGGAGTAGTATGGGTAGTCGCTCCGAAAAGCACAAGATTTATAATTAACGATATAAAGCAAGCGATAGCGTTTTCGGAAAAAAGCGGAACTTATGACATCGAGTGCTTGTTTGAACGCTCATGCGGTGCGGTCGTACTTGATGAAACGGGCGGAAACAAAAAGATATTGCTGATCAAAAATAAGCGCAGTGCGCATTGGGGATTTCCAAAGGGACATATAGAGGCAGGCGAAAGCGAAAAGGAAACGGCGGTCAGAGAGACCAAGGAAGAAACGGGACTTGATATCGACATCATCGACGGCTTCAGCTGTAAGAGCGAATACACGATTCAAGGCCGAGTCGAAAAAGCCGTTGTGATATTTCTCGCCAGAGCCAAAAATACTGAGGTCGTTAAACAGGAGGAGGAGATCGACGAGTATATTTGGGTCGATTTCAGCTCGGCGTTTAAGATGCTGAAGTTTGAAAATGACAGGAATATTTTAATAAAAGCCAAGGAATATATTGACAAGAACAATATATAGAGGTGATATTTATGTCCGAACAGTTAGCTCAGTTTTTTGTTGATAATCTCGGCGGCAAGCTGCCTGAGGAAATAATAGTTTTCATAATCTCTATGCTACCCGTGTTGGAGCTCAGAGGCGGACTTATAGCGGCGAAGCTGATGAATATAACATTTTGGAAAGCCTTCATAATATGTTACTTCGGCAATATGCTTCCAATACCGTTCATATTGAAATTTATACGGGTGATATTCAACGCTTTGAAGAAAAACAAGCATATCGAAGGCGCTATAACGAAGCTTGAGATCCGCTCGATAAGAAAAGGCGAAAAGGTCAAGAAATACCGTGAATGGGGTCTTTTGATATTCGTCGCCATACCATTGCCCGGAACAGGCGGCTGGACAGGTGCATTGATAGCGGATCTTCTTGATATCAGAATGAAGAAGTCACTTCCGCTCATAGCCGCAGGTGTTCTCATAGCCGGTCTTATAATGTCCGTTTTTAGCTACGGCTTGTTGGGACTTATCGGACTTTAATTTAAGATGACAAAAGTCGGATACCTTGTGTATTCGGCTTTTTTTATCGCTTAAGTATAGTAAACACATCACGCACCCTCGAACATTTTTGTCTTGAAATACGTCAGTATTCCTGCGGCAAAGAGGAAACCGCAAGCAAGGTCTGTCGCTTCGGGTTGCGGTAGCGAGCGAAGCGAGCGTAACGGCGCTCGGGCGTGTACCCCACAGCGCTCGCCGCAGGCGAGGTGCGAAGGGGTGCCGTACGGGCGCCCCGCTGATTCCGCTTGCGGTCAGACAGAATCTTGAAGGCTGATGAGAGCTGACCTCTCCGGCGCTTTATTGGTGAAGATACGCCGTTTTAGGCGACTTCGGATTTAATTTCAATGCTTATCTTAGCAAAGCTCAATATCCGAGTTCCTGCGGCGTCTGCTTGGCACTCCGCTCGCATAGCGCCTTCGGCACACGCTCGGGAGTACACCGCAGCCGCCGTGTTCGGCTTAGACAATTAAAGACCGATACGCTTCAATTACGACGTATCGGTCTTTATTATATATCTTATTCGCTTGCTTTGTCTCTGCCCAAAGCCGCTAAGGGATCGGTGATCTTTCCGTCAACGGTTATTTCAAGATGCAAATGAGTATTGTCGGCGCTCTCAATGGGTATATTACCTAATGTGCCGATGACCTGCTCTTTTTTGACCTGTTCGTTTTCCTTTACGCTTATTTCGTCAAAGCCGCAATATTTTGCTTTCATGCCGTTGCCGTGATCTATAGTCACTGTCTTGCCCCACATACTGTCTGTGGCTATTTCGACTACCTTGCCGTCACACACCGAGTGTACCTCATCGCCGGCTTCTCCCGAAAAGTCAACGCCGTTGTGAAGTCGCCAGTCATTCATTGTCTTTGACTTGACCATAGCTCCGTTTGAGTAGTCCTTGAGAATTTGAGTTCCGACAGGCAGACAACAGCTGACAGACTTTTTCGTCGTTTCTTCCTTTGCTGCGGTCGCCGATTTTTCTGTCGTTTCCGCTTTGCTTTCGGTCACTTTCTCACTCGTGCTTTTCGGCTCTGTCGTGTTATCACGGGTGTCGGGAACATCGTCTTTCGGCGTGTTTGCGTTTTCCGAGACTTGCGGCAAGCTTATGCTGTCTGAGCTTGGTGCGGTCGTCTGCTTCTTAGCTGAGCTTATCCTGTTTGACGTGTAAGCGATAACGACCGTCGAAGCGACTATTGCCACTAAAGCGATCGCCAAAACCGCATAAAAGCTTTTTCCGCCCTTTGAGTAAGTTCCTTTGTTATTCATTTTATTTCCACCAATCATAATTTTATATGACTATTTTTGCCGTATGCGGTGGATTTTATACGCAGTCAAAATCTATTTCAAGACAGAAAAAATCTTCG
Organism: uncultured Faecalibacterium sp.; assembly: GCA_964480405.1. Classification (GTDB taxonomy): domain Bacteria; phylum Bacillota; class Clostridia; order Oscillospirales; family Acutalibacteraceae; genus UBA6857. The sequence continues at coordinate 63,018 of CAYZOU010000005.1, read as the reverse complement.
GATGTAACCAACCGAAGATCTTTTCCAAAAATATGAGGGGATTAGGCAATACAGCCGGTCCGGGAAAGACCGCAAAAAAACTAACAAAAAAATCCGTATTGCCTGAGGAGGAGTGTACAAGTAAAGGTTGCGGTTCCTTTCCTGTACAAGCGTATGATACTAAAACACTTTGCGTTTGCAATGAATAAAAAGTTAAAAGTTTTTGATATATTTATCACAATTTGACATTGTTGTGATAAAAGTCAGTTCCTGCGGCGTGACCTTGGCACTCCGCTCGCACAGCGCCTTCGTCGCGCGCTCGGGAGTACACAAGCTCACGCCGTCCGCCTGCTTCGCAGGCGGGGTTACACTATCAAAGATATCTCAAAACCGCAACGACCTTACCCAATATCGCAACCTCGTCAACGATTATCGGCTCATATGTATCATTTTCCGGCTGTAAACGAAAATGACCGTTTTCCTTATAAAATGTCTTGACGGTGGCTTCTTCTCCTATGAGAGCGACTACCGTATCACCGTTTCTTGCGACGGGTGTCTGCTCGGCGAAGATTATGTCTCCGTCAAATATTCCGGCGTTGAGCATACTTTCACCTCTGACTCTCAGAGCGAAAAGAGGCTTGTCGCTTGAAACGTAACCGGAATAGGGGAGATAGCACTCGATTTGTTCAACGGCGAGAATAGGCGCACCGGCGGTAACCGTACCCAAAAGAGGAACATGGTGAACATTCTCGGCTTGACCCATTATTCTGATAGAACGCTTGAGCATGGGGTCACGCTGAATATAGCCCTTTTCTTCAAGAGCATCGAGATTGTTCTGAACCGAAGATGTCGATTTTAAGCCGACAGCTGAGCATATTTCTCTGACTGAGGGCGGAACATTTGTCACGGAAAGTCTTTCTTTTAAAAATTCAAGTATCCTAACTTGGTTTTCACTTAAATCATTCATTGAGCTTCCTCCTGTTTGATTATTCTTGATATATAGTAATAGTGTTACAGTTGCAAATTCTATAATTTGTAATGACAGTATAACATACCATTTCATAAAAAGCAAACATTTGTTTGTTAAAATTGTAAAATTTTAAGAAAAAAAGCAGAAATTTGTCGACTTTTTTCTATTGCTTGACAATTCGCCGGTGAAATTATACAATATATATTTAACAGGTATGAATACACCAATGCGAAATTTATGATTTACAGCGGTGTGTAAGGAGATCTTGAAATGAACTTTAATCAGCTTTTTGATGCTTTCAGCTATACTTTTATGAGGAATGCGCTTATAGGCGGTGTTCTCATTTCGCTTTGCGCCGCTCTTTTGGGTGTGTGCCTTGTGTTGAGACGCTTCTCCATGATAGGCGACGGACTTTCTCATGTCGGATTCGGTGCAATAGCCGTTGCGGCGGCGGCAGGCATAGCGCCGCTTAGAATAGCCGTACCGATAGTCATGATAGCCGCAGTTTGTCTTTTGAGGATAAACGAGTCGGGGAAGCTGAACGGCGATTCCGCAACCGCTGTCATATCAACAGGCTCACTTGCCGTAGGCGTTATAGCCGCAAGTCTATCGGGCTCGAATGTCGATCTCAACAATTATATGTTCGGCTCGATACTTGCGATGAAATCGTCATATGTTGCCGTGAGTGTCGTATTGACGGCTGTTATTTTGATAATGTATCTGCTCTTGTATAATCGCATTTTTGCCATGACCTTTGATGAAAGCTTTTCAAAGGCTATCGGACAGAAGACCGATTTTTATACAGATCTTATAGCGGTCTTGACCGCCGTGACTGTTGTTGTCGGTATGCAGATGATGGGTGCGCTTTTGATGTCAAGCTTTATAATTTTCCCGTCGCTTATCGCCATGAGAGTGTCGAAAAGCTTCAAGTCGACCGTCATAGCCTCGGCGGTGATCTCGGTCATTACATTTATATTGGGCTTGTTTATTTCGTTTTATCTCAACACTCCTGCCGGAGCAACGGTGGTGGCTGTCGATCTTGCGCTTTTCATCGTTGTCGGGGTCGCTTCAAGGTTCAGGAGGGCTTGATATGCTTGAAAAGATAAAAGAAGAAAGCATCTGGAAGCATTTGGCTGAAACCGAGCTGCCGATAGTCCTTTACGGAATGGGCAACGGAGCGGACATGATAATCGGCGAGCTTGAGAAGATCGGAGTCGAGTTCAGCGACGTTTTCGCCTCCGATGAATTTGTCAGAGGTCACTCGTTTCACGGAAAAACCGTGCTGAAATATTCTCAGGTATGTGAGAAATACAGCGACTTTATAATCTTGATGACCTTTGCCATTCACGATAGCGGTACGCTTGAACGTGTTCGGAAGATGAGCCGTGAACACGAATTGTTAGCTCCGACCGTGCCGATAGCGGGAAAAGGACTTTTCACCGTTGATTATATCAAAAAGTACGAGAGAGATTTTGACGAAGCGTACACTCTGCTCGCAGATGAAAAATCAAAAAAGACGTTCGTTGACGTTTTAAATTTTAAAGTCAGCGGAAAAATCGAATACCTGTTTGACTGTGAAAGCGAAAAGTCGGAGGTATATGAGACCTTACTAAGTATAGGCGAAAGTGAGATAATAGCAGACCTCGGCGCATACGACGGCGACACGGTCAGAGAAATTCTCACTCACACAAACGGTAAGTATGCGAAAATATATGCGTTTGAGCCGGATACGAAAAATTTCAAAAAGCTTCTTAATAAAACTCGTGAGCTTGATAATACGGAATGTTTCAATGCGGCGGCGTGGAACGAGAGCTGTGAGCTTGTCTTTGACAAAAAGGCAGGCAGAAGCTCACACCAAAGCGACAGCGGAGAAAAGGTGAGGGCGGTTGCGCTCGATGATGTTCTCGATGAGGTCACGTTTATCAAGATGGACGTTGAGGGAGCTGAAAAAAGAGCTTTGCTCGGAGCGAAAAAGCTTATCGAAAAATACAGACCGAAGCTTTATGTCTGCGCATATCATCGCAACGAGGACGCATTTGAGCTTGTGAAAACGATAAAAGATATCTGTCCCGATTATGAGATATATTACCGCCACCACCCGTACATACCGGCGTGGGAAAGTAATTTTTATTGCGTGTGTAAAACATTTTGATTTCTATTGAAATTTTGACGATTTCAATGTATAATATTAAAAATCAGAGATATACGGGTTGCCGAAAGCGGAGCTTACCGAAAGCAGAGCGTTGCCCGTACTCAAAGAACGGAAAGGAGAGTTTCATAAAAAATGAAAGCTCAAGAAAGTATCGAAAGATATCCGCAGAAGGTGCGTGAGTATGCAAACTATGTATACAAAAGCATAAAAATACTCTGCAAAAAAACAGGTCCGAGACCGGTCGGAAGCGAAAGCGAAAAGGAAGCGCAGGAATATATGCTTGCCGATCTTAACAAGTATTGCGATTCGGCAGTCAGAGAGGAATACAAGTGCAGTGACAAAGCATTCATGTCATGGGTACCCATCGGAGCTATCCTGCTCATTCTCTCAACGGTGTTCCTTTCACTCGGCATGGCGGCTATATCTCTTGCCTGCTGTGTTGTAACACTGTTTTTGATTCTCGCCGAATTTATTTTCTATAAGCCCGTTTTAGACGTTTTCTTCCCGAAAAAGACATCGGGTAATGTTATCGGCGTCAGAAAAGCAAGCGGCGAAACAAAAAAGAGAATCATAATTTCCGGTCACACAGACTCGGCTTATGAATGGACTTACACGTACCACGGCGGAAGACCGGCGGTATTCGTTATCATTCTTACGGCTATTTTGGATATAGTTATCGGTCTCGGCGCTTCAATAGCTTATATGGCTGTTTACGGCGAAGCTATGGGCGCAAGCCTTTGGTCAGCTGACGTCAATGTCGCTTTCAAGGTCATCGCAGTCATTACATATGTTGCCGTACCCGTGCTTATCGCAGCTATCGGATTCTGCAATTACGGCAGACCCGTTACAGGTGCAAACGATGACTTGACAGGAACATTTATCGCAATGTCAGTCGCAAAGTTCCTTTCGGATAACAATATCAGATTTGAAAATACAGAGGTCGTAGTGCTTTGCGCAGGCGGTGAAGAAGCCGGCTTGAGAGGCTCAAAGGCTTTCGCAAAGGCACACGCCGAGGAATACAAAAACGACGGCACTCAGACGATATTTGTCGGCTTCGACACGATAAGAGAGCTTGAATTTATCAAGGCATACGATAAGGATATGACGGGCGTTGTCAAAAACGACAGACAGACAGCCGAGCTTGTTCAAAGAGCTGCAAAGCTCATGGATCTCGAGCTTCCCATCGGCGCTATCGAACTCGGCTCAACAGACGCTGCGGCAATGAGCCAGGCAGGCATAAGAGCGACAAGCGTAACGGCAATGGATCCCTCTCCCGCCCGTTACTATCACACAAGACTTGACACCGAGGATAACCTCAGCCTTGCGGCGATAGAAACAGGTGTTAAGCTCGCCCTTGAAACCACATTCCTTTTCGATGAGGAAGGAATAAAATAATAAAAGACAGGAGTGATAAAAAATGAAGTGTCCGTTTTGCGGTTACACCGAAAGCAAGGTCATTGATTCAAGACCGACCGACGAAAGCGAAAGAATCAGACGCCGCCGTGAATGTATGAGCTGCGGCAAGAGATTCACGACCTATGAGGTCATTGAAAATGTGCCGATAATCGTTGTGAAAAAGGATAAGTCGAGAGAACAGTTCAACAGAGAAAAGCTTTTCAACGGTATGCTCAGAGCTTGCGAAAAGAGACCGGTTGCGCTTGACACGATTGAAAAGGCGGTCAGCGACATTGAGGCGGAGCTTCAAAATTCACTCGACAGAGAGGTCACATCGGTACACATAGGTGAGCTGACGATGGAAAAGCTCAAGGATATTGACGAAGTCGCCTATGTCCGTTTCGCCTCTGTTTACAGGCAGTTCAAGGATATTAACACCTTTATGGACGAGCTTGCAAAGCTTTTAGGCGAAAAGAAATAACAGAATATAAAACGCAATTTTGCGGAGATGATTCCAAAGAGTCGTCTCCGCAATTTTTTTATTTTTTGTGAAGTATTACTATTGACATTGGTGGCTGTACAAGCTATAATGGTGTAACAGTAAACTAAAAAGGTGGAAAAAGGTGAATTAGAGAGGAGGCAGGGTCATGTTGCTCACAGGCAAATATATCAACAAGCTTGATCAGAAAAACAGAATGTTTGTCCCTGCTAAATTCAGAGATTCACTCGGAAGCGAGTTTATTCTCACCGTTTCCGAAAATAAAAACTGCATACAGTGCTATTCAGTAGCGGAGTTTGAAAGAAAGTTTGCCGAGCTTGAGAGCAGAATAGGCGATATGCTCGGTGAAGATGATATATTGACCGACCTTTTCGCTGAGACCTATGATGTGACGATAGACAATCAGGGAAGAATTTCCATACCCGTCGAACAGAGAGAAAGTGTCGGCTTGACAGACTCGGCTTTAGTAATAGGTATGGGACGCCACGTTGAAATTTGGAACGAAGACAGCTTCAAGGCATACAGAGAAAAATCGAAAGAAAACGTCAGAAGAGTCAAAGACGTTGATGCGCTCATGAGAGAAGCGAACGTCGAAAAGAGAATGAGAGAGGCTAACGCTCTCAAAAACGGGGATTAAATAAAAAATGAACTTTGAACATATAAGCGTTCTTTTGAACGAGACCGTTGACTCGCTCAATGTGAAAAAGGACGGCATATACGTCGATTGCACTGCCGGCGGCGGAGGTCACTCAAGAGCCGTTTTGGCAAGGCTGGGTGAAAACGGTCGGCTTATCGCCATTGACCAAGACCCCGATGCGATCGCCGTGTTAAAGGAGCGTTTCAGCGGCGATAAGAGAGTGACTGTGGTTCAAAAGAACTTCTCACAGCTTAAAGAAATATTATCGAAGCTTGATATAGAATATGTCGATGGGGTACTCGCCGACCTCGGCGTAAGCTCCCACCAGCTCGACACAGCGGAAAGAGGCTTCTCGGTCCACAATGATGCGCCGCTCGATATGAGAATGAGCCAATCGGGACCGACGGCCGCCGACCTTGTCAATAAGCTCGGTGAAAGAGAACTTGCGAGAATAATTCAGACATACGGCGAAGAAAAATTCGCCCGTTCCATAGCGAGAAACATTGTCAAGGAGCGAGCGATAAATCCGATAGATTCGACCTTGAAACTTGCCGAAATAGTGAAATATTCCATTCCCGCTTCGGCGAGAAGAAGCGGAGGACATCCGGCGAGACGAACATTTCAGGCGCTCAGAATAGAGGTCAACGGCGAGCTTGATAAACTTGACGCCACGTTAGACGATATGTTCGATGCGCTGAAAATCGGCGGCAGACTCAGCATCATCACCTTCCATTCCCTTGAAGACAGAATGGTCAAGAGAAGATTTGCGAAATTCTGTGAAGGCTGTATTTGCCCAAAAGAATTTCCGGTGTGCGTCTGCGGAAGAACACCGAGAGGTGAGTTGCCGTTTAAGTTTATAACGGCAAGCGACGAGGAGCTTAAAAACAATCCGAGATCAAGGAGCGCAACGCTCAGAGCTATAGAAAAACTACATAATTGAGAAAAACGGTAAATACAATAAAAGGGAGGAAATATCATGGCTTTACCTGCCGGTCAGGAGTTTGACTTTGACGCTTTTTCTCCGGCTGAAAGACGAAGAAGCGAACAGCAAAAAACAGTTGAACTTAAAAAGCTGACACCGAGGGAGAAAACAAAAGAGGAAATTAAAACCGAAAAGAAAACAGTCGCCGTCAGGTTGACAAGAACGGTAATTGCGGGAGTTGTTTTGTCAGCGCTTTGTTTTATGAATATTTACGGCTATTGCAGTTGCGATGCCGCAGACAGAAAATACAGTGACCTGTCCGAGAAATACGAAATGGTCCAAAGCGATAACTCAAGGTTATCAATGGAGCTTAACGGTATGGTTTCACTCGAACAGATCGAAAAGATCGCCGTTGAAAAGTTGGGCTTAGTCAAGCTCGGCGCAGGCGATATAGAGTATGTTAAAATAGCAAAGGAAAATAAAGTTATAGTGTCCTCCGGTGAGGAAACTAACTGAAAAAAATGACGGATAAGGCGAAAAAGCTCACATAGAATTATGTGTCTTTTCGCCTTGTGCTGCTATAAAAGGAAAAAATAATTTAGAGATAAATCGGAAACTGAGAGGTGTTAACGGTGATAATTAAAAACCCCGATAAGAAAATAAAGAAAAATGCGACGGCTCTGCTTGCGTTTTTGTGCGTTTCGGTGCTGTTGCTTAATATAGTCAGTCTTGTCAATGTCGTCTTTGTCAAGGGTGAGGAATACAGAGCCGAGGCTGAAGATCAACAGATGAGCGACACCATTGTCACCGCACCGAGAGGCAACATATATGACTGCAACATGAACGTCTTAGCTCAAAGCGCATCGGCGTGGCTTTGCTGTGCGACACCGAGCAATATCACAAAAGATGAGACAAGAGAAAATCTGTCAAAGTTTTTGAGCGAGACTTTCTCAATAGAATACGACACGGTATACAAAAAACTAAATAATACCGAGAGCCGCTACGAAATAATCAAAAAGCAGGTCACGGCGACTCAGAAAGACAAGGTCGAGACATACCTTTCCGAAAACAGCTACGGCGGAACTGTATACTTTACCCCAAGCTCAATGAGATTTTATCAGTCCAACAATTTCGCTTCATCGGTCATAGGCTTTATCAATGCCGACGGTGAGGGCAAGGGCGGACTCGAATATGTCTATGATGAAACGCTTATGGGTACACCCGGCAGAATAATAACCGCAAAGGACGCAAGAAGCCAGAGCATGAGCTCGGACTATGAAACGGTTATTGATCCCGGCACGGGTAACGGACTTTTGACAACGCTTGACGTCACTATCCAATACTATCTTGAAAAGGCTCTCGATGAAGCTCTTGTTGACTATGAAGCCGAGGGCGCATACGGTATAGTCATGGACGTCAACACGGGCGCTGTTAAGGCAATGTCAAGCAAGCCCGACTATGATTCAAACAACGCATACACCATATATGACGAGGAAACTCGAAAGGAGATCGAAAAGCTCAAGGGTACTGACGAATACTCGGAGGCTTACACGAACGCATTGTTCGCTCAGTGGAACAATAAGACGGTCTCATATACCTATGAGCCGGGCTCTGTTTTCAAGGTTTTCACCCTTGCGGCAGCTTTGGAGGAGGGCGTTGTCGATGAGAACACGACCTATAATTGCAGCGGCGTATACAGCATAGGCGGCTGGAATATCCACTGCGCAAGGCGAACAGGTCACGGTCATCAGACAATCACGCAGGGTCTTATGAATTCCTGTAACCCGTTCTTTATAACGATAGGTCAGAAGCTCGGAACAGACGCTTATTTCAAATATTTCGAGGCTTTCGGCTTTACGGAAAAAACCGGAATAGATCTTCCGGGTGAAGCGGAGCCGGTAGCAGGCGTTACCTACCACGCAAAAAACAGCTTCACAAACGTTAACCTTGCGAGTACCTCATTCGGTCAGACGATCAAGGTCACGCCGATTCAGATGATAACCGCCATCAGCGCCGTAGCCAACGGCGGAAAGCTCATGAAGCCCTATATCGTTTCGGGTACGGTCGATTCCGACGGAAACGTTCTTTCGACGAAAGAGCCGGAGGTCAAGCGACAGGTCATCAGCGAAAGCACAAGCAAAAAGGTCTGCGAAATGATGGAAAAGGTCGTTTCCGCCGGTACGGGTAAGAACGCATATATAGCCGGTTACCGTGTCGCAGGTAAGACCGCTACTTCACAGAAGATCAAGGAAAGCCAAGACAGCGAAAAGAATCTCTATTCGGCTTCGTTCGTTTGCTTCGCTCCTGCCGATGATCCGCAGGTAGCCGTTCTTATAATCGTCGACAATCCCGGAACAGCCGTTCACTCGGGTAGCGTAGTTGCCGCTCCTGCCGCTAAGGAGGTCATGCAAAATACGCTCGAATATCTCAATGTTGAGCCTAAGTATACGGAAAGTGAGCTTGCTACGTTTACATCTGTCGCTCCCAATTTGGTCGGAAGCTCTGTTCTTTCGGCGAAGCAGACGGCGGCAAAGCAGGGATATTCCGTCAAGGTCGTCGGCTCGGGCGATGAAGTCATAAGCCAAACACCTGCCGCAAAGCAGACCATACCGTCGGGCGGTGTTATCGTGGTCTATACGGAGAAAGGCGCAAAAACCTCAATGGTCGAAGTGCCCGACTTTACAAATAAAACCATATCTCAGGTCAATCAGTTAGCTGTTGCAACGGGAGTAAACATAACCTTCTCCGGCCCGTCGCTGAAGACGGGAAGCACCATTTCCATCAAGCAAAGCATCGAAAAGGGAACGAAGGTCGAAGCGGGCTCAAGCATAACCGTATACTTCCAAGAAACCAGCGGCGTAGCCGATGCCGATTGATATTCGGTACACACTCGGGTGTACATAAAAAAGCAAACCGAGATAAGAAAAAGCAAAATAAAGCGGAGGTCATAGAATGAAATTATCTTATCTTTTAAGAAACACAGCCGCAAAAAGCGACTGGCAGGACGTTGAAATTTCATATATAACCGATGATTCGAGAAAATGTAAGCAAGGCTGCGCTTTTGTCTGTATCGAGGGCAAAAACTTTGACGGACATACGGCAGCCAAAAAGGCGGAGGAAATGGGTGCGGCGGCGATAATCGCTCAAAGAGATGTCGGCTGCCGAAATCAAGTTATCGTCGGTAACACACGAAGCGAATATGCGAAGATGTGCAGTCTGTTTTTCTCACAGCCGTCTGAGCGAATGACCCTCATAGGCGTTACGGGAACGAACGGAAAAACAACTGTTTCAACGCTTATATATAACCTGCTGATTTCATTAGGCAAAAAGGCGGGACTTATCGGAACGGTATCAAATATTATCGGCTCAAAGAAAACCGACAGCGTTTTGACTACCCCCGATGCGTTCGAGCTTAACAGAATGTTCAGCGAAATGGTCGAGTGCGGAACGGAATATTGCGTTATGGAGGTCTCATCACAGGCTCTTGACCAATGCCGCACCGACGGCTGTCATTTTGACGTTGCCGTTTTCACAAATCTTACGCAGGATCATCTCGACTATCACGGCTCAATGGAAAACTATATTGCGGCTAAGAGAAAGCTTTTCTTAAACTGCGATAAAGCGATAATAAACATAGACGATGCTTCCTATAAAGCATTACTCGAAGACACCGACTGCAAGGTCACGACATATTCGGCAAGTCAGAACGCCGCCGATCTCACGGCGAAAACAGTGAAGCTCAGCCCGAAAGGTGTCGATTATGCGATAGTCGGCATTTCAATGATAGGCAGAGTACACTATGAGACACCGGGAATGTTTTCCGTCTATAACTCAATGGCTGTTATCGGTTGTATGCTCGAACTCGGATTTGACTTTGACACTGTTATCGCCAATGTGGCGAAGCTTAAAAGCGTCAAGGGCAGGTTTGAAGTTTTGGATACCGATACGCCCTACAGTGTCGTAGTTGACTATGCGCATACTCCGGACGGACTTGAGAATGTTCTCAGAACTCTCAACGAGGTCAAAAAGGGCAGAGTTATAACGGTGTTCGGCTGTGGCGGCGACAGAGATAAAACCAAGCGTCCGATAATGGGCAGAACCGTCGCAGAGCTTTCGGATATAGCTGTTGTCACAACGGATAATCCGAGAACGGAAGACCCCGAAAGCATAATAAACGATATCTTAGACGGCATGACGGGCAGCACAAACAAAACATATGTAAAAATTGACAGAACTCAAGCTATAGAGCTTGCCTTGAGTATAGCCGAAGAAAATGATATAATACTTCTTGCCGGAAAAGGTCATGAGACCTATCAGATAATCGGCAAAGAAAAAATACATTATGATGAGAGAGAAAAGGTCGCTGAGTATCTCGAAAAGCAAAAGGAAAACTAAAACGAGAGAGGATTTGATCAAATGAGTATTACGGTTGCAAGCGTTATGTCGCTTCTTATTGCGTTCTTTGTCACATGGCTTTTAGGCTATGCTGTCATACCGCTTCTTCATAAGCTGAAATTCGGTCAGACAATACTTGTCGATATAGGCCCGAAGTGGCACGCAAAAAAACAGGGCACACCGACTATGGGCGGAATAATGTTTATAATTGGTGTCATAGCCTCATCGGCTGTCACATACCTTGTCTGCAAGGGCATGGGTGCAAGTGCATTTTCGCCTGCCGGAGAAATGAAAAATGTTGAGCTTGTCAAAATTTTCGGCGGCTTATTGCTTGCCGTGCTTTTTGCGCTCGTCGGCTTTGTCGATGACTATATCAAGGTCGTCAAGAAGCGTAATCTCGGTCTTACCGAAATACAAAAAACGATACCTCAAATGATAATCGCCGTCGCTTACCTCATATGCTATTATAAGGTCAGCGGAACTTCAATGTATGTTCCGTTTGTCGGCTCGGTCGATCTTCACTTCTTCTATTGGATATTCGGCATTTGCGTTATCTACGGCGCAACAAATGCCGTCAATTTCACCGACGGTATCGACGGCCTTTGCGGCAGTGTAACACTCGTTGCGGCGCTTGCATTCACCGTCTCGGCTATACTTTATAAGACCACAAGTATCAGCATTCTTGCCGCCGCTTTGGTCGGAGGCTGTGCAGGATATCTGATTTGGAATCACTATCCGGCGAAGGTCATGATGGGCGACACCGGCTCAATGTTCCTCGGCGGTATGGTCGTAGCCTTAGCCTATGCCATAGACATGCCGTTAATACTCGTTCTTTTCGGCTTCATATATGTTCTTGAAGCTATGAGTGACGTGATTCAGATAGGAAGCTTCAAGCTTCGCCACAAAAAGGTGTTCAAAATGGCACCGATACACCACCATTTTGAAATGAGCGGCTGGAACGAAAAAAAGATAGTCGGAATTTTTACCTTGATCAACGCTATAGCCTGTATTTTGGGCATAATAATCATCTATTTCGGAGACAACAGGGTGATTTAAGTTTAAACTTAACATCCGATCGGAGGGATAAGCTTGGCTGAAAGAGAATACGCAAAACCGAATAATATGAGAAATCCCTATGTCGACCCTCGCAGTGAAAGAGCGAGACAGAGAGAACGGGAAAGAGCTATGAAAGAGGAACAGCTGCGCCGTGAAAAGGAAAGCTCAGTCAGAAAAGCTCAGGAAAGCGGCGCACGTTTCGGCTCATTCATCAAAAGATGGACTCTTTCGGGAACGGCCGACGCACCTTTTATGATATTGGTCTTTGTTCTTCTTTGTATCGGACTTGTTATGATGTTTTCGGCAAGCTACACCGATGCGTACTATAGAAAAGGCGGCGACGAGCTTTGGTATATCAAAAGGCAGGTCGCTTACGCCGTGATAGGAATAGTAATGATGTTCGCCGTCAGCTTCTTCAATTATAGGAGGCTCAACGGAGGTCTCGCCATTGTCGGCTACGGGGCTTCGGTGTTGCTGTTGATAGTGACGTTTTTAGTCAATCTTCATAAGGATAACGACTTCAAGCGCTGGCTCAAGATAGGGCCGATAAACTTCCAACCGTCTGAGATAGCTAAGTTCGGATTGATTCTGTTTTTAGCCTATAATATCTCAAGGCAATACGGATTGATTGGCTCAAAGAAAGTGCCGAATTCGCCGCTTCTTCAGTCTATCGACGATAAATTCACCTCAAAGCTTCGTGTTTTCTACAGAAACGCAAGCACCATGTCAATGGCGCTTACTTTGTGGTATACGCTGATTATTTCGTTTATCTGTGTCTTGATCATAATTGAAAATCACATTTCGTGTACTATCCTCGTATTCTTGATAGGTGTCGGCATGATGTGGCTGGGCGGAGTGAAAAAAGGATATTTCATTGTCCTCGCCGCAGTTGTCGCCTTGGCGCTTATCGTCGTCATAAAGAATCCAGATATACTTCCGGGTTATGCCGGAACGAGAATCGTGGCGTGGCTTGACAAGAGCTTTGAGCCGCTGAAAGCGAGATGGCAGACAAACCAAAGCTTGCGAGCGATAGCGTCGGGCGGCCCGTTCGGCTTAGGTCTCGGCGGCTCAAAACAGAAGCATATGTATGTTTCCGAGCCGCAAAACGACTTCATCTTTGCTATCGTTTGTGAGGAGCTCGGCTTTGTCGGCGCAACGGCTATTATCTGCCTTTTCGCCGCTCTTGTTCACAGAGCTTTCAAGATAGCTGTCAGGGCAAAGGACGTTTTCGGCTCAATGCTTGCCATGGGTATAGCGCTTCAGGTCGGAATACAGGTCATACTCAATATTGCGGTTGTTTCAGATGCGATTCCCAACACGGGTATATCGCTTCCGTTCTTCAGCTATGGAGGCAGCTCTCTTGTCATATTGCTGACAGAAATGGGCTTGATCATGTCCGTTTCAAGAAACAGCAGCATCGAAAAAACATAAGCGAGGTTAAATATATGAGATTTCTATTTGCCGCCGGCGGTACGGGCGGACATATAAATCCGGCGCTTGCCGTTGCAGGTGAGATCAGAGAAAGATATCCCGACAGCGAGATCCTCTTTGTCGGAACAAAGGATAAAATGGAGTCAAGGCTTGTCCCTCAGGCAGGCTTTGACTTTGCAACTATATCAATATCCGGCTTTCAAAGAAAGCTGAGCTTAAAGAATATAGCCAAGAATATCAGAACGCTTTTTTATCTTCTGACGTCATCATTTCAGACTAAAAAGATAATCAAGAAATTTAACCCCGACGTCGTTATCGGCTTCGGCGGATATGTGTCCGGTCCTGTTTTGAGAACAGCATATAAAATGGGAATCCCGACAGCTATCCATGAGCAGAACGCATTCCCCGGTGTGACAAATAAGGCGTTGGCGAAACACGTTGACCGAGTGATGATAACCGTTGACAGCGTAAAAAAATATTTAGAGCCTAAAAACGAATGTATACTCACGGGTCTGCCGGTAAGGGGAGAAATGCTCAGAGCCGACAGAGACTTTTCGAGAGCCGAAATGGGTATCAAGGACGATGAGGTGCTTATACTCTCAATGGGCGGCTCACTCGGTGCAAGAGCCATAAACGAGGCGGCGGTCGAGCTTATTTCAAAGCGTGCCGACGAAAAGAACTACCGCTTTTTACATTCTATGGGCAGCTACGGACTTTGGGTACCCGATAAAATAAAAGAGAACGGCGTTGACCTTGATAAGCATAATAACATTGAAATAAGAGAATACATAAGCGACATGGACGTATGCATGAGTGCGGCTGATATAGTCGTATGCAGAGCGGGCGCTTCATCACTCAGCGAGATCGAAGCTCTCGGAAAGGCATCAATATTAGTGCCGTCACCGAATGTCGCCGAGAATCATCAATATCATAACGCAATGGCGCTTGTCAATAACGACGCCGCAATAATGATAGAGGAAAAGGATCTGACGGGCGAAAAGCTGATAAAGGAAGTCGACGAGCTTGTCAATAACAGAGAGAAAAGAGAGAGAATAGGAGAAAACGCAAGAGCAATGGCGATGATCGACGCAAAGAAAAATATCGCCGACATCATAGTTTCACTCGCTGAGAACAAATAAACGCAAACAATCACTTAAAGCGATTTTTCGGCATAGAATACAACATCTAAGGTTGAAAGGTCGTGTTTTGAGTGGAAAGCATAATTGTCAGAGGCGAACACAGACTTGAGGGAAAAATAAAGGTGCACGGCTCAAAGAACAGCTGTCTGCCGCTTCTTGCGGCAACGGTTTTGACGGGCGATGAGTGCGTGATACATAACTGCCCACAGCTGACCGATGTCACGGCGGCTGTGAAAATACTCAGATATTTGGGCTGCGATGTCGAGAGAAACGGCGACACGGTGCTCATAGATCCCTCTCATCTGACCCGTTGCGACATACCCGAAAATTTGATGCGTGAGATGCGGTCGTCGATCGTCTTTTTAGGCTCGGTGCTTTCGAGATTGGGTCATGCCGATATGTATACGCCCGGTGGGTGCGAGATCGGACTTAGACCTATAGATCTGCATTTGTCAGCCTTGAGAGAGCTTGGAGCGGAGATAGACGAAAGCTACGGAAAGCTCAGCTGTAAGCGAAGCGGAAAGCTTTCGGGAGCGAATATAAATCTGCCGTTCCCCTCGGTCGGTGCGACGGAAAATATAATCCTCGCCTGCGCCGTATCCGACGGCGTGACTAACATTTACAATGCGGCGAGAGAGCCCGAAATAGCGGTGCTTGTCGAATTTCTCAATAAGTGCGGAGCCGATATAAAAACAGGCTTAGACGGCACTGTGAGCATATGCGGTGTCGAGAGACTTCACGGCTGTGAATTCAGCGTTATACCCGACAGAATAACCGCCGCAACATATATGTCATGTGTCGCTTCGGCAGGAGGAGACGTGCTTATAGAAAACATTATTCCGCTTCATCTCAAGAGTGTAATATCTGTTTTTGAACAGGCGGGCTGTCGCCTTGATGTCGGAAAGGACTCTTTGAGAATACGGGTCAAGGACGGACTGAATCCGATAAGAAACGTCAGAACCATGCCGTATCCGGGCTTTCCGACAGATGCGCAAGCGCCCGTAATGGCAATGGCGACAAAGGCAAGCGGAACGAGTGTAATAGTCGAGAACATATTCGAATCGAGATTTAAACACGTACCCCAGCTTTTAAGGCTCGGAGCGAAGATCAGAATTGAGGATAAGGTCGCTGTCATTGACGGAGTGAAGAAGCTATACGGCGCAAAGGTACAGGCGACCGATCTTCGAGGCGGCGGTGCATTGATAGTTGCGGCGCTCAGAGCCGAGGGACAGACAGAGATAACGGAGATCCATCATATCGACAGAGGATATGAAAAAATAGAAAAGGCGCTCAAAAGCATAGGCGCTGATATCAAGCGAGGCTGAAATATGAAGGATTGGGAAAGAAATAACGGAAACCAAAGGAACGGATATCAAAGTATAAACGATGAAAAAAGACGTGCCGAACAGCTTGCCGAGGAAAGACGCAAGTGGATAACGGGCGAAAAATATATTTATGACGCACCGAAAAAGCAGGGGAGCTTTACTTCTGCCGACAGAGAGCGTCCCATAGCGCCACCGAAAAAAACAGCGGCGCCGTCCTCACAGAAAAGGGGACAGACAAGCGCAAGAAGGCAGAGCGCCAAGAATAAGAAGAAAGCCGACACTCGCTCAAATGACGAGCGCCGCAAGGCATACGCCGAAAAAGCAAGAAAGAAGCGCAAGAGAAATGTCATAAAGACGCTTTTCTTCACTGTCGTTATCGCCGCTGCGATACTCACGGCGCTTTCGCTCACCGTGCTTTTCAAGATCGAGACTATCACCGTTTCGGGTGATACAAGATATTCTCAAGAACAAATAATCGAGGCATCGGGTGTGAATCTCGGCGACAACCTGTGGCGTACCACATCCGGAAATGTTACACAAACGCTTTCCGCTTCCTTGCCGTACGTCGGAAGTGTTCACGTCGTCAGAAATATTCCTTCGGGGGTCGAGCTTGAAATAACGGAAGCACTTCCCGTGTACTCAATAGAAAAAAGCAAAAAGTATATCCTGCTTGACGGCAACGATAAGGTCTTAGAGGAAAAAAGCGAGAAAAAGGGAGACACGATATTGCTCAAGGGCATAGACCTGCTCAACACAAAGCCCGGAACGACACTGACGGTGAAATCCCCCGAAAGCTTGGCGGCGGCAAAGGACATAATCGCAAGAGCGAGCGAAAACGGACTGAAGCTGACCGAAATAAATGTCACGGATATCAACCTGCTTTCGGCGGTCTATAACGGAAAAATCAAGCTTGATTTCGGCTCTGAAAGCGACATGGAGTCAAAGCTCAAAATGGCTAAAGAGATAATCGCAAAGCTCGAAGAAGAAAACAACAAATCCGAGGGCACGATAAATCTCAAAAGTGTCACCAAAGCATTTTTCAAAGAAGGCACTATAAGTACCACAAAAAGCACTTCCAAGAAAAATAACAAAACATCTTCAAAGAACGACACTAAGAAAGCGACACAATGATATGTTTTAATCGTCAAAATACTCAAAAATGTATATGAAATTCAAATAAAGTTTTTAATTTATATTATTGATATTTCAGTTTATGTATGTTATAATCATCAATATATCATGAAGTTGTGCGCAAAAAAACAGTCGTTTTATCAGTTATGCGCTTTGTAATTACATATGTTTAGGAGGAAGTTTAATGGGTTTCGCTATTGATAATGAATATATCGCATATAACCAGATAAAGGTAATCGGTGTCGGCGGTGGCGGCGGAAATGCCGTTAACAGCATGGTTAACGCCGGTATAGTCGGCGTCGAGTTTATTTCGATCAATACCGACCGTCAGATTCTTGAAAATTCCAAGGCAACACATAAAATTCAGATAGGTGAGAAAACAACGGGCTGCATGGGTGCAGGCGGCGATCCGACAGTCGGTCGCAAGGCTGCCGAGGAAAGCAGAGAAGCTATTTCCGAAGTGCTCAAAAACACGGATATGGTATTCATCACCGCAGGTATGGGCGGCGGCACAGGCACGGGCGCAGCTCCGATAGTTGCCGAAATAGCAAAAGAAATGGGCATACTCACAGTCGGTATCGTAACAAAGCCGTTCAGATTTGAGGGCAGAAAGCGTATGGTGCAGGCTGAGGAAGGTATAAAAGAGCTTGAAAAGAATGTTGACAGTCTTATTGTCATTCCGAACGAGAGACTTCGCCTTTTAGGTGACAAGAGTCTCGGTATTCGTGATGCTTTCGGCAAGGCGAACGAGGTTCTTTGGCAGGGCGTTAAGAGTATTTCCGACACTATCAAAGTTCCCGGTTATATCAACCTTGACTTTGCGGATATCAAGAGCGTTATGAAAGACGCAGGCAGAGCTCATATGGGTATCGGTCGTGGCAAGGGTAATGACTGTGCGGCAGAAGCAACAGAGAAAGCTATCACAAGTCCGCTTCTTGAAACAACGATCGAGGGCGCAAGCGGCGTTATTATCAACGTCACCTGTTCTTCGGACATGCCTCTTGATAAAATCGAGGAGGCAGGCGACCTCATTTCACAGAACACTCATCCCGATGCAAACATCATCTTCGGTTCGGTATTCGACGAGGATATGGGCGACGAGATGCTCATAACCGTTATTGCAACAGGCTTCAGAAACGAGAACCTTTTGCAGAGCACGCCGTCTAATCAGATTCCCAATCCCTCACAGAACTTCATCGGAACAACACCGACAACACCTTCACCGTTCACTCCGACCACTCCCACGGGCGCAGTCAACAGTGACATTCTCCGTGCGTTCAGAGAAGCCTTTGACAAGAACTTACAGTCACAGTCGGGCGAAGCAAAGCAGGAAACTGCTGTTCCGTCTGCAACCGAGTCTGTTCACACACCGTCAAAGGGCGCATCGGTTTTCGATGACAACGACGGAGACGACGGAGAGATACTTCCCATATTCAAGGGCAAGAATAACATCTTCGGAAAATAATAAAGGTATGCGGCAAAGTCCGCTGACATGAATACGGGTTTCACGGCTGTTGCGTTATTGCAACAGCCGTTTTGCGCTGTTTGAAAGCTTTCGGCATACAGCCTCGGCATCGAGCCGAGGCTGTATGCTATAGTTGCCGATCACGATCGGCACCCTGCTTCGCAGGGTACACGCTCGCAGGCGGGGTTCAAATTCATACCGAAAGTGAAATATTTGTTGACAATATGACCGCAGTTTAGTATAATATCGTAGCAATACGCATCTGTGGTGGAATTGGTAGACACGATGGATTTAGGATCCATTGTCGAAAGACGTGCAGGTTCGATTCCTGTCAGATGCACCAAAACTCCAAGCCGAAAGGCTTGGAGTTTTTGCTCGCTGCAACAATCAAGTCAAAGCCAAAACAAAGCACTGTGAGTAACTATACGGACACATATAATACAGAACACCCACCGACCGCCGTATTCCTTTTGGGGCACGGCTTCATATATCGCTAAACTTTAACAGTTGCTTAACAGCATAAACGAATTTGTCTGATAAACTATCATAAAAGTATTATCTGAAGTTATGGCTTTTTCTTGATATGTGTGGTATAATAACCTCACGAAAGTCCAACCAAATCGAAGATTTGGGGACTTTCGGAGAACATTGTTACACAAATTCGCTGAGGTAAAGCGGCTTAACGCCGCTATTTTATGGCATACGCCGGAATTTGCGTAATAATAACCTCACGAAAGTCCAACCAAATCGAAGATTTGGGGACTTTCGGAGAACATTGTTACACAAATTCGCTGAGGTAAAGCGGCTTAACGCCGCTATTTTATGGCATACGCCGGAATTTGTGTAATAATAACCTCACGAAACTCAGCCCAAATCATAGATTTGGTGTGTTTCGGAGAACATTGTTACACAAATTCGCTAAGGTAAAGCGGCTTAACGCCGCTATTTTATGGCATACGCCGGAATTTGTGTAATAATAACCTCACGAAACTCAGCCCAAATCATAGATTTGGTGTGTTTCGGAGAACATTGTTACACAAATTCGCTAAGGTAAAGCGGCTTAACGCCGCTATTTTATGGCATACGCCGGAATTTGTGTAATAATAACCTCACGAAACTCAGCCTAAATCATAGATTTGGTGTGTTTCGGAGAACATTTCGGAGGGATGAATATGAAAAAATCATTGGCGGTAATTATGGCTCTTACGGTTATGCTCAGTTGTCTTATGCTCGGTTGCGGCAAGAAAGACGGAAAGGTGAGAATTGATATCTCGGCTTCAAGTCTGTCCGAAGCGGAGCTTGAGGATCTCGACGGCTACGCTGAAAAGAACGGATTTAAAAGCGCCGAATACGACAAGAAGAACGGACTGATATCAGTCGAAATAGAAGATAACGACTATGATATCTTGATGTATAAGATCGGCGTGGCTGTTATTGAAAACGTATACGGACTTATGAATTCAGATACAGACTATCCGTACATAAAAGATATCGAGAGAAATAAAGACTTCAGCGAAATGAAAATAGACGTAGTCAGAGAGGACTATGAAAAGGATTCGACAAGTCCGCTGATGGTGAGTCTTGTCGGTCAAAGCTGTCTTGTCTATCAAAGCTATACCCAAAATGACCGCAAGGATCAGCATTGCACGGTCATTATCAGAGACACAGACACCAAAGAGGTGCTTTATAAAGAGACCTTTAATCAGGACGACTAATTTAGGGGGGAGCCATGGCAAAGCTATATTTCAGATACGGCGCAATGGGGTCGAGCAAAACCGCCAATGCGCTCATGGTCAAGTATAACTACGAAGAAAGAGGACAGCACGTCATAATCGCAAAGCCCGCCGTTGACACGAGAAACGGAACTCACAGAATATATTCACGTTGCGGACTTGAGAGTGAATGTGTGCTTTTTCATGAGCTTGATTTGGAGCAGGTGAAAAAGTCCGACTGCCTTATCGTCGATGAGGCGCAGTTTTTAACGAAAGAGGAAGTTGAAACTCTTGTCCATATCGTCGACGATCTTAATGTACCCGTAGTCTGCTACGGACTTCGGGCTGACTTCAAGGGTGATTTGTTTCCGGGCAGTCAATGGCTTTTGGCGTGGGCGGATACCATCGAAGAAGTTAAAACGATCTGCTGGTGCGGAAAAAAGGCTATATGGAACGCAAGATTCGATGAAAACGGCATAATCAAGCAGGGCGAACAGGTAGTGCTTGGCGCTAATGAAAAGTATACCTCGCTTTGCAGGAAGCATTGGAGAGAGGGCAACCTCGGACCGGATAAGCAGGCGTAGTGCGTGGATACGGATATAACGTGTATTTCGGCTGATTCATTATTACAGCTATACTATATATAATAGTATAGCAAGGACAACATAAATTACATATATAAGGAACGGTAATATTATGGCTTTTATAGAATTTAGAGACGTTTATAAAAAGTACAAAATGGGCGAAATATCAATAAATGCCGCCGACGGAGTCAGTTTTGATATTGATCAAGGCGAATTTTGTCTTATCGTCGGTACGTCGGGCGCAGGCAAAACGACAGTGCTTAATATGCTCGGAGGTATGGACGAGTGCAACGACGGCAGAATCAGAGTTGACGGTGAGCTTATAACCTCGTTCGATGAGAAGCGACTTGTCGAATACAGGCGTTGCGACGTCGGCTTTGTTTTTCAGTTTTATAACCTTGTTCAAAATCTTACGGCGCTTGAAAATGTCGAGCTTGCAACTCAGCTGACACCGAGAAGTGTTGACCCTGCGAGAATGCTCAGAAAGGTCGGACTTGCGGACAGATGCGATAACTTCCCGTCGCAGCTTTCGGGCGGCGAACAGCAGAGAGTCTCTATTGCAAGAGCCTTAGCGAAGAATCCGAAATTGCTTCTTTGCGATGAGCCAACAGGCGCTCTTGACTATAACACGGGAAAGCAAATATTGAAGCTTTTACAGGATACCTGCCACGAGACGGGTATGACGGTTGTGCTTATAACGCATAACCAGGCATTAGCTCCCATGGCGGATAAGATAATCACTATGAGAAGCGGAAGAGTGACACAGATAGCTGTCAATGACACACCTCTTTCGGTTGACAAGATAGAATGGTGATGACTTATACCGACCGAAAGGAGGGCGAGGAATGAAAACGAAGAAGAAACCCGAAACAGACAAGAAACCGCTCGGTAGGAATACCGAGAAAAAGTCGGGCGAGAAAAAGCATAGAGAGGGCTTTAATTTCAAACGTGACATAAATCCCATGCTTATGAGGGAAACGGGCAGAACTATCGAAAAGACAATGCACAGATTCATTTCGATAATCGCCATAGTCGCCCTCGGCATAAGCTTTTTTGCCGGTATGAATGCCACAGCGCCGGATATGCTTCAAACGGCGAGAGAATACTATAGCCAAACTAACCTTATGGATATCAATGTTCAGTCAACGGTCGGCTTGACCGAAGACGACGTTGCGGCAATAGCGGCTCTTGATGACGTTCAGACCGCAGTCGGTGTAAAGACGGTCGACGGCTATCTTAAACTCGACGGCGAAAGACTTTCCGATATCGACGGCTCGGCGTATACCGTCAAGACAATATCGCTTAACGTCACCGACGCCTATAATTTTCAAAACAGCGGCGAGGATAACCCGTCATATATCAACAGACTTACTCTTTTAGAGGGTACGTGGCCGACGGCTACAAACGAATGTCTTGTTGACGAGAGCCAGCTTTCAACTCCGGCGGGCTTTGAGATAGGCAAGACAGTCACTATCGAGACCGAAGGAGCGGATATAGCGACAAAGCTCAACACGACCGAATACAAAATAGTCGGAATCATCAGAAGTCCGTTATATATTTCGTACGAGAGAGGTTATACCTCGGTTGGAAGCGGCAAGCTCGGAACGTTCATTTATATTCCGCAGGAGTGCTTTAATCTCGAATACTTCACAAGCGTGAGCGTAAAGCTCAAGGACAGCAGTCGCTTCATTGCGTACACAAAAGAATATGATAATTATGTCGAATCCTGCCGAGAGAAAATCGAGGCGATAGCTCAAGAGAGACTCGCCCCGAGAGTCCAAAGCCTTTATGACGAATATAACACAAAGGTCACGCAGGGCAGAACAGAATACGAAAAAATGAGAAGCGAGGTCGAGCTTGAGGTTCAAGCGGCAAAGGAAAAGGTCGAACAGGTCAAGTATTACTCCGTCTATGGCGATGAGCTTGTCAGAAAGCTCAAAGAGGAATACAACGCCGCCGCAACAGATGCCGACACTCAGATAAGCATGGCGAAGCTTGAACAGACCACTCAGTATAAGCAGTGGGAGGAAGCGAGCAAAAAATACGACGAGGTCAACGCCTTGCTTGAGCAATATGCCGATGCGGAGACACAGTATAACAACGCCTATACCGCATGGTCGGTGGCAAACAATACGGTCAACACTTCACTGACAACAGTGCAGTCGCTTGAGAGCGCCGTAAAGACCGGACGTGACGCAATAAGCCAGCTTGACAAAAATCAGAGCTATTCGGCTGACGATATAATCGCCAATCTCAAAGCGACAGGCTTTGACAGCGAGGAAATACAGGATCTTATCGCAAACATCAAAAGCTTCACCGCCGTCGGAACGGCAGAGGAAATAGCGGCGTATATGGAGCCTGAGCTTCAAAGTTTGGAAGTCAAGCTTGCGGCTTCGAGAGCGACACTCACGGCGGCTCAAAGCGTATTGAAGCAAAGAGAGCAAAGTCTTGAGGAGGCTAAGGCATTAGTTGCAAAGCTCAATGAGCTTAAAGCTCAGCTGAACGAAGCTAAGGTCGCTCTTGACAAGGCGGAAAAAGAGCTTGACGAAGCTAAAAGCCGGATTCAGTCGGGTGAACAGGAAACTCTGACTAAGCTTCTTGAAAAGAAAAACGATATAACCAATCTTGAAGTGCAGGTTTCATTAGCCAAGGAAAAAGCCGATGGAATTGATGCCGAATACGACGCAAAGGTCAATGAGATATATAAGAAGCTTGACTCGGCTAAGAACTCACTTGATGAGGGCGAAGCGTTGCTTTCAAGTCTCGACAGCGCAAAATGGTATGTAAATCCAAGAAATGACAGCGTTATGGGCTATGAGGAATACGGTCAGACCTCCAACAGAATGAGCGCTCTTTCAAAAGTATTCCCGTGGATATTCTTCCTCGTTGCCGCCATGGTCAGCCTTAACACGATGGCGAGAATGGTCGAGGAGGACAGAACTCAGATAGGAACTCTCAAGGCGCTCGGCTTTGAGAATAAGCAGATAACCGTCAAGTACCTGTTATATGCTTTTTCGGCGAGTATCGTCGGCTCGGTTTTAGGTACGGTGATAGGCTTCTGGCTGTTCCCGACCGCTATAACGACGGCGTATTCTATCCTATACGATCTCCCGTCGGTTTTGACACAATATCATTGGGGGTATGCGCTGGTCGGTACTTTGCTTGCGGTCGGCTCGACGGTTTCCGTCTCATATCTTGCCGTTAAAAAGAGCCTCAAAACGGAAGCGTCGGCGCTTATGCGACCGGAAGCTCCGAAATCGGGCTCAAGAATATTCCTTGAAAAATTCGATAAGCTTTGGTCTAATTTCAGCTTTTCGACAAAGGTCACCTTCCGAAACGTTTTCAGAAACAAGAAGCGCTTCATAATGGCGATAGCCGGTGTTGCCGGCTGCACGGCACTGCTTGTAGCGGGATTCGGTCTCAACGACTCCATAGCTTCTGTCTTAACGAATCAGTTTGAAAATTCCGACAGTGTTTGTAAATACGATTTACAGATAGTCCTCAAAGATGAACAGGAATTGACAAACGGCTCAAGCGAGATATTCGACACCATAAAGTCAAGACAGGAGATCGCAAGCGCCATGTTGACCTCAATGAAGGTCATGAGAGCGACAAGCAACGACACAAATGCGGAAATGGAGATAAACCTCGTCATACCGCAAGAGCCGTCTGAGCTTATAAACTATGTTAAGCTTCAGCCGGATAACGGAAAGGGATATTATACTCTCGGCGAAAAGGGCTGTATCATAACGGATAAGCTCGCTCAAAAGCTTAAAATTTCGATAGGTGAACAGATAGTCCTCAAGAGAGACGGCGGCGATGTGGCTGTTACCGTCACGGGTATCACCGAGAACTACACCTTCCATTACGTCTATATTTCACCGACAGCGTATGAAGCGCTTTTCGGCGAAAAGGTGACATATAACTACGTCACGGCGATACTCAACGAAACAGCGACCGATGAACAGAAGGTCATACTTTCGGAGGAGCTTATGAGAAAGAACGGCATAAATGCCGTGGCTTATACCTCGCAGACGATAGAAAATCTGCAATATATAATGGATAGCCTTAACTATGTCGTACTCATAATAGTCATAGCGGCGGCACTGCTTGCGTTTATCGTTCTTTATAATCTTTCCAACATAAACATAAATGAGAGATATAAGGAGATAGCTACGCTCAAGGTGCTGGGCTTTAACAAGAGTGAAGTCAATGCTTATATTTCGCATGAAAACTGGATACTGACCGCCATCGGTACGGTGATAGGTCTTGTTTTGGGAATACCGCTTCACAGACTCGTCATATCAATAGCCGAGGTCGATGTCGTCAGATTCGGCAGGGCGATAAGTCCGCTGTCGTTCCTGTATGCGTTGATACTTTCATTCGCTTTCACGGGACTTGTCAACTTAGTCATGAGAAAGCATCTTAAAAAGATCAATATGGTCGAGTCACTTAAATCAGTTGAATAAGCTTTATGAAGCACCTGTCTCTTTATGGGGCAGGTGCTTTGGGTAGGGCGGCGGGCGCGGTAGCCGAAGGCGAGTGCCCGCCGCCCCCCTCGGCACTCGAAAAAAGACTTTTTTCGAGTGCAAGGAAGCTTTGACTACAGAAAAACACTTTTTATTCACGAATAGTTAAGACTTTTTTTGAAAATCTATTGCACAGCAAGCAAAAAAAGTGTACAATAAAATAAGCATTGAAGTCGAATCCGAATTCGCCTTAAACGGCGTATTTTCGTGCTTTGCGGACGCAAGACATCAAACCTTACTTTCTGTCTTTACACCGCAAATCTCTTGAAACTTCGACCGTTTATGTGAAATGAATTGATTTCTGATTCGACTTCAATGCTCAGTAAATTCATACATAAAGGAGTAAAGTATTATGTGGCAATTGAAAAAAGCATTCTACAGAACTTATCAGTTTGTCTTTAAGGTCGTAATGAGCACCGATCTTTTTGACTGGTCAGAGCCCGAAACACTTGAAGGCCCCGGCGCTGTTAAAAAGCTTCCGGCATTCATCAAGTCCAAGGGTCTCAAGAATGTTCTTATCGTAACCGATAAGGGCCTTATGGGACTTCATCTTCTTGACGGTCTTTTCGAGAAGCTTGATGAGGAGGGCGTAAAATACGTCGTATTCGACGGTGTTCAGCCCAACCCCTCTATCGAAAATATCGAGGACGCAAGACAGCTTTATCTTGACAACGCTTGCGACGGCGTTATAGCTTTCGGCGGCGGTTCACCCATGGACTGCGCTAAGGCTGCGGCTGCAAGAGTTACAAACCCGAAGAAGTCAGTCAGAAGCATGAGAGGCGTTATGAAGCTCACTCACAAGCTTCCTCCGCTTTTCGCTGTTCCCACAACAGCAGGTACAGGCTCAGAGGTAACACTCGCCGCTGTTGTTACGGATGAATCAACTCACGAGAAGAACGCTATCAATGACCCGAGACTTCGTCCGAAGTATGCGGTTCTCGATCCCGAGCTTACAGTAGGACTTCCGCCTCATATCACATCAACAACAGGTATGGACGCTCTCACTCATGCAGTTGAGGCTTATATCGGCAGAAGTAACACTAAGTCAACGGAAATGTATGCCGAGAAGGCAGTTAAGATGATATTCGACAACGTCAAGAAGGCTTATGACGACGGAAAGAATATCGACGCAAGAAACGAAATGCTCAAGGCTTCATATTATGCAGGCATGGCATTCACAAGAGCATATGTCGGTTACGTTCACGCTATCGGTCACAACCTCGGCGGTATGTATCACGTACCTCACGGTCTTGCTATGGCGGTCATTCTTCCTCATGTTCTTGAGTATTACGGCGAAAGCGCATATCCGAGACTTGCTAAGCTTGCTGTTATTTCGGGCGTCAAGACCGACGGTTCAACCGAAGAAAAGGCTAAGGCATTCATCGAAGCTATCAAGCAGCTCAATAAGGATATGAATATACCCGACGGCTTCGAACAGATTCAGGAGAAGGATCTCCCGATACTCGTTGAGAGAGCCCTCAAGGAAGCTAACCCGCTCTATCCTGTTCCGAGAATTATGGACAAGGCAGATTGCGAGAAAGTTATCAGAGGCTTAATGAAATAATTGAAAGAGGGCTGCTCAAAGCGGCCCTTTTTTGAATTTTTGAAAAGGAGAGATAAAAATGCGAAGGAAAAGAAAAAGCGCAGGACGAAAAATTGTCGCTGTCTTAGCCGTTATTTTAATAGGTACGCTTGCAGTGATTGCGGTAAGAAAGTTTCTGCTCAAGCGGCAAGACATTGCGGGAAACGGAAACTCCGCTTCTCAAATAACGACACTGCCCGAGAGCAAGCCTGTCGATGCCGACATACAGACAGAGCCCTCGACCGACGAAACGACCCTCCCCGTGAACACACTCACTGTGTACGCCACGACAAAGGTCAACGTCAGAAAGAAGCCGACAACGGAGTCGGAAAGCGTGGCAATGCTGAACGAGGGCGACAAGGTCGAGAGGATATCAAAGGAAAGCAACGGCTGGAGCAAGGTCATATATAAGGGTGAGATACGCTATATTTACAGCGAATATCTGACAGAGAAAAAGCCCGCGGTGACCGAAACGCAGGCAACAACTCTCCCCGAGAACACAGTCACCGTGTACGCCACGACACAGGTCAACGTCAGAAAGAAGCCGACAACGGAGTCGGAAAGCGTGGCAATGCTGAACGAGGGCGACAAGGTCGAGAGGATATCAAAGGAAAGCAACGGCTGGAGCAAGGTCATATATAAGGGCGAGATTCGCTATATCTACAGTCAATATCTGACCGAGGAAAAGCTGGAAGAACCGATAAAAAGAAACGTGGTCGACCCAAGAGGAGACAACTGGAATCTCGTCGTTGTCAATTTCTATAATGAATACGATTCAAACTACGAGCCGAAGCTGAAAAAGGTCTGCGCCGATTACGGATATAACTGCTATATGGATGAGCGTGTAGCCGACTGGTATACCAAAATGTATAAGGCGGCGCTCAAAGACGGCATTAAGCTCGTTCCCGTCTCAGGCTACAGAAGCTATGCAACGCAGGAGAAAAACTATAAAAACCGCATAAAGCTCTGGCAATCGAGAGGCTACAGCTATAACGAATCGGTCAAGAGAACAGCCGAGGTCATACTTCCGCCGGGAACAAGCGAACATAATCTCGGTCTCGCAATGGATATTTGCAGTCTTGAGAACAGCTTCGAAAACAGCAAGGAATACGCATGGCTCGTCGAAAATGCCGCTGACTATGGCTTTATCCTTAGATATACAGAGGAAAACAGAAGCAAAACGGGAATCGTCTCTGAGCCGTGGCATTGGCGCTTTGTCGGTGTCGAAGATGCCAAGGCGATAAAGGAAAGCGGTCTCTGTCTTGAAGATTATGTGAAAACCAAAGCATAAAAAACATTTTTTTACAAAAACTATTGACATTTATCCGATAGAGTGGTAATATATCTGCACAACAAAGAAGAACAATGTGTTCTCACCCTCGGGGCAAGGCTCGACGGGGGTCAATACAAAAGGGTATAATACCGTGTATTGATGCGTGAACACTTGTTGTTCACGCTTTGATTTTTACCCAAAGCACAAATTTAGGAGGTGCATTAACATCGGTATCAAGGAAATGCAGATCAACGAGGAGATCAACGATAAGGAGCTCAGAGTAATAACCGCTGACGGCGAACAGCTCGGCATCATGTCGGCGCAGGAGGCTCTTAAGGAGGCCGAAAGCAGAGACCTCGATCTCGTTAAGATCGCTCCGCAGGCTACTCCGCCCGTCTGCAAGATCATGGATTACAGTAAGTATCGTTTCGAGCAGGCTAAAAGGGAAAAGGAGTCAAAGAAGAATCAGCGTGTCGTTGAGATAAAGGAAGTCAGACTTTCTCTTAACATCGACAAGCATGATTTTGAAACCAAGGTCAACCACGCAAGAAGATTCCTCGGTCAGGGAAACAAGGTTAAGGTCTCTATCCGCTTCAGAGGAAGAGAAATGGCGCATCCGGAAAACGGTCTTGTCGCTATGAGTAATTTCTCGGAGGCTTGTCAGGAATTCAGCTGCGTTGAAAAGCCGGCAAAGCTTGAGGGCCGTTCAATGCTGATGTTTTTGGCGCCGAAGCCAACAAAGTAAAAAACAGGGAGGACATTACAATGCCTAAAATTAAAACACATTCAGGTGCAAAAAAGCGCTTTAAGCTTTCTAAGAACGGAAAGCCCATCCGTGCTCACGCAAACAAGTCTCACATCCTTACAAAGAAGAACACAAAGCGTAAGAGAGGCTTAAGAAAGACATCAGTTGCCGATAAGACGAACCAGAAGCAGATCAAGCGTCTTGTTCCTTATAAATAAGAACAACGGTAAAACCGTAAAGCAACGATAAACAGGATTTAACAAAATACAGATATAACGGAGGAACATTATCATGGCACGTATTAAAGGCGCAATGATGACTCGCAAGAGAAGAAATAAAGTATTAAAGCTCGCTAAGGGTTACTACGGCTCAAAGCACAGCCTCTTTAAGACAGCAAAGCAGGCAGTCATGAAGTCAGGACAGTATGCTTACATCGGAAGAAAGCAGAAGAAGAGAGACTTCAGACGCATTTGGATAACAAGAATCTCAGCCGCTTGCAAGGCTAACGGAATGAACTACTCAACGTTCATCAACGGCCTCAAGAAGGCAGGCATCAACCTCAACAGAAAGATGCTTTCAGAGATCGCAATCGCCGATCCCGCCGCTTTCACCGCTCTTTGCGAAAAGGCTAAGGCTGCTCTTTAATTAAGAAAATATACGTCCGAGATAATCTCTCGGGCGTATTTGTCATTTTTTGTCGGTCGAAAAAATATGAGGAAACTGCCTCGTATCAGACGAAAAAACGAGATTTTTACGGAGCTAAAGCTATATGATAAACAAAATTGAAAGCCGCTCTAACGATAAGATCAAAGCCGCTCAAAAGCTTTCGTCAAGCAGTCGCTTCAGAAATGAGAGACGTGAATTTTTCCTTGAGGGAGCGAGACTTTGCTTCGATGCCGCCGTGAGTGGAGTTAAGATCAAGCAGGCGTTCTTCACCGAAAATGCGGCGGAAAAGTACCCCGATAAGCTTGAAAAAATAATTTCATCGGCTGACGAGACTTATGAAATAAGCCGTGATGTCGCTTCGAGACTTGCCGATACTCAGTCGTCGCAGGGCGTATTTGCCGTGTGCGAGATGCCCGAAAACAGCTTTGAAATTGATCCTAAGGGGAAATATATTTTTCTCGAAAACATTCAGGATCCGGCGAATTTGGGCGCTATCGCCCGAACTGCCGAGGCTTTGGGAATCGACGGCGCAGTGCTTTGCTCATGCTGTGACATATATAATCCCAAGGCTCAAAGGGCGGCGATGGGCTCGCTTCTGAGGCTTCCGACTGTTTTGGTTTCAGATGCGGTATGCGCCCTGAGAGAATACAGCGATAAGGGTATGCTTACCCTTGCCACGACACCCGATGCGAACGCCGAAAAGATAACCGAGACAGACCTCAACGGCGGAGTGATAGCCGTTATCGGAAACGAGGGAAACGGTGTTACCGATGAGACGATGAAAGTATGCAGGAGGGTCACGATTCCGATGAAGGGCAGAGCCGAAAGCTTAAACGCATCAATGGCGGCGGCGCTTGTAATGTGGGAAATGGTCAGATAAGCTCGGAAAGGGGAGAGCCGTAATGGAGGATGCAAGATACTGGATATGGTTGCAAGATGTTATGGGTGTCGGCGCAAGAGTCGACTTGCTTTTAGATACCTTCGCTACGGCAAAGGACGTCTATAATGCGACCGTCGACGAGCTCAGAGAGAGCGATGTCTTAGACAGACGGCGACTTGAAAGAGCGCTTGAAAAGAACCTTGATAAAGCCGACGAAATAGTCGCTCAATGCGAAGAAAGCGGCTATAAAATAGTCACGCCCGATTCACCGGATTATCCCGAAAGACTGAAGCTTACGACCGATCATCCGCTGACGCTTTATGTTTGCGGTGATGTCAGCGCATTGCATTGCGACAAGATCCATATCGGTGTCATAGGCTCAAGACGGCCGTCACAATACGGCATAGATGTTGCCGATTCGGTGGCTATTTCTCTTGCCTTGGGCGGTGCGGTAGTCGTCAGCGGCGGCGCACTCGGAATTGATTCCATAGCTCACAGCTCATCAATAACGGCAGGCGGACAGTCGATACTCATAATGGGCTGCGGCTTGGACTATCCCTACCTTGCGGATAACGAGCCGCTGCGAAGACGAGTGTCTCAAAACGGCGCACTCATCAGCGAGTACCCACCGAAAACACCGCCGATGAGAGGAAGCTTCGTCAAGAGAAACAGAATAACAGCCGGACTTTGCAACGGAATTTTAGTCGTTGAAGCAGGAATAAAAAGCGGATCGCTCAGCACCGCAAATATCGCTATTAAGTATAGCCGAGATCTGTTCGTTGTGACAGGTGATGCGAGAGGGGATAACTTTCTCGGCGCAAACGAGCTCGCCAAAAAAGGCGCAAGGGTGGTCTTTTCGGCTGACGATATACTGACCCTTTACGGCTACGAAATAAGAAACAGAGAATCGTTTAACTTCAGTCTTTTCCATCAGCGAGAGCTTATGGGAATAAGCGACTTCTATGAGGAACAGCGACAGCTTATACTCAAAAACCTAAGAAAGAAAAAATCCGGATCTAAGAAAAAGACTCAAGCGAAAAATAAGAACTCGGTGAAGCTCAAAGCGGAAGCCGAGATTGAGCTTGAAAACGAAGAGGAATATGAAATTGATATCAGTGCGTTTTCTCCCGATGCGCAGACAGTCTATGCGTTGCTCGGAGCCGAGTATACGGCAATAGACGAAATGTCGAGACAGGCGCACCTTCAAATAAGAAATGTACTTATTGCATTGACAGAGCTTGAAATGGCTGATGCCGTCGAGTGCAATGCGGGAAATGAATATAGAAAAGTTTATAGGTGATAATATGTCAAAATTAGTTATAGTTGAGTCGCCGTCAAAGGCGAAAACTCTTAAAAATTATCTCGGAAAGGGGTACGAGGTAACGGCATCTATGGGACACGTCCGTGACCTACCGGCGGCGAGACTGTGCGTAGATGTCAAGAACGATTTCGCTCCTAAGTATGCCGTTGTCAAGGGCAAGGAAAAGCTTGTCAAAGAGCTTAAACAGATGGTCAGCGAAAGCGATTATGTTTATCTCGCAACTGACCCCGACCGTGAGGGAGAAGCGATATCATGGCATCTCGCAACTCTCCTCGGACTTGACCTTAACGAGCAAAACCGAGTTACCTTTAACGAGATAACGAAAACAGGTGTCAAGAACGGCATGGCAAATCCGAGAAAGGTCGATATGGATGTCGTCAACGCTCAGCAGGGCAGACGAATCTTAGACAGACTTGTCGGCTATAATTTAAGCCCGTTCGTTTCGCAGAAGATAAGACGTGGACTTTCGGCAGGCAGAGTTCAAAGCGTTGCCGTCAGAATGATAGTTGACAGAGAAAACGAAATAAGAGCCTTTGTTCCCGAGGAATACTGGTCGATCGACGCTAAATTCACCCATTCCGGAAAGACCTTCGATGCCTCGTTCTACGGCGACGAATCGGGTAAGGTAGAGCTTAAAAACGAAGAACAGACCAATGCGTACCTCGAAAGAATAAACGGAGCGAATTTCTCAATATCCTCACTCAAAAAGGGTACGAGAAAGAAAAGTCCCGCACCGCCATTCATCACCTCAACGCTTCAGCAGGAGGCTTCAAAGCGACTGGGCTTCAGACCCGAAAGAACAATGAAAATCGCTCAGACACTTTATGAAGGTGTCAACGTCGAGGGCATCGGCTCAATCGGTCTTATAACCTACATGAGAACGGACTCGTTGCGTATCTCGGAAGAAGCGAGACAGGCAACAAGAGAGTTTATAGAAGAAAATTTCGGCGGCAAGTATAACCCCGAAAAGCCGAGATACTTCAAGTCAAGAAGCAACGCTCAAGACGGTCACGAAGCGATAAGACCCTCAACGGTATCCATAACGCCCGAGCAGGTCAAGTCAAGCCTTACGGCAGAGCAGTATAAGCTTTATAACCTTATATGGAAAAGATTCGTCGCTTCCCTCATGGCTGAATGTATTCAGAACACGGTCAAGATCGAGATAAACGCCGAAAAAGAGGCTGTAGATGGCTTCTGCAAGTTCACGGCAAGCGGCTACACAGTCAAATTCGACGGCTATACAGCTCTCTATGACGCAAGCGGTGACGCCGATTCAAAGGCACTTCCCGCCGATATGAAGAACGGCGACAAGGTCAAGCCCAAGAAGATAGAGCCGAACCAGCATTTCACTCAGCCGCCTGCGAGATACACAGAGGATACGCTTATAAAAACTCTCGAAGAAAACGGAGTCGGCAGACCGAGCACCTATGCGACGATAGTGTCGACCATAATTAAGCGTGAATACGTCACGAGAAAGAACAAACAGCTTTCACCGACAGAGCTCGGAGAAGCGATAGCCAATCTCTTAAAGGATAAATTCCCGAAGATAGTCAACGTTAAGTTCACCGCTCAAATGGAAACAAGCCTTGATAAGGTCGGTGAGGGTGAAGAAAACTATATTGATATGCTTCATAAGTTTTATGATGAGTTTGAGGTCACACTCAAAAAGGCAAAAGCCGATATGGAGGGTGTGAAGATCAAACTTCAAGAGGATCAAACCGATATCCCGTGCGAAAAGTGCGGCAGAATGATGGTCATTAAGACAGGCAGATTCGGAAAGTTCCTCGCCTGTCCCGGATATCCCGAATGTAAGAATACAAAGCCGCTCATTCAAGAGACGAATGCACTTTGCCCGAAATGCGGAGCTAAGGTCATTTCGAGAAAGAGCAAGAAAGGCTATGTTTTCTTTGGCTGTGAAAAGTGGCCCGAATGTGATTTCGCAACATGGGATAAGCCGACAGAAGAAAAATGTCCGCAGTGCGGCAAGAACCTTTTCAAAGGCAAAGGCGGAGTATTAAGCTGTCTTGACGAAAAGTGCGGATACCAAACAAAAGCAAAAAGAAAATCGAAAAAGGAAGAAGAATAATGCAAAGAACAGTTAAAGTTATCGGCGGCGGTCTGGCAGGAGTTGAAGCCGCATGGCAAATAGCCGAAAGCGAAATAAAGGTCGAGCTTTATGAGATGAAGCCCGAAAAGTATTCGCCCGCCCACACAAAAAGCACCCTCGCCGAGCTTGTCTGTTCAAATTCTCTGAAAGCGATGCGCCTTGAGTCGGCGGCAGGCTTGCTCAAGGAAGAAATGCGACACTTCGGCTCTGTTTGTATGAAAGCGGCTGATTTCAGCCGAGTTGATGCAGGCGGAGCATTGGCGGTCGACCGTGACAAATTCTCGGAAAAGATAACCGAGATGATTGAAAATCACGAAAACATAACCCTCATCAGAAAAGAGATAACCGAGATACCCGACGGAAATGTTATCGTGGCGGCAGGGCCGCTTGCAAGCGACGCCTTGAGCGAGAGTATCAGAAATTTGTGCGGTGACGGGCTTTACTTTTTCGATGCCGCCGCACCGATCGTTACATTCGAAAGTCTCAATCCCGAGAAATACTTTACCGCTTCAAGGTACGACCGAGGCGGTGACGACGATTACATTAACTGCCCGATGAATAAAGAGGAGTATGAGCGGTTTTATTCCGAGCTTATAGGCGGCGAGAGCGCAGAGCTTCACTCCTTCGACAAGAGGAAAGACGTCTATGAAGGCTGTATGCCCATAGAGGTAATGGCATCAAGAGGCGCAGACACTATGCGATTCGGGCCGCTTAAGCCGGTTGGCTTGCGTGACCCGAGAACGGGACACCGCCCGTGGGCTGTCTTACAGCTGAGAAAGGAAAACGACAAGGGTACGTTATATAATCTTGTCGGCTTTCAGACGAATTTAAAATTCCCCGAGCAAAAGAGGATATTCTCTCTTATACCGGCTCTTGAAAATGCGGAGTTTGTAAGATACGGCGTTATGCACAGAAACACATTTATCAATTCGCCCAAGCTTTTAAACTCGGACTATTCATTCCGAGGCAGACCCGACTTGTTTTTCGCCGGTCAGATAACGGGCGTTGAGGGCTATATGGAGTCGGCTTCATCGGGAATTTTAGCTGGGCTTAATGCTGTCAGAAGAATGAACGGACTTGAGACCGTGACACTTCCCGAAACGACAATGATGGGCGCACTTTCAAGATATATCAGCGATGAAAGCGTAAAGAATTTTCAGCCCATGGGTGCAAATTTCGGAGTGCTTCCGACGATTGAGCCGCATATAAGAGACAAAAAGGAAAGATATAAAGCCCTTGCAAACAGGGGCATAAATGATTTGGAAGTTTTTTTGAATAAGCATTGAAGTCAAATCCGAAATTGATTTGTTTCGGATAAATGCCGCAACTGCTTCGTTAAAATGCTCGCAAATCCGTCAGGATTTGCTCCGCTTTTGCCTTGCATTTGCAATCATTTCTCTCGAAACAAATTCTGCGACCTAAAACGACCGGAGTTTCGAGGGATTTGCGGTGCAAAGACAGGAAGCAAGGCTGACACCTTGCGAGTGGATTTAATCCGCAAAGCACCGAAAATACGCCGTTTTAGGCGACTTTGGATTTAATTCAATGCTTAATATAAAGGAGTGAATAAATTGACAGAGCTTGAAAATAAATTAGGCTATAAGTTTAAAAACCCACGACTGCTGACTCACGCATTGACTCATTCGTCATATGCCAACGAAAAGCATCTGTCTTACGGCAGTAATGAAAGAATGGAGTTTTTGGGAGACTCGGTTTTGGGAGTTATAACAGCGGAATACTTTTTCCATAATTTCGATTTACCGGAGGGCGAGCTTACAAAGCTTCGAGCCGCAACGGTCTGTGAAAAGTCGCTTTTCGTTTTTGCCAAGGAGCTTGATTTGGGCAAATATCTGCTTTTGGGCAAAGGCGAAATGAGAACTCACGGAGCTGAAAGACCGTCTATACTGTCCGATGCGTTCGAGTCGGTCATAGCCGCCATATATCTTGACGGCGGAATGGCTGCGGCGAAGGAATTTGTTCTCCGCTTCATTTCGAAAGCGGCGGTCGAAAAAAGCAGTTTTCACGATTACAAGACCGCACTTCAGGAGATAATCCAGAAGAATCCCGACGAGCATATTGCCTATGTACTCGTTGGTGAGAGCGGCCCCGACCACGACAAACGCTTTGAAGTTGAGGTACACTTAGACAGCAAT
This sequence comes from uncultured Faecalibacterium sp., assembly GCA_964480405.1. Taxonomy (GTDB): domain Bacteria; phylum Bacillota; class Clostridia; order Oscillospirales; family Acutalibacteraceae; genus UBA6857. Next base: position 26,970 of record CAYZOU010000005.1, on the reverse strand, counting down.
ATTATCGGCAGCGGTATCGGCAAAAGCAAAAAGATCGCCGAGCAGGAAGCCGCAAAAGCCGCCCTTGCGCTCATGGGCATTGACATCGACAAATGAGCAAGCATATAAACATTGCGCTTTTCGTTCCGCATCTCGGCTGTCCTCATCAGTGCAGTTTTTGCAATCAAAAGAGCATTTCCGGCTGTGTCAAACAGATAACTCCCGATGATGTGAGGTACGCTGTGGAGACTGCTTTGCTTTCAAGAGACTGCTCAAAGGGTGAAATAGCTTTTTTCGGTGGAAGCTTTACGGCGATCGACCGTGAGCTTATGATAAGCTTGCTTGAAAGCGCAAAGGGCTATATAGATGACGGAAAAATAGGCGGAATAAGAATATCGACAAGACCCGACTGCATCGACAGCGAGGTACTTGATATACTTGAAAAATACAAGGTGACGGCGATAGAACTCGGCTGTCAGAGTATGAACGATGAGGTGCTTCGGCTCAATAACCGAGGTCACGGCGCAAAAGCCGTTGAATCGGCTTCGCTTCTTATCAAGGAGAGAGGCTTTAAGCTCGGACATCAGATGATGACGGGCTTATACGGCTCAACACCCGAAAAGGATATCGAAACGGCGAAAAGGCTCATAGAATTAAAGCCGGACACCGTGAGAATATATCCGACGGTCGTTCTTGAAAACACAGAGCTTTGCGAAAAATTCAGAAGCGGTGAATACAGACCGCAGAGCCTTGATGAAGCTGTTGAGCTTTGCAGTAAGCTTTTGAAAATGTTCAACGAATCGGATATCCCCGTTATAAGACTCGGACTTCATTCCGGCGGAAACGTCGAGGAGGGCTTTGTGGCGGGAGTCTATCATCCGGCATTCAGAGAGCTTTGCGAGAGCCGTATATACTTGGAAAACGAGATAGCTCTCTTAGAGGGCGTACCGAAAGGAAATATTGATTTGACCGTTTCGGCGAAATTTGTTTCGCAGGCTTTGGGTCAAAAACGCAGCAACATCGAAAAGCTTAACCGCTTAGGCTACAGCTGTCGGATAATTCAAGATCCGACGATGAGAAAGTATGATGTAAGAATCGTACCGAAAGGAAACTGACATGATTTTAAAAGCATTGGAAATGCAGGGCTTCAAGTCCTTTGCAGATAAAACCGTATTCGAGTTTGAAAAGGGAATCACAGCGGTCGTAGGGCCGAACGGAAGCGGAAAAAGCAACATATCCGACGCTATCCGCTGGGTTCTCGGTGAGCAGTCAACCAAAAGCTTGCGAGGCTCGAAGATGGAAGATGTTATCTTCAGCGGAACGAGTGTCCGCCGACCGCTCGGCTACGCTCAAGTTACGCTGAGACTTGATAACACCGACAGAAGCATCAAAAAATACGAAACCGACGAGGTCGCCGTAACGAGAAGATATTACCGTTCGGGCGACAGCGAATACGCAATAAACGGCGAGACGGTCAGACTTCGTGATATCCACGAAATGTTCATGGATACAGGTCTTGGCAGAGACGGCTACTCAATGGTCAGTCAGGGCAAGATAGACACCATGATATCCACAAGAGGAAACGAGCGCCGTGAAATGTTTGAGGAAGCCGCAGGCATATCTCACTACCGCTACAGCAGAACGGATTCATTGAGAAAATTAGCTCAGGCTGAGGAAAACCTCGTCAGACTCCGTGATATACTCACCGAGCTTGAAAGCCGCATAGGGCCGCTGAAAATTCAAAGCGAAAAGGCTGAAAAATTCCTCGTTCTTGCCGGTGAGAAGAAAGAACTTGAGATAGGCTTCTGGCTCTATACGATAGACAAAGCCAAAAAGGAGCTTAAAGAGCAAGAGGACAAGCTCGCTGTGTGTACCAATGAGTATGAGCAGGCGGAAACAGAGCTTGAAACGATAGAGAAAAAGATTGACGAGGCAATAGCCGAAAGTCAGAGGATCACAGTTGAAATTGAACAGATAAGAGCGAATGTCGCTAAATTCGAAGAACAGGCGCTTTCGATAGATGCCAATGTCGCTGTTTTGGAAAATTCAATAGAGCATAACGAAAGCACTATAGAAAGAATCACAAGAGAGCGAAGCGAAAACACCGACGTCAAGGCGGCTATCGAAAAGGAAATAGAAAACTGCAAAAACGAAATTTCCGAGCTTACAAAGCTTTCGGAAAATAAGCAGGCGCAGCTTTTAGAGCTTGCCGAAAGAATATCACAAACTCAAAAGCAGGGCGGAGACCTTGCCGACGAGAGCAGTGAGCTTTCGGCTGAAATAGCGAAAATGACAAAGGATCTTGCCGATAACAGAGTTGCTTATTCAACGGCGAAGTCCTCGATTGATGAGATAATGTCGAGACAGTCGGCTATAGACGAAATAATCGAAGAAAGAAGCCAAACGGCGAGCAAGCTCGAAGAAGAAGAAAAGAGCCAAAGATCAGCTCTCGGCGAGCTTGAAGAAACGATAACAAGCTTGACAAACACGGTCAGCGGATATGAAATAAGGGTGAAAAACCGAACTCAGAAAGCCGATGAACTCAAAAAGAACATAGACGACAAGGCGTTCGAGATAAGAAAAAAGGAATCAAGAGCGAAGATGCTCGAGGATCTCGAAAAGAATATGGAGGGCTATTCCGGAGCTGTTAAGGCTGTTATGCGTGAAGTCAAGAGAGGAACGCTCAGAGGTATACACGGTGCGGTGTCTCAGCTTATCACCGTTGACAATAAGTATGCGGTGGCTGTTGAAACGGCGTTTGGTGCGGCGATACAAAACATAGTTACCGACAGCGAGAATGACGCAAAGCGAGCCATAGAATTTCTGAAAAAGTCAAATGCGGGCCGTGCAACATTTCTGCCGCTGACGGCGATAAAGGCTAAGACCTTGCAGGAAAACGGTCTTGACGACTGTTTCGGCTTCGTTGATATTGCGACTAATCTTTTGTCGTACGATAAAAAGTATGACAGTATAATAAAGAATCTTCTCGGAAGGACAGTTGTCTGCGAGGACATGGACAGCGCAATAGCGATAGGCAAGCGTTATCAAAACAGATTCAAGATAGTCACACTTGACGGACAGGTGATAAATGCCGGCGGCTCAATGACGGGCGGCTCACGAACTCAGAACGCAGGTATACTCTCAAGATCGACCGAGATAGAAAAGCTTGCGTCGGCTGTCAAGGAGGAGCAAAAGAAGCTTGATATGCTCAAAGAAAGCTTCAAGCTTATATCGGAAGATCTCAATGCTTCGATAGCCGAGCTTGAGGGCGCAAAGTCCGACCTTTTGAGAGGACAGGAGGATAAAATACGCAAGCAGGGCGAAATGAGACTGACCTCGGAACAGCTTGCGGCGGCGAGAAAATCCCTCGACGAATTGCAGGAGGAAAAGACCTCTGCCGATGAAAGAATAAAGGCTATCGGAAAGATATGCGCCAACGCTCAAGAACGAATCGACAGCATCGGCGAAAAAATCGCTCAAAGCGAAAAGCGACTTGAAGAACTCGGCGAAAAACGCAAGGAGAGCGATGAGCTTAAAGAAAGAATTTCGGCTGAAGCGACAGAGCTTAACCTCGCTATAAGAGGCGCTGAAAAGGATATCGAAATAAGACGTTCTTCTATATCGGAGCTTGAAGAAAGAATCAGCTCGCAAAGCAATAAGATGCTTGAGCTTGACGGCGAAATAGAAGAAATCAAGAATAAAAATACAGAGCTTTCAAATGAGATAGCTAAGCTTAAATCGCAGGCAAAGACGATGCGTGAGAGCGGCTGTCAGTCAAATGAGCTTATAGCAAAGCTTCAATCAGACAGAAACGAAGCCGAGGGACAATCGACAAAGCTGCGTGTACTTGAAAGAAATAAGACCACGGAGCGTGAAAGAATAAGCGGTGAGCTTGCAAGACTTGAAGAAAGAAAAGTCACCATGCTCAAGGAATATGACGACACGATCAATAAGCTTTATGACGAATATCAGCTGACAAGACGTGAAGCGGAGCAGATGGGCATAGTCATAGAAGAACCGCATAAGGCTCAACGCAGACTCGGCGAGCTTAAAAGCCAGATAAGAGCGCTCGGCAGTGTCAACGTCGGAGCTATCGAAGAATACAAAGAAGTCGGCGAAAGATACGAATTTATGTCATCACAGGTCGGCGACGTCGAAAAGAGCAAGGCGGAGCTTATCAAGCTTATAGATGAGCTGACCGCAAAAATGGCGGAGCAGTTCAGAGAGCAGTTTGCGAAGATAAGCGATGAATTTAAAACGACATTCCGTGAGCTGTTTTCGGGCGGTATGGCGGAATTGAGACTTGAAGACCCGTCAAACGTGCTTGAAAGCAATATCGAAATAAAGGTTCAGCCACCCGGCAAGAACGTTCAGAATATCGACTTGCTTTCGGGCGGCGAAAAAGCACTCTCGGCTATAGCTCTTTTGATAGCGATAATCAAGGTCAATCCGGCTCCGTTCTGTATTTTCGACGAGGTCGAGGCGGCGCTTGATGAGGTCAATGTTTCAAAGTACGCTCAGTATTTGAGAAGAATGACGGATACTACACAGTTTGTGCTTATCACGCACAGACGAGGTTCAATGGAAGAAGCCGATATGCTCTACGGTGTTACAATGCAGGAGGAGGGCGTATCTAAGCTCTTGGAGCTGAAAACCGCAGAAATGGCGAGACGGCTCGGAATTACATAAGGAGGCAGGAACATGGGAATTTTTAAGAAATTGGGCTTCGGTCTGAAAAAGACCAGAGAAAACGTATCGGGTGCGATCGAAGACGTACTCGGCGCATACGAAGAAATAAACGACGATCTCTATGAAGAACTCGAAGAAGTCTTAGTCATGGGCGACGTCGGAGTTAAGACGGCACAGGACATAGTTGAAGAACTGAGAAAACGTGTCAACAAAAACGAGGTCAGAAATCCGAAACACGCTAAGATAATCATTCAAGAGATAATCTCGGATATGCTTCAAGGCGGCGAGGACATGGGTCTTGTCACTATCCCGTCGATAATTCTTGTTATCGGTGTCAACGGCGTCGGAAAGACAACGACTATCGGAAAGCTTGCCTCACGCTATAAAGCCGAGGGAAAGAAAGTTATCTTAGGTGCGGCGGACACATTCAGAGCGGCAGCCATAGAACAGCTTGAAGTATGGGCTGACAGAGCCGGCGTCGATTTGATAAAGCATAAAGAGGGCGCAGATCCGGCGGCTGTTGTCTTTGACACGATAAATGCCGGTATAGCGAGAGACTGCGATATCATAATCTGTGACACAGCGGGCAGACTTCACAACAAGAAGAATCTCATGGATGAGCTCGGCAAGATATACAGAGTTATCGACCGTGAGCTTCCGTGGTCAGACAGAGAAATACTTCTCGTTCTCGATGCGACAACAGGTCAGAACGCCGTCAATCAAGCCAGAGAGTTTATGAATGTCGCCGAGATAACCGGTATCGCACTGACTAAGCTTGACGGAACGGCAAGAGGCGGTGTTGTTCTTGCGATAAAGAATGAGTTAAAGCTTCCCGTTAAATTCATAGGTGTCGGCGAGGGCATAGACGATCTTCAGCCGTTTGACCCGTCGGCATTCGCAAAGGCATTATTTGAAAACACAGCGGAAACCGTCAAGGAAGACGATGACGAAAACGCTGAATAATCTCAATTGCCTATAAATCTGTCTTGAATCAGACAGAATTGCGCTATAAACTTAAATTTAAGGATAACAAAATGAATTTTATAATAGCTACACATAACAAGAAAAAGCTCGGCGAAATGGAAAGAATACTCGCTCCCTTGGGCATAAATGCAGTCACAGCGGAGCAGGTCGGCTTGACACTTACCGATGCCGAGGAGACGGGCGAGACCTTTGAGGAGAATGCCTATATCAAAGCGAAAAGCGGTTGCGACGAGAGCAATATGCCTTGCATAGCCGACGATTCAGGACTTATGGTCGATGCACTTTCGGGCGCTCCCGGTGTGTATTCGGCGAGATTTTCGGGCGTACACGGTGACGATGAAGCGAATATAGACAAGCTTCTGTCGTTGCTCAAAGATGTTCCCGAGGAGGAGAGAACGGCGAGATTTAAGAGTGCCGTCTGCTGTATATTTCCGAATGGGGATGTTATAACAGTCAGCGGAACTTGCGAGGGCAGGATAGGCTTTGAGCGAAAGGGCAACGGCGGCTTCGGCTACGATCCCGTGTTCATGGTAGGAGACAAAAGCTTCGCCGAGCTCAGCGCCGATGAAAAAGACGAGATAAGCCACAGAGGCAACGCTCTCAATAACTTGAAAGCGGAACTCGAAAAATATCTAAACAAATAAACTATAGGAGTAAGATTATAAATGACAGGTAAAGAAAGAGCAGCATTTCGTGCAAAGGCAAATTCACTTGAGCCGTTATTTCAGATCGGCAAGGGCGGAATGAGCGACGCACTTATCAAGCAGACAGACGATGCACTCAGAGCAAGGGAGCTTATCAAGCTTAAAGTCCTGCTTGAGTCGTCACCCATGACACCGAGAGAGGTCGCCGACGAGCTTGCCGAAAAGACGAACAGCGATGTTATTCAGGTCATCGGCGGTGTCATCGTGCTTTACAGAGAGAATCCCGAGATCGCCAAGAAGCTCAAGGAAAAAGAAAAAGCCAAGAAGCTCGCCGCAAGAAACGCAAGGATAAAGGCGGCATCAGGCGAATATAAAAAACAGCGTTTTAACAAAAGGTGATATAAATGAAAATAGCCGTTTTCGGCGGTACGTTCAACCCACCGCATGAGGGACACAGAAATCTCGCCCTCGAAATAAAAGCGGCGGCAGGTCTTGACAGGATAATCGTCATTCCGTCATATGTTCCGCCTCATAAGGAAAGCAAACAGCTTGCCGACGGAAAACACAGATTAAAGATGTGTGAGCTGATGTTTAAGGAGAAATTTTTCTCCGTCAGCGACATTGAGATCAAAAGGCAGGGAAAAAGCTATACCTATGACACGCTGACACAGCTTAAAGAAATTTATCCCGACGATGAACTTTTCTTGATAGTCGGCTCGGATATGCTTTTAAGCTTTCATGAGTGGTATAGATATAATGACATAATTTCGCTTGTTAAGCTTTGTGTCGCTTCGAGAAGTGATGGGATATCCAAAGAAAAACTTTCAGCGTACGCAAAAGAAACACTCGGACTTGATGAAAATAAAGGCGAGATAGTGATAGCCGACGTTGAGCCGATGGTCGTCAGCTCGACAGATGTCAGACATCATATTAAGTTGGGACTTGACAGCTGCGACTTGACAAGCAGAGAAGTTTTCGATTACGCAAGAATAAATATGCTGTATGAAAGCCCGTATCCCGAATATAAAAAGCTCTTGAGAGAAAAACTCGATGATTACCGATTCCTCCATTCACTCAATGTCGCCGAAAGCGCCGCAACGCTTGCGAAGAAGTACGGCGAAGATGAGGACAAGGCTTATCTTACGGGACTGCTTCATGATATTATGAAAAACGCTTCCAAAGAAGAACAGTTGCAAATCATGAAAAAAGGTGGTATAATTTTAAGCCGAGCCGAAAAAAACAATCCAAAGCTGTGGCACGCCATGGCAGGTGAGTGTTATCTAAGAGAAGAACTCGGCATAACCGATCCGCAAATACTGTCTGCCGTGCGTTATCACACAACGGGCAGGGCAGGCATGAGCCTTATGGAAAAGATAATTTATATAGCCGATTATATCTCGGCTGAAAGAAATTATCCCGACGTTGACGTCATGCGCTCTAAGGCGGTGCAAAGCCTTGAGGAAGCGGCTGTGTATTCACTTCAATATACATTAAAAAAGCTGTCCGAAGAAAAAGGAATAATTCATACCGACAGTGTTGATTTTTATAACGAACTTATTATAAATGAAAGGAGTGAGGCTGAATGACTGAACTCGACCGTGCAAAAGAAGCCGTAAAGATACTCGATAAAAACAAGGGCATGGATATCAAGCTTATTGAGATTACCGAACATTCTATCGTTGCCGACTATTTTGTTATTGTTACGGGTACATCAAACACTCACGTTAAATCTCTCGCCGATGAGGTCGAATTTGAGCTTGATAAGCTTGGAATCGAACCGCTTCATATCGAGGGAAAAGCTACAGGCTGGATATTGCTTGACTATAACGATGTGCTTATCCATATTTTCACAAAGGAAAGCCGAGATTATTATAATCTGGAGCGACTATGGAGCGATGCTAAATTGATAGACATCAGCGATCTTATAACAGAATAATCCATAATCGAAAGGAACTAATAACATGAAATACGATTTTAAAGCTACGGAAGAAAAATGGCAAAAAATATGGGAAGACACCGGCGTATTCAAAGCTAAAGACGAGTTCGACAAGCCGAAGTTCTATGCTCTCGTTGAGTTCCCTTATCCGTCAGGCGCAGGAATGCACGTCGGACATATCAAGGCTTATTCGGGTCTTGAAGTTGTTTCAAGAAAGAGAAGAATGCAGGGCTACAATGTCCTCTTTCCGATAGGCTTCGATGCTTACGGTCTGCCGACTGAAAACTACGCTATCAAAACAGGCATACATCCCAGAGAAGTAACCGATATGAATATCACGAAGTTTACCTCTCAGCTCAGAAAGGTCGGCTTCTCATTCGACTGGGACAGAGTTATTGATACAACACAGGAAAAATACTATAAATGGACACAGTGGATCTTCCTTAAAATGTTTGAAAACGGTCTCGCTTTCAGAGATAAGACCCTCGTCAACTATTGCCCGTCATGCAAGGTCGTTCTTTCAAACGAGGACTCACAGGGCGGCAAGTGCGACATTTGCCACAGCGATATAGTTCAAAAGTCAAAAGACGTTTGGTATCTGCGTATAACCGAATACGCCGACAAGCTCCTTGAGGGACTTGACAGAGTTGACTATCTTCCGAACATCAAGCTTCAGCAGAGAAACTGGATCGGAAAGTCAACGGGCGCATTCGTCAACTTCACGATAAAGGACACAGACGAACAGCTCAAGATATACACCACAAGACCCGACACTCTTTTCGGTGTCACGTTTATGGTTATGGCGCCCGAGCATCCGTTGCTTGACAAATACAGAGACAGACTTAACAATACCGACGAAATTGACTCATATAAGACAGAATGTGCGAAAAAGACTGAGTTTGAGAGAACACAGCTCGTTAAAGATAAGACGGGTGTACGCCTTGACGGTCTGGTAGCAATAAACCCCGTCAACGGAAAGGAAATACCTATCTATATTTCAGACTACGTTATGATGGGCTACGGTACGGGAGCTATCATGGCTGTTCCGGCTCACGACCAGCGTGACTATGAATTCGCAAAGAAATTCGGAATTGATATTATCGAGGTCATCAAGGGCGGCGACATTTCGGTCGAAGCTTATACGGGCGACGGCGAAATGGTCAACTCCGACTTCCTCAACGGCTTGACCAACAAGAAAGAATCAATCGAGAAAATGCTCGAATTCTTAGCGGATAAGGGCATTGGCGAAAAGGGCGTTCAGTATAAAATGAAGGATTGGGCGTTCAACCGTCAGCGTTATTGGGGCGAGCCTATTCCGATCGTTCACTGTGATAAGTGCGGTATGGTTGCCGTTCCGTATGATGAGCTTCCGTTAAAGCTTCCTCCGGTCAAAGACTTCAAGCCCGGCACAGACGGCGAAAGCCCGCTTGCAAAGATAGACGATTTTGTCAATTGCACCTGTCCTAAGTGCGGCGGCAAGGCAAGGAGAGAGACAGACACCATGCCTCAGTGGGCAGGCTCATCATGGTATTTCCTCAGATACATTGATCCTCACAATGACAATGCGTTTGCCGATTTCGATAAGCTCAATTATTGGCTTCCCGTTGACTGGTATAACGGCGGCATGGAGCATGTAACTCGCCACGTTATATATTCACGTTTCTGGCATAAATTCCTTTATGATATCGGCGCTGTACCCTGTGATGAGCCGTACGCTAAGAGAACAGCGCAGGGCTTGATACTCGGACCCGACGGCGACAAGATGAGCAAGTCAAAGGGCAATGTTGTTGACCCGAACGAAGTCGTTGACGCATACGGCGCAGATGTTCTTCGTACCTATGTTCTTTTCATGGGCGACTATGAAAAAGCAGCACCGTGGAGTGAAAGCAGTGTTAAGGGCTGCAAGAGATTCATTGACAGAGTATGGAATCTCGGCGAGATAGTAACCGACAGCAATGAGTATTCGGATAAGCTTGAGGTTGCGTTCAACAAGACGATAAAGAAGGTATCCGAGGATATCGAAGCGATGAAGTATAACACGGCTATAGCGGCTTTGATGACATTGCTTAACCAAATTTATGACTGCGGAAGCATCACAAAGAAGGAGCTCGGAGTGTACCTCACACTTCTCAATCCCTTTGCACCTCATGTCACTGAGGAAATGTGGCAGTTAAACGGCTTTGAAGGTATGCTCGCTAACGGCAAGTGGGTCGATTGGGACGAGAGCAAGTGCGTTGATGCGACTATCGAGATCGTCGCTCAGATAAACGGCAAGGTCAAAGCGAAGTTTAACGTACCGGCTGACATTGAGCAGGCAGACGTTATCGAGCTTGTCAAAAAAGACGAAAAGATAGCTTCTCTCATCGAGGGCAAGACGGTCGTCAAGGAGCTTTATGTCAAGGGCAAGCTTGTAAACATAGTCGTTAAATAAAAGTTCAAGCTTTTGTTGCAACTTTTTATTAAAATACATGAATTTGAGTATTGACAATTATTTTGCAACGTTGTATAATATCACAGTATCCTTATAGTGGGGAGACAGGTAATCAATATTTGTCAACTCAAATAATGTGCAAATATACCCCTGCTAAACAGGCGGAGGGAGGGAAATAAATGAGTCAGGTTAAAGTCAAAGAAAATGAATCCTTAGACAGCGCTCTCAGACGCTTTAAGAGACAGACCTCAAGAGATGGTATCATTCAGGAGGTCCGTAAGAGAGAGCACTATGAAAAGCCTTCAGTTGCAAGGAAGAAAAAGTCCGAGGCTGCTCGTAAGCGCAAGTACAAGTAAGTGAAAAGAAGCAGGCGCAAGCCTGCTTTTTATTCTGTTACGGAAAGGTTAAAGTATGGACATAAATTTGATACCGATGTATCACTATGACAGGATCGAAAATATTACCGTTGAGGATATAAATTCGTGGGGTGTCAAGGCGGTGGCATTGGATATTGATAACACTATCTGCTATGATGCGACGAAGCGTTTCATCGGCAATTCCCGTCAGTGGGTCGAAAAGCTCAAAAACAGCGGTCTGCCGATCGTCATAGTTTCAAATGCCGGAAAAAGACGTGCGATGAAGATTGCGAAATTGCTCGACCTTCCCTGCATACCTATGGCGAACAAGCCGAAAAAAGCGCCGTTTTTCAAGGCGGCGGAAATTCTCGGTGTTGAGGTACGGGATATTGCGTTCGTCGGCGATCAGATTTTCTCGGATGTTAAAGGGGCGAACGAGGTCGGTGCCGTCTCGGTCTATGTCGAGCCGCCGTCAAAGGAGATAGTTTTTTATTTCTTTTACAGATACAGAAGATATAGAGAAAAACCGATAATCAAACATATGCTTTCGCTTGAAGAAAAATCAGGCGAAAAACACAGGGTCAGATAAGGAGTGGCAAAAATGAACACACAAAAGCTCAAAAATTTTCTTAAAGATAAGGACTTTGCGGCGATAATAGTCAGCGAAGAAAACAGAAGATATTTCACTCAGTTCCCGTCAACTGACGGATTTTTGCTTGTGACGGGCGACAAGTCGATATTTTTCACCGACAGCAGATATATCGAAGCGGCAAACGCTCAGTGCAAGGAATGTGACGAGATATTACTCTTTGACGGAATAAAAAAGAGTATCGCACCGACCGTCGAAAAGCTCGGAATAAAGAAGCTCGCCGTTGAAGCGAGCAGACTGACTCTTGCCGACCTTGAAAATCTTTCATCGAATATTGACACTCAATTTGTCACCGACAGCACACTTGATGATGCTGTGAACGCAATAAGAATCATCAAAAGCGAGGAGGAGATCGAGCTTGTCATCAAGGCTCAGCGCATAGCCGAAAAAGCTTTTGAGCATATGCTTGAGTTTATCAAGATAGGTATGACGGAGCGTGAGGTCAGCCTTGAGCTTGACTACTTCATGCTCAGAAACGGCGCTGAGGCTCTCTCATTTGAGACGATAGCCGTCAGCGGCGAAAAAACCTCAATGCCTCACGGTGTACCGGGCGAAAGAAAAATAAAAGCGGGCGATTTTATCACAATGGACTACGGTGCAGTCGTCGGCGGTTATCACAGCGATATGACACGTACGATAGCGGTCGGCTATGTAACTGACGAGATGCGCTCGGTTTATGAGACAGTTCTTAAGGCGCAGAATGCCGGATTCGAGATGATGCGTCCGGGCGTACCTTGTAAAGATGTTGATAAAGCGGCAAGAGACGTTATAGCTCAAGCAGGCTACGGCGAATATTTCGGTCACGGTCTCGGCCATGGTGTAGGTGTTGAGATCCACGAAGAGCCGAGAGTTTCGCCGCTAGGTGACAAAATTCTCGAAGCAGGTCACCTCATCACCGATGAGCCGGGTATATATCTTCCCGGAAAGTTCGGCGTAAGAATCGAAGACATGGCGTTCATCACACCCGATGGATACAGAAATCTGACGAATTGCCCGAAAGAGCTTATCATTATAGAGGGCTAAGACGACGGTATGAATCCAAAAAGTCCGTGAATACGGTAAGGAGGTGCTATATGCAGCTTTACGAAAACAGAACAACGCCCGAACAGGCGATGCTTATAAGTGTCGATACGGGAGAATTTGATGCCGAGGTGTCAATTGCGGAGCTTGAAGAATTGGCTCGTACGGCAGGGGCGGAAGTCGTAGCGAAGATCATTCAGAAAAAGGAAAGACCCGAAGCGGCGACCTTTGTCGGAAAAGGCAAGCTGAGCGAGATAATCGGATTTATCTCGGTGCATGAAGTGGATCTTTTGATATTTGACAGCGAGCTGACACCGTCTCAGCAGAGAAATCTCGAAATTCTGACGAACACGAGAGTAATAGACAGAACAACGCTCATCTTGGATATCTTCGCCGCAAGAGCGAGATCCAACGAGGGCAAATTGCAAGTTGAATTAGCACAGCTTAAATATGCACTTCCGAGACTCGGAGGCAAGGGCACGGAAATGTCAAGACTCGGCGGCGGTATAGGCACGAGAGGTCCGGGCGAAACTAAGCTTGAAAGCGACAAAAGACACATAAGACGAAGAATACAGTCGCTTGAGCAGGAGCTTAAAGAGGTCGAAAAGAGACGAGACCGTCACAGACAGCGCCGAGAAAAAGACGGCGTTCAGACGGTTGCGATAGTCGGCTACACAAACGCAGGCAAAAGCACACTGATGAACCGGTTGACGGATGCGGGAGTGCTTGCCGAAAACAAGCTTTTCGCAACGCTTGACCCGACATCACGTGCGCTCGAATTGCCCGACGGAAGAACGGTCATGCTCATTGACACGGTCGGTCTTGTCAGAAGGCTTCCGCATAATCTTGTTGAAGCGTTCAAGTCAACGCTTGAAGAAGCGAGCAGTGCGACTGTTATTTTAAACGTCTGCGATGCAAGCGATGATAATTGCAACGAGCATCTTGACGTAACGAGAAAGCTTCTCGAAGAACTCGGCTGCATAGGAAAACCTATTATCTCGGTCATGAATAAGTGCGACCTTATAGGTGACTTATATGCTATGCCGACTTTCGGAAAGACGGTCATGATATCCGCCCTTGAGGGAAAGGGCCTTGATGCGCTTTTGAATGAGATCGCATCGGCATTGCCGCCGACAAGAAGAAAGGCGGAATTACTCATCCCGTTTTCAAGCGGCGGCATAGCGGCAATGATCCGCCACGACGGTGCTGTTTACGAGGAGGAATACACTGAAAACGGTCTTAGAATGGTCGTGACGGTCGATATAAATGTTTTGGAAAGATACAAGGATTGGGTCTTACGGATATTTTAAGCTGTTAGCGGCGAGTCGGTTTCAACTGAATCGGTTCAGCTTCTCGGTTTCAGCTTATTGATGATCTGTGCAGCGGGCACGGCTTTGGCACCCACTCGCTTCGCTCGGGGTACACAAAGCCGTGCCTTACGCTCGCTTCGCTCGCTAACGAACCGAAACCCTGCTCATATTGCGTTATCACGCTTGCGTCTGCGATGTGCTCTCGCCGCCTGAAGTCCGAGCCTTGTCGGGAAAATCGAATGTATGCATAAAGCCGTCAAGCTCAATATTGCAAACATCACCGCCTATGACAACGCCGTTAAAGACGAGAAGGTTGGCTCTGATAATGCCGTCTGAGTTTTCCATTGACGGATAATTTTTTATTTCATATGTCCACTTTTTTACTCTTTCACCGGAGTATTCGGATAAATCAAAGCTTTGTTGCTTTTGGATTTCATTATACTTCTCATAGGTTTCATCAAACTCATCGGGAATGATAACCTCGCTGACTTCTATGGGATCTTCGCTGACCTCCCAGCCGAATTGAGAGAGAAATGCTATGCGGTCGGAATTGTCGGCGGCTTTCATGCTGATACCATTTTCACGGGAAGCGTTATCGGCGTTTTTGGAATTACCCGTCAGCATAAAATATGTACCGACAACGATGATTACCGCAATGAGCACACTGACTATCAGTCTCTTAATATTATCTCTTTTAAATGAAACGACAAACATACTATCACCTGCAAATCAAAAGTGTTAGTTAATATATATTTAAATCACTCTGAAATTATACTTTCGCATTCACGGAAAGGAAGAAAAGCCTTAATGTATATCCCTTTTAATTCAAGAAATAAGCTTCATAAATCGAAATTCGGCGCTATCCGTCAAGGTGAGACAGTCACTTTCAATGTCGTATTGCCCCGTGAAATGAAATGCACGGGCGTTTCACTTGTTGTCAGAAATGATAAGGAAAGCGTTGAACAGGGTTTCTATAACCGCTTTAGCTGGCTTAGAATGGAGGGCGACAGCGAGGAATGGTGGACTCTTGATTACACCCCCACCGAAACAGGACTTTGCTGGTATAGATTCGAGTGCTACACACCATGGGGCGTGAACTATATCACGAACTATTCAAACGGGCTCGGTACACTCAATGCGTTCGGAAAAGAATTTCAGATGACAGTCTATTCAGCCGACTTCAAAACACCGGACTGGTTAAAGGGCGGCTTGATATATCAAATTTTCCCCGATAGATTTTGCTTGTCGGGAGAGGGAAAAAGCGGCGTTGCGAAAGACAGAATCATTCGCAGTGACCTCGACGGTGAACCGTATTGGCGACCCGACGAAAACGGTCGTGTCTTGAATAACGACTATTTCGGCGGCGACTTGGAGGGCATACGCCAAAAGCTCGGCTATCTTCAGTCGCTCGGAGTTACCTGCATATATCTGAATCCGATTTTTGAGGCTAATTCAAATCATCGGTACGATACGGCTGATTACTCGAAGATAGACCCTCTGCTCGGCGGCGAAAAAGATCTGACCGAACTTTGCAAGGAAGCGGAAAAATACGGTATCAGCGTTATCCTTGACGGCGTTTTCAGCCATACGGGAGACGACAGCGTATACTTTAACAAATACGGAAGATATAAGTCTCTGGGCGCATATCAGTCGAAAAAATCGCCTTATTTTGATTGGTATAAATTTCAAAGCTTTCCCGATAAATACAGCTCATGGTGGGGCATAGATATCTTGCCCGAGGTCAATGAAACGAATGACAGCTTCATTGACTTTATCTCGGGAGAAAACGGCATAGCGAGAAAATGGCTTAAAGCCGGTATTCGTGGCTGGAGGCTTGATGTAGCCGATGAGCTTCCGGATAAATTCCTCGATGCGTTCAGAAAAGCCGTAAAAGAGGAAAACAGCGATGCTCTTATTTTAGGCGAAGTATGGGAAGACGCATCGAACAAGTCAAGCTACGGTGAAAGACGCAGATACCTTTTGGGCGATCAGCTTGACAGCGTAATGAATTATCCGTTTGCAGATGCGATAACCGCTTTTGTCAGAACAGGCGTAGCCGAGGGCTTTACGGATAAGATAATGACGATACTCGAAAACTATCCGCCGCAGGTCGTGAACGTTTTGATGAATCATATAGGAACTCACGACACCGTCAGAGCGATAACCGCACTTGCAGGCGAAAGTTGTGAAAACAAGGGCAGAGCTTGGCAGTCCGAAAAGACACTCTCCGAGGAAGAATACAAAAGGGGAGTCAAGTTGCTTGAAATGGCGAGCCTTATTCAATATACACTTCCGGGCGTACCGTCACTTTATTACGGCGACGAAGCCGGAATGCAGGGATATAAAGACCCGTTCAACAGAAAATGTTACCCATGGGGAAGCGAAAACGGTGAGCTTCTTAGCTGGTATAAAGCACTCGGCAAATTCAGATGTGAACATTCTTTGTTCGCAGACGGTGAGTTCATACCCGTAAGCGGAAAAGATTCATGTATAGCATACATCAGAAAAAGCGGCAGAGATGAGATAATGGTGATAGTCAACCGAAACGAACACGCTGTGACCTATTATCTTGACCGAAAATGGCAGAAAGCCAATGCGTACTTTAAAGGAAAAATGTGTGACGGCGGAGTTTATCTTGAGCCGCTGTCCGAGACAATACTCGAAATTAGGGAGGATCAAGCATGAGCGAATGGACAGAAGTCAGAATAACAATAGACGCACAGAACGTCGATAAGGCAGGCGACATAGCCTCAATGGTCGTGCCGTACGGCATATATATTGAGGATTACACAGACCTTGAACAGCAGGCGTGGGAGATAGCTCACATAGATCTTATAGATGAGGAGCTTCTCAAAAAGGACAGAACTAAGGCGATAGTACACGTATATATTTCGCCCGAAGAAAGTCCTACCGAGGCGGTGGCTTTTTTAAGCGAACGCTACAGCGCCGAGGGAATAAAAAATAAGATCGACCTCATAGCTTGTCGAAATGAGGATTGGGAGAACAACTGGAAGCAGTATTTTCATCCGATGCCCGTCGGTGAAAAGCTTCTCATTCAGCCGCTTTGGAGAGACCAAGCCGAGAGCGGCGACAGAAAGGTGCTTAAAATCGAACCGGGTCTTGCGTTCGGAACAGGCTCGCACGATACGACAAGGCTTTGTCTTGAGACTCTCGAAAAGCACGTCGGCGAGGGAAAGACCGTTCTTGATATAGGCTGCGGAAGCGGAATACTGTCGATAGCTTCGCTTTTGCTCGGAGCGGAAAGTGCGGTCGGAGTTGATATTGATCCGCTCGCTGTTAAGACGGCTGAAGAAAACGGAGAGCTTAACGGCTTCACAAAACCGAAATTTACCGTACACGAGGGAGATCTTGTCGATAAGGTCAGCGGTACATATGATGTTGTTGTGGCGAACATCGTCGCCGATGTCATCATATCTTTCTGCCACGATGCAG
This sequence comes from uncultured Faecalibacterium sp., assembly GCA_964480405.1. Lineage (GTDB taxonomy): Bacteria > Bacillota > Clostridia > Oscillospirales > Acutalibacteraceae > UBA6857. The sequence goes on along the minus strand of CAYZOU010000005.1, from coordinate 9,519 downwards.
GAAAGTTCATGACAGAGGACAGCGTGTTTATCACATCGGGAATCATAGACACCCGTGAAAATGACGTATTAGCGGCATTCGACAAATACGGCTTCTCGGTACGGGAGAGGTATGAGCAAAACGGCTGGCTTTGCTTCGTGGTGAAGAAAGCGTGAAATTATAGCAAATTTGAGCTTCGCTGAGATATCGTCAGCGAAGCTTTTTTCAGCCTCCCACCCCCAACTAAAACCAGCTTTCAGCAGCGGGGCGCCCGTACGGCACCCCCTTCGCCCTTCGCCTGCGGCGAGCGCTTCGGGGGTACACGCCCGAGCGCCGTTACGCTCGCTTCGCTCGCTACCGCAACCTAAACCAATTTCCGTTTGACAAACCGATATGTACGTGATAAAATAATCTAAAATGCAGATGTAGTTTAGTGGCAGAACATCAGCTTCCCAAGCTGAATATGCGGGTTCGATTCCCGTCATCTGCTCCACAAAATTAAACTGCGACTAACGCATACAGGAGGAAATATCATGAGTAAGGAAATTGAAAGAACCTATCCAAGCTGGCTCAAGGGTGAGTTCGAAAGCGCACAGAAGGAATATACAGAGCCGACGAAGATGCTCGCCGACGACGGAACGCTTTTGTCTCCGGGCTGGGCAAGACATCAGATCTTCGATTACAGCAGAGACAAGGTCGTACCGAAAATGAGAAGCAAGGAGTGGGACTTCTATCAGGTCAGCAACGGCAGATATATGGTTCAACTCAGCTTCGCCAACATTTCGTTCGGCGGCTATGTTTCGGCGGCACTTATCGACCTTAAGAATCCGAATCCGAACAAGAAGCTTGCGGCAGGCACTAAGCATGAAGCGATGACTCTCTATCTCGGCGGCAGAGAAAAATATAAGCTTCCGCCGAAAGGTGATGTTCCGAATAATGTCAAATATACCGTGACAGGTATCGGTAAGCCCGCTGAATTTGAGTTCGATACGAGAGAAACAAGCCGTACGATTTGGTTTAAGTCGGGCGACGTAGAGTGCAGATTCGACATGGACATTCCGCAAGGACTTGAAAACATCACGACAGTTTTGCCATTTAAGAATCACCCGACAAGCTTCTTCATGACAACGAAGCAGAATTGTATGCCCTGTAGCGGTACATATAAATGCGGTGACAAGGTATACGAGTTTTCCAAGGACGACACGTTCGCCTGTCTCGACTGGGGCAGAGTCAACACACCGTATCAGCTCGTCTGGTATTGGGGCAACGGCTCAACATATATCACCGACGCCGAGGGCAAGAAACACATATTCGGCTTTGAGATCACTTGGGGCATAGGCGACGAAACGAACGCAACCGAGACCTGCATTTTCTATGACGGCAAGGCTCATAAGTTCGGCCCGGTTGACGTTAAGGTATTCCCGAAGCCCGATAAATATATGGAGCCGTGGCACTTCGTTTCAAGTGACGGAAGATTCGACATGACAATGAAACCGTTTTATGATCACCACTGCGACACGAATGTGTTAAATCTCCTGAGAATGCATTCTCATCAGGTACACGGACTTTGGAGCGGAACAGCTATCCTTGATGACGGCACTAAGCTTGAGATAAAGGATATGTATGCGTTCTGCGAGTATGTTGAAAATAAATGGTAAAATCTTTAAGCCGCCCGTAATGGGCGGCTAATGCTTTGTGAAAAATAAAAACCGTACGGCGAAATCACCGTACGGTTTAACTTTACTTTGACTTTATCAGTCCTTGCAATCGTCGCAGTCGCAGTCGCACTCGTCGATTTCGAATTCGAGAGTTTCGCCGCAAGCCGGACAGTCGACCTGACCGTTTTCGTCGATAGCGTCAACATCAATAACGATGTCCTCACCGCAAGCGGGGCAAGCAACCTCAATGCAGTTGTCGTCATCATCGTCACAGCAATCGCAATCGCAGTCGCAGTCATCATAAACGAACTCCTCAACATCGCCGAGAGCCTCGTCAACTTCCTCAATGTAGCACTCAAGCTCATCCTGAGTTTCTTCCATATCGCTAAGCTGAGAAGCTATATCGTCAAGAGCGTCGATAACAGCTTCAAAAAGCTTTGTGTTGTTGTCGTTCTCGTCAAGGCCCATGCCTTCCATAAGTCCTCTTAAATATGCAACCTTTTCTGAAATTAATGACATTCTGTTTCACCCTTTCAATTATTTTCAGTCAGCGAATCGGCTGTGATTATGCTCTGCCGAGATATTCGCCTGTTCTTGTGTCGATCTGGATCATTTCGCCCTCGTCAATAAAGAGGGGAACTTTGACCTCAGCGCCTGTTTCGAGCGTAGCCGGCTTTGTTGTGTTTGTAGCCGTGTCACCCTTGAATCCCGGATCGGTCTTTGTTACCTGAAGCTCAACGAAGTTGGGCGGTTCAACGCCGAATACCTTGCCCTTGTAGGAAAGAATCTTGCAAACCATGTTTTCCTTAACGAACTTGAAGTTCTCGGGAAGATCCGAAGCGTTGATGGGTACGAGCTCATAAGTCTCGGAATCCATGAAGTAATAAAGATCGCCGTCATTGTAGGAATATTCCATATCCTTTCTCTCAATGAAAGCTGTCGGGAATTTTGCTGTGGGGTTGTAGCTCTTTTCGACTACTGCGCCCGTAATAACATTCTTTGTTTTTGTTCTTACGAATGCTGCGCCCTTGCCCGGCTTAACGTGCTGGAATTCAACGACCTGAAGTACATTGCCGTCTTCTTCAAATGTTACACCGTTTCTGAAATCGCCTGCACTAATCATAAATATTATTCCTCCGATTTTAAAAATCTACTGTGATATTTTATACCATTTCAAACAATATTTCAAGTCTTTTTATAAAACTCTTTGCTTTGTAGGCATTTTTTTACGGATTTTACTAAGTTTATAATTTTTTTAAGCTGTTCCTCTTCTATTTTTCGTCATGATATGATAATATTATTACTTAGTATGCGATTGAAGATTTACAAAATCGGATACACCTACACGCGTACAAAAGGGAGGATAAAATGAAAAGATTTATGTTATTTTTGATTTGCACAGTTTTGATGTTTTCGTTCGTCGGCTGTTCAAACAGCGAGCTGAAAGAAAAAGCCAAGGACATACTGCCGCTTGAAACTGTCAAAAACACCGTCACAGTAACCTTCCCCGAGGGATACACGGTCACGCAGACAGCGGAGCTTTTAGAGGAAAACGGCGTCTGCACGGCGGCTGACTTTCTTGCGGCGGCGAGCGATATTTCACAGCTTGACTACAAATTCATAAAATATATCAAAGATACGGACAAGCGAGCTTTTTCACTTGAGGGATACATTTTTCCCGACACATATGAATTTTATCTCGGAGAAAGCGCCGACAAAGCGTTGTCACGGTTTTTGAACAACGCCGATAAGAAGCTGACAGATGAAATGTATCTTAAAGCGGAAAAACTGGGCTATTCAATTGACGAGATAGTCACGATAGCGTCGATAATACAAAAGGAAGCCGGAATCAAAAAGGAAATGAACAAGGTGTCGTCGGTGCTGCACAACAGATTGAATGACAGCTATAACAAGCTTGAATGTGACGTGACGATAAACTATCTGAATAAATACGTAATTCCGTATCTTGAAGCCGAGGACACGGAGAAATACAACGAATACTATAACACATATAAATGCAAGGGTCTGCCGGCAGGAGCAATATGTAATCCGGGCATTGAGGCAATAACAGCCGCTCTCGAACCTACCGACACAAAATATATGTTTTTTGTCACAGATAAGACAGATACAGACAAATATTACTACGCAGAGACCTATGATGAGCATTTGAAAAACTGCAAAAAAGCAGGTTGGAACTAAGAAAGGAAGATCAAAATGGGCACGGTCATCAATGTTGTACTTATACTTTTGGGAGGCTCAATAGGGCTTATCTTCAAGAAAGCGATAAGTGAAAATATAGAATATTCGATCCATAAGGCAACGGGAGTTGCGGTGACGGTGATCGGACTTTGCGGAATACTTTCCAATATGCTGTCGGTCGGTGACGGAGGAAAGATATCAAGCAGCGGCGAATTGATACTTGTCGTTTCCTTGTTTTTAGGTACGCTTATAGGTGAACTGTTAAAGTTAGATGACAGGCTCAACAGCGGTTGCAAGAAGATTGAAAGCAAGTTTAAAATGAACGACTTTTCAACAGGCTTCATTTCGGCGACCATGATATACTGTATCGGAGCTATGGCGATAGTCGGCGCAATAAACGACGGACTTATGCATGATAGCAGTACGCTTATCACAAAGGGCATAATCGACGGAATAACCTCGGTCATTCTCGCCGCTTCTCTCGGATACGGCGTTCTGCTTTCGGCGATACCGGTGCTCATATATCAAGGCGGTATCACCCTGCTCGCTTCGTCACTGCAAAATGTGCTCACAGGTGAGCTCCTTACGAATATTTGCATGGTCGGCTATGCGCTTGTTATATGTATAGGTATAAACTTCCTGTATAACTCAAAGAAGCAGATAAAGACGGTCAATATGCTGCCGTCACTGCTTGTGCCGATAGGGTATAAGCTGATACTTGTGTTGATAGAATACATAAAAGCAGCATAAGTTAAAACATTTATGGAGTCGAAAACAACACGGCTTTTAAGGCGTATTTTCGTCGATAAAGTGTCGGAAAGGTTAGCTCTCATCAGCCTTCAAGATTCTGTCTGACCGCAAGCGGAATCAGCGGGGCGCTCGTACGGCACCCCTTCGCACCTCGCCTGCGGCGAGCGCTGTGGGGTACACGCCCGACCGCCGTTACGCTCGCTTCGCTCGCTACCACAAGCCCAACACGGTTTTCAAGGCATATTTTCGCCGATACTGCGTCGGAAATCCTCGACAGCCACATTTTGAAAAGACAGCTCAACGCACTTTCACAATCGGACTTTCATCAGCCTACGGAGTTTCTCGGAAAATCCAAGCCGAATCAGCGGGGCGTTCGTACGGCACCCCTTCGCACCTCGCCTGCGGCGAGCGCTGTGGGGTACACGCCCGACCGCCAAGAAGCCGACGAAAGCCAAACCCAACACGGTTTTCAAGGCATATTTTCGCCGATACTGCGTCGGAACTCCTCGACAGGCGACAGCCTGTCTTGCGGTTTCCTCCTTGTCTCGACAAAAATCTATCCTTAAAAACTGCTTCGCACTCAAAACGCAGTTCTGCGTTTTGAGCGTATTGTGTTTGACTTTTGTCGGCTTCACGCTCGCTTCGCTCGCTACCGCAAGCCGAAGCGACAATCCCAAGCAACATAAAATTCACCTTGATCGAGAACATCGAATTTCACCGAAAAGAAAACACCCGAAAAGAGCTTCCGTTCTTCTTCGGGTGTTGTTTAATATCAATTTATATAGGCTGTCTTTAGCCCATGCAAAGCCTTATTCTTCCGTTACCTCGGCTTCGTCTTTATTTTTTTCGATCTCAACTTCGATTTCGATTCTCTTTGAGCGGTCTTTCTTTTCCTTGACCTTCTCTTTGACCTTTTCCTTGACTTCTTCCTTGACAGCGGCTTCTTCTTGAAGATTAACTATCGGAGCAGACTCAAGGTCTGTCGGTGTGTCGCCGATAAAGAGCTTTCCGGGAGGGGAGAATATGCGAATGGCTTTTGAAAGGTTGTGAGTGATGACTTCCTTGTGATCGCCGCCGAATTCGCCGTCAACCGTCCATGCTACCTCACGGTCAAAAGTGATCTTGACCTTGCTTGTGTGGAACATGAAAATGCGCTTTCCGTCATAATCCTTCTTTTGCATCTGACGAATAAGTGCGGGAACTTGAGCCAAATTCTTGAGTGCGCTGACCATAACCAGCTCAAACTTACCGTCGTCGAGTCTTACCTCGTCCTCGTTGAGTCTGAATACACCTGCGACAGAGGTTGAGTCGGTTATTGTTCCGAAGCAGAAATCGCCCTCGAAGCGACCTTGGTCACACTCAAAAACAGCGTGTACGTTTTCAATATTCTTCCATTCCGTGGCACCGTTCATTATGTATGCGGCATGGCCGAATATGTTTTTCATCTTTTGGCTGGTGTTATACGATGACTTGGTGAAAGCGCCGAACGCCGCTGTGTAAGTGAAATATCTGTTGTTGAACAAGCCGACGTCATACCAGTTCATATGACCGTCAACGATAAGCTTAACGGCATCCTCGACCTTTGACGGTATACCGAGTGTCGTTGCAAGGTCGTTTGTCGTACCGATGGGGATATATCCGACGGGAACTCTTGTCGGCATATCCATGATTCCGTTGATGACCTCATTTAGCGTGCCGTCGCCGCCGCAGCAAACGACTATATCATGTCCTTCTGTTTTTTCCTTGACGATCCTTGTCGCATCGCCCTGACAGCGTGTGAACTCAAGATCAATCTTGTAATTTGACGGGAAACACTTCACTATATCATATGTATCCGGTCTTTTTGATGTTTTACCGGAGCACGGATTGATTATCAGCAAAATCTTTTTAATAAATGTTTCCATGAGCATTCTCCTTTTTTAATTTAATATACGGTGAGCCCGTATTCACTATATATAATATCAACCTCGCTTGATTTTGTCAAGCGTGAAGTTAATTAATAATTATAGCGACTTACGCCGATAATTGACAAAAAAATTAAGCCATGATATTATAATGTCACAAGCGTTTTTATTTGCTTTACGCTTAAGTATATAAAATAGGGGAAAATCAGGAGGATTTTTAAATGAAGTATGTATTTCTCGGACTGTTCGCAGGCTTTAGTATAGTGCATTTATATTATAGCTGGAAAGACGAAAAGAAGGGCAGAGCCGCAACTAAGCCGTTTCTGCTTATATTGATCGCACTCTACTATGCTGTATCATGTGAGACACTTTCGCTCGTTCTTCTCTTTGCGTTGCTGACAAGCTGGCTCGGTGACGTGCTTCTCATTCCGCAAGGTACTAAGTGGTTTATTTCCGGCGGACTCAGCTTCTTCGTCAGCCATTTTCTGTTTATCGCAGTATACGTCAAGCAGATCGATTTCGCCAATGCACCATGGATATGGGCGGCGCTGTTAGCGGTAGTTTATCTCGCTGTAGCCGCCGTAATAACCTCAAAGCTTCGCCAATCGACACCAAAGGAAATGCGAGTTGCAATGTATGGCTATCTTATAGCTAACAGCGCAATGAACGTCTTTGCATTTATGCAAATGATGACAGAGCTTTCAGCGGGCTCGGTCGTTGCATATATCGGAGCGGTATTGTTTTTCGTTTCCGATTGCAGTCTTTTCCTTGTCCGTTATTATGAAAAGCCGGTCGTTTTCAAGAAGCATTTCACCATAATGCTCACTTACCTTTTAGGTGAATTCTTGATAACTCAGGGCGTGTTGATGATGACAGCTTAAAGCTTACGTTTAAATATAAACCCTCTTTGCCGCACGAAACCGTGCGGCAATTTCTGTTTTTGTCAAAACCTCGACCGCAAGAATCGCTTCGGCAAGGCAAGACTTCATTGCGTACCCAATATAAAAAACACAAAATTGACTTTCACCAAAAGATCGGGCAGAGAATAAAATATAATATGAAATCAGCTCCCCGAATATTTCATGTTTATTAAGCGAACTTCATGGCTAAACTATTTATGCAGGAAATTTTGGAGAGTGATAAATTATGCTGATAAAAAGGGGAGAAATTTATTATGCCGACCTCAGCCCCGTCGTCGGTTCGGAACAGGGTGGAGTCAGACCGGTACTTATAGTTCAAAACGATGTCGGAAATAAATTCAGCCCGACCGTCATCGCCGCCGCAATAACAAGTCAGCGGTTTAAGACAAACCTGCCGACACATATCCATGTCAACGCCGACGAATGCGGACTTGCGAAAGATTCAATAGTGCTGCTTGAACAGGTGCGTACCCTCGACAAAAAACGCCTTCGTGAAAGAATGGGCAATCTTGATGAGCAGGATATGTCTCGAATAGACAAGGCTCTGTCTGTGTCTTTCGGCTTGGGCGACTGATAAGACGGAAGTTCAAATCGCACCGAGCTTGATTTTACGATAACCGATTGCAATATCATATTACTGCCGCCCGACAAATGCTGTTTGGGCGGCAGTAAATTTACAGCGGAGTAAATATATTGTATAGAAAGCCGGTATTATTTGTTTTGCTTGCAAGCATGATATTTCCGAGAAGCTATGACTTTTGACCGAAAAAGCGATTTTAATGTGATAGCTTTTGTTGACAGTGCATATATATTGTGGTAAAATTATAAAAAATCAGTCGGCGGTTGTCGGCTTGAGCTTTGGGAGGAAAACGTATGAAACGAATTTGGCTTGTCGCATTGGCGATAGTTATGATATTGACCTGCTTTGTCGGCTGCGGCGGAAAAGATGACACCGAAACCACCGATCCTAATGCAAACAACACCACGACCGAGAGCACGACCGAAAAGGCGGTCAGCGGAAACATAAATCTTTTGACGGGTCTTTCGGGACTTTCCGATGAAGCTGTCGGAAAGCGACCCATGGCGATCATGATAAACAATATCAAGTCGTCACTTCCTCAATACGGTATCAGCTCGGCTGATATTCTCTATGAGATAGTCACCGAGGGCGGCATCACGAGAATGATGGCGATATACGGCGACTACACGAAGATACCAAATGTTTGCTCTGTCAGAAGCTGTCGATATTATTTCCCGATTTTCGCTCAGGGGTACGATGCGGTTTACTTCTGTTTTGGAGCTAACGAAACGCTTGGATATCCGACGCTCAAGAGAATAGGCATTGACTACTTCGACGGCAAGACCTACGGAACAAAGCTTTTTGACAGGGATCAGGAAAGACGTAAGACCTATGCCTTAGAGCATACGGGCTATGTCAAAGGCCCAAATATTCCGTCTGTACTCAAAAGCGAGAAGGTCAGAACTGACCTTTTAGACGAAATGAACAAGACGGCGTTCAACTTTATTTCAGACGGCACGGCTAAAGCACCCGGCAAAGAATCCTGCATAAAGGTCAATGTGCAATTCTCGAATCAGTATTACAGCACCTTCAAATACGACAAGGAAAAGGACGTTTATTATAAGTCACATTCCGGTAACGCACACAAAGACAGCGCAACCGGAAAACAGCTCAGCTTCACAAATCTGTTCATACTTCAGACCGATATCCACAACTATAAGAATCAATCTATAATGGAAGTCGATTGGAAGGGCGGAGACGGCTATTATGTCTCACATGGGGCAGTTTGTGAGATAAAGTGGGAGAAAAAGAGCGAAGCTTCAAGTATTGTTTATTACGACAAGGAGACAGGCGAGGAGCTGAAAGTCAATCCCGGAAAGAGCTATATCGCTGTCGCAAAGAAAGGTCAGACGACCTTGAAAGGCGAAACGGCATAAAGAACTTGATATTATATGCGTTGCGTGGAGTGTCTGCGTAACGCATATTTTTTGGGGCAATCGGCTCAGCCTTCAGACCTTTGCGCAAGAGGGGAGTCAAATCAGCGGGGCGCCCGTACGGCACCCCTTCGCACCTCGCCTGCGGCGAGCGCT
>CAYZOU010000004.1:82198-114373 GCA_964480405.1 uncultured Faecalibacterium sp. | reverse complement strand
GCGCTCGCCGCAGGCGAAGGGCGGAGTGGGTGCCGAACAGCCGCCCCGCTGATTTCGCTTGGATTTTCCGAGAAACTCCGTAGGCTGAAGAAAGTCCGATTTTAAAAGTGCGTTGAGCTGTATTTTCAAAATATGGCTGTCGCCTTGCGAGTGGATTTAATCCGCAAAGCGCCGAAAATACGCCGTTTTAGGCGACTTCGGATTTAACTTCAATGCTTGAGCATAGCGACTTTGAGTATCGCCGTCTGTGTCTTTCCGTCGAGTATCTCTCCCGACATGACCATCTCAACAGCCTTTTTGAGCGGTATCTTCTCGACGGTCAGAAACTCTCCCTCATCAAGGTGCTGACCCGTACATATAAGGTCTTCGGCGAGGTAAAGGTGAATTATCTCACTGCAATAGCCGGGTGTCGGATAGAATTTTCCGAGCGACAGCATTTTGTCCGTCGTGAAGCCGACCTCCTCGCTGAGCTCACGAAGTCCGGCTTCATAAGGGTCTTCATTCTTTTCAAGCTTTCCCGCCGGAAGCTCCAACACGACCTCACGGTAAGGATAGCGAAACTGTTTGACAAACAACAATTCGCCGTCTTTTGTCAGCGGTACGACACAGACTCCGCCGTGATGGTAAACGACTTCCCGTTTCGAGGTCTTACCGTCGGGCAAGGCTATTTCGTCGCAGTTGACGGTTATTATTCTTCCGCTGAAAATGACATTTTCTTTCAGCGTTTTTTCATTAAGCTCCATATAAAACACTTCCAATCCGAAAATATTATAGCCTTCGCCGAACGGTTTGTCAATTATCGGAATATATCCCGTACGGCAAAAATATAAATAGTATAAATATGAATATGAAAAGAGGCGGATTTTATGCTTGACTTCTCGGGCGGCTTCAATTACGGCATAAGCAGGCTTTTTGTCGAATCGCTCACGGAGAAATACGGTTTTCTTCATGCTTCTGTCATAGGCAGAACGTATACGGGCAGAGCGATATTTTCGTTGTCCTTGGGCAATGAACTGAACTCGACACTTTTTGTCGGCGGTATTCACGGCTGCGATAAGCTGACGAGCCTTATGATATATAAATACATACTCACGCTTTGCCGAGCGATAGAATCTGACGGACTTGTTTCGGCGATAAGAATTTCGTCGCTGATGAATAAGTTCGGTGCAACGTTTATACCGTGTCTAAATCCCGACGGAACGGAGATAGCCGCAAAAGGCTTAGACTCATCGGGGAGTATGCGACACATAACGGAAAAGATAGAGTGCGGCGACTATTCACAGTGGAAAGCAAATTCAATAGGCGTTGATATAGACAGAAACTTTGACGCCGAATGGAAAAGAGAAAGGCTTCTCGAAACAGAAAACGGGATACTGACAAGCGCTACCGAAAATTTCGGAGGCTTTGCACCGGAAAGCGAGCCCGAAACAAAGGCGGTCTGTGAGCTTTGCCGAAGAAAGAAGTTTCGCACGGCGGCGGCTTTTTATTCTCAGGGCGATTCGATAAGCGGAAGCTTTCTGGGCAAAGAGCCTGCAAGATCACAGATGATGGCGAAAATATTAGCTTGCTCATGCGGCTGCGGAATATCCGACAGTCCCGACCGATACGCCGACTTCAAGGCTTGGTTTATATCGGAGTTTTCAAGACCCGCTTTCAGCTTTGGAACAGGCGGAGAGACAGAGCCGCTTCCGCTGTCGTGTCTTGATGAGGTATACGGCAGGTTTGAGGAAGCGATGACATTGCTGATGCTGATGTAGTTAAGATAATGAGGGCTGAACTCAATATAGTTTTTAAGTCATATCTTCACCGATACTGTGTCGGAAATTCTCGACAGGCGACAGCATTATTTTGAAAAGTAAGCTCAACGCACTCTTGCAATCGGACTTTCATCAGCCTTCGGAGTTTCTCGTAGAATCCAAGCGAAATCAGCGGGGCGTTCGTACGGCACGCCCTTCGCACCTCGCCTGCGGCGAGGGCTGTGGGGTACACGCCCGAACGCCGTTACGCTCGCTTCGCTCGCTACCGCACCCCAAAGTGTCAGCATTGCTTGCGGTTTTCTCCTTGCCTTGACAAAAATCTATCCTTTAAAACTGCCTCGCACCCAAAACACAACAGATTGCGTGTAATCGGACATTTCTTTGCCGCAGGAATACTGTCGTGTTTCAAGGCAAAAAATGCTCGCAAATCCGTCAGGATTTGCGGCTTAAATCCACTCCAAGGACTGACACTTCGAGGTGTGGTAGCGAGCGAAGCGAGCGTAACGGCGGCTGTTCGTGTACTCCGTAGCGCTCGCCGCAGGCGATGGGCGGAGTGAGTGCCGAACAGCCGCCCCGCTGATTTCGCTTAGGTTTTCCGAGAAACTTCGCAGGCTGAAGAAAGTCCGATTTCAAAAGTATGTTGAGCTGACTTTTTAAAATAAGGCTGTCGAGGATTCCCGACGCAGCATTGGCGAAAATATACCTTGAAAGCCGTGTTGTGTTTGCTATGCTTATACTGACTTTCAATTTTGAAATTATACTCGATTGTATGAAATTTCGCTTGACAAAAACTTTTCTTTGTGATACTCTTATTTATACATAAAATAAATCCGTGACGGAGACGGCTTCTTCATAGCTTTATGTCCAGAGATTGTGGGTCGGTTATTCCGGCTGAAAGCCCACATTTTAAAGCGAGGACAGCTACCACTCCCGAGAGCGACCGAAAGCGTTCCTTCGAGCGTGTAAGGCCGACGTCAGCTGCGTTAAAGCGTACAAAAAAGAGCGGCATTTAGCCGAATTTGGGTGGAACCGTGGAGTTAAAGCTTCATCCCTTTTCAAGGGGTGGGCTTTTATTTTTTTATGTGAAAGTAAAGGATTTTATATCAAAGGAGCAGATATTATGATAAAAGTTAAACTTCGTGACGACGTTCGTGAATTTGAAAACGGCGTCAGCGTTATGGATGTCGCAAAAAGCATCGGCGCAGGACTTTATAAAGCGGCTTGTCTTGCTAAGGTCAACGGCGAGATTTGCGATCTCAGAACAGTCCTTGACTCCGACTGTGAGGTCGAAATACTCACTTTCGATGACGATGACGGCAAGCGTACCTTCAGACACACAGCTTCGCATATCCTCGCTCAAGCTGTCAAGAGACTTTATCCGAACGCAAAGCTTGCTATAGGCCCGTCTATAGATAACGGCTTCTATTATGACTTCGACGTTGACGCACCGTTCACACCGGAGGATCTTGAAAACATCGAAAAAGAGATGAAGAAGATAGTCAAGGAGGGCTTGACTCTTGAACATTTCGAGATGGCACCGCAGGATGCGATAAAGTATTATGAGGAGCTCGGCGAGATATATAAGGTCGAGCTTGTTAAGGAACACGCCGATAAGGGCGAAAACATCAGCTTCTATAAGCAGGGCGACTTCACAGAGCTTTGCGCAGGCCCTCATATCCCCGACACAAGTCGAATCAAGGCTTTCAAGCTCACCTCATGCACGGGCGCATACTGGAGAGGCAGCGAGAAAAACAAGATGCTTCAGCGTATCTACGGCACGGCTTTCACAAAGCAGTCCGAGCTTGACGCTTATCTTGAAGCGATAGAAGAAGCCAAAAAGCGTGACCACAGAAAGCTCGGCAAGGAGCTTGGTCTTTTCGCAATGCTCGATGAGGGTCCGGGCTTCCCGTTCTTCCTTCCCAACGGAATGACACTTCGCAACACACTCATCGACTATTGGCGTGAGGTACACAAGAAATATAACTATGTTGAGATCTCGACTCCGATGATGCTCAACCGTGCGCTTTGGGAAAGAAGCGGCCACTGGGATCATTATAAAGAGAATATGTACACCACGGTTATCGACGACACCGACTTCGCAATAAAGCCGATGAACTGTCCGGGCGGTATGCTTGTCTATAAGCTTCAGCCTCATTCCTACCGTGATCTTCCGCTTCGTTGCGGTGAGCTGGGTCTCGTTCACCGTCATGAGCTTTCCGGCGCACTTCACGGCTTGTTCCGTGTTCGCTGCTTCACGCAGGACGACGCTCATATCTTCATGACATGGGATCAGATGAAAGACGAAATAAAGAATGTTGTCAAGCTGTTTGACGAGGTTTATTCGGTATTCGGTCTGACATATGAGATCGAAGTTTCGACAATGCCCGAGGATCACATGGGCGATATCAAGGATTGGGATTTCGCTACAGAAACGCTCAAGACAGCGGTTGAAGAAATGGGCAAGACCTATGTTATAAACGAGGGCGACGGCGCATTCTACGGCCCGAAGCTTGACTTCCATCTTTCCGACTCTCTCGGAAGAACATGGCAGTGCGGAACTATCCAGCTTGATATGCAGCTTCCCGAAAGATTCGAGCTTGAATACACAGGCCCCGACGGCGAGAAGCACAGACCGGTCATGATCCACAGAGTTGTTCTCGGCTCAATAGAGAGATTCATCGGTGTTATCACCGAGCATTTCGCAGGTGCATTTCCGCTTTGGCTTGCGCCGAGACAGGTCATCGTTCTTCCGATAGCCGACAGACACTTTGAAGCCGCCGATGCTGTCAGAGAGAAGCTTTCGGCGATCGGTGTCAGAGCCGAGGTCGATTCAAGAAGCGAAAAGCTCGGCTACAAGCTTCGTGAAGCACAGCTTCAAAAGATTCCGTATATGCTCGTTGTCGGCGATAAAGAAGCCGCAGACGGTACGGTTTCCGTTCGCAAGAGAGGCGAGGGCGATATCGGCTCGATGAGCGTTGAAGATTTCATCGCTTTGGCAAAGGCCGACATCGACAGCAAAAAGATCTGGTAAAATTACAGCTCTCACGGAATTTGAACATGACACAGTTATTGACCGAGTGAGTCGGATTCCCACACAGAAAAGATTAAAACCGTGTTTCTCATGTCAAGAGATGCACGGTTTTGTTTTGTGCTTGAACCTCGGTATTGCTTATTTGCGGCTTATTTGAGTTTGTGCCGATCGAAGTCCGGCGGCGCACACAAATGCGTGCGCCGCCTAATCGCAGAATCCGACCTCACTCCCCTACAGCTTTCAAGCTTTTCCGTCGCCCGACTTAAATCAGCGGGCAGGAGTCCGGCACCCCACGCACTTCGTGCGTGGGGTGCACAGCCTCCTGCCTTACGCTCGCTTCGCTCGCTGCCTGTTTAAACTCAATTTTCCCCGTCAACAATAATATCGGCGTTTTTTGGGAAATTTTTTCAAAAACGTCGAAAGTTTTTTACCGTATCCTATTGAATTACCTTTTAGTTTAGACTATAATAATTTATGTATGATAATATTTGCGTACTGTATGTTAAAATAATGGGATATGTACAAAGAAGGGAGATAAACTAATGTTATTTTCACAGGATATAGGTATAGATCTCGGTACTGCCAATACCCTCGTTTTCGTTAAGGGTAAGGGTATAGTCATCCGTGAGCCGTCGGTTGTTGCCGTCGATGTCAGAACGAATCCCAAGAAGGTCGTCGCTGTCGGAACACAGGCTAAGGAAATGATAGGCAGAACACCCGGTTCTATCACAGCAATGCGTCCGCTTAAAGACGGTGTTATCGCCGACTTCGATGTCACAGCGGAAATGCTTAAGAAATTCATCGGCAGAGCTATAAGCGCTTCACCGTTTAACAGAGCAAGAGTTATGATATGTATTCCCTCGGGTGTTACCGAGGTTGAACGCAGAGCCGTTCACGATGCCGCAAGATCGGCAGGCGCTAAGTATGTCAGCCTTATCGAAGAACCGATGGCTGCGGCTATAGGTGCGGGCTTGCCTGTCAGCGAAGCTACGGGAAGCATGGTCGTCGATATCGGCGGCGGTACGGCTGAGGTCGCCGTTATATCTCTCGGCGATATCGTCACTTCACGTTCAGCCCGTGTGGCAGGTGACAATTTCGATGCATCTATCATTGCATACATCAAGAAAAAATATAATCTTCTCATCGGTGAAAGAACAGCCGAAGACATCAAGATAAAGATCGGCTCGGCTCACCCCTATGAGGGCGAGGGCGTTATGGAGGTCAAGGGCAGAAACCTTCTTGACGGACTTCCGAAGAACATCACCGTTTCAAGCGAGGAGATAAGAGAGGCTCTCTCCGATCCCGTCAATCAGATCCTTGACGCTATCAGAGCCACTCTTGAAAAAACACCTCCCGAGCTTGCCGCCGATATCATCGACCACGGCATTATGCTCACGGGCGGCGGTGCGCTTCTCAGAGGTCTTGACAAGCTCATCAGTCAGGAAACCAAGATGCCCGTTCATATAGCCGAGAATCCTCTCGACTGCGTTGTTGACGGAACAGGTCTTTGCCTTGAGTCAAACGCTCTTGACATAGTGTCAAAGTCATATAACGGTTAATTTAATAATAATGAAAAGGGCTGAAGAGGGCGGTAAAGCCTTTCTTCAGCCTGTCTGTTAATTTAAAAGCAGGAGAACGGTATGCAGCAATTATTGAAAAGTAAGAGATTCAAGGCGTTTCTTTGCATCATTGCGGCGCTTTTGTTGGGCGTAATGTTAGCCGCCGTGACGAGCTCGAACTCGTCTCCGGCAAGCAGTGCGTTCGGCGTTGTTATGCAACCTATCCAAAAGCTGTCGGCTACGGTGTCGGAAAAGCTTTCCGGTCTGGGACTCAAGTTTCAGTCAAGTAGCAAATACCTTGAAGAAATAGAGAATTTGAAAAAACAGCTTGAGACATACGAAAATGAGCTTGTTGATTATGAGGACACGAAAAACAAGCTTGACTCATACGCAAGTATGCTCGACGTAAAGGAAGAAAATCCCGATTATCAGCTGAGCCCTGCGAGTATTATCGGCAGGGATTCACTTGATGCGTTCTATTCGTTCATTATAGATAAAGGCTCATCGGACGGTGTGAGCGTGAATGACCCCGTGGTTTACGGAAGCTATGTTGTCGGAGTCGTTCACAGCGTTAAGGCGACATACTCTGTCGTATGGACAGTGCTGAATCCCAAGGTCAACATAAGCTCGATCGAATCAAGAACAAGAGAATCCGGTTACACGACCACAACAGCCGAGCTTTCACTTGACGGAAAATGTATGCTGTCGGGTCTTGATAAAAGCACGCAAATATCCGTCGGCGGAATAGTCTCAACGTCGGGCATAGGCGGAATCTATCCCAAAGGACTTATCATCGGCAGAATAGTTGACATCACCGAAAACGACTA
The DNA here is from genome assembly GCA_964480405.1 of uncultured Faecalibacterium sp. Lineage (GTDB taxonomy): Bacteria > Bacillota > Clostridia > Oscillospirales > Acutalibacteraceae > UBA6857. The sequence continues at coordinate 107,199 of CAYZOU010000004.1, read as the reverse complement.
TGATATCAGCTTGAACGCAATAATCGAGCCGGGAGTAAGCATAACCGAGCTTGAGGACATTTTTGTTATAACCGATTTCAAGGAGCAGGGAATCTCCGATATAGATGACGAAGAATAAAGGCGGTGACACGGGTGCATTTTGCTGAAAACAAAGAGGAATACAAAAGAAGGGCAATATTTGCACTTCTTATCGTGTTCACGGCAATTTTACAAAATACTAAAAGCTTCTTCCCGAAAATCGGAAATGCTTCTGCTATGCTTCTGATACCGCTTGTGATAAGCATAGCGATGTTTGAGCGTGACATTCCGGGTATGTTCTTCGGACTTTTTGCCGGCTTTGTGTGGGATTTTTATTCCGCTCACATTGACGGATACTACATAATATTTCTCGCCTGTGTCGGGTACGCCTGCTCTTATCTTATCAGCAGGTATATGCGAAACAACATAGTCACGGCTATGGTATACAGCCTCATATGCTCTGTTTTGTGTTCCACTCTCTATTGGCTTTTCTTTGTGGTATTCGCCTCGGTCGGCGGCGCATGGACGCTTTACTTGAAAATCTATCTGCCGAGCGCCGGCTATACTCTCGCACTCACTCCCTTGTACTATTATTTCATAAGAGCAATAGCGCTCAGATTCAAAAAGACACAACCGCAACAGGCGTAACGCTCGGGAAAGAGAGAAGAAATGGAAATTAAAAAATTAAATTCAAGAAACAGAATACTGATAGGTATAGCTTTGACTGTATTTGTGCTTTTCGGTGTGAATCTGTTCAGAATGCAGGTCGTCAACGGCGAGTCAAGCGGAGAAAAAGCCGTTAAGGTATCGACCGTCAAGGTCGAAGCAACGAGAGGCGAAATATACGACAGAAACGGAAAGCTTCTCGTCACAAACAAACAGATAAACTCGCTGATATTCGAAGCCGATTATTTCCCCGGACAAAAGGATATCGAGGGCAGAGTGAAGATCATTGATTCACTGATAAAGCTGTTTGAAGAAAGCGACGAGGAATGGAACGACGATCTTCCGATAAAGATAAAAAACGGAAAAGCAAGATTCGTCAGCGACAGCGAATCGGACATAAGCTATCTCAAATCGAAGGACTTCCTCAACCTCAACGAATACGCAACAGCCGAAAACTGCCTTGATGCGCTCATAAGCCGATACGGGCTTGAGGGATATTCCAAAAAGCAAGCGAGGAAGATAGCCTCTGTATGCTACGGAATGAAAAGAAATCTGTTTTCATCGGCGAATCCTTACACCTTTGCCGACGAGGTTTCCGGTGAGCTTATCGCCGCAATAAAAGAAAACAGCGAATTTTACCAAGGCGTTGACGTGAAAATAGTCACTCAGCGTGAATATATCGACGGCTCAATAGCTCCCCATATCATCGGTGTTGTCGGTGCGATCAGTGCCGAGGAATACAAAGAAAAAAAGGACGAGGGCTACGCAATGACGGCTAACATCGGAAAGTCGGGCATTGAGAAAAAATTTGAAAGCTACCTTCGTGGAACAGACGGCGAAAAATCCGTCATCATGAAGTCCGACGGTACGAAAGAGACTGTCTACACAAAAAATCCCGTCAACGGCGGCAAGGTCATTCTTGCCATAGATTACGATATTCAAAAGACGGCTCAAGAGTCTCTTGATGAGCTTGTCAACGTCAAGCTCAAAAACACCCGTGACTATCAGCTTGTCGGCTCGGTGGTCGTTCAGGATATAAAAAGCGGCGACGTCATAGCTTCGGCAAGCTATCCGACCTATGACCTTGACACATATTGGGAAAACGCCGGAAAGCTCAACACCGATAAGCTTTCGCCGCTGTGGAACAGGGCTATACAAAGTACGTATACACCGGGCTCGACGATGAAGCTTGCGGTCGCAGTCGCAGGTCTTGAGGAGGGCGTAATTTCCGGCTCGTCATACACGGTCAGCTGTCGCCACACATATACCTATTACTCGGACTACAGACCGAGCTGTCTCGGATATCACGGAAGTCAGAACGTCATAAATGCGCTTTATAACAGCTGTAACGTTTTCTTCTATGAGGTGTCAAGACTTCTCGGAATATCCAAGCTCAACGAATACAGCACCATGTTCGGTCTCGGAACAAAGACGGGCGTTGAGCTTAACGAGAGCGAGGGCACTCTTGACAGTGTTGACGCAAGAGCGGCTATAGGCGAAACGTGGACACCGGGTCTCACACTTCAAGCGGGAATCGGTCACGGCAACAACCAGTTCACACCCATGCAGCTTTGCACATATGTCGCAACTGTCGCAAGACAGGGAACAAGGCTCAGCGCTCACTATGTCAAGAGCGTCATGTCAGACGACCTTTCGCAAACGCTATATAAGACGGAAACTCAGACTCTTTCTCAAGCTGACTTCTCAGCTTCAAGCTGGGCGCTTGTCAAGGAGGGTATGTCAAGAGTCGGCAACCACTACTTCCAAAATGCCGCCGTCTCTGTCTGCGCCAAGACGGGTACGACGACGGTCAACAGAACGATAAACGGAAATACAGTCAAGAGCAACAACGGTGTTCTTGTTTGCTATGCGCCTGCCGATGATCCCGAGATAGCTATTGCGATCGTTATAGAGGGCGCAAAGGGCGGCTCATCAACAGCGCCGCTTGCCACAGATATAATAAATGCGTATTTCGGCCGCTCGGATAAGGTCGATACACAGCAGAAATACGGAGAACTGTTAGGATAAGGAGAGAAAAGCGTGGCTCAGAAAATTCTTATTGCTTCGGGTAAGGGCGGAGTCGGAAAGACCTCTTGCGCTGTCGGTATCGGAAAGGCTCTCGCCGACGGATACGGCAAGCGTGTCTTACTCGTCGATACAGATGTCGGACTTCGCAGTCTCGATGTGCTTTTAGGTGTCAGCGACAGGATAGTTTACGACTGGGGCGACGTGATATTCGAGCGTTGCTTGCCCGAGGCGGCGATAGTCCCCTGCGGCGAAACCGATCTTCTGACCTGTCCGCTTCAGTTTGACGAGGGATACACACCCGAAAGCATGAAAAAAATGATAGCTTTCTATGAAAGCGACTACGATTTCATCATAGCCGATGCCCCTGCCGGACTTGATACGGGTTTTACGCTTGCGGCGTCGATATCCGATAGGGCTTTGATAGTTTCCACCTCGGACAGAGTTTGTGTCAGAAGCGCTCAACGGGCAGGTGAAAAGCTTGATGAAATGGGCATAGACGACATAAGGCTTATAATAAACCGCTTCAGGAAAAAGTCGGTCACGGCTAAAAAGCTTCTGAATATAGATTCGGTCATAGACGAGACGATGATACAGCTTATCGGAATAGTTCCGGAGGACGAGGATATCACCTTCGGAAAGGTTTCTCAAAGGCGAGGTCAGCCGTCATATGCGCCGTTTTTCAGAATAGCGGGACGCATACTCAGAAAAGAGATTCCGCTTGGGATGAGCTTTTAGTGGAGTGAAGCTGAGGGTGCGCAGCGAGCGAAGCGAGCGTAACGGCGGCGGGGCGTGTACCCCGAGCCGACGAAGGAGGCGACGGGTGCCGTACCGCCGCCCCGCTGAACGGACTGACGGGATATAGAGACCCGAAGGCTGAGCCGATTTAAAGTATATAAAAAAGAAGCTTTTCCTGTTGATTTACGGGGGAAACTTTGATATAATACACTAATATAATAGGTTTTATAAATTAGAGAAAAACGGAGGATGAAGATATGAATATAGCTTTGATAGCGCATGACGCTAAAAAAGAACTGATGACGCAGTTTTGCATCGCTTATTGCGGAATCTTGAGCCGCCATTCCCTTTGCGCAACGGGAACAACGGGCAAGATAGTCAGCGAGGCAACGGGACTTCAGATAGTCAAATATCTCAGCGGCTCACAGGGTGGCGACCAACAGATCGGCGCAAGAATAGCCTGCAATGAGATAGACCTGCTCTTGCTGTTCAGAGATCCGCTCAACCCAAAGCCGGGCGAGCCGAGTGATGCGAGCTTAGTCAGATTATGTGATGTTCATGATATCCCCGTGGCAACAAACATTGCCACAGCGGAGGCTCTTATACATTCGCTTGAAAGAGGCGACCTTGATTGGAGAGACATTGTTCACCAGTCGGGAAGATAAAATTAAAGTATCGGTGAAGCAGAGGAGTAAATGCCAAATTTCGTTCAAGAGAGAGGCCGTTCGGTGTGAGGTCTTACGAAAACGCATTGAAGACACTGCGGAGATACCGTCTGCGGCTTACGCAAAGCCGTGTAAATGAGTGGTCGTGAAAGCGGCAAATAGGGTGGTACCGTGGAGCTTTGGCTTCATCCCTTGTTATGATGTGAAATGTCACACAGGGGGTGAAGCATTTTTTCATCTTTCCCCCATGTTTAAGCATTTAATTGGAGGTTGATAAAATGGCACTTGTAACAAAAGCCATAAAAGGCACACAGGATACGCTTCCGAACGAAAGCTATAAGGTTCAGTATATAGAAAGCAGTGTTCTTGACATCGCCAAGGCTTACGGCTTCAGCGAAATAAGAACTCCCGTTTTTGAGCATACGGAGCTTTTCAGCAGAGGCGTCGGTGACACAACGGACGTCGTTCAAAAGGAAATGTATACGTTTGACGATAAGGGCGGAAGAAGCATTACGCTCAGACCCGAGGGAACGGCAGGAGCGATAAGAGCTTTCCTTGAACACGGACTTTTCAATGAGCCGCTTCCGCAAAAGCTTTGCTATTTGACAAGCTGTTACAGATACGAAAAGCCGCAGGCAGGCAGACTCAGAGAGTTTCACCAATTCGGTGTTGAATGTGTCGGTACGGCTTCACCGGCGGCTGATGCCGAGGTCATATCGTTAGCTAACGATGTGTTCGATTTTTTAGGCGTAACGGGCTTACAGCTTGAGATAAACTCGATAGGCTGTCCGGAATGCAGAAAGAAATATCATGACGCTTTGAAGGAATACTTCACTCAATATAAAGACGAGCTTTGCGAGACCTGCTTAGGCAGACTTGAAAGAAACCCGATGAGAATACTCGACTGCAAAAGTCCCGTATGTAAAAAGATAGGAGAGAACGCACCGATAATTCTCGATTATCTTTGCGACGATTGCCGTGACCACTTCGAAAAGGTCAAAGGCTATCTGAACGCTATCGGGATTGAGTATACGGTAAATCCGAGGATAGTCCGAGGTCTTGACTACTACACAAGGACCGTCTTTGAATTTGTATCCACCGAGATAGGCGCTCAGGGCACTGTTTGCGGCGGCGGCAGATACGACGGACTTTGCGAACAGCTCGGCGGAGCTAAAACACCGGCTCTCGGCTTCGCAATGGGTATTGAGAGGCTGATGCTTTTAATGGAGAAGCAAGGCACGGCGTACCCCGAAAAAGAAAAATGTAATTTATATATCGCTTCCATGGGCGAGGAAGCCTTGATGAAAGCGATGAGCATAGCCACAGAGCTTCGCAAGGACGGCTTGAACGCTCAGTTCGACGTCGTCGGAAGATCCGTCAAGGCTCAGATGAAGTACGCTAACAAGCTCGGCGCTGACTACACAATGGTGCTCGGCGGCGACGAAATAGCGCAAGGCAAGGCAAAACTTAAAAATATGCAGACAGGCGACGAAGCCGACGTTGAGCTTGAGACGTTCGTTGACGATTTCATGAACATCTCCATTGAGCAAAGCATGGCGGCGCTTCACGAAAGCCTCGGAATAGATGACAGCATAGATTTAAGCGCAATAATCGGAACAACGTTTTAATAAGAGAGGGTGCAAAAAATGGACTTTATGACAGGACTTAAAAGAACACATTATTGCGGTACGCTCAGACCGAGCGATATCGGCAAGGAAGTAACCGTCGCCGGCTGGGTACAGAGACAAAGAGACCTCGGCTCACTTATATTCATAGATCTCAGAGACCGCTCGGGTATCGTTCAGCTCTCATTTGATGACAGCACGGACAAGGAGATCTTCGACAAGGCTTTCACTGCAAGAAGCGAATTTGTCCTCATGGCAAAGGGCGAGGTTCAAGAAAGAAGCAGCAAGAATTTTGAGATCCCGACAGGCGAAATCGAAATCAAGGTAACAGACCTGCGTGTACTTTCAAAGAGTGAAACTCCCCCGTTTGAAATTGTCGAAAACTGTCAGACAAGCGAGCTGACAAGACTTAAATACAGATATCTTGACCTTCGCCGTCCCGACCTTCAAAGAAATATTCTCATGAGACACAAGATAGCGAAGATCACCCGTGACTACTTCGACGATAACGGCTTCGTTGAGATAGAGACACCGATGCTTATCAAGTCAACACCCGAGGGTGCGAGAGACTTTATCGTTCCGTCAAGAATTCACAACGGCTCATTCTATGCGCTTCCGCAGTCACCTCAGCTTTATAAACAGCTTTCCATGGTTGCCGGCTTTGACAGATATATGCAGATAGCCCGTTGCTTCCGTGACGAAGATCTCAGAGCCGACCGTCAGCCCGAATTCACTCAGGTCGATGTTGAAATGAGCTTCGTTGACATGGAAGACGTTCTCGAAATCGGCGAGGGATACATGAAGCGAGTATTCAAGGAGGCACTCGGAGTCGATATCGTCACTCCCCTGCCAAGACTGACATATAAGGAAGCTATGGAGCGCTTCGGCTCGGATAAGCCCGACACGAGATACGCCATGGAGCTTTATGATATCAGCGACATAGTTAAAGACTGCGGCTTCTCGGTATTCACATCGGCTATTGAGGGCAAGGGCAGTGTCAGAGCTATCACGGCTAAAAACGCTGTTTCGGTGCTGACAAGAAAAGAGATAGACAAGCTTGTTGAAACAGCTAAGGGCATCGGCGGCAAGGGTCTTGCATGGATAAGACTCAACGAGGACGGAACAATGTCATCATCTTTCGCTAAGTTCATGAGCGAGGACGAGATGAAAGCCATTCTCGAAAAGGGCGACGCAAAACCGGGCGACGTTGTTTTAGTTGTCGCCGACACCAAAAACAGCATCGTATTCACTGTTCTCGGCGCACTTCGTCAGATAATCGCAAAGAGACTTGATATAATCCCCAAAGACAAATACAATCTTCTTTGGATCGTCGAGTTCCCGTTCTTTGACTGGGACGAGGAGCTTCAGCAATTCGTTGCAATGCATCATCCGTTCACAGCGCCGCTTGATGAATGTCTCGACTATCTTGAGACGGACAAAGCCAATGTCCGTGCAAAAGCTTATGACCTTGTTCTTAACGGAATTGAGCTTTGCTCAGGCTCTATCCGTATCACAAATCCCGAGCTTCAGGCAAGAATATTCACGCTCTTGGGTCTTTCCGACGAGGAAGCTCAACAGAAGTTCGGATATCTTCTTGATGCGTTCAAGTTCGGTGCTCCTCCTCACGGCGGCTTCGGCATAGGTCTTGACAGACTTTGTATGCAGATGCTTCGTTGCGAAACGCTCAGAGACGTTATCGCTTATCCGAAGGTACAAAACGCAAGCGAGCCTATGACGGATTGCCCGTCACCCGTAGGCGACGACCAGCTTGTTGATCTCGGAATCAAGCTTTTGGAGACAGAATAAGCCTTTTGAAGGATAAAATCGACCCACTCACCGACCTGCGGTCGGCGAGTGGGCACAATTTTATCCTTGCCGCCACGTTGCCCCGGCACCCCACCCGGCGCATACCAAAAATAAAAAGAAGCAATAGCACCGTCCGTGTTATTGCTTCTCTTTTTCACATTCGTTTTCAATTTCTTTCACAAGCTCATGCGGCTTCATTCCGAAAGCGTGTGCAATTTTCCATATCGTTTCAAAATTCGGATTCTTGTCATGATTTTCTATCATCGCAAGGTGACTTCTTGCGATTCCGGCAAGCCCACTGCAAACCTCTTGGGATTGCCCCTTTGATTTTCTGATGCGTTTTATGACATCACCGACAGCATTTCTGTTGAATTCTATCATCGTAGACATCCCCTTTTAATAAAATTATAAGGGTAAGATGAATATTTTTGTCTGTTATAGTAGACAAACGTAAATTTATATGCTATACTCCCTAATAACAAATATTGTCGGTGACATGGGAATTTTTAAATTATGGTCACAAGGCGTTATGTGAGAATCGGAATATACATGAGCGTAAATGTCAATAAAGCTTTATACATTGCGGTCACGCATCACGGCGTTAAGACCTACGGAGCTTTTTTGATAAACCCCTAAACATAGCAAACGCATCCAAGCTCGCCTAAATCGGTGTTCGGGTGCGTTTGCCTATGTTTAGGCTGACGGGCGGCGGTAGCGAGCGAAGCGAGCGTAACGGCGGCGGAGTGCGTACCCCCGAGCGACAGCGAGTGGGGTGCCAATCCGCCGCCCCGCTGATTTCGCTTGGAATTTCCGAGAAACTCCGAAGGCTGAAGAAAGTCCAACTGCAAAAGTACGTTGAGCTGACTTTTTAATATGGCTGTCGAGGATTTCCGGCACGGTATCGGCGAAAATATTTCTTAAATACTGTGTTGGGTTTGGGTTTCTCAGCTTAAGCTGACGGGGCCAAAGAGCTTTCAGCCACATCAGCTTCCGACCCGTCATCTAACCAAAAATCAAATCAGCAGGGCGCCCGTACGGCACCCCTTCGCACTTCGCCTGCGGCGAGCGCTGTGGGGTGCACGCCCGACCGCCGTTACGCTCGCTTCGCTCGCTAAAAAACCGCCACTCCGATAGGAATGGCGGTTTTAATATATGTAATATGAAATTATCAGCCGCTACAGGAATATCCACCGTCTACGACAACAGATGTTCCGTTGATGAAGTTCGCATAGTTCGATGAAAGGAACAATGTCGCACCGACTATGTCCTCTGCATTGGCAAGGCGCTTGAGCGGATTTCTCATCGTGACGTAGCCGAGCCAGCGCTCGTTCTTCTTCGTCTCTGCGATGAGCGGCGTGTCAACAAAGCCCGGGCAAACGCAGTTGACTAAGATTCCGAAACGTGCCCATTCCGCAGCGAGAGACTTTGTCATCTGCATAACTCCGCCCTTGCTTGAGCTGTATGCGACGGCGCTCGGGATTCCCATGATGCCGCCGAGTGAACACATGTTGACGATCCTGCCGTGCTTCTGCGGTATCATGAATGCGGTTGCGATGGCTTGCGAAACGAAAAACTGCGCCGAGAGGTTGAGGTCGATGACCCTTGACCAGCCCTCCGCTGTCTCGTTGATGCTGTAAACGTCACGTGCCACACCTGCGTTGTTGATGAGAATGTCAACTCCGAGTCCCGTCTTTGATATTTCTTCAACGAGATTTTTGATGTCCGCTTCCTTTGTCAAGTCAGCTCTTATTGCGAATATTTTTTTGTCGGGGTACACCGAGCGTAATCTTTCGGCACATTCCGAAAGCGTGTTTTCATTGTAATCGACCATGAAAACGTTTTCCGCTCCGTTTTGAAGAAGTCCGTCTGTGACTTCATAACCTATTCCACCTGCCGCACCGGTAACTACAGCTGTGTCACCGGAAAGCTTAAACTTATAATCCATATTTACCTCCGTATAGAAAAACTTTAACAAATTCATACATTGTTAAAATCTATTATATCACGCATATATGTTTTGTGCAACAGTAAATAATAAATGACTGTCTATTTAAAATAAAAATCGGGTACGCAGCCGTTTGGTGCGTACCCGAAAGTATAACCTGATTATTTTGAATAAGAGTAGCTTCTGATCTTGATTGATGTTCCGGCATCTGTGATGTGGAACAGTGAGCCGTTATCCATCGGATAAACAGCCAGACCCTCTGCTTCTGTGTTGACGTTACCTGTGCCTCTGACGAAAGCTGTTGTAACGTGACCTGTTGATAAGTCAATAGCATATGTCGGCTTTTCCTTGTCGCCGTCATCGGATGAAAGATAAAGAACACCGTTATAGATGTCGCCGCCCTGTACCGAGTTGAGCGTTTTGTCAAGCTTTATTGAGCCGATGTATGAGTAGTCGCTGAGATCGAGCATCTTGATCTCGGAAACATTGTCAAACTCGCTGATATAGACAATGCCGTTATCAACAACGCACCAGGGAATATGATTGTCCGAAAGAACGCCCTGCGGTACTTGATGATATTCAAGATATCCGAGAGTTTCGGCATCGTAAACGAAGATAGCGGGATTTCTGAATCCGAAGTCCTCGCAAGCTATATAAAGCTTACCGTCGTAATAGTCGCCGTCACCGAAATGTGAATAGCCCTTTGCCATGAGGTCTTCCGGTACGCAGTAGCCGTTGACCGTGATGATCTTGCCGGTTTTGGCGTCAAGCTTTGTGATACCGCAGAAGCTTGCAACCTTGAGTGCGCCGATACCGTAGAAGTATTCGCCGTCTGTTGTGATGCCCTGACCGAATGCGAGACCGTCGTCAAGCGAGTAAGCGTATTCGCTGACAAGCTCGATGTCACCGTCAACAACCGTTGAGTCGCCCGTGATATATCCGCCTATGGCTGCGATTATAGCCATGAGGAAAGCAAGACCACGTTTGAAAAGTTCAATAATTTGTTCCATTAATCTTTACCTCCGATTAAAAATTTTTACTTATAAGCAAGTCGCAAAGCTCCGGTGTTACGAAGTCATATAATATGATACCGTAACAGCCCTTGGGAGCTGAGTTCATATACTCCGTGAATAAGGGGTTGATGGTGTTGGCAACTACCGGCGGATCGGGGAAAAGACCCTTCTTGATAAGTCCGCTGAGGAAATTGACATAGAGATTGTGTTCTCTGTCCGTCTCGTTATAGCAAGCGTTGAGAAGCTCTTTTATATATCCCCACTCAACAGCCGTGTCTTCCATGCTGTAGTAGTCCTGAATATGTACGTTATAGCCGTCGTTGTTTATCGTGAACATTGTGTTATCGGGCCAAGCTGTGCAGTTAAGTCCAAGTTCACTGTCGGCGTCGTATCTGTTAAACAGAACGATCTTGCCTCTGACGTCGCCCATCTGCGGAATAGCGTTCTCGGTGTACCACATATCGGCGTTGGCGTTTATGTATTTCTTCAGTCTTTTGGTGAACAATGATGTTATGTTCAGACTTTCCTCGCCCTGCTTAACGCTCATAACGATAGTCTCGCTCGGGTTGGCTTTGAGAAACTCGTAGCAATCCTCAAGAACGTCATCAAAGCTGATTCCCTGATAGACAACGCCGTGAACGATAACGAATTTTCCGGCTGAGGTGTTGCATCTCATATCGAGGAAGCGCACGCCCATGTTAAGCTGGTCTTTTATCGTGTAGTTTTGGCATTTTGCGCTCGGCTCGACCGGCTCATAAAGAGCGCCCGAGTCATGTGTGCCGGGGATCGAGAGCTCGCTGATGTATGCGCTGTCGTCGACATTAGCCATCCATGCGTTCGGCTCGATGTCGGTGTCCGTGATGCTCGGCATTCCGATGAACGCAAGCAGCATCGTGATCATTGCGGTCAGCGAAGCGATTAACTTTGTCATAAATATTCCTCCTTATTATTAAACCTGTGTTAAGTTTAACATATATTTTTAATTTAATCAACGATTTTTTATTGATTTTTCGGACGAGTTAGTTCTTTTTTTATTGAAGACGACTACTCGACGGCGAGTTTATCTTGTGTCATTTGTTTTCGGTCGAGATAGTTCTTTTTTTATTGAAAACGACTGTTCGACGGCGAGTTTATCTTATGTCGTTTATTTTCGGTACGCACAAACTTTATCGTACCGAAAAATCTACTCGACGGCAAGCCTATCTTGCGAGTGGTTGTTTTCGTTACACTACAGACCTAAACGTACCGAAAAATTTGTTTGGCGGCGATTTCGTTATTTTGACTATAAATCACACCCGATAAATTTAAAATTCCTCTTAATTTTTAATCAAATAAATCTTGCAAAAGAGATACGATTTAAGTATAATAGCATTTGATAGATAGTATTATGGAGAACTATGAGAATTTCATTACTACCTTAATATATCGCATTTAAGAAAGGAAACAGAAATTATGGCACTTACAAATGCTCCCACAACGAACAAAAGCGTGCTTTCATGGATCGAAGACAAGATCAACCTCGTCAGCCCCGACAAGGTAGTCTGGATCGACGGAAGCGACAAGCAGATCGAGGAACTGAGAAAGGAAGCCTGCGAGACAGGTGAAATGATCAAGCTCAATCAGGAGCTTCTCCCCGACTGCTACCTCCACAGAACAGCAGTAAACGACGTTGCCCGTGTTGAGGGTCGTACATTCATCTGCGCTCCGACAAAGGAAGAAGCAGGCCCGACCAACAACTGGATGGATCCCACTGAGGCATACGAGATGCTCTACAGCATAGCTAAGGACAGCTACAAGGGCAGAACAATGTATATCATCCCCTACTCAATGGGCCCCGTAGGTTCACCGTTCTCAAAGGCAGGCATTGAGCTTACCGACTCTATCTATGTTGTACTCAATATGTGCATCATGACAAGAGTAGGCTTCAACGTTCTTGACTGTCTCGGTGACAGCAACGACTGGGTAAGAGGCTTACACTGCAAGTGTGACATCGACGAGGAAAAGAGATATATATGTCAGTTCCCGCAGGACAACACGATCATCTCCGTAAACTCAGGTTACGGCGGAAACGTTCTTCTCGGCAAGAAGTGCTTCGCTCTCCGTATCGCTTCATATCAGGGCAAGAACGAGGGCTGGCAGGCTGAGCATATGCTCATTCTCGGTATCGAGAATCCGCAGGGTGAAGTTAAATACATCTGCGCAGCATTCCCGTCAGCTTGCGGCAAGACAAACCTCGCTATGCTTATTCCGCCCGAGGGATACAAGAAGAAGGGCTACAAGGTTTGGACAGTCGGCGACGACATTTCATGGATACGCAAGGGCGCAGATGGCAGACTTTACGCTATCAACCCCGAGAACGGCTTCTTCGGTGTTGCACCGGGTACAAACATGAAGTCAAATCCGAACGCACTTTTGACAACAAAGCAGGGCACGATCTTCACAAACGTTGCTCTTAACAAGGATAACAACACTGTTTGGTGGGAAGGCCTCGACAAGAATCCGCCCGAAAACGCTATCGAGTGGACAGGCAAGCCCTGGAACGGCAAGACAGACGATTGCAAGGGCGCACATCCCAACTCAAGATTCACCGCTCCGGCAAAGAACTGCCCGTGCCTTTCAAGTGAGTTTGAGAATGCGGCAGGTGTTCCGATCTCAGCTATCGTATTCGGCGGCAGACGTGCAAAGCTCGCTCCGCTCGTATATCAGTCAAGAGACTGGAATCACGGTGTATTCGTAGGCTCTATCATGGCTTCAGAGACAACAGCAGCAGCATCGGGTGCAGTCGGTGTTGTTCGCCGTGACCCGATGGCTATGCTTCCGTTCTGCGGCTACAACATGGCTGACTACTGGCAGCACTGGATCGACATCGGTGCAGGTCTCGATTCCGAGAAAGCTCCCAAGATCTTCAACGTCAACTGGTTCCGTAAGGACGACGAGGGCAACTTCATGTGGCCGGGCTTCGGCGACAACCTTCGTGTTCTTGAGTGGATACTCAAGCGCTGTGACGGTGAGGTTGAAGCTCAGGATACAGCTATCGGTTATATCCCCTACGCTGAGGATATCAACCTTGAAGGTCTCGAGGGCGAGGTCACTCTCGATTCTCTCAACAGCATTCTTGACGTTGACAAGAAGCTTTGGCTCGACGACGCAGCAGGTGTTGAGGAATTCTACGCTAAATTCGGCGACAGACTTCCGAAAGAGCTCAGAAACGAGCTTGATACACTCAAGGCTAACTGCGCTGAATAAGCTGAATAAAATATCTTGCGGCACTGCGAATTTGCAGTGCCGCTTTTTGTTTTCACTTTCGGCTCAATGTCGGCGACGATATGTCCAAAAGCAGAATACTCACTCGTACCGTTAACAAAAAATACAAAAAATTCACGACATTTGTTCATTAATGTGTTGACATTTTGCTTTACGGGTGATAAACTTCAGTTGTATTCTATGTCGGAATACAATAAAGAATTTATAGGAGTGTTAATATGAAAACGAAAACTAAGAAAGTTCTTTCGGTATTGCTTGCGGTCGTGCTGATTTTTACGGCTGTGCCGTTTGTCAGAATCGACCTTTCCGACTTCAGCCCGCTGAGCTTTAAAGCCGAGGCTGTAAATGACGGCTATTTCAGCTATTCATATTCATCAGTCACAGGCAACGCTATGATAACAAATTTCGATGAGTTGTATAGCGGTGAGCTCGTAATCCCCGACACACTCGGCGGATATCCCGTAACACGCATATATGAAGAAGCGTTTCACGGATGTGACAAAATCACATCTGTCACAATCCCCGCAAGTATAAAAACAATCGACAGATTTGCATTTACAAGTTGCAGCAAGCTCACCGAGGTCAAGTTTGAAGCAGGCAGTCAGCTTGAATCTATCGGCGATAGAGCTTTTGAACATTGTTCTAACTTAAAAAGCATAACCATTCCGAAAAGCGTAACTGCAATCTATGAGAATCCGTTCACCCTTTGTTCGAGCTTAACAGCCATAAATGTCGAAGCAGGCAACACCGCATACGTCTCTGACGGCGGAGTTTTATTTAACATAGCCAAGACAACTCTCATCAACTATCCTGCAAAAAGTACGGCGACCACATACACTGTTCCTGCGAGCGTAAAGGAAATCAAGAACTATGCGTTTTTTAAAGCCGAGAAGCTCACAGCGATTAATTTCGAGGCTAATAGCCAACTTGATTCTATCGGCGGCTATGTATTCAGCGGTTGCTCAAACATAAAATCCATAACGATTCCAAAGAGCGTAACCTCTATCGGCCCTTGCACGTTCACGTCCTGTGAAAAATTAAGCAGTATAAATGTCGAAGACGGCAACAAAGCTTTCATAGCTATTGACGATGCTTTGATATACAAGGTAAAAGACTTGGCAAGACTTATTGCATATCCTGCAGGAAAGAACATCACGTCGATCACTATCCCCGCTGTCGTAACCGAAATCGAATACGCAACATTCGCCGGCTTCGAACGCCTTGTCAGCGTTGACTTTGAGGAAGGCAGTAAGCTTGAAACGATCGGTTTGTCTGCATTTGAAGGCTGTAAGTCTCTCAAAACGATCACTTTCCCGAAAAGCTTAAAGGAAATAGGCGGCACATTCTTAGGCTGTAAGGCTCTCACCACGGTCAAGTTTGAGGAGGGCAGTAAGCTTGAAACGATCGGCGCTTACACATTCAACGAATGTGCTTCGCTTGAATCGATCACGATTCCGGCAAGCGTAACATACATCGGAGTTTTCGCATTCGGAAGCTGCTCTAAGCTTTCAAAGGTCGAGTTTGAAAAAGACAGCAAGCTTCAGAATATCTCCACCCAAGCATTTTACAGGTGTAACGCTTTGAAATCCGTAAAACTTCCGGCAAGCGTAACGTCAATCGGTTTGAGTGCGTTTGGTGATTGCTACAGTCTGACTAAGGTCGAGTTTGAGAAGAACAACAGTCTCGCCTCAGTCAACGACAAAGCATTTGAACCGCACAACGAAAACCTCATAATCTACGGCTACACGGGAAGCTATGAGGAAGACTACGCCGACAGAAACAACATATACTTCATCGCTCTTGATGCTGTTCATGTACACAGCTACAAACTGCAAGACGAAGTTAAGCCGACCTGCACAACGAAAGGTGCGAAAGCTTACTCATGCTATTGCGGTCACAGCTATGTTGAAGAAGTAGCCGCAACGGGTCACAATTACGTCAACGGAATTTGCCAAAACTGCGGCGACGATGCGACAGCGAAATGCTCATGCAACTGTCACAAATCGGGCTTCTCGGGCTTCTTCTGGAAGATACAGCTTATCATATATAAGCTTTTCCGCATGAATGATACCTGCGCCTGCGGTGTCGCTCACTATTGATAAATTAGATATAACAATTAAAGCCGCCGTTCATCGGTGGCTTTTTTTGCGGTATGCGTTAGCTTCTCGATTAACAAAATATTAATTTAATTTAGGCTGAGTTTTCTTTTCGTTAATTGATTTCCTATAAACCTTGCGGTATAATAGGTTAAAACTTGAGGAGGGGTCAGTCATGTTGGTTTCGACTAAAGGACGTTATGCGCTGAGGGTCATGATAGAATTGTCAGAGCGCAAGGACGAGGGTTACGTTCCGCTGAGTGTCATTGCGGAAAGTCAAAATATATCCGAAAAATATCTTGAAAGTATAATCGTAATTCTTTCAAAAGCAAAATATGTTGACGGGCTTCGAGGCAAGGGCGGCGGATACAAGCTGTCAAGAAGCGCCGACGAATACACCGTCGGAAGTATCCTCAGAACGGTTGAGGGGTCGCTCGTTCCCGTCAGCTGTCTTAAAGACGACGTGAATCACTGTGAAAGAGTGGATAAGTGCAAGACTTTGCCGCTGTGGACAGAGCTTGATAATATGATCAACGGCTATCTCGATTCGGTCAAGCTTTCACAGCTTTAAATCAATTTTCAATATTTCCGTCTCCGACATCTTGTCGGAGATTTTTTCTTTTCATCTTGCGGAAAGACTCGTTTCAATCGGTTCAGCCCTTCGGTCTCATCTGAATTTAAGACTAAACTGACGGGAGTCGAACCCGATATGCCCAAAGCAGTTTTTCAAGGATAGATTTTTGTCAGGGCAAGGAGGAAACCGCAAGCAAGACTGACACTTCGGGGTGCAGTAGCGAGCGAAGCGAGCGTAACGGCGTTCGGGCGTGTACCCCACAGCGCTCGTCGCAGGCGAGGTGCGAAGGGGTGCCGTACGAACGCCCCGTTGATTCCGCTTGGATTTTACGAGAAACTCCGAAGGCTGATGAAAGTCCGACTGCAAAAGTGCGTTGAGCCGTCTTTTCAAAATATGCCTGTGAGGGTTTCCGACGCAGTATCGGCGGAAATATTCCTTAAAAACCGTGTTGAGTTCGATTCCCGTCAGCTTAAGCATAGCAAACACATCCGACGGTCGACCGCCACATTTATATCACCGTTTCACTTATCCGTACATATCATGGATTGAAAATATAAAAAGGTGGGCTGATGAATGAAAAAATACGGTATTGATTATTTTTTGGGCGCAAATACGCCTGTCGGTTTTGTCTCTTTCTTTGACGAGCTTAATTCACCCGAAGAAAAACAGCGTTGCTTTATTATCAAGGGCGGCCCCGGTACGGGCAAAAGCACCTTGATGAAAAGCATCGCCGATGAGCTTGAAAAAAACGGCTTTGAGGTACACCGAGTTCACTGCTCAAGCGACCCCGACAGTCTCGATGCGGTGCGGTGCGAAAGGCTGAGGCTCAACATAGCCGACGGAACGTCGCCGCACGTCATAGAGCCGGCATTTCCGGGCGCAGTGGAAAACATAATAAATCTCGGCGAAGCGTGGAATGACGGCAAGCTTTCGGCGCAGCGTGATGAGATCATCTCGTTGACACGTTCAAACTCCGCCTGTCATTCACGTTCGGTACGCTTTCTGAAAACGGCGGGGCTTCTTATTTCCGATAGCCGCAGATTAGCCGAGAGCTCCGTTTCCGAGGAAAAAATATCACTCTATGTCAACAGATTTATCAAAAGAAATTGCAAGCCGACGGGGCATTGCGGACATGAGACGAGAGTATTTCTCAGTGCAGTGACACCCGAGGATGTCGTTTTCTTTTCAAACACGGTCAATCGGCTTGCACAGCAGATAATCGAAATAGACGACAGCATAGGCCTCGCTTCATCTATGCTCACGGAAGATCTCCGTGTTGCCGCACTTAGAAGCGGACTTGATGTTATAGCGGGTTACTGTCCTCTTGACCCGACGGGACGTCCCGAGCATATTATAATCCCCTCCTGCTCGGTCGCTTTCATAAGACGTCACGACCGATACGGCGAGACACCGTCAACGAGGACTATCCACGCAAGAAGATTCACAAACAGCGAGCGTCTCGCCACCCATAGACAGAAGCTTGCGTTTAACAGGAAGGCTTCAGACGAGATGATAAACGAAGCCACAAGCGCTCTGAGCCAAGCGAAAAAGATACACGATGAGCTTGAAAAGATATATATATCCGCTATGGACTTCGATAAGCTTGACCTTATAAAGAAGCAGACACTCAAACGCATACTCAAATAAAAATAACCCTGCGGCACTCCGCAGGGCTTTGATTTGAAGCTTGAATTTATATCTCGCTTTCGTCGGCATGGTGTTCGGCTGTCATTTGATCGGCGGCGACACCCTCCGTGCTTTCTTTCATGAAAAGAATCTTCACCGTCATCAATATCAGCTTGATATCGACCAAGAACGACTGAGTCGCCACATAGGTCAAGTCCATCTGCACTTTATCGTAAGGCGGCGTATTATACTTTCCGTAGACCTGAGCGTAACCCGTGAGTCCTGCCTTGACCTGCAAGCGCAGAGCGAACTCCGGCATATTCTTTTCATACTGAGCGGCGATTTCCGGTCTTTCGGGTCTCGGTCCGACTATCGACATCGAGCCGCCCAATATATTGAATATCTGCGGTATTTCGTCGATCCTCAGCTTTCTTATCACGTGGCCGACAGGTGTTATTCTGTCGTCATCCTCTGTTGCAAGTCTCGCTACGCCGTCTTTTTCGGCATCGACTCGCATTGATCTGAACTTCCATATCTTGAACTTTTCGCCGTTGAGCGTCAGTCTCTCCTGCTTATACAGCACAGGGCCATGGTCAGTGACCTTTATCGCTATTGCCGTGACCGCCATTATCGGACTCAACAGGACTATAGCTACGCTTGAGACGACGATATCAAAGGCTCTTTTTCCGAAGGTGTAGAAAAGCTTGGGATTGCTTCTTGTGCATTTATAGACAGGCACATTCAGAAGCTGAATCGTCTTTCCGCCTCTTATGATCGTGTCGGAAATTTTCGGCTTGATATATGCGACCTTGTTGTTTCTGACGCAGAACTTAACTATCTCGTTTCGGTAATCGGCAGGTACACCGCAAAGGAATACGGCATCGACAGCCATAAGCTTTTTGTATATCTCATCGAGGTCTGTTTCTCTTGACCTGAGAGTTTCGACAACATTAAAGCGGCGATCCATGCTCTTGATTCCCTTTAATGAAAGGTACGAGTCGACGTTATCGAAAACAACGATCGTCTTTTTCGGCGAATGTATTTTGAAATACGCCCAGTCGGTCACTATTGTCCATATGACAGTGACGGAGAAAAAGACCGCAAACATTATAATAAACGGCACGACATTGACAAGCTTATAGCTCATCAATGAGAATATTACATAGGTCAACGTCAGCGAAAGGAGAACACATATTCCGTGAGAATATATGAGATCGGAGACCGTTGAAGTGCCTATCATAAATGCGCCGTAGGTTTGGGCTAAGAAAATGTATACAGCGCCGAAAACGACAGCCATAAAATAGTTGCCCAAGCGATAGAATGATTTCGGTATCAGCGGATTGTAATACCTTGTCCAGACGTAATACATTCCGAGCGATATAAATAATACGAGCAGTCCTTTAAGTATATCTATCAAAAGCCGCTCCTTAACGTAAAGCTTTCTGTTCATAATAATTTACCCCGTTATATAAAAGGCTTATTACCGAGCAAAGTCGGCGTACGCAATATAAAAATTCAAATAATCGTTATTAACTGTTATTATACACTGTGGTTGTGCAGGTTATTTTACTATATCTTTGATAAAAAAGCAAATGTTTATGAAAAAATTATGAAAAAAATTGACTTTATGAATATTTTGTTAGGCTATCGGATAGACTTCTATTGATGACTGTGCCCTCGCACGGTGATTTCTATATTCTTTTTGACAAAAGGAGAGTTGACATTATGAAAAAATCTTTTGCTATCCTCACAGCTCTCGCCATTGTTATGGTGATGCTACTTACTGCGTGCGGAGGAAGCGACGATATGACGACAGAGCCGAACAGCTCAAACGCACCTAATATGTCGGAGCTGATGCCTGAAGCATCAAGCGGCGAAAACAGCACCGGCGGCGGACTTCTCGATGACGATAATCTGCTTGACGGCAAAGATGACAAGAACGACAAAGACGACGTGTCGGACAAACTCGACGAAAGCTCAAAGGCTGACGGAAGTTCTTCAGTGGAAGAATGATAAGATGACGTTATGAGTGGGCGTGACTTTATCAGCCTTCTCGATCTCATCTGACGGCAAGTCATATCAGCGGGGCGGCTGTTCGGCACTCCTTCGCACCTCGCCTACGGCGAGGCGTTGTGGAGTACACGAACAGCCGCCGTTACGCTCGCTTCGCTCGCTAAAAACGCAGCAGACCTAAGCCTGCTGCGTTGATTTTATTCAAGCTCGAATGCGCCTGTGTAAAGCTGATAGTAAACGCCTTTTTCCGCTATGAGCTTTTCATGGTTGCCACGCTCGATTATTCTTCCGTGGTCAAGCACCATTATAACGTCGGAGTTGACGATAGTCGAAAGTCTGTGAGCTATGACGAA
Source organism: uncultured Faecalibacterium sp. (assembly GCA_964480405.1). GTDB lineage: Bacteria > Bacillota > Clostridia > Oscillospirales > Acutalibacteraceae > UBA6857. The sequence goes on along the minus strand of CAYZOU010000004.1, from coordinate 86,772 downwards.
TACCGTTCTGCCGTTCATGAGCTTATCCATGCCTCGCTGAACGATAGCTTCAGTTCTCGTATCTATTGAGCTTGTCGCCTCGTCAAGAATAAGACACGGTGGATCTGCGACCGCCGCTCTTGCGATAGCGATAAGCTGTCTCTGACCCTGTGAAAGGTTAGCGCCGTTATTTTTGAGCATCGTGTTGTATCCGTCGGGAAGTCTCGTTATGAAGTCATCAGCGCCCGCAAGCTCTGCCGCCTTGATACATTCCTCGTCGGTTGCATCAAGTCTGCCGTAACGAATGTTATCCATGACAGTTCCGGTGAAAAGGTTGGTCTCTTGGAGAACAAGTCCGAGTGAACGGCGAAGATCGGATTTCTTTATCTTGTTGACGTTGATTCCGTCATAGCGGATCTTGCCGTCTTCGATGTCATAGAATCTGTTGACAAGGTTTGTTATGGTCGTCTTGCCTGCACCCGTTGCACCGACAAATGCGACCTGCTGACCCGGCTCTGCGTAAACGGAAACATTGTGAAGGACCTCCTTGCCCTCCTCGTATCCGAAGTCGACCTCCGTCATTCTCAAGTCGCCCTGCAAGAGCGTGTATGTGACTGAGCCGTCGGCTTGATGCGGATGCTTCCATGCCCAGTGACCTGTCTTTTCCTCTGTTTCGGTGATAGTTCCGTCGGGAGCTATCTTTGCGTTGACAAGCGTTACATAGCCCTCGTCATCCTCCGGCTTCTGATCCATGAGCGAGAAAACTCTGTCCGCACCGGCAAGCGCCATAACGATCGAGTTGACCTGCTGAGAAAGCTGGTTGACACTGCCCGTGAACTGCTTTGTCATGTTGAGGAACGGAACGATAATGCTGATTCCGAATGCCATGCCCGAAAGGCTGAGATTCTTTGCGCCCGTGACAAGAAGTACGCCGCCGAAAAGTGCGACAAGAACATACAGCACGTTGCCTATATTCATAATTATCGGGCCTAACATATTTGCGTATGCGTTAGCTTTGAAGCTGTCTTGAAAGAGTGCCTCGTTTATTTCGTCAAACGATTTCTGGCTTTCTTTCTCGTGGTTGAAAACCTTGATGACCTTTTGACCGTTCATCATTTCCTGAATGAAGCCCTCGGTCTTACCTGTGGCTTTCTGCTGTCTGATGAAGTATTTAGCCGAGCCGCCGCCGACCTTTTTGGCTACAAGCGTCATAGCTAAAACGCCGAACAGCACCAAAAGCGTCATCCAAACGCTGAAATACATCATTATGCAAAATACCGTGACAACGATTATTCCCGACTGCAAAAGGTTGGGAAGCGCTTGGCTGACAAGCTGTCTCAAAGCGTCGATATCGTTTGTGTAATAGCTCATGATGTCGCCATGCTTGTTGGTATCGAAAAACTTGATGGGAAGATTCTGCATACCGTTGAAAAGCCTTTGACGAAGCTTATTCAAAAAGCCTTGGGTGATGTAAGCCATAAGCTGTGACTGGACTGCGATCGCCGCAACAGACAGCGCATACAACGAAATAAGTATCAACACAAGCGGCAGTATCTCCGCCTTAGCATTTGACCAGTCACCCGATTGGAAATTATTATTAATGACCTCTGTCACCTTTTGTATGAAAAGCGACGGAATTGATGAAATGATAGCCGAAAAGATTATGCAAACTATAGTCAACGGCATGAGCACGGGATAGAAGCCGAAAAGCATCTTGAATATCCTTGTCATCGTGCCTTTTTTAGCCTGCGGCTTTTTCATTGCTCCCTGAGGGGCTTGCTTCTTACTCATTTTCTGCGCCTCCTCTCGTCTGCTGAGTGTAGACCTCTTGGTATATCTCGTTTGTTTTAAGAAGCTCATCATGCGTACCTATAGCTTCTATCTTGCCCGAATTTAAGATAACTATCTTATCCGCATCTTGAACAGAGGATACACGCTGGGCAATGATTATCTTTGTCGTTGACGGGATATAATTCGCAAAGCCCTTTCTAATGAGCGCATCCGTTTTCATATCAACAGCGCTCGTTGAGTCATCGAGAATGAGTATCTTCGGCTTTTTCAAAAGCGCTCTTGCGATGCAAAGCCTCTGCTTCTGACCGCCCGAAACGTTAGCGCCGCCCTGCTCTATCCATGTGTCGTATCCGTCGGGGAATGAGCTGATAAATTCGTCGGCTTGAGCTAACTTGCAAGCCTCGATAATTTCTTCGTCCGTAGCGTTCTTGTTGCCCCAGCGAAGGTTATCCTTTATCGTTCCGGCAAAGAGGAGATTCTTCTGAAGAACGACCGCAACGCTGTCTCTCAAGGTCTCTATGTCGTAATCCCTGACATCTACGCCGCCGACCTTGACAGCGCCCTCCGTGACGTCATAAAGTCTCGGCATAAGCTGAATGAGCGTTGTTTTCGATGAGCCTGTGCCGCCGAGTATTCCGACCGTTTCACCCGATTTTATGTGAAGGTCAATGTCCGAAAGAACAAACTTTTCGGCTTTCTCGGAATACTTAAAGCTGACATTGTCGAAGTCAATAGAGCCGTCTTTTACCTCGTACACCGGATTCTCCGGATTATGCAGGCTTGACTGCTCATCAAGAACCTCACATATACGTCCGGCTGATTCCGTTGACATCGTCAGCATAACGTATATCACAGCAAGCATATTAAGCGACATGAGTATCTGGAAGCCGTATGTCAGCATAGCCGAGAGCTGACCGACATTCATGCTTGCGCCTTGAGTTGTGATTATCAGCTTTGAGCCGAAGAAAAGAACGACCGCCATAACGGAGTATACGCAGGTTTGAAACAGCGGTGATATCCACGCAACCGTTCTTTCCGCCTTTGTGAAGTCGCCGCAGATATCGTCGGCGGCTGTCTTGAACTTCTTCTTTTCGTAGTCCTCTCTTGCGAAGCCCTTAACGGCTCTCATCGCCATGACGTTTTCTTCTATCGACTCATTGAGCTTATCATACTTCTTGAAAACTCTCTTAAACGACGGCAGCGCCTTCTTGCCTATCATCAAAAGTCCGAACACGAGAATGGGTACGACAACGACGAAAAGCGTTGACAGAGAACCGCCCATGATGTACGCCATAGTGATAGAGAAAATGAAGTTAAGCGGCGATCTGATAGCTATTCTGATTATCATCATATACGCCATCTGAACATTGCCGACGTCGGTCGTCATTCTTGTGACAAGCGACGAGGTCGAGAACTTATCAATGTTTGCGAATGAGAACGACTGTATGCTTTGATAAAGGTCGTGTCTCAGATTTTTGGCGAAGCCTGCCGATGCCTTAGACGCAGTGTAAGCCGCTACACCGCCGCAGCAAAGCGAAACAGCAGCCAAAGCCACGAGTATCGCACCGTATTTCGCTATCGTTTTAAGATCGCAGCCTGCTTGAATATTGTTGACAAGCATTGCGAGAATATAGGGAATAACGGCTTCCAATGAAACCTCACCGATCATCAAAATCGGAGTTATGATCGAGACCGTCTTATATTCCCTGATGGACTTTGAAAGTCTTTTGATCATTTTTATACCTTCTTTCTGTTATTTTTTCATATTATTATATATCGTTTCGAGGTACAGGCGAAGCTGTGCCCGATCGGACTTAGATAATCCGTTTAACATTTTTTCTTCGCCCTCAAGCCTTGAGCGAAACATTTCTCCCGAAAAGCTTGCCGCCTTTTCGGTCTGACATACTATTTTATTGCGCTTATCGTTTTCGTCGGTGTGACAGCTTATATATCCGTTTTTCTCAAGACGAGTGATAAGACCGACCACTGTCGGATGCGAGACGTCCAAAAAGCCTTCGATCTGCTTTTGTGTCACCTTGCCTTCGTTGCAGTTGATAAAGAACAAAACCTGACACTGCGAAAAGGTTAAATTCTCATCCTTCAGCTGATTGTCAAAGCGTGTTCTCATCTTCTCGTTTATCGCTTTAAAAAGATGTCCTATATCCTTATCCTCCACCGTTCCACCTCCAATCTGTAGTACGCTACGGATTTTAACACCAATAAAATTCAATGTCAAGGGCTATTAAAACGAATATTTAAGTTCGGCGAAAGCGAAAATATATAACAAAAATCGCACCTCGGATTTGTGCAAAATGACAGGGTGATAATTGTGAATATAATGCGAATTATATTATTTAATATAAATTTTAATATTTCGATAGGGTTAATGGCTTGACAAATCGGTGACATATGTATAAAATGTTTGTGTAATATATTATAAGGAGGCACAGTCATGGATAGAGCACAAGAAGTTTTACAGCAGATAGTTGAATACTTCCAGAAGGTTTTCCAGGTTTTCATCGACCTTTTCAGTTCCTTCAAGAAGGATGACGACACAACTGAGGCTGAATAATTAAAAGTATCAAAGTGGCGGCGCAGTTATTGCGTCGCCGCTTTATTTTTTTGTGAGTTTGTGATATTTGCCGAAATTTGCATATACCCTTGCAAATTGTGTTTTGGTGTTATATAATACACAAGATGTTGTTGTCGCACCCCGCCCGTGAAGCGGGCGGGGGGGTGTAAAAATTGCCAACCCCCCCCCCCCGGCGGGGGGGGTGGCGGGTTGCTAGCCCGCGCCCGGGCTT
>CAYZOU010000004.1:0-82188 GCA_964480405.1 uncultured Faecalibacterium sp. | reverse complement strand
GTGCACTCCCCGAGCCGCAGGCGAGTGGGAGTGCCGATTTCATCGCCGGCGCAGTGACTTGAAAGCCGAACAAGGCTTAATTTAAAATAGAAAACTCAGACAGAGAAAACGGAAAAGCTCAGAATAGATAGGAGGGAAACCGTATGGTGATCGGCGGATTTCAAAAGATGACCGTTTTGGACTATCCCGAAAAGGTCGCCTGCACCGTGTTCCTTGCAGGCTGTAATTTCAGATGCCCTTTTTGCCACAACGCATCAATCGTCACGGCAAACCGAATCGTCGGCTTGGATAAGGAGGAGATCTTCTCATACCTCGAAAAAAGAAAAGGACTTCTCGACGGCGTTTGTATAACCGGCGGTGAGCCTCTGCTCAATCCCGATATCGAAGATTTGATAAGACCGATAAAGGAAATGGGATATTCGGTCAAGCTCGACACAAACGGAACAAATCCGACAAAGCTCAAACAGCTCATAGCTGACGGACTTGTCGACTATGTGGCGATGGACGTCAAAAATTCATGCGAAAAATATGCGCTCACCTGTGGTGTAAAGGCAGTTAACTTTACAAACATAGAAGAAAGCATAAAGTTGCTGATAGACGGCAATATTGATTATGAGTTCAGAACAACCGTCGTCGAGCCTCTGCATACTATCGAGGATATCGAAGCTGTCGGAAAGCTTGTCAATGGCGCTAAAGCCCTTTATTTACAAGGCTTTGTCGATTCGGGCGAGCTTATCGGTGACGGCATGAATTCGGCAAGCCGAGAGACAATGTGGGAAATGCTTGAGAAAGTCCGCCCGTATGTCGAGCGAGCCGAGATCAGAGGACTGTAAAGTATGCTCACTTTACGAAGCGAAAAACAGGCGCAAATGAGACGGATTTTAGCCGATTTTCACTATGCACCGCATTATTTTGTGGGCAAAAAATAAAAAATATACAACATATTGTGTTTTTTGTATTGACAACACCTAATATGTGTGATATCATCGTTTATGCTAACCGAAATATGCTGTTATTGCCAAGGAGGATAAATATGTATAGAATAATCAAAAGAGACGGCAAGATCGTTGACTTCAACATCTTGAAAATATCAAATGCCATAACTCAGGCATTCGAGGCTTGCGAAAAGCAGTCAACGCCCGATATAATCGACTTTTTAGCCTTAAAGGTAACAGCCGACTTTGAGCCGAAGATAAAAGACGAGCTTGTCTCGGTCGAGAATATACAGGACAGCGTTGAGTCCGTGCTGATAAAGGCGGGCTATGACGATGTCGCCAAGGCTTATATCTTATACCGTAAGCAAAGAGAAAAGGTCAGAAATATCAAAAATACGCTCATTGACTATAAAGAGATAGTCAACAGCTATGTCAATATAACAGACTGGCGAGTTAAGGAAAACTCCACCGTCACCTACTCCGTCGGCGGACTTATTCTTTCAAACTCCGGCGCTATAACGGCTAACTATTGGCTCTCCGAGATCTATGACGAGGAGATAGCCAACGCTCATAGAAACGCCGACATTCATATTCACGATCTCTCCATGCTCACAGGCTACTGCGCCGGTTGGTCGCTTAAACAGCTCATCAAGGAGGGCTTAGGCGGTGTCACGGGAAAAATCACCTCCGCTCCTGCTAAGCATTTGGCGACGCTTTGCAACCAGATGGTCAACTTCCTCGGCATCATGCAAAACGAGTGGGCGGGCGCTCAGGCGTTCTCGTCATTCGACACATATCTCGCCCCGTTTGTAAAGGCAGATAACCTTACCTACGATCAAGTCAAAAAGAGCATTGAGTCGTTTATATTCGGTGTCAACACTCCGAGCCGTTGGGGTACTCAAGCGCCGTTTTCGAATGTCACTCTCGACTGGACTGTTCCGGCTGACCTTGAAAATCTGCCTGCAATAGTCGGCGGCAAGGAGATGGACTTTACCTACGGCGACTGCAAAAAAGAGATGGACATGATAAACAAGGCATTCATCGAGATCATGATTGAGGGCGATGCCAACGGCAGAGGCTTCCAATATCCCATTCCGACATATTCAATAACAAGAGATTTCGATTGGTCGGATACGGAAAACAACCGTCTGCTGTTTGAAATGACTTCCAAATACGGCACTCCGTATTTCTCAAACTATGTCAACAGCGACATGGAGCCGAGCGATGTCAGAAGTATGTGCTGTCGCTTGAGACTCGATTTAAGAGAGCTTAGAAAGAAGTCCGGCGGCTTCTTCGGAAGCGGTGAGAGCACAGGCTCAGTCGGCGTTGTCACTATAAATATGCCGAGGATCGCATACCTCTCAAAAGACGAAAACGAGTTCTATGAGCGTCTCGACCGACTGATGGATATTTCAGCCAGATCCTTGAAGGTAAAACGAACCGTTATCACAAAGCTCCTCGACGAAGGACTTTACCCGTACACAAAAAGATATCTCGGAACATTCAACAACCACTTCTCGACTATCGGACTTGTCGGCATGAATGAAGCCGGTCTCAACGCAAAATGGCTTCAAGCCGACATGACGCATACCGAAACACAGGAGTTCACAAAGAACGTTTTAAATCACATGAGAGAAAGACTCTCGGACTATCAGGAGCTTTACGGCGACCTTTATAACCTTGAAGCCACACCTGCCGAATCGACGTCTTACAGGCTTGCGAAACACGACAAGAAAAGATATCCCGATATCAAGACAGCCAATGAGAGCGGTACGCCCTACTATACCAACAGCTCTCACTTGCCGGTCGGATTCACGGATGACATCTTCTCCGCCCTTGATATTCAAGATGAGCTTCAGACACTTTACACGTCGGGAACGGTTTTCCACGCTTTCCTCGGCGAAAAGCTTCCGAGCTGGAAATCGGCGGCGGCACTCGTCAAGAAGATATCCGAAAACTACAGACTCCCCTATTACACTCTCTCGCCGACATATTCCGTCTGCAAAACTCACGGATACATTTCGGGCGAAGTATACAAGTGTCCCGAATGTGGCAGCATGACTGAGGTGTACTCAAGAATCACAGGCTATTACAGACCCGTTCAAAACTGGAATGACGGCAAGAGCCAAGAATTTGCCGACAGAAAGGAATACAATCTTTCAACGTCAAGGCTCACCCGTTCCGCAATCACCGAGGAAGCCTGCGAGGAGGAAAAGGCGGGCGGCTTAAACGACGGCTGTTACCTCATCGCAACAGCCACCTGCCCCAACTGCAAGGTTGCGGTCTCGCTTCTTGATAAGGCAGGCATCAAGTTTGACAAGCTCTTAGCCGAAGAAAACGCCGAGCTTGTCGAAAGTCTCGGAATCAAGCAAGCGCCGACTCTCGTCATCGCCGAAAACGGTGAGATCTCGAAATTCACGGGTGTCTCCGACATAAGAAAATTTATTTCTTCCGCAACAGAAAGCGCATAATTTAATAATATAATCAATAAAGATTCGTTTATGCGGTACACATAAGTGTGTGCTGCGGCGACGTTCGGTGCGTAACGGCACGGGCGTGCGTACCCCGAGCCGCAAGGCGAGCGGGTGCCAAGCCCGTGCCCGCTGCTTAGAGTGGGACAAGTAGGCGCTGAGTAGCTGAACCGATCGTCTGTTCTATACGAAACCAACTGTAGCAGGAGGACAACATGGACTATGATATTATAATCGTCGGCGGCGGACCTGCCGGACTGACTGCCGCAATTTATGCGCTCAGAGCCAACAAAAAGGTATTGATAATTGAAAAAAACACGTTCGGCGGTCAGATAACGTATTCGCCGAAGATAGAAAATTATCCCGGATTCGTCAGCGTGAGCGGAAACGAGCTTGCCGATAAGATGGTCGACCAAGCCTTATCCTTAGGCGCAGACGTTGAGATCGCCGAGGTAACGGGCATTACCGGCGACAAAATAAAGACAGTGACGACAGATTGCGGCTCTTTCACGTCGGGCGCTGTTATAATCGCAACGGGAGCTAAACACAGACGTCTCGGTCTCGACAAAGAAGACGAGCTCATCGGAAACGGAATATCGTTTTGTGCGGTATGCGACGGTGCGTTCTGCAACGGAAAAGCGGTTGCGGTCGTCGGCGGCGGCAACTCGGCTTTACAGGAAGCTGTGCTTCTGACGGAGAACGCAAGCAAGCTTTATTTGATTCAAGATTTAGATTATCTGACAGGCGAAAAGAAGCTTGCGAAACAGCTTGAAGAAAACAGCAAGGTCGAAATAATCACCGGCTCAAAGGTAACAGAGCTTATCGGTGACGGTGAATTAAAAGCCGTGGCTATAGAAAACAAAGACACGAGCGAAAAAAGAGTTTTGGATATTGACGGACTTTTCATTGCGATAGGTCTTGTTCCTCAAAACGAAGCTTTTTCTAATGAAGTGGAGCTTGACGGATACGGATATATCCTCTCAGATGAAAGCTGTTTGACCGAAGCCGACGGAATATTTGTCGCAGGTGACTGCCGAACAAAGACCGTAAGACAGGTTGCGACCGCTGTATCCGACGGCGCTTCGGCGGCTCTTGCGGCTTGCAAGTATCTTGAAAGCGAGGGACTGAAAGGATGAACGGTTTAAGATATAAGTTAGCCGCATTTATGCAGGGCAGAAACGGTGCGGATCAGCTGTCTGTGTTCGCCCTTATCGTCTATGCCGTGGTAGCGTTTATACGCATTTTCCTGAGAAGACACCCTATCGCTTACTATATAGCCGGTGCGCTTATGACGTTGGCGGTCGTGTATATAGTCTTTCGTGTGCTGTCAACGAACATAAGCATTGAAGTTAAATCCGAAATCGATTTGTTTCGGATAAATGCCGCAACTGCTTCGTTAAAATGCTCGCAAATCCGTCAGGATTTGCTCCGCTTTTGCCTTGCATTTGCAATCATTTCTCTCGAAACAAATTCTGCGACCTAAAACGACCGGAGTTTCGAGGGATTTGCGGTGCAAAGACAGGAAGCAAGGCTGACGCCTTGCGAGTGGATTTAATCCGCAAGTCGCCGAAAATACGCCGTTTTAGGCGACTTCGGATTTGACTTCAATGCTTAAAGCGACACATGGAAAACGAAGCGTTTCTGCGCTTTTGGTATAGGATCAAGCCGAAATTCGTGTTGATGAAAGACAGGCTCAAAGACATCAAAACCAAGCGATACAGAACGTGTCCCGGCTGTAAAAACGTATTGAGGCTTCCGTATTCAAGAGGCAAGCACTCAGTCGTATGTCCAAAAGCGGAACTAAATTTGATGTAAGGATAATATAACGATACCCTGTGCAGGTGGTCTGCACAGGGCTTTTTTGTGGGTGCGGTAGCGAGCGAAGCGAGCGTAACGGCGGCTGTTCGTGTACCCCGTAGCGCTCGCCGCAGGCGAAGGGCGGAGTGGGTGCCGAACAGCCGCCCCGCTGATTCGACCGACAATCAGATGAAAGCTTAAAGGCTGCAAAAACGTCATGAGTACAAGCTCAGTTTATCCTCTCGCCCGTCTCTCTGTCAAACAGATGTAATCGGCTTTCGTCTATCGCAAACGTTATCGCCGAATCCGGTTTAGCCGATGTTTCGGGGCTGACTCTTGCCGTCAATCTGTAACCGAAGCATCTTATATATAGATATGCCTCACTTCCCATAAGCTCCTTGACCTCGACCGTTCCCGAAAGCAAGGAGCTTTTATGCTTTTCGATAAAGTGTTCGCTGTCGTCTATATCCTCGGGCCGTATCCCGACGGTGAGTGTCTTTCCGATATAGTCGCCGAGAGCCGACGGATCGCCCGAAAACGGGATATGCTCATTCCCCATCATGAGCGTAAGCTTGCCGTTTTCTTCAAGCAGACAGCCCTCGATAAAGTTCATCTGCGGTGAGCCGATAAATCCGGCGACAAAGGTATTTTTCGGCTTGTTATATAAATTCTGAGGCGTATCGACCTGTTGAACTATCCCGTCTTTCATAACAACTATTCTGTCGCCCATGGTCATCGCTTCTGTCTGATCGTGAGTGACATAAACAAAGGTCGTTTCAAGCTTTTGGTGAAGCCGTGTTATTTCCGTTCTCATTGCCGTTCTGAGCTTTGCGTCAAGATTTGAAAGCGGCTCATCAAGAAGAAATACGTCGGGATTTCTGACCATCGCTCTACCGAGTGCGACTCTTTGTCTTTGACCTCCGGACAGTGCTTTCGGTCGCCTTTCGAGAAGATGCTCAATATCAAGCACCTTCGCCGCCTCCATAACACGCTTGCGAATCTCATCTTTAGGCACTTTATGAAGCTCCAAGCCGAACGACATATTTTTATATACCGTCTTATTCGGATAAAGTGCATAGCTTTGAAATACCATGGCTATGTTTCTGTCCTTCGGTGCGACGGAATTGACAAGCCTGTCGCCGATATAAAGCTCACCCTTGCTTATCTCCTCAAGCCCTGCTATCATTCTGAGCGTCGTGCTCTTTCCGCAGCCGGACGGGCCGACCAAAACTATAAATTCCTTGTCTTTTATGTCAAGGCTCAGATCTTTAACGGCGGTGAAGCCGTCCTCATATATTTTGAATATGTTTTTCAATTTAACCGAAGCCATAAAAAGCCTCCTTGTTTATTCTTTTTTTAATGTACGAATGAGCTTTACAATACGGAGGGCAACTGCCCGAAGACAGCCACCCTGCGTATACGGAGAATAAGAAGCTCAGCCCTTGACCGCACCTGCGACAACGCCCTTGATTATATATTTCTGACTCGTGAGATAGAACACGACTATCGGAATTATCGCCAGAACGAGCATTGCCATCATAGCGCCCATATCAACAGAGCCGTAGCCGCCTTTCAAATACTGTATAGCTATGGGGATAGTCTTATAGTCGGAGCCGATAACGAGATAAGGCAAAAGATAGTCGTTCCATATCCACATGGTATTGAGAATGGCGACCGTGACCGCAGTCGGCTTTAATATCGGCAGCACCACAAGAAAGAAAGTTCTGATACTTCCACAGCCGTCTATCATCGCCGCTTCTTCGATTTCAAGAGGTATGCTCTTTATAAATCCGCAAAACATAAACACCGAAAGCCCCGCTCCGAAGCCGAGATATATAATTATGATTCCGAACGGATTGTCAAGTCTCAGCGTGTTGGCGAGCTTTGACATGGAAAACATGACCATCTGAAACGGAACTATCATCGAAAACACAAATGCGTAATACATCAGTGAGGTTATCTTGCTCTTGACTCTCGTTATATACCAAGCTGTCATAGCCGAGAACAGAATTATCACAAGCACCGAGCCGAGCGTAATGAAAACAGACCAACCGAAAGCCGAGAAGAAATTTGTCTTTTCAAGCCCCGAGGTATAGTTTTCAAGCCCTGCGAAGCTTTCGGAATCGGGAAAGGTGAACGGCTCAGAGGAAATATACAGCTTATTTTTAAACGAGTTCATTAAAACTATGAATATCGGAAACAGGAAAGCCGCCGCAACCAAAATCAGTATAAGATATAACAAAGCCTTGCGTATACCCTTAGCCATTAGGTCTCGACCTCCCGTTTTCTTGTTATAGCAAGCTGCAAAAGCGCTATCGCCGCCACTATCAGCGAGAATATGACCGCCTTAGCTTGACCGACACCCTGCCAGCCCGTTCTGCCGTAAAACGTTTTATATATATCGAGGGCGAGCATTGCTGTCTGTCTTGACGGCGCTCCGTCTGTCAAAGCAAGGTTTGCATCGAACATCTTAAATGAGTTCGTCAGTGTCAGAAAGAGACATATCGTCACCGACGGCATAACCATCGGTATCGTCACATTTTTAAGTGTCTGCCACGCTCCTGCGCCGTCAACTCTCGAAGCGTCGATAAGATCCGTCGGTATATTCTGTATGCCTGCTATATAAATTATCATCATATATCCGATAAGCTGCCAGTTTATCAGGAACACAAGACCCCAGAAGCCGTATTTCGGATCATAGGTTATCGTCACTCCCATGAAGCTTAAAACGCCGTTTATAATGAGCTGCCATATATAGCCCAAAACAATACCGCCTATGAGGTTCGGCATGAAGAACACCGTTCTGAAAAGGTTCGTTCCCTTTAGCCCTCTCGTCAGCAAGAGCGACAGAAGAAAAGCTATGACATTGACGGTTATCATTGAAACGACCGTGAACTTGACGGTAAACCACAGTGCGTTTCTGAAATCAGACGTTGAGAACGCTTTGATATAATTCTTTATTCCGACCCATTCGGCATCGACTATCGTGGTAAACTCAGTGAATGACAGATATATGCCGATGATAAACGGTATCACAAACGCAACCGAAAACGCCGCAAGTGTCGGCAGTGCAAACAGCGGAAAGTGCTTTTTTAAATTCTTCTGCATATTATCACCGGCTCATCCCTTTTATTTCGATTCGTTTTTCCATGACGTGACAAAGGTATTCTTCACGTGCTCCCAATCCTTTGTGCCTTGCGTATATTCAAGCAGAGCCGAGCCGAGATCCTCCTTGAAAACTTCACTCGGGAAAGAGGTGAATATCCACGGCACTGTCTTTATACCGTCCTTATTCATCCAGCGAACGGTCTCCTTTGAAAGCGGATTTTCGGGAGTTTCGTTTTCGCCGAACGTGTTAAACGGTGAAATAAACTCAAGCTCATCCGTGACGTATTTCTTACCTGCCTCGCTTGAGAACAGCCATTCAAGAAACGCTATTGATGCCTCCTGTTTTTCCTTTGACACCTTGGAATTTACGCAGATATAGTTCTCCGTGCCGACACAAAGTCCTTGCTTTTCCTCGCCCTTTGCGCCCGTATATATCGGAAGCATTTTGATGTCATCCGCCTGAACGACATTGCCTTTAAGCTCCTTTATATCGTTGTACGCCCACGTTCCGTTCTGAACCATGGCGACCTTTCCGATGGCAAACTCGGACATGGAGTCGTTGACGGATTTTCCTCCGAGCAGGCCCTTATCCGTACCGGAATTGTTTATATAAAGGTCAAAGACGTTTTTGTAATTCTCAGCGTATTTGAATGACACTTCGCTTGTGTTGAGACCGGCAACCGTCGGGTCGTCGTATTCTTTGTTTTCGGAAAACTCATAATACATCGGAACATTCGCCAAGTGCGTATGCCATCGCCACTGATTTCCGCTTGAGAATGATGTTGAAGCGAACACGCCGTCGATTTCAAGCTCCTTTTTATGCTTTGTCATATCCTCAACGACCGTCTTGAACGTCTCGAAATTCACTATCTCATCCATTGAGTTGACTTTCTTCTGTCTCGTTTCAAGCTTAAAATATTTGTCTGTTATCGCTTTGTTATATATAATGCCGTAAGCTTCGACGACATACGGGATACCGTAGACTCCGCCGCCGTCTTTTATCGCAAGGCTTTTATCCGTAAGGTAAGAATAAAGCTTTGTGTCGGAAAGATCGGCGCAGAAGTTTTTCCAGTTCTCGTATCCTATCGGGCCGTTTATCTGAAAAATCGTCGGCGCATCTTTTTTAGCAACCTCGGAGGTCAACGTCTGCTCATAAGTGTCGCTTGCGGCGGTGACTACTTTGACCGTGACGCCCGTCTCCTCTTTGTATGTTTCAACGATCTTATCATAAACTTTTGCAACCTCGGGCTTAAAATTGAGAAAGTATATCTCCTCTTTACCCTCGGCTGTCATGTTGCTTTTGTCTCCGCTTGTGCCCGTGATATCTCCGTCATCCTTCTTGCCGCAACCGAAAAAGCATACGGCTAAGCAAAGGCAAAGCAAAATACTGAATATTTTTTTCATGGTATCCGTCCTTTCGTTCACAGGCGTGAATATAGTTTTGTCTGCCTGTAAAGCTTATTTATTAAATTATCGTCAATATCCCCGTATTCTATACGGTATCGCCAATTATCTCCAACGGTTGACGGGATATTCATTCGGCTGTCGCTCCCCCGCTTCAGATGATCCTGCATCGGTATCACAGCCGTATCGCATACGCTTGAAAGAGCACCTCTAATAAACGCATCGGTCAGCTGTTTGACGGAAGCCACCCCAAAGTAATCCATGGCAAGCTCAACGCTTTTCTTTTCGGCTGACATGATAAAGCCCTTCACTGTGTCGTTATCATGCGTTCCGGTGTAAACGACGCTGTTTCCGATATAGTTATGCGGCAGGTTTTCGTTATCCTCGCCCGAAAATGCGAACTGTAAGATTCTCATTCCGGGGAAGCCCGATGAAGCCATTCTGCCTCTTATCTCGTCATCTATAAAACCGAGATCCTCCGCTATAACTTTTATCTTCGGCATGGCGCTTTTCACTTTCAAAATAAAATCCTCACCGTCAGCTTTTTTCCACTCTCCGTTTCGTGCGTTTTCAGCCCCGTGCGGTATACAATAAAAAGAATAAAAGCCTCTGAAGTGGTCTATCCTCACGCAGTCGAAAAGCTCATCAGCCTGTTTCAGCCGAGAAAGCCACCAGCTGTATCCGTCTTTTTTGTGTACGCTCCAGTCGTATACGGGATTGCCCCACAGCTGACCGTCGGGTGAAAAATCATCGGGCGGACAGCCTGCCACCTCCTGCGGCACAAGGTCACAGCCGACACAGAAAAGCTCGGGGTGCGCCCAGACATCGGCTGAATCCGACGAGACATAGATGGGAATATCACCGATAATATGAACACCGTTATGGTTGGCATATTTCTTCAGCTTTATCCATTGACGATAAAACAAAAACTGTGTTATCTTATGGAAATCCACCTGCTTTGAACATTCTTTTCTAAGCTCAGTCATGGTTTTCCTGTCTCTGACTCTCACCGCAAGCGGAAATTCCGACAGCGGTCTCATTCCGTATTTTTCCTTGAGAGCCATAAAGAAAGCGTAATCCTCAAGCCAAAACTTATTCTTTTCGCAAAACTCGGCGTAATTCGGATCGTTTTCCGAATCGAATCTATCGGCGGCTTTCTTTAAAATTTTCGGTCTGTTTTCATAAATCGCCGCATAGTCGACCCGTTTCGGATCGCTTCCCCAAAAATATTCACGGCACTCATTTTGTGTGAGAAGTCCGCAGCTTACCAAGCCATCAAGGTCGATGAAATACGGATTGAACGCAAAAGCCGAGAAGCTTTGATACGGACTGTTGCCGAACGAGGTGGGATTTATCGGCAATATCTGCCAGTAATACTGTCCGCTTTTTTTCAAAAAATCTATAAAGCCATATGCGCCTTTGCCGAGGTCACCTATTCCGTAGCCGTCCGGCAAAGAGCTGACAGCAAGAAGTATTCCGCTTTTTCTCATTTGCTTCACCCAATCAAAATTTATGTGATTATTTTTTACGGGTGGGAGCGGAATTATACATGAAGCCCGCCCGCAAAGCGGGCGGAGCGTAGCCGCCGTGCATCCCCGAGCCGCAAGGCGAGTGGGATGTCGGCGGCTGCGCTGAGGAGGCTCGATTTTGATTCGAGCTGAAATAAAACCGTCTGAATCGGTGCAGCTACTCGGTTTCTTGAAAAACCGACTGAAAGCAGCGGGCGGCTGATCGGCACCCCACTCGCTGTCGCTCGGGGGTACACGCTCAGCCGCCTTACGCTCGCTTCGCTCGCTACCGCAAGCAAAAAGCGGACCACCCCAAAGAATGATCCGCTTTTCATTTATGCTTTGAATTTTGAAAGGAACGATTTAAGTCTCTCTGTCTCCGGTGCGTTTATCACCTTCGCCGCTTCGCCCTGCTCAACTATCACTCCGCCGTCCATGAAGATAACATAGTCGGAAACCTCTCTTGCGAAGATCATTTCGTGAGTGACTATGACCATCGTCATGTTCTCCTCGGCGAGTGAGCGTATGACCTTTAATATCTCGCCCGTAAGCTCCGGGTCGAGTGCGCTTGTCGGCTCATCGAAAAACAAAACATCGGGATGCATGGCGAGCGCTCTTGCAATCGAAACCCTCTGCTGTTGTCCGCCCGACAGCTGACAGGGATAAGCGTTCGCCTTGTCGGCAAGTCCCATCTTTTCAAGCAAAGCCATACCTTCCTTTTCGGCGTCGGCTTTCTTCATTCCGAGGACTTGAATCGGCGCTTCGGTGACGTTTTTGAGTATCGACATATGCGGAAACAGATTGAAATTCTGGAACACTAAACCGAATTTCTTCTTTATCTCCTTGATGGTGTTCTTATCCGAGTAGACACCGTCTTTTATCAGACAGCTGTCCTCGTACGTTATAACACCGCTGTCCGCCTTTTCAAGCATTGTCGCACAGCGCAGAAGCGTACTCTTGCCGCTTCCCGACGGGCCGATTATCGAAACCACCTGTCCTTTTTCAACGGTGAGACTGATGTCCTTTAAAACTTCAAGCTCGCCGAAGCTTTTCGACAGATTGCTTATCTCAAGTATCTTCATTTCGCTTCTCCTTATGACTTATAGTAATCGAATTTTTTCTCGATACGCTCCATCGCAAACGCAACGGCATAGTTGAAAATGTAATAGAAAAGTGCCGCCGCCGCATAGGGAATCATCGAGGATTTAGCCGAAGCTATGCGCTGGGCTATGGTGAACATCTCCGTGACGGATATAGCGAAAGCCAGCGAGGTGTCCTTGACGAGTGTTATCGCTTCATTCGTTATCGACGGAAGTACACGCTTAACGACCTGCGGAAAGATAATTCTGATAAACGCTTGCGATTTTGTGAAGCCGAGGATCTGCGCCGCTTCATACTGTCCCTTTTCCATGGACTCGATTCCACCTCTGTAAATTTCGGCGAAGTATGCGGCGTAGTTGATAACGAAAGCTATTATCGTCGCCGGAAATCTGTATTCCGACGAGATCTGAATCCCGAAAAGAAAGTAAGGGCCGAAGTATACGACCAAAAGCTGAAGCATCAAGGGCGTACCTCTCATAACGGATATGTATATCTTTGTTATGGATCTGATGATGACGTTCTTGCTCATTCTGCCGAATGCGACTATAAGTCCGAGCGGCAACGAAAAAAGGAGAGTGAGAACGAAAATTTCAACCGTCGTCACCATTCCTTCACCGAGCTGTTTGAGTATTTCGGGCATTTGCTGCGCCGTGATTACTAAAAAGTTCATAGTGTTCCCCTTATTTAAACGGATGAGGACTGTCGCACCGGAATATCCGGCACGATAGTCCTTGATCTTATTTTAAGCTTTTTTTATTTCGTGATTATAGCCTGCTCAAGACCCCATGTCTTTGCTATGCTCTCAAATGTGCCGTCGGCTGCCATTTCGTCGAGAGTCTTCTGTACCTGGTCACGAAGCTCTGTGTTGCCAAGCTTGAAGCCGATACCGTATTGCTCTGCGGCGATCTGCTCTGTGAGGATTATGTATTTGTCCTCGCCTCTTGCCTTGATCTTATACTGTGCAACACCGATATCCATTGCTATGGCATCAGCTGCGCCTGCGTCAAGGTTTGCGAATGCAAGATCATATTCGTCAACAAGGTCAAGGCTCTTGAATGAAGCTAAGAGCGCCTTCATGTCCTCGTTCTCCTCGTCCTTGAGAGCTGCCTCAGCTGATGATTCCTGCTGAGCGATAACTGTCTTGCCTGCGAGGTCGGAAAGCTTTTCGATTCCGCTGTCGCTCTTAACAACAACTACCTGGCTGTTGTCAACGTAGGGCTCTGACCATAAGTAGTCATTCTCTCTGCCGTTCATTGTGAAGCCGTTCCAGATGCAGTCGATCGTGCCTGCGTTTAATTCTGAATCCTTAGCTGCCCACTTGATCGGCTGTGCCTTGAATTCCCAGTTGTTTCTCTTTGCTACTTCTTTTGCAAGATCAATGTCGAAGCCGACGATCTCGCCGCTGTCATCTTGATAACCGTAAGGTGCGAACGTTGCGTCAAGTCCGACTACGAAAGTCTTCTTTGTCTCATCCGTGTCGTCGCCCGATCCCGAGCAAGCTGTGAATACGATTGCTGTCAGTGCTGTGAGTACGGCTAATACAGCCGCTATGATTTTTTTGTTCATTGTTTTGTTCCTCCGTTTGTTTTATTGTGATAGCATGATAACACATTACTACGCTAAAGTCAATAGCTTTTTCAAAAAAAATTGAAAAAAATTGAAAAAATTTTTCAAGCCCGAAAACAGCCGACTTTTCACAGCTTGCGATACCGTGTTCGGCGACGTATGTCTTTTTATTCTTTCATCTTTTATCCGACGGTGTCACAACGGAGTTAAATATCTATAAATTAATGACAAAAAGCGACAAACACCTTGATATAATTTCGGTTTAGAGTTAAAATGTATATACCAAACTAAGGAGGAAATGTAATGGGAAAATACAATTTTGATGAGATCATTGACAGAAAAGGCACTAACAGCATGAAGTATGAAGCCGGCGCAAACGTTGAGGGACTCGCCGCCGATCATATTCCGCTTTGGATAGCCGACATGGATTTCGCCTGTCCCGACGCTGTTCTTGATGCAATGAAAAGACGTATAGATAAACGTATCATAGGCTACAGTATGCCGTATTCTCAGGAATTTTTCGATTCGGTATGCGACTGGCATAAGCGCAGAAACAAGTGGGATATGACAAGAGACAACATCGTCTTTTCATCGGGCATCGTCGCCGCTCTCAATGTTGCGGTCACTCAGTTCACACAGCCCGGTGAGGGTGTTATCTTCTGCACTCCCGCCTACGCTCCGTTTTATTATGCGGCGGTGAACAATCAGAGAAAGCCCGTTTTCTCAAAGCTTATCAACAATGACGAATACTATACATTTAACTATGATGAGATAGAGGAGTTTGCAAGCAAAAAGGAGAACACTCTTTTCATGCTCTGCAATCCCCACAATCCGACCGGCAGAGTATGGACAGAGGAAGAAATTCGCAAGGTCGTTGATATATGCTTAAAGCATGATGTTTTCGTTGTCAGCGATGAGATTCACGGCGACCTTGTCAGAAGCGGAACAAGATATATACCGACACTTTCGCTCTATCCCGACTGCAAGAAGATAATCGCCTGTACCGCACCGAGCAAAACATTTAATATAGCAGGCAATCAGCTTTCAAATATCGTAATCCCCGACGTTGAAATAGCTAAGAAGTGGTTCTCCGCTCATCTTTGCGGTATGCCGAATCCCATCGCTATCGACGCTTGTGTTGCCGCTTATAACGAGTGCGAGGACTGGCTTGAGGAATTGAAGCTCTATCTCGATGAAAACTTCGCATACCTCAAAAAATTCCTCGACGAGAAGCTTCCGAAAGCTAAGTTCTGTCTGCCCGAGGGTACATATTTGGCATGGGTCGATCTCAGCGCTTACGGCTCCGACGAGGAGCTTAAAAAGAAGATAGGCGCAGCGGGAGTATATATCGAATATTCAAACGAGGACTTTATCCACAACTCGGAGGGTCACGTCAGAATAAACATCGGCTGTCCGAAGTCGGTTTTAGAGGAAGCAATGGAACGCATTGCCGCCGCCATAGGCTGAGAGCGGTCAAGGACTGTCGCTTCGGCTGCGGTAGCGAGCGAAGCGAGCGTGAAGCTGACGAAAGCTAAACGCAATACGCTCAAAACGCAGGACTGCGTTTTGAGTGCGAAGCAGTTTTTAAGAAAAGATTTTTGTCGAGACAAGGAGGAAACCGCAATCAAGGGCTGCGGTAGCGAGCGAAGCGAGCGTAACGGCGGTCGGGCGTGTACTCCCGAAGCGAAGCGAGTGGAGTGCCGTACGAGCGCCCCACTGATTCCGCTTGCGGTCAGACAGAATCTTGAAGGCTGATGAAAGCCGACACCTTATTGGCGAAAAATACCTTGAAAAACGTATTGTCAGCTTAAATTAAACAGCATAATTAACCCGAGAACAGCAAAAGCTATTCTCGGGTGATTTTTATGAAAGATAAAGACAGATCAAAGGGTATGCCCTACAGTGTTTCGCCGTCATGTGATCCCGTTTTCGGACAGCCTAAAAGCTGTTACGAGCTTATAAATAAATACGGGACATATAATATTCAGCCGACCGCCGACACCTCAAACGAATATCCTGCCATTTCTCACGGGCTCTCAAAGGAGGAGGCGGAACGGATAGAGCGTGAGCGAAACGAATGGAAGAACGACTGCCTTAAAAGAGAAAAATCGGATAAAAACGAAAACGGCTGAGGATCATTTCAGCCGTTTTATGTTTGTGTTTCAATATATCGTGCGATTACTCCGCCTTTGCCGCTTCCTTCGATGCGAGGAATTCTCTGACTTCTTCCTTGACCTTGCCGTCGATCTTATAGAAGAATACGGGGATACAGCTGAGTGCAACACAGATGCCGGGTATCAGCCAATAAGCCGCCATAACGACCGACTGCATATGCGGTGTGACCTCGGAGAAGCTCATTGAGCCCTTGTAGCCCGAAAGTCCGACAACGAAGATACCCGTTGCAACGGAGAGAGCATTTGAAAGCTTAACGGAAAGACTGAGGATAGCGTACTGTGTGCCCTCCGTGCGCTTTCCGGTTTTCATCTCCTGATAATCGACCGTATCACTGAGCATTATCATCGGTGTATAGCCGTGTGTTCCGAACATGAAGCCGATGAATACCTGAGAAATGACGATTGCCCAAAGTGAGCGGAAAACTCCGGTAGTACCGAAAATCGAATCGCCGAAAACAAATAACAGATATGCCAAGGTGCTGATGACCGTGCCGTAAACGCCGAAGATCATGTAGGTCTTTTTCGTGCCGAGCTTATTGTTTATCATCGGTACGACAAGAATTGATATCATCGAGGGAATTGCGCTGCCGATGCCGAGAAGCAGGGGCAGGTTTTCTCCTGTTAAGACTATCTCAAGCGAGCCGAGGTGGATCGTGAACTTATCGAAAAGAACTGCCGCTGTCTGAACACCTATACCCATGGCTATATTTCTTCCGAAGCCGAGCATATTGACAAGGAAAACGAGCAAGAGCATCTTGTTTGATTTCAGCTCATCAATCATCTGCTTGAAGCTCATCTTGTTTGACGGCGACTTGACGACCTCCTTGCTTGACTTGAGCATAACAGCGTAGCAAGCAAAAGCGATAACATCTATGACCAAGGCTGTCAAGAAATATTCCTTCTCGCCGATAACCTCGGACTTTGTCAAGACACATATGACAGGTACGACCACACTTGCAACGCAGAGACCGACCGACTTCATCGTGTTCGAGATACCTGCCGCCATGCTCTTTTCGTCGGAGTCGGGGCTGAGAAGTGCGAGCATACCTTGTGACGGAATATCGGCAAACGTCATGGCGATATTCCAAAGCACGGTCGTCAGCGTTATGTAAGCGTACATCAAAGCGTTATTGCTGAACGGTATCTTAACGAACATCAGCGTAGTCACGGCGGCAAAGGGAAGGGCGCTCATCGCAACGAACGGCTTCATCTTGCCGGATTTGAAGTGGCTTGCGTCGATAATGTTGCCGATTATCGGGTCGGCGAGCGAGCTGATTATTTTAGCGACAAGAATAATTATTGCGCAAACCGTCAGCTCCGCACCCATGATGCTTGTGTAAAACTGCGACTGATAGGAATTGATATAGCCAATAAGCGACTGTATACCGAATATTCCTATTCCGTAGAGTATACCGCTTTTAAGCGATAATACAGGTTGTTTTTTCTCCATAGTTTTTTGTCCCCTTTTTTATATTTTTATCCCGTAACGACGGGACTGATCCCCGCTTGATTTGCCGTGTTCGGTGTGTAGTTCACCGTGAAGCAATGCGATCTTATAGCGCCGCCGAGCACGTCAAGTCTGAATTTATATCCCGTGTATACCTGTCCGCCGACCTGAATATACGAAATATAGCCGATGTTCTCATTGATGCAAGCGTCGTGTGAGACTATCTTCAGCCATGTTGACGGATCGCCCGTGAGCTGAATTCCCGTTGTCGAATATATCTTCGCTTTCAGCTCGTCGCTTGTGAGCGTGACCGTTGTCATGTAGTTCTCGGCTTCAACATCGCCGTAGCTCGGTCTGCCGCCCGAAAGGTAAGCGACCTGTTCGCCGCCGAAGGTGTTGGCGTAAGAGGCGGTCTTATATGCGCTGATCGAGTGGAAAAGCGTCTGACACGGCTCGCCGTTATAGCTGACATATTGACCGATGACGGCGTCGACTGCGGCGTAGACCTTCTCCGAGGGAGTCTTGTCAAACGCATGAGCCGTGACCGTGACGTTATAGTTGCAATACTTAGCGTAGGTGTATACCGCAACCGCCTGCGCCTTGAGAGCTTCCGTTTCAAAGCCTGCGCCCATTTCGGATTCAACGGCAATAGCGATGTAATCTCTCGTGCTGTAGCTCGTTCCGCCGAAGCTGACGGTTGTGGGATACTGCTCACCGATAACAAGGTTCGTTCCGTAGTAATACATGGCGAGTATTTCGAGATAGTTCCAGCCGATGCCTGCGTAATAGTTAGCGCCATGCTGGCTCATTCCGACACCGTGACCGTAGCCGTAGACCGTGAACGTGAACACGCCCGACTGCGATGCGATAGGCGAAATGGGATTGCTTGCCGAAACATTGCCCGCTGTCGGCTCGCCGGGGTACGGGTAAGCGGAATCGGTCGTCAGACTTCCCGTGTTCGAGACGTCATTGCCTGCTGTTATCGCAGGGAGATTGCCCGAGGTCGAATCTGAGGGAGTGCCTGTGCTGTCTCCGAGGCTTCCGTCGACAGTCTGTCCCGAATCGCTTATACTGTTGCTTGGATCTGTTGTCGTGTAAATATCGTCGGCACTGCTCAAATATTTCCACACCATAACGACCGCACTGATTATAGCTATTGCCGCAACGGCTATACAAACAGCCATTGTGACTATTCTCTTTTTCTTTTCGCTCTCCTCTATTTCTTCCTCCTGCTCCTGCTGGGCGGTGAGTATTTCCGCCTTTTGAGAAAGAAGCTCAAACATGAGAGTGAATGCGTGAGGGATAAGGCTTTCCATTCCCTGCTGATTGCTTGTCGAGACCTTCTTCGCCTTAGCCGAAGCTCCGTCATGGATTATGATATATGAATAATAGAAAGTCTTTCCGTCTTTTTCGCCCTCTAATATCGGCGATATTGCCGCACCGAAATCTGCGCCCGTGTTTCTCAGAGCAAGTCTCGTCTTTCTCGCAAGCGCTATCTGAGGCTCAAGCTCGTCTTCGCCCTCAAGCGGTGTGTCATCGAAAAGGAAAGCGTCGGTCATTCCGTCGACCTGCTTTGATATCGCCTTGATATACTTGCTGTATTCGCAATCGACAAAGGCGACGGTCTTATCAAGCTGAATGAGAGAATAGACAGCCTTTCCTGCGTTGGCGACGGCTTCCTCAAAGCCCGTCAGATCGACTTCCTCCTCGGGCTCAGAATAGCTTAACGTATTCTCCGAGTAGTTATCCTCGGCGATGGGCTTTTCTTCCTCATCATCAAAAGCGGAATAAAGCACTCTCGTGTTGGGGCTTTCCTCTTTCGGCGTTTCCTCTGAGCTGTCGCTTTCGTCAAGCTCCTCTCTGACATAGTCAAGCAGCGTGTCAAGACGGGTTATATCAAGAGGGAGATAGATAAGCTTCGCACCGTTGGCGAACTCAACGCAGAAGCCGCAATAAAGTCCGTCATTCGTGATATAAAGCGCCGCATCTGACGGAACATAGCAATGGTCCTCCATATCGGGCAGACGGCCGACAAGAAGCTCCTCTCTTTCTCTTGAGATAGCCTCTGCAATATCGGGGCTTGACTTGCTTTCAAGTGAAAACTTGCCCATGACCTGCTTTTTTATCACATTGTATTCTTCGTTTTCGACGGCAACGACAACCGTATGCTGCTCATCAACAGCTATTCCGACAGCATCAAGAAAATCATCGGCATCATCGAACTTTGACACGTCATCGGATTCAAGTCCGACAGATGAAAGTCCGTCTGCTATCTTCTTTATCGCATCATCGGAAAGGTTAAGAAAGCCTTGCAGTGAAATGAGTTTTAACATTACGTTTCCTCCGTTTTATTAAGAGCGATCAATTTTCCGGAGCCGTTGCGCTGCCGTAATAATGCCATCTGACCGCATCCTTATATGGATTCTTCTTTTTATTTTTATCATAGTATGCCTGAGGATAATGCGGCTTTTTGTTTTTCTCTGCCGCCGAGGTGTCGACCGATTCGCTTTCGCCGGGTCTGACAAGCCTTGCCACAACGACGAAGCGAGCGTCATCGAAATCATATGTGCAGGTGGAAAGCGTTAACAGCTTATCCGTTGCGGCGATATCGACTCCCGTGTCATAAAGCGATCTTTCTTTAAGGCAGGCGACATAATCCATGAACGACTTGTCGCTGTCAAGCTTTGTGAAGTTATAAGGGAAGACGTAGCCGTTGTCGTCCTCCGGCTCGGCGTTTGTTATAAAGGCGGCGACGACCTTCCACTTATAGGACTTATAGATCGTGTCGAACTGAATAACGGGCGCTTTCTTGAAGCCGTCTAAGGATTTATACTTGTTGAGTGCGGCGAATATCGAGCCGTCCTTCATGTTGTGACCGTAAAGCACGGTGTTCCTGTCGAGCGTTATCATGTCGTTATCACTCGGAACGAACGGACAGCCGTATTTTGACTTTTCCTTATATATGTTTCGTTTCAGATAATAATTGTCCTCTTGCGACTGAACTATAGGCAAGCCGACTCCGAGAGCATCTATCTTCAAATAGCCGACGAAATCTTGATTTATCGCATAGAACTTAGCGTACGTCAAGGATATTCCCGACGGGAACTGAACGTTCGGATATTCCTCTTTAAGCTGAGCCCACTGCTCCTCAACGGTCAGCGGCTTGGTTGTTTCTTCTTCCTTGTCCTTGTCGTTCTTATTGTTTTTGTCGCTCTTATCTTTTTTGTTTGTGGTAGCCTCTGTGATTATCATATCGTCGAAGCTATCCTCAAGCTTTTGGTTTTCTCTGTATTCAAGGTATTGCTGACCGAGGACACCGAGAGATATGACTATTGCGGCAAGCGATACGGAAAGTATGACACGTCTGACTATTTCCGAAGCGGTGAGAGGCTTCTTTTCCTTTGGCTTTTTCTCTTTTTCTTTCTTCTTTTTCTTGTCGACGTTGACTTCTTCAACATCTAAAATATCGTAATATTCGTCTGCCGTGTCGAAATCCTCAAGGACTATCTCCCTCTCTCTCGGAAGCTCCTTTCTCATCTGTTCACGGAACTTATATTCCTCGTATCTTCTTTTGATTATTTCCTGTTCGTCTTTTTTCGGCGGCTTAACGGGAGGCTTTCTCTTTTCGGGATATTTGTTTTTTATCCTCATTTCGTCCTCGAACGCACGGCCTGCCTTGTATTCGACAACGGGAAGCTCCTCTATCTCTATTTCCTCGACCGTGTCAAAGGAGTTGTTATTTCTTCTCTCCTGCGCCGCAAAGCCGACATATTCTCTTTTCGCTCCCTGTTCGGAGGCTTGATAGATTATTCTCGTTCCGGGGTCGGGCTTTTGTTCGTTTTGTTCTGCTCCGTTCGACCCGTTTATACTCTTTTCGACTTTTTCGGAGTATTCGTTTTTATCTTCAAATATTTCCATCTATATCCCTCCGTTCATTGCGGTATCGGTCTAAAAGCTCGGTGGGGTCTTGTTCAAGGCCTGTTTTTTCGGGGTACGCTTCGGCATACTGCTTAACCAAGCTTAACGCTTCGGCGGCTGAGGCTTCTCTGTTTTTCTCTCTGACGTCATCGCCTTGATAATCGCTTCTAAGCTCCTTGACCGTCACGCTGTCCTTGTCGCAAAGCGCTATATACACAAGACCTACGGGCTTATTCGTGCTGTCGCTGTTCGGCCCTGCGATTCCGGTTATCGCCACCGCTATATCACTTTCGACAAGCTTTAAAGCTCCCATCGCCATCTCAACTGCCACAGGGCAGCTGACTGCCCCGTACCTTGTGAGCATATCTTCTTCGACACCCAGCACATTGGCTTTGACGGAATTTGAATAGCTGACCACTCCCCCGTCAAACACCTGAGATGAGCCCGAGACGTCTGTTATCATCTTCGCCACAAGTCCGCCCGTACAGGATTCGGCAAGGGCAAGCTTGAGATTTTTTTCTTTCAGCAGCTCAACGGCGCACTTCGCCGTCTGCTCACAAATCGACATTTTGTTTTCCTCTTTTATTATGAAATCGGCTCGAAACGTGTTTCGGCAACCGCCTTTTGTATCATCGGCTCCCAATCGACAAGCGACTGAGCCTCAACGACCTGTTCGAGTGTCGGTCTTGTTCTCGGATGCTTCGGTGTGAATACCGTGCAGCAATCTTCATATGGCAAGATAGATGTTTCGAAGGTGTCGATCTTTCTTGCTACCGTGATTATTTCCTGCTTATCCATTCCGATACACGGTCTGAATACCGGCAAGGGTGTTGCGGCATCGGTAACGCCGAGCGCAAGGAGTGTCTGGCTTGCGACCTGACCCAAGCTTTCGCCCGTTATCAGCGCATGGCACTCATCGTTTTCGGCTATCCTCGTCGCTATCTCCATCATAAGACGTCTCATAATGAGCGTGAAAAGCTCCTCGGGACATTCGTCTTTTATATGCTCCTGTATCTCGGTGAACGGAACAACGGCGAAATATATTCTGCCGGCGTATTCGCTGACCTTCTTGACAAGATCTCTGACTTTCATTTCGGCTTTCTTGCTCGTATAAGGCGGTGCGGCAAAGTGTATCGCCGTCAGCTGTAAGCCTCTTTTAGCCATCATGTAAGCGGCAACGGGACTGTCTATTCCGCCCGACATCAAGACTGCCGCCTTGCCTGCCGAGCCGACCGGCATACCTCCGATTCCCTTTATCTGATTTCCTCTGACGTATGCTCTTTCTCTTATTTCGACCGTGATCTTCAGATCCGGCTGATGAACGTCAACGCTTATATGCGGATATTTTCTTAATATATACGCTCCGACTTCACGGCTTATCTCGGGTGAGGTCATGGCGAACTTTTTGTCGCTTCTTTTAGCTTCGACCTTAAAGGTCTTCGCCGCCATGATCTGTTCATGCAGATATTCGTCGGCGGTTTCCTTTATGCTTTCGATGTCCTTTTCGGCTATCGCCGCAGTTGAAAATGCAACTATACCGAAAACCTTTTTGAGCCTTTCAACAGCCTGTGAAAAATCTATATCCTCGTTTTCCGGCTCTATGACTATAGTTGATTGGCTTTTGACGAAATTGAACTTGCCGAGATCTCTGAAACGGAATCTTATATTCTTTATCAGCTTATCCTCGAAGTTCGATCTGTTAAGTCCCTTGAGCGACAACTCGCCCTCTTTTAAAAGTATAATCTCTTTCATATAAATTCCTTATCTTCTTCTGATGACCTTTTGAGCTGTTTTGATACCCTCGATCAAGAGGTCAAGCTCCTCCTGCGTTGTGTAACGTGACATTGATATTCTCAATGCGCTGTCGACTCTCTCATCGGAAAGTCCGAGCGCCTGCAAAACATAGCTTTTGTGTCCTCTTGCGCAGGCTGAGCCGCTTGACACGCACACTCCCATATCGGAAAGGAGATTGAGCATCGGCTCAGAACGCAAGCCGTTCACCGATATATTGACTATATACGGCAAGGCATCCTCGGGGGAATTTATACTGACACCGTCTATAGCTTTCAATTTTAATATAAAATCATTTCTTAGGCTTGTCGTCTTTTTTAACTGCCCGTTAATATTTCCGAGCTGTCTGACAGCCTCTCCGAAGCCTGCGATCGCAGGCATGGCTTCCGTTCCGGGACGCAGCTGTTTTTCCTGTTCGCCGCCCGTTGTCACAGGGTTTATCCTCACGTTTTCCGACACAAAAAGCGCTCCCGCACCTTTCGGGCCATGTATCTTATGAGATGAGACCGTCATCAGATCTATCCCGTCTCGCTTGGGATTCAATGCTAATTTTCCGAACGCTTGAACCGCATCGACGTGTAAAAGCGCCGGAGAATTTTTTCGCTTAATGATATTCTTTATCTTATCATACGGCTGAATTGAGCCGACCTCGTTATTGACAGCCATAACGCTGACCAAAATCGTGTCGCTGTCTATTTCTCTTTCTAAGCTTTCAAGGCTTATTTTTGCGTTTTCATCGGGCTTCAGCATGACTACATCGAAGCCCTCATCCTTAAGCTTTCTCGCCGTATTCTCGACACTCGGATGCTCAATGGCGGTTGTAACTATCTTTTTTCCTCTGCGCTTCATTTTGTCGGCAACGCCTTTTACGGCTAAGTTGTTGCTTTCCGTTCCGCCGGAGGTGAAATATATTTCTTTCGGCTGACATGACAAAGCCTTTGCCACAGCTTCTCTTGCGCTTTCAAGCTCCTCATACGCCTCTATTCCGACAAAATGCGACGATGACGGGTTGCCCCATGAGTTTCTCATCACCGAGCACATTTTTTCTATCGCTTCATCGCAGACCTTAGTCGTTGCGCTGTTATCAAGATACGCTGTCAAAGTTATCACCCCTTGTTGAGCAAAGCAAGCCCTAATATCCGATTATATATTCAGATAGTATATTATACAGCATATCAATTTTTATTTCAATAAAAAAGTTACTGTCACGGCATATTTTTTGAAAAAATTCACAAAATACATCTGTACTAACTGCGGCATTTGAATTATTTCGGTGAACAGCACAGCCACGGCTCTCCTCAGGCGAGAGCTTGGCACCCCTCCCGGCTTCGCCGTGAGGGGTACACACGCTCTCACCTCCGCCTGCTTCGCAGGCGGGCTTGCCGCCGAAAGCGAGTGTAAAAGATGAAAAGCTTTAATCCGACACGAAAACAGGTGCGTCTGTTTTCATATTGTATTTTCGCCGTTGCCGTTCTTCTCGTCTCGACGGTTTCGTTATATTTTTCTTCCCAAGGCTATAAAAGGCAGGTCGAGCTGAGCCGCCAACGTGCCCTCGGTGAGCTGAGTGAGAGTATCGACGCCATTGTTCTCGTTCTTCAAAAGGGGCAGTATTCCTCAAGCGCTCAGACCATGAGCCGACTGTCGTCCTCGCTGAACGCCGAGTCACGCTGCGCCAAGGCGGCTCTCAGCGAGATAGAAAGTGCCGACATTTACACCGCCGATATCTATAAATTTCTCTCTCAGATAGGCGACTACACAAACAGCGTGACGACAAAGCTTGCGACAGACGGGAAAACAGCCGACAGTGACAGCGAGACTATCGCTTCTCTTTTGTCGTACGCAAGAGAGCTTTCATCTGCTCTCGGCTCTATCGTTGCGGATTATTATGACGGGGCGCTGAGCTTTGAAAAGAGCAAGAGCAATCTTACGCTTTACGCAGACACGAATGAAGCTTCACTGTTTTCGGACAGCCTTTCTCAATCGGAGCAGGCGCTGACCGATTACCCGACACTGATATATGACGGGCCGTTCTCCGACCACATGAGCAGCAGAGAAGCAAAGGCGGTAAAGTCGCTTTCCGAGGTGACACGGGGCGAAGCTAAGGCATATGCGGCGGAAGTGACGGGCGTTCCCGAAAGCAAGCTCAGAACTCAAAGTGACGAAAGCGGTACACTCTATCTTTACTGCTTTTCGACAGACACAGTGACGGTGGGAATCACCAAAAACGGCGGAAAGCTTTGTTATATATTAAACTCGGAATACGAGGGCGAAAGTACGATAAGTCAGGAAAGCGCCGTTGACAGAGGAGCGAAATTCTTGAAGAAGCTCGGCTACGGCTCAATGACGGACACCTATTATTCCACATATGACGGCGTATGCACGGTCAACTACGCATACGAAAAAAGCGGCGCTGTCTGTTATCCCGATCTTATCAAGGTCGGAATTTCACTTGAAACGGGCAGGATAGTCTCTTTCGATGCGAGAACTTTCCTTATGAACCATTTTGACCGTACCTTAAAAAGACCGAGTGAAAATCGGCTTGAAAAGGCGAGAGAGAGGGTAAACCCGAGGCTTGAAATTATCGGCGAAAGAACGGCGCTGATACCGACACAAAGCGACACGGAATATCTTTGCTTCGAATTACACTGCAAAGACGCAAACGGGCAGGAGGTCTTGGTCTATATTGACTGCGAAACTTTTGACGAAAGAGAAATTTTACTCCTGCTTTACACCGACGGCGGTATTCTGACACAGTGATTTAAACCCCGAAAAGCCTTATAGACAGCGGTTTTGCCTCCTCACGCAAAAATATATTGATAAAATTATAGATTTTTCACAAAAAATCATTGAAATTGTGTATATCTTATGTTAAAATTAGTGACAAGCTGCAATTTGGCGGTGTAGATTATTTAACAGGCAGTCATTCGGACTGCGCTGTAAGGAGGTAAACTTATATGAAGGCATACGGTACAAAAGACATCAGAAACGTGGTCATAGCAGGTCACGGCGGAAAGGGAAAAACAACACTTGCAGAAGCAATGCTTTACGTTGCGGGAGCAACAGATAGATTAGGCAGAGTAACTGATTCAAACACGGTAACGGATTTCGATACCGAAGAAAAGAAGCGTCAATTCTCGGTTTCAACAGCGGTCGCTCCTCTTGAGTGGAACGACGTTAAGATAAACCTTATCGACACTCCGGGTAAATTCGACTTCGCAGGCGGTATGAGCGAGGGCATGAGAGCCGCCGAGACAGCTCTCATCGTCACATCGGCAGGCAGCGGATATGACGTCGGCGCAGAAAAAGCGTTCTCATTGGCTCACAAATACGGTCTTTCGATATTCTTCGCAGTCACAAAGTGCGACGCAGACAACCGTGACTTCTATAAGACGTTTGCGGCTTTACAGGAAGAAATCGGCACTAAGGTCTGCCCCGTTGTTGTTCCCTATATGGAAAACGGAAAGATCGCCGCTTACTGCAACCTTTGCAACGGCAAGGCATTCAAATATGAAAAGAACGAGAAGGTATACGTTGACTTCCCGTCAGATTCAAAGATAGACGAAATGAAAGAGCTTCTCGCCGAAGCTGTCGCAACTGTTGACGAGGAGCTTATGGAGAAGTTCTTCGAGGGTGAGCCCTTGACAAAGGAAGAAATCATCAACGGCTTGACAATGGGCGTTGAGCAGGGTGAGATCTATCCCGTTTACGCTTGCTCGGGCTATAACGCAGAAGCTATCGGACTTATACTTGACGCTCTCGTTTACTCGGCTCAGTCACCTGCCGATTCAAAGGGCGAAAAGGTTGTCAGAAACGGCAATGAGGAGATACTTCCCTTCGATTCAAACGGACCTCTCGCAGCTGTCTGCTTCAAGACCGTTGCCGACCCGTTCGTCGGAAAGATGTCATACATAAAGGTGCTTTCTGGCAAGATCACAGCCGACACACCTGCTTACAACGAGCGTACCGGTGAAAGCGAAAGAATGGGCAAGATCATCACCGTCAGAGGCGGCAAGAGCGAAGACGCAAAAGAGATCGCAGCAGGCGATATCGGCGTTGTCACAAAGCTCGGCGGCGTTAAGACGGGCGACACTATCTGCTCTGCGAGCGACGTTATAAAGATGGGCTCGGTCAAGTTCCCCGCTCCCTGTCTTTCAATGGCGGTCGTCGTCAAGAAAAAGGGCGACGAGGAAAAGGTCGCTTCGGGTCTGTTAAGACTTATGGAAGAAGATCCGACGATCACATTCGAGACAAACACAGAGACAAGAGAACAGATCCTTTCGGGTCTCGGCGAACAGCATCTTGACGTTATCGTTTCAAAGCTCAAGGCTAAGTTCGGCGTTGACATTGATCTTAAGACACCGAGAGTTGCATATAGAGAAGCTATCAGAAAGACAGTCTCCGTTCAGGGCAGACATAAGAAGCAGTCGGGCGGTCACGGTCAGTTCGGTGATGTTTGGATCAGATTCGAGCCGGCTGAGACAGACGATCTCATCTTCGAGACAGAGGTTGTCGGCGGCTCTGTTCCCAAGAACTTCTTCCCGGCAGTTGAAAAGGGACTTCGTGAATGTATTCAGAAGGGCGTTATGGCAGGTTATCCGATGGTT
Source organism: uncultured Faecalibacterium sp. (assembly GCA_964480405.1). Lineage (GTDB taxonomy): Bacteria > Bacillota > Clostridia > Oscillospirales > Acutalibacteraceae > UBA6857. The sequence continues at coordinate 54,364 of CAYZOU010000004.1, read as the reverse complement.
GGTCTCAAGGCTGTCCTTTATGACGGCTCTTACCATCCGGTCGACTCATCTGAAATGGCATTCAAGACTGCGGCTTCACTCGCATTCAAGGCGGCTATTCCGCAGGCTAACCCCTCTATCCTTGAGCCGATAGGCACTCTCAAGGCTTATATGCCGAACGACAATCTCGGCGATATCATGGGAGATATCACCAAGAGACGTGGCGCTGTTCTCGGTATGGGCCCTGCCGATGAGCCGAAGATGCAAGAGCTTGTCGCTGAAGTTCCCATGGCTGAAATGGGCGACTTCGCTATAGTTCTCCGTTCGATAACGGCAGGCAGAGGTCACTTCTCACTTGAGTTTGCCCGTTATCAAGACGCACCTGCACAGGTAGCTCAAAAGGTTATCGAGGAAGCCAAGGCTGAAGCAGGCGAATAAATCAAGAATATACAAACTGTCCCGTCGGCTTCGGCGGGACTTTTTTTATGGCGTTTTAGGCGACTTCGGATATGACTTAAATCTTCGCCGATACTGTGTCGGAAGCTCTCGACAGGTGACAACCTTATTTTGAAAAGTCAGCTCAACGCACTTTTGCAATCGGACTTTCTTCAGCCTTCGGAGTTTCTCGTAAAATCCAAGCGAAATCAGCGGGGCGGCTGTTTGGCACTCACTCCGCCCTTCGCCTGCGGCGAGCGCTACGGAGTACACAAACAGCCGCCGTTACGCTCGCTTCGCTCGCTACCGCACCCCAAAGCGACAGCTCTAGCAAAATCTATTTGACATATCACAATAAAACGTGTATTATGATGTTGTCTATAATTTATAAAGAGAGGAAGCAAAAATGAAGCTTAAAAAGATCGTTTCCGTTGTTTTATGTGCGCTTTCGGTCACTTCTATAATGACAGCTTGCAGTCTCGGCGGTGGGAGTGATGAAGCTGTGTTCAGACTCAAACAGCTGCCCGACATAGGCGAATATCAAACAGATGAGATCAAAAGCTATTATCACAAAGGCCCTGTAGGAAAGTTCATAGCATCTGAGGATTACGGAATGATAGTGCCGTTCATATCCGAGGTCAAGACTCTCACGGCTTTAGATTCGCAGAAGAATAAGCCGTCATATATAAAGAAAGCAAGCTACGGCTTTGCGACAGCTGACGGGAAAATAATCGTCGACGGGCTTTACAGCAAGATTGATATTATAGAATCGAAAAGCGGAGAGACCGTATACGCCGCAGAGAGATTCATAAAAACAGCCGAGGACAGCGATAAGTTGGAATCGGACAATGTTCAAACAGCCGCAGATCTTATAGCCGCCGACGGCTCATGGGTCGTGACAGCCGACAAGATAGTGACGGCTTATCCCGACGGAAATCCGAGAGACTATGTTCAAGTATACAAAGACGACAGCATCGTTTTATATGACTTTTCCGGCAACGAGATCTTCGACGAGTCAAAGGCGATAAAAGACGGAAACTTGCTCGACATTCACTACGCAAAGGACGGAAAAATTATACTCGAATCGACCGATTCCGACGGCGAGGTCGGCCTCAAATATGTGGATTCAAAGGGCGAAATTTTGGCTCGGATAGACATCGGCGATTACAGCATAATAGAAATGATCGGCGGCGTGTTCTTGCTTCTTCGAATTGACGACAGAGAATATTTCAACCTCTGCGACCTCAACGGAAGCTTGCTTCTTGAGAAGGATTTTGAGCGTATCGAGTGCGACAACGATAGAAAGACGTTCGTTTTCTTCAATGAAAAAGACCGCTCCGTTTATCTGTACGGGTCAGACGGTAGGCTTATCAACAAGTTTGATATCGGTTGCAGGTGTGAGAATATAGAAAGTGTTCTCTTTGGCGAAAGCGGAATCGGTATCCTTTGCAAGCTCGGCAACAAATATGTGATATACAACGCCGAGACGGGCGAGGAAGTGTCGCTGACACTTGAAAATCTGAGCGACAGGGAAAATGCCGTTGACACAACTTTCACCTACACCGAAAACGGCAAGGATGCGTTCATGCTGTTAAATCGCAAGGACGGCACGACCGACGTGTATAATTCGCTCGGAACATATATAACAAGCTTTTCGGATTACGCCGACTCACTTTCGAGGTCACCCGACGGCAGCTACTGCTATAGGAGCAGTGGCAACAAATTCATTGTCAGATCGCATAATCCGAGAAACGACTTTGAAATCGGATTCAAATCCGAAATCGAATTCCAAGTTCACTCGTACGACGAAAAATATTTATCGTTCAGCTGTCAAAAGAACGGCGGCGACACGTTTTACAAAGTTTATGATGTCGACACCAAGGAGCTTGCGTTCGACGGGCTTTCGGCTTTCGAGGGCTTCGAGGTCGACGGCAAGACCTACTACAGCATCGTTGACGGCAACGGCGCACGGCTCGTTGATTCGGACTTGAACGAGCTTATCTCGACGGAATTTTCCAAGGAGGATAAATCATGAAAAGAATCATAGCAATTATGCTTGCGCTCTGTCTCGTTTGTTTGACGGGCTGTTCGCTCGGCGGAGGCGGAAATTATACCTTCAGCCAAACAAATTATCCGAAAATCAGCGGCTCACCGTCGGCGCAGGCACTTATAAATGACATAACAGCGACCGCTTTGGCGATGGGCAGAACCAATGTCGGCGAATTCACGGAAGCTTCCGACTCGACCGCCGATGCATACAAGGCGCTGTGTGACGGAAAGCTTGACATCATTCTCGCTTATGAGCCCGATATGCAGACTCAGGCGTACATCAAAGAAAGCGGCAAAGACGTTGAGATGACAGCCGTGGCGACAGATGCGCTTATCATGATATGCTCGACCGAAAACCCCGTCGATTCGCTGACGGAAAATCAGTTGAGCGGAATATACAGCGGAAGAATCAAGAGCTGGAGTGAGGTCGGCGGCAAGAAATCGGACATACTGCCATATCAAAGTGCGGCAAACAGCGCCGAGCAGGAGCTTTTCAACCGCACGCTCAACATGGGCGACAGACTCAAAACAGCGACAAAGGAGCTTGTTATCGACTCATCGGGCCGTATCTTCGCCGCAGCATCGGAATATGACAACAGCGACGAAGCTATCGGCTACTCGACATATCACGATATGCAACTGACATTAAACGGGCTTTCGAGTGGATATGACACGGTGAAGATCCTGTCGGTTGACGGGGTGTCACCCAATGCCGAGACAGTTTCAAGCGGTGAATATGCGCTTTGCGAAAAGATTTATGTTGTTATCAGAAAGAGCGCTTTAAGCGGAAGCCCCGAGCGTGTGCTTTATGACTGGATATGCTCAGAGCAGGGCAAGGAAGTTATAATGCGTGCGGGGTATGGGGTGTAACCCGCCCGCGAAGCGGGCGGGGCGGTGAAAGCGTGCATCCCCGAGCGAAGCGAGTGGGATGCCGATTTCGCCGCCGAGATGAGACTGACCTCAAGCAGAAAACCGAAAAGCACTTGCAAACGCAGGTGCTTTTTTTCATATCAAAATTATAAATTCAGAACGGAGTGCGGTTTCAAGGTGCGTATAGGCACTCACTTACAAAAGACGTGATTGCCTATGGTGGTCACGATCGGGCGTGACAGTATCCACTTATTGCTCGTCTTTGCGGGATTGTAATAATATATCGCTCCGCCTGTCGGATCCCAGCCGTTTATGGCGTCCTGCGCCGCTTTCTTTGCCGAAGCCGCTACATCGGCATACCAGTTGCTGTCTCTCACGGCATCGAATGCGCCGCTTTGATAGACGACACCGGCTATAGTGTTGGGAAATGATGCGTGTGACACTCGGTTTAACACGACAGCGCCGACCGCCACCTGTCCCGTATAGCTTTCACCACGAGCTTCGGCAGAGATTATCTTTGCGAGAAGCTCGATATCTGCGCTCGAATATCCCGATGATGACGATGAGCCGCCGAGGCCGAGATATAGTAGCGTCTTTGAGCCTGCTATGCCGTCGGCTTTCAAGCCACAGCTTTTTTGAAATGCTTTGACTGCCGACTGCGTGCTGACGCCGTATATTCCGTCGATGCTTCCGGAATAGAAGCCGAGGCTTTTCAGCTTCTTTTGGACTGAGCGCACCTCGTTCCCTCTTGAGCCGAGCTTTGACAAAACGTCGGTGGCGCTTTGACGGGTTGCGTTTTCGCTCACGAATGAGAAGCACAGCGTAACGCTCAAAATCAAGGCAAGGCAAATCACAAATTTCTTATATGACTGCTTTTTCATATCTGTCAGATAAAACATAAGTTTCCCTCCGAGCTTATTATGCCCGAAAACTTCAAAATAATAATTTGCGGCACGAATAAATTTGAGCTCGAGATCAATTTTCGCTCAAGCTCAAGCTTATTCGTACCGAAAAAAACGACCGCCGAGATCATTTCTCGACGGTTTTTGAATTTTAATTAAACTTTTTGATGAAGAAATATGCGAGCTTTTCGAATGCCTGACCTAAAAATCCGATCACTATATTCTGCTGTTTGAAGTCGGACTCGGCGATAAACCCGATCGTTTTTCCGAGAATGACGTTTGTTGATATCTTGCAAGTATACTTATTCTTATACTCTGTTCTGACGGTCGCACTGTAGCTTCCGGAGTCTTCGTCATATTTGACCTTCGTCACGATCGCTTCGGAGGCGACATCGTTCGGCAAGCCCTCGAGAATCATTTTCGATTTCGCCGCAGTGAGCGCTATCTTTTCGGCATCAGCCATATCAAATTCGCTGACCTTGGTTTCCGCATTTTCGGCGGTGGTTTTTTCTTCCGCAAAAGTCGGGATAGCGAGAGTGAACAGCATTATCGCAACGAGAAAAGCGGAAATCACACGTTTGGTATTAGTCATGAGAAATCTCTCCTTATGTTTCGTCATTGAAAGCTTATTTGAGTGTAGTATATCACACTTGAAAAGAATTTTCAACTATTATTTTTTCGGCGCTCAGATTTGGCTTTTCGGCTTACCGCATCGGCATCGAGCCGATGCGGTAAGCTCAGGCGGCACTTTCGCCGCAAGCGACTACCGCGCCGACTGTCATCAGCTTCGCACCCACATCTTATTCCGACTCCCTGCAGCAGGGCGCCGCCACGGCACCCACTCGCTGTCGCTCGGGGTGCACGTGCCGCCGCCCCCCGCCTGCTTCGCAGGCGGGGTTCACGCAAAAACCCGACGGACTTTCGTCCGTCGGGTAATCGTGTTAGTGTTTATGCTTAGTGGATAGCTTCGCACTCACCGCAATCACAACAGGTGTAATTCTTGTTGAATATAGATCTGATGAGCTTGTTGAAGAATCTTCTGATCTTGCCGAAGACTCCTGATGAGTGGCAAATGCAGTGGCAATCTATCTTCGAGAAGGTAAGGTTGATGTTGCCTGTGCCGTCCTTGATGGTGAGCTCGCCCGATGCTGTGTTGTAGCCGTCCTTTGTGACCTTGACGGTGTATTTGCCGTCTTTAAGTCCGTTCGGTGCTGACTCTGCATCATACTTCGGGAACTTAGCCTGACCGTTAGCATCTGTTGTTGCTGTCACGGTCTGAAGCTCGCCGAGGTAAAGCTGTACGCTTGCGCCCTCAACCGGGTTGCCTGATGAATCCTTAACATTAACTACTATGATGTTAGCGTTTATGTTGTATACGACTGTCTTTGTCCATGTGCTGTCGCATCTTGAACACTTGTAGGTTACGCTGAGCTTTCCGTCGGCCTCTGTTCTGCCGGTCTCGACATATTCGTGGCCGAGAGGTTCTGTTGTATACTGTGTCCATTCATAGCCACAGTCTGAGCACTTATAGTTGACCTCTGCCGGATCTGTACAGGTTGCTGCCTTAGTGCTTACAACCTGATTCTTGTCTGAGTGTTTGACCTCGTTGAACTTAGCGTATACCGTTACGTTGGTCGTGACGTTCGTCATCGGGAATGTAACTGCATTGCCGTCCTTGTCTGTCCAGCCTGCAAATACATAGTGGAATACAGAGTTAGCTGCCTTTGTCGGATCTTCCGCAGCGAGAACTGTTGCGCCCGATGTTACGAGCTGTGAGCTGTAGACCTTAGTGCCTGCTGTATTCTTGAATGTGACATAGTATGTCTTAGCGCCTGCAACCGCTGTGAATACCGCATAGTATGTTACATCGGCTGTTGCGTTCGGAACTGTTGTCTTGCTGTAAACGGGAACTGATGTATCAGACGGTGATACTGACCAACCGCTGAATGTGTAGCCTGCTACGCTGAGATCGTCGGGAACTTCAACCGCAGCATCGTAGCCATATTCCTTAGAGCTGATAACGTCCTTTGAAAGTGTGTGTACGAATTCTACCGTGAACTTAACGGGTACTTCAGATATAACAGCATAAACTGTGATATCGCTCTCAACTGTCATCGGGAATGTAACTTCCACGCTGTTGACCATCCACTTAACTGTCTTCTTGAGTGACGGATCTGTTGATGTGAGGTCAACTGTCGGAAGATCGCTCTTCTTAAGCTTTCCGCCCTTTTCGATAGTGATTTCGCTCTGAACACCGTTTACAACGAATGTTACCTTGCAAGCATCGCCCTCAACAACAGGATCATCCGTGTATGAGTGGCCACAGCCCTTTCTTGTACAGGTGTGAGTTGTGATCGTTACGATCTTACCGTCCTGAAGCTTAGTCTCTGTTGTTACCTTGTATGCGTGACCGAGTGCTTCGATCGTGGTTTCGCCAAGCGTCTCGCCGCAAAGGTCGCAAGTCTTAACTCTCTTGCCGTCAGCTGTACATGTTGCCGCTATTGTTGACCAAACTGCCGAGTGTGCATTTTCGTCCTTAGCTATGCTCTGTGTGAATAATTCACCGCAAAGTGAGCACTTATAAACGCCCTCACCTACTGCCGAGCAAGTAGCCGCCTTGTTGACCTTAACGAGTGTATGAACAGCGCCCTTTTCTGTGCTGTGGTTAAGCTTTGCCTCGCCTGTGGACTCTTTAGCTGTCTTGTCGCCGCAAACTGAGCATACCTTATATTTGTATCCGTCAGCCGAGCAAGTAGCCGCAACTGTGATGTAGTCACCATAGTCGTGTCCGTTGGGATCGGTTGTCGGGATAGCTGTGATCTCATTTGCGCCTGCTTCGTCTGAGAAGTACTTGCCGCAAACCGAGCAGTCATAGTAGAGACCTGTGCCGCCCTTTGTGCAATTTGCATCTACGGGATCATGCTTTGTGAGCTTGTGTGTGCCTGTTGCCGGAATCGGACGTGTCGTATCTGTTATCTCGGCGTCATTGCAATCAATACCGCAGCGTGAGCAAACGAGCTTCTCTTCGCCGTTTTCAACGCAAGTAGCAGGTGTAACTACTACCCACTTGGTAAAGTCGTGACCGAGAGCGTCTGTCGTGACTTCGACTGCTGAGCCGCAAGTCTTACAGTTGCGGATCTCGCTGCCGCCCTTTGTGCAAGTAGCAGCTGTTACAACCTTTACAACTGTTGCGCCGTCTGTGTCGTGGTTGGTCTTGTCGATATCGGTTACCACTGTGTAGGATTCGCCGCAGCTGGTACATGTGTATTCGATTTCGCCTTCGTTCTTACAATCGGCTACCTTTGTTACTGTACCCTCATCGTCGTCTGCGTGTTTATGTCCGAGAGCATTGAGTGTGACCTTATTTGTTGCATCACAACCGGTGCACTTGTAAACCTGATAGCCGTCTTCTGTGCAAGTGGGAGCTAAATAGTTGCCTTCACCTTCCAGCTTAACTTCATATACATGCTTGCCTGTTGCCGGAATCTCCGGTGCTTCTGTGTAGTTACAACCTATGTTGTTGCACTTCTTAGCGTCTACGCCTGCAGTGCCGCAAGTTGCATCCTTATAGTTAGCCTCGTCCTTAACAAGATTGTGGCCTGTTGCCTTGATTTCGACAGGAGCTTTCTTGTCGTGGCAGTTCATACATTCAAGATGCTTTGAACCGGCTGATTCGCACTTAGCTTCTGTATCGACTATCCATTCGTAGTCATGCTCGAGTGCTGTGAATCTTTCTTCCTTGTCAACGTATGCCGAGCAACGTGAGCAAGTGTATCTGTATACTGCGTTCTGTCCGCAGGATGCCTCTGTTACGGGCTCTTCACTCTTAACTGAGTAATCATGGTCTTTGAGCTCGGGATAGTTTGTCTCCGTAGTGCCGCAGTCCTCGCACTCCCAAACGCTGTAGAAATGTCCGTCAGCGTCTGCGCCTGTGCAAGCATTTTCGGGTGTTACGTTCTTTGAGAAGTTATGCGGAAGCTTTTCTAAAACTGTCTCGTTGAACTTAGCCTCGCATACTGAGCAGACATCGTAATCATAGCCGGCTTCTTTGCAAGTTGCATCTTTGTGTGCGTGCTTTGCCTCGTCTGCTGTGTGACCTGTTGCTTTATAGCCCTCTGTTACGAGTACCCAAAGGTCGCAGCGTGAACAGGTTGTGAGCTTATAGCCGTCCTTTGTGCAGGTCGGGAGAACTTCCGTAACGGTTTCATCGTGGCCGAGAGCCTCGATCTCTGCTACTGTGCTTTCGTCCTTAGCGTCGCAAACTGTACAGTGCTTAGACTTTGAGCCTTTCTCTTTGCATGTTGCTGCAACGTCTGTTGTGTAGTCTTCTGCCCAAGTGTGGCCGAGAGCCTCGATCACTTCGTCAGCTGTTGTCTCGCCGCATACCGAGCATTCCATGTGTTTGTATCCGACTTCTGTGCAGGTCGGCTCAACTGATGTGATGTAATCGCCGAATGTGTGCGTACCGGTTGCTGTTGCTGTGACATAAGCTGAGGTGTTGCCCGCCATATCGGAGGCGCTTACTCTGTATGTGCCGTTGGGATGTACGATCTGATAGCCTGCCTTGTAGTCTGAATCGGCTACATTAGCATCTGAGTATTCAGCTGAATCGAGAGTTTCAAACTTGCCTGTTTCGGCGTTGAGCTTCTCGATAACAACATCCTTGAGCTCATAGTCTTCCTTGATTCCGAAGAAGAGAGCTGTGCAATTGCCGATAGCTTCAACAACGGGCTTTTCGGTATCGACCTGAAGCTCTGATGTTGTGATTTCATAGACTTTGTCTTCGTGGTCGGTGATGATTACGCTAAGCTTCTTTCCTGCAAAGTCAGCGGGAAGCTGGAAGTTAACGTTAGCATCGACGTCAAACTTATCAAAGTCAGCCTTCGTATATGTGAACTCAGTTTCACTGCCTGTAATCCAAGCATACTGAATTGACTTGATACCCGTACCGGCTGTTACGCTTTCGTGGAATGCTGCATTACCGAGGTCACGGGCAACTATGTTGACGAGTGAATCGCTTCTGACGTATGCTGTCTTGCTATTATCAGAATCGCTATTCCATGTGTAGCCGCCGATATAAACGATACCGGTCGGTGCCTGGTCGTCTGTGAGAATATCAAGATCCTCTGTGGCTATGTAGTTACAGACTGAGCAGACTTGCTGCTTCTTGCCCTGTGTTGCATAGTTCTGAGGTATGACTATTTCCCAATCGCCGAATGTATGAGCCTGAGCTACAAATTTAACATAAAGCTCGTTGACTGTGTTTACAGTGTATTCAACAACGCCGTCTGTTGCTGTTGCGGCAACGCTGTCGTCAGCCTTGTTATTGAGTGAAGCAACAACATAGTGTTCGGTTTCTGTTGAAGCTTTGGTGTAGTCCAATACGCCGATCGTTACCTTTTCGCCGTATGCGCCACCCTGGATCGTATCAAGAAGTGTTGTCTTGTCTTCGCCATAGATCTTGATTTCGAATTCCTTAGCTGCGTAGCCGAACTTAGCTACATAATATGTGTCGTCCTCTGTTGCGGGTGTGCCCTTTGCGAACTTGATCTCATTGCCTTCTGCGTCTGTCTTTATTTTGCCGCTTTCATCGCAAGCATACCAGCCGAGGAAGCCCCATGTGTATCTATCCTGCGGATAGTTCACATAATCCATGGGATCTTCGCAAGTCGGTCTCTGTGAAGGAATGGAAATAATTCTTTCATAGAGATACTTAGAAGTTGTTTTATTGAAGTTTGTATAGCTTGAGTCTGTAGGAACTAACCAGTGTACATTATATGTAACAGCGGTCGTCTTGTAGTTAGCTTTATAGACCACCGTTCCGGTAACTTCTGATTCCGAGTTGATGTTCGGTGACCAACCTGAGAATGAGTATGTATACTGCTTTGTGTTTTCCGGGAATGACTCGGCGCTTGTTACCTTATCGGCGAGGCCGTTTGCGTCGATCCAATCCTGAATGTTCGTGCCGTATTCAAGCTCGACCGTAGCGAGCGGTGTGCTTGTTTCTTTGCCTGTCTCATCGAATACCTGACCGTTTATGTCATAGAATGTGAGGCGATATTTTCTGATCTGCTCCTCATATACGGGAGTGTATGTCTGGTTCTTTGAAACGGTGATAGCTTCGTCCTTTGAATGGAACTGCTTATCTGAGTCTTCCCAACCGATAAATACGTAAGCGTATTTTGCGCTCGCTTCCTTATCGGCAACTGCCGGCTGAGTGAGAACATCACCTGCGACATAGTCTTTGCCGGTTGAAAGGACTTCGCCTTCTTCGTCGTAGAATGTTACCTCATAGTAATCAAACGGCTCGTATACTGCATAGAATACGGGGTTAGCGAGGTTATCGTCTGTTATTGTGTATTTTGAAACAAGCGGCTGTTCGACCTTATTGCCTGCTTCGTCATATGATTCGGGAACGAGTGACCAACCCTTGAAGGTGTAACCGGTCATGTCAACTCTTTCCTTGGAAGTGTCTTTCGTTGTTGTAACGTCGAACTCTGTGTTGTAAGAGGGTGACTGCTCGTCTAACAGAACACCGTCTTTATAATAGTATGCCTTAAACTGAACGTCTGACTCTTCATAAGTTGCCCAAACTTCATAGTCGTTATGAAGCTGAACTTCGATCTTATCCTTGTTGCCAAGCTCAAGACCGGGATAGGGAGTAACCTTGCCCGGAGTGGGATTTGCGCCTGTTGTCCAACCTATGAAGGTGTAAGACTTGATTCCATCTTCTGCTGCGATGTTGTAGCTCTTGGGTGTGGGTATACCGAGGTTATACCACTTGAGACAAGTTGTCTCTGCGCCCTTATATGAGCTTACCTGCCAAACGCCGTCTGCATCCTTATAATGGAGTGTAACTGTATTCTGCTTATAAGAAGCAACGAAAACGGGATAGAATCTTACGTTCTCTTTAAGATAATACTTGAAGCTGCCGTCATCAACTGAAAGGAATGTCTTGCCGTCGATAGCATCTTCGAGTTTTTCGCCCTTTGTTGTGTCAACTATAACATCGGCAGGTATGCTACTGTCAGTTGCTTTTTCAACTATCCAGCCTGCGAACTCGAATGATCTGCCGTCATCTTTTCCCTCTGTAGCCTTAGTCGGGTTAGTCGGGAATGTAACTTCGCTTCTGTAAATGCCTGAGCCGTTGCCGACATTGACATTTCCTGAATAGAAGTTGTAGTTATATGTCTTGAGCGGTTGACCGTCATCGATCTTATATTCGGCGATGAACTTCAATACCTTAGTTGAATCGGTATTCTGAAGTATCATGTTAGGATCAAGCTCTTCACCTGTTTCCCAGTTGACCCAGCGATCAAACTTATATGAACCTGCTGCGCCTGCCGGTCTGGTCGGATTTTCAACATTCTTAACGCTCATAACATCGCCGAGTCTATTGTCATAGCGAGCGTCGATCTGATATAACGGCTGACCGTTATAATCATAGAAAGCGACCTTGTTGATGATAGCGTCCCACTGTACATACCAAGTTTTGTTTCCTGTGAACTTAGTATCGGCTGTGTATCCGCTGTAGCCGTTGTATGTATAGCCTGTCTTTGTGACATTTGTCGGGAGATACTGCTGATCAAGTGTTGTTCCGTAATACTGAGTGAACGTCGTTACCGAACCGTTGGCGTAAGTGCCGCCGTTAGCGTTGAATGTCCATTTGTATGTCGGGTTTTCGATAGTTATCTGCTGATAATTCTCGGAATATTTGCCGCCAAATGTAGCGAAAGCATAAACTGTTCTTGATGTTGCGGTTTCGCCTGTCTCTGTTGTAGCTGAAGCAACAAAGGTTTTAAGAGCATCGGTGTTTGATACCGTTACTTTACCCGGATCCGCTGCGGGCGCTGTGTTCGCTTTGCCTGTTGTGGCTACGGAGAGACCGTTGATATTGAGAGCGCTGCCGTTTCTTGAATAATTGTCATAAATAACGTAGTTAACCGGTTGATACCATGAAACGCCGTATTGATCAAGATTCATTGCGCCCTTCGGGAATGTTGCGCTTGCCTTTGAGTCGTCGTTATTCTCGCCGCCGGGAACTCTGACGTTGACAGCTGCGTCTGTGGGCTTAACGTCCCAAGAAATAGAAGTAAACTTCGGCCAATTAGGGTTACTTGATGAGCAGTTGGAAACATCTGCATTCTTAAGATAATTGCCCGCACCGATGCCTGTAACCTTACCGGTATCTACAAGAGTTATCCACTCATTGCCTTTTTTAACCTTGAGAACACAATGATAGTTAGCGTTCCAAATGCTGTTATTGTTCTTCATGGCTGAAAGTCTTACTCGTGTCGGGAATCCCTTTGAGGTGCCTTCAAATGAATAGTTTGCGCCGTTGCTTGCAAACTGATCCTTATTAACATGAAAATATGAGGTTCCGTCATTTTGATAATTGCTACCGTAACCGTTGTTGGTATAATAGTCGACGTAAACATTCATGTCATTATGTTTCCAGTCATAATCATCTTCAACATAAAGATCAACATGCCACTGATATGAGCCGCCGACCGCCGCATCGGCTTCAAATGTGAACATTTCCGGTGCAAACACAAAGCATGAAAGCACCATCAGAAACGCCATGAAAACCGAAAGGCTTTTCTTCAAATATTTCTTCATCGAAATACACTCCTTCTAAAAGTTTTGTTCTTTTTATGTCAAACCCTCTGACCGATATCGGCTCACTTCGGGTGTGAAACGGAGGTTAGATTCCAGATTCCGGATACTAGATTCCAGATTCTAGACGCCCCCTCAGTCGTCTTCGCTGTCGCACAAGCGACAGAGGGGTCAGCTACTACCTACTGCCTACTGCCTACTACCTAATACCTAACAAGGCAGAATAAGGCACTTTTAATCGCTATCATTATAACATTTTTGTTGCAACAGGTCAACGGAAAGTTTTCCAAAAACTCAACAAATTCCAAAATTTGTACCGATTGAATAATTTTGAGAGCCTTTTTTTGTGTATTTTAACAAGCGGATTGTGGCTAAATTAAAAATGTATACTATATATATGACCTTATCCGACAGTTAAATTGTGCTGTCTGTTTTCCTGCGGTTGCAAAAATTGCTTTTAGGGTGTATAATCGGGGTGGGAGATCTTCGGGTCTGCCGCAAAATTATGATAAAAAGGTGCAGTTATGAATAAAAAAAAGAATACTATTATAATACTCTGTCTCGCCGTTGCGCTTGTCGGGACTTACTTCCTCATCAAGCCTCACGGTCTCAAGCGGTACGTTACGGACACTTCGTTTGAATACACCGAGGTCGACGGCGGAATTGTGCTGACGGAATACACGGGTGACAACCGAGACATCATCATTCCGGCTAAGATAGACGGAAAGGCCGTGCTTTCGGTGAAAGGTGCGTTCGCCGGAAACACCACCGTCCGCAACGTTCGTGTCAGCGACGGGATAGTGTCTGTCGATTATATGGCTTTTTGGCATTGCATCTCTCTTGAAAGTGTCGAGCTTCCCGACAGCGTGGAGTCGATAGGTCATGCGGCTTTTGACAAATGTATCGCTCTGAAAAAAGTTACGGTCGGAAAAAAGCTTACAAATATTATGCCGTACGCGTTCAGCGGTTGCGTATCTTTAAGCGATATCACCCTCCCCGACGGACTGCGGTTTATCGGCGAAAACGCTTTTGAGGGCTGCACCGAACTCGGAAAGATAGTCATTCCGTCAAGTGTGGAAATCATCGGAGGCGTAACGCAGGACGAAAACTCCGACTCCGACAGCACTCAAAGTGCGTACGACAAACAAATAGGCTCGACCGAAAGAGAGGCCTTCCCCGATTGCAGAGACTTGGAAATCGAAATTGACGCCGAAAATCCGCACTACACCGTGGCAGACGGAAAAATCGTGTCGAAATAAGTCAAAATTCTCACGGCATATGTTGTGTCAAAGTTGTTCTCAGACACAACATAAACCGAAAATCAGCATTTTATTTAAAATTGTCTAAGAATTTATAATATTTTTATCAACATATACAAAAAATCTATTGACAAATACGAATTTTTGGTGTATTATTCTGAGTTAAGAGGTGGTAGCCCCATATGATTTCCGATAGCGAGCTGATTTTTAAAGCAAAAAGCGGCGACGACAAATCGCTCGGTGAGCTTGTTGAAAAATATATGAGCTTCGCAAGAGAAAAAGCGTTAGGCTACTCGAACTCGGGACTCGAATTTGACGATATAGTTCAGGAGGGCATGATCGGCTTTCTGTCGGCTTTTCACTCCTACGACCCCGACAACGCCGCCTCGTTCAAAACATATGCCGGTGTATGCATGGATCACCGCATAATCAGCGCCATTAACTCCTCGGCAGGAAAAAAGCGCATACCGAAAAGTGCGCTCGTCAGCCTTGACGACACCGAAGCCGAATGTGACGACACAGCCTCGGACCCGGAAAAGATGTTCTTTCTAAAATCGCAAACAGCCGAGATACTCTCGAAAATAGACAGTGAGCTTTCGGATTTTGAGAAGCGAGTGTTTCATCTTTTCTTCAGCGGTCACAGCTATGAGGAAACGGCGAGGATAACCGGCTCATCACTCAAAAGTGTCGATAATGCAATGCAGAGAGTGAGAAAAAAGCTGAGATAAACGCAATGCGTTTATATATATGCCCATAGCTCGAGTGAGCAATATTAAATTTGACGGTGCGATTCCGTCATGGGTAATAAAAATCAAGCGAGGTTTAAAGAAATGTTTGAAGACAAAACTCTCATCTGTAAGGAATGCGGCGAAGAATTCGTATTTACCGCAGGTGAACAGGAATTCTACGCTGAAAAAGGCTTCCAGAATGAGCCTCAGCGTTGCAAGAAGTGCCGTGACGCACGTAAAAATGCAGGCAGACCTGCCCGTGAACTCTATACGGCAACCTGCGCACGTTGCGGAGGAGAGGCAAAGGTTCCCTTCAAGCCGACAGAAGGCAGAGATGTTTTCTGCAGCGAATGCTTTGCACAAATGAGAGAAGAGGCAGAAGCGTAATTCACGACTGTGTTGCCTGATTCAAACATTCAAAGTAACACATAAAGATAGGCTTTTACACACCGTCCGTTTGGGCGGTGCTTCTTTTTTATCGGATATTTTCACGGGTCGGTTTGATTCGGCATAGGATAGCTAAGGGGCGTGCAGCGAGCGAAGCGAGCGTAACGGCGGCTGTTCGTGTACCCCGAGCCGACGGAGGAGGCGACGGGTGCCGAACAGCCGCCCCCCTGCTATGAGCCGAAATTCAGATGTCATTTCAAGGCTGCACCGGTTCCGGCTTGAGCTTTTTTGGCGG
This sequence comes from uncultured Faecalibacterium sp., assembly GCA_964480405.1. GTDB lineage: Bacteria > Bacillota > Clostridia > Oscillospirales > Acutalibacteraceae > UBA6857. The sequence goes on along the minus strand of CAYZOU010000004.1, from coordinate 38,844 downwards.
CTTCATCGGCACTGCCGTGCGCCTTACGTCGCACGGCGGTACACGCTGAAGCCGCTGCCGCCCACCCCCGGCACCCCACCCGCCCCCACCGAGACAAAGTCTCGGCAGAAAAAGTCCGATAAAGGTGGTCTTTATATGAAGAAAGCATCTGCCCTAAGTCCGAAGAAAATATCAGCCGCATCGGTTGCGGTGGATTCCGTCTTAGCCGCCGTCAAGCTGTCTGTCGGAAGCGTGACCGGCTCCCACGCCCTGCTGTCCGACGGCATACATTCCTGCGCTGACATTTTTTCGTCTTTGATAGTTCTGATAGGCTCGATATTGAGCCGAAGCGAAAAGCAATACCGTCTGTCGGCGCAAAAAGCCGAAGCCCTGTCGCTGTTTATCCTGTCCGTGCTTTTGGGTACGACCGGATTTTTTATCGGATTTTCGGGTCTGTTCTCGATAATAGGTGACAGCGAAACAGCCGTTCCGCCGCCGTATGCGCTGTGTGTTTCGATTTTCGCTTTGACGGCAAAGGAAGTAATGTTCTTTCTGACGATGAAAATTGCCAAGAGTGAGAACGACGATATTCTTTTAGCTAACGCATGGCATCATCAAAGCGATGCGCTGTCATGTCTCGGAAGCTTCGGCGGCATCCTCATGGCAAGGCTCGGCTTTCCGAAATTCGACTCAGTGGCAAGCATCGCAATTTGCGTTTTTATCGTCAAAACAGCCGCCGACATATTCAAAAGAGCAGTTCACTGCGCCGCACGGGCAGAAACAAATAATGAACAAAAAGTCAGCCGTGTACAAAATGAACAAAAATAACGTGATTTATTTACAAAAAGCTATTGATTTAGACCCGATAAATGATATAATGTACTAAGCGTTAAAATGCAATAAAGCATTAGCCGAAAAACAATTCCAAAACAGGAGGAAGTCATGAAACTAATCGAAAAAATCCAAAAAACCCCTCAGGGCTGGGATACCAAGCCTAAGGAGCGAATGAGTTATTATCTCTATTTCTGCGGACAAAATGCGATATATAATCTCGTTTCGTCGTTCCTTTCGACCTATCTCATGTTCTCATTCGCAAGCGAAGCGGAAACAGGTGTCGATCCCTTGGCTTTAACGGCAGGTATTATGCTTATCGTTAAGGTTTGGGACGCTGTCAATGACGCTATCTTCGGCGTTATATTCGACAAGATCAAATTCAAAAGCGGCAAGAAGTTCGTGCCGTGGCTGAAGATATCTCTCGTTATCATTCCGCTGACAACTATTCTTCTTTTCGCTATTCCCACATCTTTAAGCACTAATGCAAAGCTTGCATGGCTCGCCGTTTCATACATACTTTGGGATACGGCTTATACGCTTTGCGATGTTCCCATTTTCGGTATCATCACCGCAATGAGTGAAAACCTCGACGAAAGAAACTCCATACTCTCATATAAGAGCATTTGGGGCGGCGTAGGCTCGGGTGTTGCGCTTATTCTGGCGACGGTGCTCGTCGGCGAACAGATCCACCTCAACTATACGGTTGTCGCTATAATTTGCGCTGTGTTTGCTCTTGTGACAATGGCTCCCGCCTGCTTCAGACTTGAAGAAAGATATGTCGGCAGTCAAGACGAAGAATTCACGCTTAAAAAGATGTTCAGCTACCTTGTTAAGAATAAGTATTTGCTTCTCTACTACTTGGGCTACTTCTTCTATTCGGCGGCGAATGTCTCCGCAGCTCTTAATCTTTTCGTTTCGTTCTATCTTTTCAACAACTCTCAGCTTTCTCTCGTCGTTCAAGCGCTCAGTCTTGTTCCGTCGGCGATATTCGCTTTCCTTGTTCCGACATTTATAAGAAAGATGGATAAGATGAAGCTCTTCAGACTTTGCATGATTTTATCTGTAGTTCTCAGCGTTGTTATGTGGATCGTCGGCTATAAGAGCTTTATCGTCTTTGCGATCCTTTCGGCTGTCCGTTCTATTCCCGTTTCGATCGTCGGCATCATGCTCTTCATGTTCACGCCCGACTGTGCCGAATACGGCTTATACAAGACCGGAATCGAAGCTAAGGGTATCACATTCTCGATTCAGACATTCATGGTTAAGCTCACAGCCGCTGTTTCAAGTGCACTTCCGCTTCTCATTCTCGGCCTCAAGTCGACCGGTTGGGTAAGCGTAGCTGTTGAAAACTTTGAGCAGCTCGCTTCAAGCGGTATCACTCAGACTCCGCACGCACTTAACGTTCTCTGGTTCCTTTATGTTATGCTTCCGGCTATCGGCTGGATCGTTGCAACCGTCATCTGGAAATTCTATAATCTCACAGACAAAGACGTTCAGCTCATGGCTGACTGCAACACAGGCAAGATATCAAGAGAAGAAGCGGAAAGCAAGCTTTCGAGAAAATTCTGATTTTGATATCGGACTTTATACTAAACATGACAAAAATGCGAGTGCGTTCGGCACTCGCATTTTTTGTTTTATCTGTTTCTGAGCTCATGCGCAGGGAGCTCGGCCCTACCATACGGCTTCGCCGCACGGTAGAGCACGTTCTCCCTGCGTCCGCCTGCTTCGCAGGCGGACTTCCCTCACGCAAGCTCTATCTTATCAAGCCTGTCACCGAGGATAAGCTTCGCATTTTTATAAAATCCGCTCGGAGCTTCAGTGACAAAATATCTGTTGCCGTCGGCTCTGTCTTTTTCACTCGCTAAGCTCTGTTCTTCAAACGCCGCTTTGACGTCGCTCGCCACAGCCGCAGATGAGCTTATCAGCTTCACTCCCGGAAGCATACCGCTTATCATTTCGGATAAAAGCGGATAATGAGTGCAGCCGAGGATTAGCGTATCCGAGCCGCTTTTCTTTATCTCGATCAGGTATTCTTCAAGCGCTCTTATCGCCTGCGGATCGCCCGAACTGAAATGCCCTTGCTCTATCAGCGGAACAAGCTTGGGGCAGGCTACGCTTTTGACCGATATATCACTTCTGAGCTTATGTATCTCTCTTTCGTATGCGCCGCTGTTAACGGCGGCATTTGTGGCTATGACGCCTATCTTGCCGTTTTTTGTCGCTTCGACCGCTTGCTTTGCCGCAGGGGCTATGACTCCGAATATCGGCAAGTCGTAAGCCTCGATCAGCTTCTCTCTGACAACGGAATCCGCCGTGTTGCAAGCTATGACTATCGCTTTGACGTCAAATGACATCAGAAATTCCATGTTGGCGAAAACGTATTCCGTCAGCTGTTCTTCTGTCTTTGAGCCGTAGGGCATATGCGCCGTATCACCTAAATAGACGATGCTTTCGTTCGGCATGGCATCTATTAAGCCGTCAACAACGGTCAGACCGCCTAAACCGGAATCGAAAACTCCTATGCACCTTTCGTTGTTTTTCATGCTGTCTCTTCCTTATCAATTATATTATAGCTTAGTGACAAGCTTTTTGAAATGCTCGCCTCGTTCTTCAAAGCAGGAATATTGGTCGAATGAGCTGGTTGTCGGCGAGAGCAAAACAGTGTCTCCGCTTTCGGCAACTTTTACGGCTTCATCTACGGCTTCATCGAGAGTTGTGACAACGATTCCGTCATCGCCGACTAAGTCCGTGACAAGTCTCTTTCCGCAAGCGCCGAAGCCTATCACTTTTTTCACACAGCCTAAGTGCTTTTTCATTTCGTTCATGCTAAGTCCCTTTTCAAAGCCACCGACCAGCAGTATTACCCCACGGTCGAATGCCTTGAGTGCGGTTATCGTAGCATCTGTATTCGTACCCTTGGAATCGTTATAGAATTTAACGCCGTCTTTCTCTCTGACAAATTCTATGCGATGCTCGACTCCCCTGAATTCGGACACTGCCGCCGTTATCGCTTCGTTGCTTACGCCAATCGCCTTTGCGGTACACACGGCTGTCATGACATTTTGAAGGTTATGCTTACCGACAAGGCGGATACAGTCTGTCTCCAGCACTCGTTCACCGCATACATATAAATAGCCGTCTTTGATATAGCTGTCGGTGTCACAGCGGTCAAGGCTGAATGTCTCCGCTTTGCATTTGACGGGGTATCGCTCGGTGTATGCGACGATCTCGGGGTCATCTTGATTCAAGACGAACACGTCGCCGCCCGTCATATTTTCATATACACGAGTCTTTGAGCGATAGTATGCGTCAAGGCTTCCCATGAAGTCGACGTGGTCGGGTGTCAGATTGAGTATAGCGGCGACCTCGGGCCTGAATTTGTCGATATTGATAAGCTGAAAATTCGAAATTTCAAGCGCAATATAATGTCCGCCCTCGTGAAGAAGTCCGTTTTGCATAACTATTTCGCAAAGCGGTATTCCGATGTTTCCGCAAAGGTGAGCTTTTTCGCCGAACTCTCGGCGCAGTATCTCATAGACGAGAGTTGTCGTGGTGGTCTTGCCGTTCGTTCCGGTTATCGCAATAAAATGCTGAGGCTTCGCCACTTGGAAAGCAAGCTCGATTTCGGTTATCATCGGGATATTGTTCTCGCTCAAATATGTGACGACGGGATTATTCAGCGGTACACCCGGATTTTTTATCGCCAGATCATATTCGGCTTCAAATTCGCCTTTTGTCTGACCGACGACCTTAACTCCCATATCCGTCAGCTCATCAAGCTGTTTTATCTCCTCTTTTTTCTTCGATTCCGAGAGCGTTATTTCCGCTCCCAATTCATGAAGAACCTTTATCGCCGCCATTCCGCTCCTTGCGAGACCTATGACGAGAACGTGTTTGTTTGTAAGCTCCATATATATTCCTCCGATTTACGGTCAAAATCATAGTTACAACTCTTATAATTATATTCTAAACGCAGTAAATTGTCAATCGAATTTTAGATTATAGGCGACAGCGGTTTGCAGTGCGCAGCCGTATGAGCATCATGTATCGCTTCGGTCGGTTTTATCTTTCGTCGGACTTTGCTCTTGCGGTCTCAGCAGCCTCCCCACCGCCTGCTGACTTTCGGTCAAATCAGCGGGGCGTGTGTTCGGCACTCCCTCCGCACTTCGCCTGCGGCGAGCGCTACGGAGTACACGAACCCACGCCGTTACGCTCGCTTCGCTCGCTGATCCCCACCCCAACCCCCACCAAAACAAAATCCAACACAAGTCGGTAATTTGTAGTAAAAATTCATAATTTTAAATATTTATTTATTATTTTTCTTGACATTGTATACAAAAGGAATATAATTTAACTATCCGAAGCGATTTTTTTGTGACATTTGCGGTAAATTTAAGGCTAACGGAAATAAGCCATGCACTCAATCAAAGAGCGTGTTTATCGGTATGGGGAGGAATCGTAAGACGGACTTATGTCTGTCGGTTTTCCGTCGGTTTAAGATGATTAGCTAAAACGGTTCGGAAAAACTTTTAAAAGGAGCAGTGAACACACATGAAGAAATCAAAAGCAAAACAGCTGTTGTCGCTTTAATGGCGGCAATGATGGTGCTCAGTATGATGCCGATGTCTCTCGGCGCTGTCTTTGCACTCGAAACACCGCAGTCGGTCACTGACGGTTATTTTACATTTAACGTCTATTCCGATTCCGGCTATGCGACTCTCACGGAATGTGATCCTGCCGCAACGGGCGAGGTCGTCATTCCCTCAAGCGCCGACGGATATCCCGTGACGGTGATAGAGGAATATTCCTTTTCATCTTGCGATAAGGTGACATCGGTCACTATCCCGTCAAGCGTAACGGAAATACAAAAAAGCGTATTCCCGTCATGCTCAAGCTTGAAAGAGTTTAAGCTCTCGGGTGAAAGCGCAAGCTTTTATGTCACCGACGGCGTACTTTTCGAAAAAGACACAGACACTTTGGCTCTCTATCCCACCGGCAAGGAGGATAAAGCCTACAGTGTACCGAGCGGAATAAAAACTATCGGTTTAGGCGCTTTTGCCTATGCGGTATACATTGAAAGTGTTACGTTCCCCGACACACTCGAAACGGTCAAAGATTCAGCTTTCGTTATGGCTGCCAAGCTTAAAACCGTCAACTTCGGAAATAAGCTTAAAGAGATCGGCTACGGCGCTTTCTGTTACACCGCTATCGAAAATCTCGCATTTCCCGACAGCCTTGAGACTATCGGCGACGACGCTTTCTGCGTAACCTTCGATCTTAAGAACGTCACTTTCGGAAAAAATATCAAGACGATAGGTCAGAACGCTTTCTATATGTCAAACCTTGAAAGCGTTGTCATTCCCGGAACTATTAAGGAGATACCGCCCGTTTCGTTTGAATTCACTCCGAAGCTTACAAAGGTCACTATCGAAAACGGCGTTGAGACTATCGGTGAGGGCGCATTCGCTTTCAGCGGTATTGACAGCATCGTTATCCCCGAAAGCGTTAAGACTATAGGCGAGGGTGCGTTTGACTATTCGGCAAACCTCAAGGCTATCACCTTAGCCGAGGGCAACAATAACTTCACGGTCACAGACGGCGTTCTTTATAACAAAGACGTCACCGAGATAATCTCCTATCCTCAAGGCTCTGAAATGACGGTATACAAGATTCCCGACACCGTGACTTATGTCAAGCATATTGCGGCTGAGAATCTTAAAACTCTCATTGTTCCCAAGGGTACGGAAATAAACGGCTATGAATTTTCTTTCTAGCATTATTTCGACAGGTACGTTCTCAACTATGACACTTATTTAAATGTTGTTGAAGCGACCGAAAAGAATTACATGAAAGAAGTCCCCAACTTCAAGATATACGGTTATAAGGGTACGAGCGCAGAAAGCTTTGTCGAAGTCAACAGCCCGAATAACGATGTCTCTTTCGTCGCACTCGACGATTTCACCGGCTGTGTTTTCAGCGATTGGAAGGTCACTAAAGAGCCGACTATCTTCGAAAGCGGCAAAAAGGTCAGAGCCTGCTTACTGTGCGGGCGTACCGAAGAAGCGCCTGTCGATAAGCTTCACTCAAACGTCACCTCAGACTCCGCCTACGGTGTATCTCTCGTTTACGCCGACGGCAGCTTCAACGGCAACGTCAATTTGGCTGTCAGCGAGGTGTCAAGCGGCAACGCATTCACCGTTCTAGACAGCCAAAAGGGCGACAAGCTCAAGAAGCTGTTCGACATCACACCGTATATCAACGGTCAAAAAGCGCAGCCGACAAAGGCAGTATGGGTCAAGATACCCCTGCCGTCAGACTTCAGCGCCGAGACGACAAACGCTTATTACGTCTCCGAAAACGGCAGCTTAGAAAAGCTCGACAGCTTCATCGAGGACGGCTACATCTTCTTTGAGGTCAGCCACTTCAGCTACTATGCGATAGTCGATGACGGCTCAAGCGTCGCCACACCGACAAAATGCGACTGTATGTGTCACAAGGGCGGCTTCTCGGGCTTCATATATAAGATAATCCGTATATTCTGGAGAATCTTCGGCACGAACAAGACCTGTGACTGCGGAGCAGTTCACTATTGATAAGACCTTTATATTTAGCTTGTATATAACGGACACCGCAGCTTAAAGCTGCGGTGTCCTGTTTTGTTGGAGAAAGTGTTGCCGTATCGACCGAAAAATTAACTGTCGAGTACCAATTCGCTAAAGCACTTACTTACTTGCTTGCCCGACCGAAAAGCTTGCTGTCGTGTACCGACCCACCGAAGCACCTGCTCGCCCGACCGAAAATCTTGCCGTCGTGCACCGACACACTAAAGCACCTGCTCATTCGACCGAAAAACTTGCCCGACCGAAAATTTAGCACTCTTATTGATAGAGTGCTAATATTAACATAATGTTAATCTTTTTGATGTTGAAATGACAAATTCAAGGGCTATACTGTAGACAATGAAAGAGAGAAGAGAGCGAGGGACACAGAGAGGCAAAACCGAGTGCCACCGAACACCCCCTTTCAGAAAATGAAAAAATCAAATTTATCGGAGGTATGTATTATGTTTGGTTTAACACCTTATGAAAGAAGAAACACAGTCGGTTATTACAATCCGTTCAAGGAGCTTGAGGAATTCGAAAGAAGCTTCTTCTCACCGAGAACATTCGAGGCGTTCGAAGCCTTCAAGACAGACATCAAGGACGAGGGCGACAAGTTCGTTCTTGAAGCGGAGCTTCCGGGCTTTGACAAGAGCGACATCGACATTGATCTTCGTGACGGAACGCTGACGATCAAAGCGGAACATTCGGACTCAAACGACAGGAAAGACAAGGAAGGCAACTACATCAGACGTGAACGCTCATACGGTTCATTCTCCAGAAGCTTCGACGTGACGAATATCGACGAAAGCGCAATCGGCGCAGAATTCAAAAACGGTATTCTCGAGCTGACGCTCCCCAAGAAAGAAGATAAAGAAGAGCCGATCAGAAAGATCGAGATAAAATGAAATGACTTTTGCGGTACACACCAACCGTGTACCGCAAGCATAGTAACCTCAACCGAAAAAGGCAAAAACTGCGGCGCTCAATATCCCCATGAGTGCCGCAGCCGCCTTTTATTTTTTTGTATGCAGTTAGTCTGTTCTCGATTTAATTCATGCGTCAGCTTTTTGAATTTATCTGATCGAGCATAGCCGTGAATCTGTCGAGGACTGTCGTCTTGTCGCTCATCAAGCCTACCGCAAAGCCGTGGTCGCCTTGAATGACGGGCAGTTTGTTCCAAATTCCGCTTTGAGCGTCGTCGCCGTAATTGAAATCACAGCTCGGCTCATCAAACGGTGCGCCCTCGGATATGGTGTTTACCATGCCGTCATTCGGAAGCCACGTTTCGTCGATCGGGTAGTCGGTTATGCGGTTGGTGTCATAGCTTCCCATCATCGCCGAGAAAGGCCCGAGTAAAGCGAAAGTTCCCTTGTCGGCGACCTGCTTTCCGTTACCGTTATCCTTGGTCGTACGGAAAGAATATGAATAATAATAAACGCCGTCGACTATCTCGCTTCTGTCGTTGAGCTCCTTTGAGCCGTCGGGTGATAAGTCATAAAATGCGCTGTCGTTATTATAGGTCTCCATCATTTCCTTTATCGCGCGGCAGAGGAATTCCTCGGCTTTTTCACCCTCTTTGACGGTTATGCCGAATTGGTCAAGCTGAAAATCGACAAGCTGTGCGAGGTCTGTTCTTCCGACTGAGCCGGCGAAGAAGTATATCGCTCTTTCCAAGAAGTCGAGAAGCTCCATTTCTTCTCCGATATAAATAAGCGTTGTGCCGTTGTTCGGTGCGGCGACCGTTGTGACGGAATTGACAAATTCGCTCTTTCCGCCCGTGAAAAGCTCGGAAAGGCTTCCGTCTGTCGTGGCGGCTCTCTCTGCGCTGTCGCCCTTGTCAAGAAGTGAAAGCAACAGTCTTATTGTGTTTCCGCCGAATGAGTGGCCGATGAGATTGACCTTGACAAGCTTTCCGTCGCTGTCCGTCTTGCCCCAATTTTCTATGATAGGCTCGGAATATGTTCTGCCGTATCTTGCGTGGTTATGCGCCTTTGCGTGGGCCTCGCCGTAGTCTACCGTTGCTCCGACAAGCTGAGCGTAAAGCTCACAAGCTCTGTCCCAACAGCTTGAGATCGCACCGACGTCCGCTTCATAGCAGTTATATCCGAGCTTATTAAGCTCGGGGATAAGATCGCAGGCCGTTGCGCCCCAATAGGATACCACGTGATTTGCGCCGGAGTTATAGCCCATTCCCATATAGCCGTGAACGAATACACACGGGTAGTTGTCGGCTTCCGGCTTTTCATGCTGATAATCGCCGCCGAAATTTGAGTAAAACATAGATGACAGTGTGATTAACAATGAAAGTAATATGCTGATTATCTTTGACATAAATTACCACCTCATGAAAATGGTAACACCGATTCGGCGCATTGTCAATATTTTTTTGGAATTTACGGCGGTGTTTGTTGTATAAATATGCAGGTGGGTGGGGTGCCGGGGCGTAGTGGCGGCTACGGCGTCGGCGTGCACTCCCGAGCGAAGCGAGCGGAGTGCCGACGGCGCCGCACGTGACTCGCCCACAGAACAAAAAACGGGACCGCACTCGGCAGTCCCGTAAATTTCAGATTTTGTCCGACATCATCAGTCGTCCTGAGCGTCCTTAACAGCCTGCTCAAGCCATTCGTTGTCGTCCTTTGAAAGCTCACCGTGCTTGACCTGTGAGATAACAGCGAGACCGATAGCGAACATAACGGCGCAGAACAGGAACATATAGTTGTAGTCCTCGTTGAAAAGACCGATAACAAGACCGCAAAGAAGCGGGCCTGTAACAGCCGCAGCCTGAGTTGCCGTGTAATAGTAGCCTGTGAATGTACCGACATATTCTCTGCCGCCTATAGCGAGAACAAGCGGAAGTGTGTTTATGTTGACACAGCCGATAGCCGCACCGCCTATGACGAGAGCTATCCAGAGCATGACCCAAACGAAGGTCTTTGATGTGGCGATCTGAGAAGCTGTGAGATAGATAGCGAACATGATAACAATACCCGTTAAGCCTATCATGATCGTCTTCTTTCTTCCGATCTTCTGACCCATCTTACCTGCGGGGATACCGAATGCGGCGAGTGACACGGCAAAGACAGCCATCATGAGAGTTGAATAGATAGGCTTAACATTGAGTGTGTCAAGAGCGAAGTTCGTGAAGTTCGGGACGATAGCCTCTGTAGCGTTGTTGATAAGGAAAAGAGCGATGAGCATTGTAATAAGGCTCTTTCTTTCCTCCTTTGTTATGGGAAGATCTCTTATTTTGATCTTCTGCTTCTTGCCGCTGTCGGCTTTTTCTTCGATAGCGACATTGGCTGAAAGGTCATACTGCTTGTTTCTCTTATAGAAGATGATAAGTCCGATGATGCAAAGCACGGCGATTATAGCCGTAACAAGGAATATCGGAGTGTAGTTGACAGTGATCGGATTTCCGGCTGCATCAAGACGAGCGACCTTCTCGGCGACGACTGTGTCACCGTCCATGAGAGCATCTCTGCCGCTCTCGATGAAGTTTTCGATCTTGTCGGCATACTTTGAAGTATCCTCGACAAACCACTTGATAACGGGCTTTCCGTTGGCGTCAAGCTCAAGGAGCTGACCGAGAGTGTTTGTCTTAGCCGTGAGAGCTTCTTTCATTTCGGTGAAGCCCAACAGACCGACGATAGCGGCGGCGATAGTGCCGACGACGAAGCCGATCATCTGACCGATACCGCCCATGATGTTGATGACGGCGTTAGCGTCACTTTGAAGATGAGACGGAGTGAAGTCCGGCATGAGCGAAACAACGGGTGAACGCCAAACCGACATTGTGAAGTTGAAGCAGATGATAACACTCATCATAAGAAGAATGCTAAGTCCTGCCGCCTTGACCGTAGCCGCAACGGGAACGAGTGTGAAGAACACAGCGCAGATCGGCATACAGATCATAATGAAGGGCATACGCTTGCCCATTTTGGAATGAGTGCGGTCACTGAGCTTGCCGAAATAGGGCTGGAAGATAACACCGAAGATGTTATCTATAGTCATGACTGCGTTAACGAGAAGCGGAACCGTGACCCAAGCGAGCCATGAATTGTTGCTGATGAAGCTTGCGAAAGCTCCGTCACCTGCAAAGACCTCGGTCAGCTTGCTTCTGAGGATAACGGGTACATATGAATTATAGACCGACCACAAAAGCATACAGCCCAAAAAGCCGAAGCCGATGAGGAACGTTCTTTTATAATTCAGACCGTTACCGTTCTTTTCTTTCTTTGACATCAGAAAATCTCCTTTGGATTATAGGGTCGATAAGAACTCTCTTTGTGTGTACGCTGAAGTTGTTATCAGCCCGAGAATATTGTCTCGACGGTGAGTTTTTTCATACTCTCAGCGTAAAGACACTATCATTATACATTAAAACTCCACAAGTTTCAACACCTTATCCGTGCTTTTTCGTGCAAAAAATATAAAAGAAAATAAAAAACGTGAGTCTGAAAAAAATCGGTTGACAAATCCAAATAATAATGTTATCCTTTACTAAGTCAAGCAATGGTGGGTGACATTCATCCGCCATTGCCTTTTTTATTTTAAGAATACTCACATGAAAGGACACCGCATATGAGCTACACAAAGGAAGACATTTTAAAGATAGTCGAACAGGAGGGCGTTAAGTTTATCAGACTTCAGTTCACCGATATCCTCGGAACACTGAAAAACGTCGCCATAACCTCGGGTCAACTTGAAAAGGCGCTGAACAATCAATGTATGTTTGACGGCTCGTCAATTGACGGCTTCGTTCGTATCGAGGAAAGCGACATGAAGCTTTATCCCGACTATGACAGCTTTTGTATCCTGCCGTGGAGATCGCACTACGGAAAGACCGCCCGTCTTATCTGCGATATCCGCACCGCAGACGACAAGCCTTTCGCAGGCGACCCCCGTTACGTTTTAAAAAGAGCCATAGAAAAAGCCTCCGAAATGGGCTTCGCTTTCAGTGTCGGTCCGGAATGTGAATTTTTCCTTTTCACGACAGACGATAACGGCGTACCGACAACGAACACCGGCGACAAGGGCGGATACTTCGACATGGGCCCCGTTGACAGAGGTGAGGACTGCCGCAGAGATATCTGTCTTGCGCTTGAGGATATGGGCTTTGAGATTGAAGCCTCCCACCATGAATGTGCTCAGGCTCAGCATGAGATCGACTTCAAGTATGCCGACGCACTCAAAGCCGCCGACAATGTTATGACTTTCAAATACTGCGTCAAAAACTTAGCCCCTCAGCACGGACTTCACGCAACCTTCATGCCGAAGCCCGTATACGGCATAGCAGGCTCGGGTATGCATATAAATATGTCGCTTCACAAAGACGGCCACAATGTTTTCTATGACGAAAACGACGCAAACGGATTGAGCAAAACTGCCTATTGCTTTATCGCAGGCGTTATGAATCACATCAAGGAGATAACCGCAATCACAAATCCGCTTGTCAATTCATATAAGAGACTTGTCCCCGGCTATGAAGCTCCCGTATACATAGCATGGTCGGCGAGAAACAGAAGCCCGCTGATAAGAGTTCCCTCAGCCAGAGGAAACGCAACGAGAATCGAGCTTAGAAATCCCGACCCGTCGGCTAATCCCTATCTCGTTATGGCTGCCTGTCTCTTTGCGGGCCTTGACGGCATCGAAAAGGGCATGACTCCTCCGCCGGCAGTTGACGGCAATATCTACGCCATGACCGAGCAGGAGAGACAGGAAAAACAGGTCGGCTCTCTCGCCACCTCTCTTGAAGAAGCTATAGCCGATTTCAAGGGAAGTGATTTCGTTAAGTACGCAATGGGTGATCATATATTCGAAAAATACGGCGAAGCAAAGCAAGCCGAGTGGGACGACTATAAAACAAAGGTCACCCCGTGGGAGATCGACAGCTATTTCGTCAAATACTAAAATCTTATCCGCTGTGAGTGTTTCGTTCACAGCGGATTTTTACGCCGAAAAAAATCGGTGCTGACCTTTCGTCGCACCGATCGTTTTTTATTGTTACTGTTTTGCTTTTTCCGCTTCCGCTTTTGCCCTTGCCGCCGCTTCGGCTTTTCCCTCGGGTGTGTCTCTGTAATACTGAGTCATCGGATTCGGATGCTTTGTGTTGAGCCAAAGCTCCTCTGCGGTCGGTGCCCATTCGGCGGCGAATCTGTCGCACTTTGAGCAAAGATGCTCGACCGTTTCTTCCTTGATAAGATCCGTTGACTTTGCGCCCGTTTCTCCGACTATCTTTCTGAGATACTGCGGATTTTCAAGCATCGGGCAGGGTCTGAGATGGTTATCGTTAAACGGCTGTCCTTTTCTGAACGCAGTGAAAAGCGGATTTCTCAAGCCCTCAAGCAAGGTGTTCTTTCTGATATTCGAATCCGAATAATGAATAAATACGCAAGGCTCCATGTCGCCTGCGGAATTGATATGGAAATAGTTTCTTCCGCCTGCGATACAGCCGCCGACATACTCGCCGTCGTCTTGGAAGTCCATGACGAACAGCGGCTTGCCTGTCTTTGAGTTTCTCGTTTTTCTCAGCCACTTATACATATGCACTCTCTGTTCGGGAGTGGGGATAAGCTCGACCACGGCATCGTGACCGACAGGCATATAGCAGAAATACATTCCGAACTTGACGCCCTTGCTTATCATGTCGTCCATGAATTCGTCGCTCGTGACGGTTTCGACATTCTCTCTTGTGTAGCAGACCGACATACCGAAAAGACAGCCCTTTGATTTGAGAAGCGACATTGCTTCTATAATCTGATCATATGCGTTTTCGCCACGTCTTGCGTCTGTCGTTTCTTTTGTACCCTCGATACTGAGAGCTACCGTGATGTTTCCAACACGCTTCATCTCGTCGCAGAATTTTTCATCTATAAGCGTACCGTTTGTGAAAGCGAGGAACGCACAGTCGGGGTGATTTTCAGCGAGCTTTATAAGGTCGTCCTTTCTGATAAGAGGCTCACCGCCCGTGAAAAGATAAAGGTGAGTTCCGAGCTCAACGCCTTGATTGACAACGCTGTCCATTTCTTCAAATGTCAAGCTCTGTTTATATCCGTATTCAGCTGACCAACAGCCCTTGCATTTGCGGTTGCAGGCGCTTGTCGGGTCCATGAGGATAAGCCAAGGTATATTACATTTATAAATATCTCTGTTTTCTCTGACGGATTTTGTTCCGTGGTATCCTGCGCCGAGGCCCATAGCAAGCAGCATCTTTTTAAGCACCTGCCTGTCAACGTCCTTGAGAAAGTTCATCGCATACTGATAGTAGACGTTCGTCTCATCCTGAACGGCATTTCTCATGGCATCAAGATATGATTTTTTAAATGTACCGCCGAGTATTTTTTCGCTTGCGTTAATAAGCTTGACGAGATTCTGTTTCGGGTCTTTGTCAATATATTTGAGAATCTGGTCAATCGTCACGCCTGCGGCGGCTCTTTCGAGTTTGTCTTTAGTGTTCATTGCTCCCTACTCCTTTGGAAGATGTGAAATTAAGTATAACAGATTTTTTTATTTTTGTCCACAAGTTGAATAAAATATAAGCATTGCATAAGTTAAAAAAATATTAACAGTATAAACTTTAATAAGTACACGCTCGGTGCGTACGAAAGATAAGAGACATTCGTTAAATAAAGCCGGTGGAAAATCGGACTGAATACTTGCGTTACCTATTGAATTTTTGACAGCTTTTGGTATATAATATTTAGAAAGACTGAAATTTATCGGGTTGGTATCAATATGAACGAAAAAACTAAAAAGAATCTCTCGCTTTTCGCAAAAATAGCTGTTGCCGCCGTCATCTTGACGGTCATCATCTTAAACTATGACAGGCTCACAAACCTCGACATCAGAGCGATAGTCGAAAGCGCACCGAGCATCTATGCGGCGGTGGGTGTCGTTATCGCCATATTCTTCGCTAAGTCTCTGCTTTTCGTCATACCGGCATCGCTTATTTATCTGTCGGTCGGAATGGCGTTTTCACCCGTGCAGGCGATAATCATAAGCTTTATCGGAATCAGTATCGAGGTCATGGCGACATATATCCTCGGAAAATTCCTCGGCGGCGATGCGGTCACAAAGCTTTTAAGCAAGAGCAAAAGCGGACAAAAGCTTCTCGAAAAAAATGTTCAGGATAAGTTCGGCGTGTTGTTCCTTATGAGATTCACCGGACTTCCCATAGACTTCACAAGTCTGTTCTTGGGTGCATCGAGCTGCAGTATCTTTAAATATTATATCGCATCGGTGACGGGAATAATGCCCCGTGTTATCGTTTTGACTGTTCTCGGCGACGGTATATATGATATAATCCCCATGGAGCTTTTGATAAAGATAATAATATGCGCCGTTCCGGTGGTGATCCTCGTGTTTGTTATCAAGCACTTTAAGGATAAGAGCAATAAGAACGGCAAGCAGACAGAGCAGTAATCAAGCGTGGCTTATGCCACGCTTTTTATTTAGCGTTGATTTTTGTCGAGACAAGGAGGAAACCGCAAGCAAGGACTGTCGATTTGGGTTGCGGTAGCGAGCGAAGCGAGCTTGAAGCTGACGAAAGCCAAGCTCAACACGGTTTTTAAGGAATATTTCCGCCGATACTGCGTCGGAAATCCTCGACAGGCGACAGCCTGTCTTGCGGTTTCCTCCTTGTCTCGACAAAAATCTTTCCTTAAAAACTGCTTCGCACTCAAAACGCAGGGACTGCGTTTTGAGCGTATTGTGTTTGACTTTCGTCAGCTTCTCGGCGGTCGGGCGTGTACCCCCGAGCGACAGCGAGTGGGGTGACAATCCGCCGCCCCGCTGATTTTGCTTGGATTTTGGGAGAAACTCCGAAGGCTGAAAAAAGTCCGATTGCAAAAGTGCGTTGAGCTGTCTTTTTAAAATGAGGCTGTCGCCTGTCGAGGGCTTCCGACGCAGTATCGGCGGAGATATTTCTTAAAAACCGTGTTGGGTTTGGGTGCGGTAGCGAGCGTAACGGCGGCGGAGTGCGTACCCCCGAGCGACAGCGAGTGGGGTGACAATCCGCCGCCCCGCTGATTTCGCTTGGATTTTGCGAGAAACTCCGAAGGCTGAAAAAAGTCCGATTGTGAAAGTGCGTTGAGCTGTCTATTTAAAATGAGGCTGTCGCCTGTCGAGGATTTCCGACGCAGTATCGGCGGAGATACGACTTAAAACCGTGTTGGGTATGGCTTTCATCAGCCTTCAAACTGCTGTCTGACCGAAAGCGAAATCAGCGGGGCGGCTGTTCGCTCGCTGCCGCAACTTGAAGCTGACAAGCGTCCGAGCTCTCTCCTATCATTCCCATTTCCTCTGCACTTGCATTTCTTGTCGTTTTAGTGTATAATACATTGTTGTATTGTAAAAAGCACCTAAGGAGGTGGTCCTTTGACGGAGAAAGATACCCGTGAAAAAAAGGAAAAAGACTCTCTTTCAAGTGTATTCTTGTCTGAGAACGAAAACAAAAACAATGCATATGACGATGTGGACTACATCGTTTATGATGAATATGAAGAAGCCGAGCTTGTAATCATTCCCATTGAGGAGGAGACCGAGCAAGAGCAAAGGCTCATGACTGCTCTCAAGCTTCATGATGCGAAAGCTGTTGTAAGCATAGCCGACAGCTTTGTCAACACGGTCGGCGAAACAACACTCAGCGTTTTCAGCGTGATATTCCACGCTGTGTTTGAGGTCATCAAGATACCCGTCATGCTCATTTGGCAGAAGGTCATCTTAAACTTAGCCGTCGGCTTCAAGAAAAAGCTTCACATAGCCGTCAAGAGAATGAGGGTCAGAGATTTCAAGCGCTTCAGAAAAGACGCTCAAAAGTCCGCCGAAGAAATGCGGCGAGTGAGACAGGACGAGGACTTCAAGACGTGGCTTCGTAAGCTCAGACTTCAGACCAAGGGCTCGTTTAAGAAGCATAGGCGTGTTTGGCTCTCCATCGCCAACGTCATTTTCCCTGTTGTATGCATTGCGATAATGCTGCTGTCATTGGGTCGCTATAACGATAAGGTCTTTGCGCTTCAAGTCAGCTATAACGGCGAAAACATCGGCTACGTCGAAAACGAGGACGTATACAATCAAGCTAAGGAGTACGCCGCATCGAGACTTTCTCTTGACAGCTCAGACACCCTCACCCTCGATCCGCCGACATATCAAATCAAGCTGTTGACTTTAAACAAGCTCAGCGATGCCAAGACGATATGTGACAGGATAATCGAGAACACCGACGGAAACTATATCAACGCCTGCGGAATCTATGTTGACGGCGAGTTCATTTGCGCTGTCAAGAACGAGGCGGACGCAAGAAACGTGTTTGAGCAGATACTCAAGCCGTACAAAACAAAGGCAGGCAACAACGCAACCGTCGCTTTCGTTGAGGAGATAAGCTACATTCAGGGCTTCTATCCCGATTCAAAGGACATCGTTTGGGATACCTCAAAGCTTAAAAATGTCATGACATCGACCAAGAGCAACGCTGTGTACCACACAGTCGTCGAAGGCGATTCGCTTTCCAAGATCGCCGGCGACAATGATATGTACGTCTCGGAGCTTCTCTCATACAATCCGAAATTAACAGAGGAAAGCTCGCTTCATGTCGGAGACAGGCTGGTCATATCAAATCAGGTCAACTATATCAGAGTCAAGGTCATGAAGACCGAAAAGCGTACCGTCAGCATCGCATATGAAACAGAGGTCAAGGAATCGGATACGATATATAAAGGTCAGTCAAAGGTCGTTCAAAAGGGCGAAAAGGGCAAGGAACGCATAACCGAAATGGTCACATATATTGACGGCGTGAGAAGCTTCGTCACCGAGATTTCAAGCGAGGTCATCAAAGAGCCGACAAAGGAGATCATTCACAAGGGTACAAAGGTTGTCGTTCAGCCGTCGTATTCAAGCGGAAGCTATACGGGCGGTTACAGCTCATATCAGCAGGGCAACGGAGACACGACCTATTCGGGCGGCAAGCTTTCATGGCCCAGCACAAGAGCAAGGATCATATCCTCACCGTTCGGCTACAGAAGCCTCGGTTATCATTCGGGTCTTGACCTGTGCGCACCCGGCGGTTCAAAGGGCGTTCCCGTTCTCGCTGCGGCAGGCGGCACGGTCGTCAGCTACACCACCACCGGCGCATACGGATATTCTGTCTTGATAAACCACGGAAACGGAATCCAGACGAGATACGCTCATATGCTTGCGGGATCTGTAAGTGTCAGAGCCGGTCAGAAGGTTTCGACCGGACAGCAGATAGGTCAGATCGGCGAGACCGGACGAGCCTACGGCGCACATCTTCACTTCGAGGTCATCAAAAACGGCGTGAGAGTCAATCCCTTGCCGTATCTCAGATAACAACAAAACGGGGCGAAAGCTCCGTTTTTGTTTTGCGGTACGCTTTTGTCATATGCTGAAATCGGGCGGCGATATCGACGGGAGGTTAGCTTGAGCAATTCAACTCGTGTTGCGTAATTTACAGTTTGTTAATAAAATATAATAAATTTATTTTTATTTAATAAATAGTTTATTAATCATATTTAGCATTGTCGGTGGTATATTTAGGAAGAAGAAAACTAATTTGAGGAGATGAACACAATGCTCGATTTATTTTCAGACATTGAATTAACAGACGTATTGGGAGTTTTGAATGTCGTATTCGGCATATTCCGCACTCTGTTAGGCATTGACAGAGAAGTATAATTGATCTAAAACTTAAGCATTGAAGCACTGCACTGTTGCGGTGCTTCAATTTTTTTGCGGCGAGCGTGAAGCTGTTTTTAAGGAAAGATTTTTGTCGAGACAAGGAGGAAACCGCAAGCAAGGTCTGTCGCTTTGGGGTGCGGTAGCGAGCGAAGCGAGCGTAACGGCGGCTGGGCGTGTACTCCACAGCGCTCGCCGCAGGCGAAGGGCGAAGGGGTGCCGTACAGCCGCCCCGCTGATTTCGCTTGAAGTCAGACGGCGACTTGAAGGCTGATAAGAGTCCGACTGCAAAAGTGCGTTGAGCTGTCTTTTTAAAATATGCCTGTCGAGAATTTCCGACACAGTATCGGCGGAAATATTTCTTAAAAACCGTGTTGGGTTTGGCTTTCGTCAGCTTCTTGGCGGCGGAGTGCGTACCCCCGAGCGACAGCGAGTGGGGTGACAATCCGCCGCCCCGCTGATTCCGCTTGCGGTCAGACGGCGGCTTGAAGGCTGATGAGAGCCGAGACCCTCCGGCGCCTTATCGGCCCCCTCGCACCTTCGGTGCGAGGGGGCACGGCTAAGACGCCGCCGCCCGCTTTGCGGGCGGGTTCTCCGCCAAATTTAAACTAAAATAATTTCCAAATATAGTGATTTTTGCTTTCATTTGTGATATAATAGCTTAGATATGGCTGACTTTACACTGCTTATCGCAAAAACAGACACGTTTTTATATTTTTGCTCAGCCTATATTTAATTGAAGAGGTGATATAATGGGAATTTTTAAGAAGCTCTTCGGCGACTATTCCTCCCGTGAGGTCAAAAGGGTAATGCCCATAGCCAACAAGGTTTTGGCTTTGGAGGAGGAATATAAAGGCTTGACCGACGATGAGCTCAGAAATAAAACCGATGAATTTAAAGAGAGACTCACAAACGGTGAAACACTCGACGATATACTTCCCGAGGCATTTGCAACTTGCCGTGAAGCGTCGGCGAGAGTTCTTCAGATGCGACACTTCCCCGTTCAGATAATCGGCGGTATAATTCTCCATCAAGGCAGAATCGCCGAAATGAAAACAGGTGAAGGTAAGACACTCGTCGCTACCCTCCCCGCCTATTTGAACGCACTCAGCGGAAAAGGCGTTCATATCGTCACGGTCAACGACTATCTCGCAAGACGTGACAGCGAATGGATGGGCAAGGTCTATCGCTTCCTCGGACTTTCGGTCGGACTTGTCGTCAACGGACTTGAGACCGATGAGCGCCGTGAAGCCTATGCGGCTGACATAACCTACGGAACAAACAACGAAATGGGCTTTGACTATCTTCGTGATAACATGGTTCAATATCTTGAAGAAAAGGTACAAAGAGGTCACAACTTCGCCATAGTCGATGAGGTCGACTCGATACTTATCGACGAGGCGAGAACGCCCCTTATCATTTCCGGTATGGGCGGCGAATCCTCGGTTTTGTATAAGCAGGCTGACGATTTCGTCAAGCGCTTGAAGATGGCTAAGGTCACCGAGATAGACACCAAGACAAACGTCGAGGATCAAGACCTTGACGCCGACTATGTTGTTGACGAGAAAGCTAAGACCGCAACACTGACAAAGAGCGGTATAGCTAAAGCCGAAAGCTATTTCGGAGTCGAAAATCTCACCGATCCCGATAACCTCACACTCTCTCACCATATCAATATAGCTATCAAGGCGAGAGGTGTCATGAGACGTGATATCGACTATGTCGTCAAAGACGGACAGGTTCTTATCGTCGATGAGTTCACGGGACGTATCATGATAGGCAGACGCTATAACGAGGGTCTGCATCAGGCTATAGAAGCCAAGGAAAATGTCAAGGTCGCAAGAGAAAACAAGACACTTGCCACTATCACTTTCCAGAACTATTTCCGTTTGTACACAAAGCTTTCCGGTATGACGGGAACAGCTTTGACAGAGGCAGACGAGTTCCAACAGATATATTCTCTAGACGCTGTCGAGATCCCGACAAACAAGCCGCTTATCAGAAACGATGACGATGACGTTATCTATATGACCGAGGACTTCAAGTTCAACGCTGTCATTGATCAGATAATCGCCTGTCACGAAAAGGGTCAGCCCGTGCTTGTCGGTACGGTTTCGATCGAAAAGAGCGAAAAGCTCAGCAGAGCGCTTAAAAAGAGAGGCATAAAGCACAACGTCTTGAACGCTAAGTTCCATGACAGAGAAGCCGAAATCGTCGCTCAGGCAGGTAAGCTCGGCGCTGTCACGATCGCCACGAATATGGCAGGTCGAGGCACGGATATCATGCTCGGCGGTAATGCCGAATATCTCGCAAAAAGCGAAATGCGCCGCCTCGAATACCCCGAGGAGCTTATTGCGGAGGCGACAGGCTTCGCCGAAACGGAAGACGAGAGCATACTCGAAGCGAGAAAGACTTTCAGAGAGCTTGAACAGAAATATAAGGAAGAGATCAAGGACGAGGCCGATGCGGTCAGAAAAGCCGGCGGTCTGTTCATAATCGGCACGGAAAGACACGAATCGAGACGAATCGACAATCAGCTCAGAGGCCGTTCGGGCAGACAGGGCGATCCGGGTGAAAGCCGCTTCTATCTTTCGATGGAGGACGATCTTATCAGACTTTTCGGCGGCGACAGAATGATGAGCATAATGAACACTATGCCCATAGATAACGATATGCCGCTTCAGATAGGTCTTTTGACGAAAGGTGTCGAAAACGCTCAGAAGAAGATGGAGGGCAACAACTTCGCTATCCGACTTCACGTTCTCAGCTATGATGATGTCATGAATCATCAAAGAGAGATAATTTACGGTCAGAGAGATCAGGTTCTCAGAGGCGAGGACATGAAGCCCGTCATATCTAAGATGATAGACGAATCCGTGAACGACAGCCTTGAGCTTTACTGCTCGGACAGCATAGATCCTGACGATTGGAACTATGCAGGTCTCAGAAGCACATATTCATGGCTCATTTCAGAGGACGAGGATATCGAAAGCCTTTCAAGAGACGAGCTTGAGGAGCTTCTTAAAGAAAAGGCTCACGCTCTCCATGAAAAGAAAGAGCAGGAATTCGGCTCCGAGATCATGCGTGAAGCCGAGAGATCAATGCTTCTTCGCTGTGTTGACCTCAACTGGATGGATCACATTGACGCTATGGACGAATTCAAGCGCAGTGTCGGTCTTCGTGCTTACGGTCAGCAAGATCCCGTTATCGTATTCAGACAGGAAAGCTATGATATGTTCGATCAGATGACGGCT
Organism: uncultured Faecalibacterium sp.; assembly: GCA_964480405.1. GTDB lineage: Bacteria > Bacillota > Clostridia > Oscillospirales > Acutalibacteraceae > UBA6857. Next base: position 16,484 of record CAYZOU010000004.1, on the reverse strand, counting down.
AACATCAGAGACAGCGCAGTGAGAATGATATTAAATCTCAGAATACGCACCGACGATGACGTTAAGCGTGAACAGGTCGCAAAGATAACAGGCACTTCCGGTGCAGGTGACGGAAGCGAAAAGGGCAAGACAGTCCGCAACAAAGATAAAAAGGTCGGGCCCAATGATCCCTGCCCCTGCGGAAGCGGAAAGAAATATAAGAAATGCTGCGGCAGTCCTGCCAACAGAAGCAATGGCTGAATAAAGGTCTGAGAGCATAAAAAGAAAACCTCTCAGCCGCTAAAATGTTAAAAAGCGTAACACGCTTTAAATAACGCAGACACCTTCTGCGTACCAATAAAAAACAAAAACGGAGGAAAACAAAATGACAAGACTTTTACCTCTCATTGCCTATAAGGTAATGACAGCAATGCTCACCATCATGACCGCCTTGGGCATGATATCCACACCGTCGCTTGAGACACCGATAGCTCCCATCGACTCGGAGACAGTTCAGCTGACCTTCGCCGCATGGGGCGACTCTCAGATCTCAAACTACCTCTATGAAAGAGAAGCGGCTTTCGTTGCATCCTGCGAGGATCTCAAAAACTCGGCAGTCAAGCTCGATGCTCTCGTTATCGCAGGCGATATCGCAGAGAACGGACTTGAGAGCGAATACAGATTCATCAGCGAAAAGCTCGTCGCCGCAAACGACAAGATCGGTCAGTATATCTTCTCATACGGCAACCACGACATCAGAATGAGAGCCTTCTGTCAGCAGTCACAAAGAATCGCCAAGTTCCACAACGAGCTTTGCGACGGCAAGGTCGAAAAGAACAGACTCTACTACTCAACTGAGGTCAACGGCTACAAGTTCATCGTCATGAACAGCGACAGAACAGAGTTTGAAGAAGGCTGGTACAGCGACACTCAGCTTGCATGGCTTGACAGCGAGATAGCTTCAACCAAGGATAGCGGCAAGCCCGTATTCGTCATCAATCATCAGCCGCTCAAGAAGACTCACGGCTTACCTGAAACATGGGGTTCACCGGCTATCTTCGACGCAGGTTCTATCGGCGATCAGTCAGATGACGTCAAGGCTATTTTTGAAAAGTACGACAACGTTATCTACATAACCGGACATCTTCACACGGGCTTCGGTAAGTACACATACGAGGACTACGGCTCATTCAAGTCAGTCAACCTCCCGACGATCTCCTGCAACAATAACAACGGCTATGAAGCTGACGGTCAGGGCTACATCTTCGAGGTATACGAGGACAGAGTGATCGGCAGAGCAAGAGTTTTCGCAACAGGCGAATTCCTTCCGGAGTACGACTTCACGATCGAGCTCAACTAATCTGAAAAAACAAGAGCGGTTTCCGAAAGGAAGCCGCTTTTTTGTATACAGGGAGTGGGTGCGTGGGGTGGTGAGACTCGGCTTCTTACATAGTTACATCTACATTACAACACAAAAACGCTGTTGCAACAACTGTGCAACAGCGTTTGATTTTATCGGATCAGTTGATCTTTCCGTAACGTGATACGGATTCTGCGCCGGCGTCGGTTCTGGGAGCTCTTGCTTCACCCTGCGGAACGTAGGGTGCTTTGCTCTCACGTCTGCCTCTGCCGCCTTTATTGTAACCGCCCTTGTTGTAGCCGCCCTTATTGTAGCCGCCGTTCTTCTTGCCGTAGCCGCCCTTTGAGGGACGGGTGGGCTTAACGCCTTCTTTAAGAGTGATAACAACTCGTCTGTCGGCATCTGAGCCTATCGAGTGAGATGTGACTCCCTCAACGTCCTGAACAGCCGTGTGAATAATGCGGCGCTCATAGGGATTCATCGGCTCAAGAGTGATATTTCTGCCGTATTTTGCGACCTTTGATGCGTTCTTGTGAGCCAGTGATCGGAGAGTCTTTTCTCTCTTTTCACGGTAATTGCCGACATTGATAGAAACTCTCTTGTAATCGTCGCTTTCTCTGTTGATGACAAGTCTTGTCAGATACTGGATCGAATCGAGTGTTTCGCCTCGTCTGCCTATGACGATACCGTAATCTTCGCCGCAGTCAAGCTCGATGATAACATCGCCGTCTTCGCCCTCTTTAGCTTCGGCTTTTGCGTTTTCGATGCCCATACCCTTGAGAATGGTGAGAAGATATTCAACAGCCTTATCAATAGGTGAGGATTCATAGAAAGCTCTTGCCTTAGCCGGAGAGCCGCCGAACAGACCGAGAAGCTTCTTTGTCGGAAGCTCAACTATTTCTGTCTGTACGTTTACATTTTCGGGAGCTTGTAAAGCTGCCTTCGCGCTTTCAATAGCTTCTTCAACGGTGTTGCCCGTACCGAATGCTTCTTTAATCAATTTTTTCACCACCGTAATTGGAGTTAATTTTCAATGTTATTGTTTTTTGCCATAAGCTTGGTGTTTTCTTCCTTTGAACGGCGTTCAATGGTCTCCTCCACCATAAGCTTGGCGAGAACCTTTCTCGGCTCATGCGTGTGACCGAGAATGAGTGTCTGTAAGAATGCAATGACGTTTGATATTATCCAGTACATACCGACGGCTGCCGGAAGTGAGAATGTGATCCACAATGACATAAGCGGCATCATGAGCATCATCATACAGCTCATCTGTTTAGCCTGAGCGGCATTGGCGGGATTGTTCTTTTCCTGTCTCTTTTGCGTCAAGAGGCTTGTCATAAGAGAAGTCAAAGCCGCAAGTATCGGAATAAGAAGAAGCCATCTGTCGGTGGCTGTAGCCGAGCCGAAATTCTTGATAGTATCAAATGACGGTCTTGCATAAAGCGGTATACCCAGAACGGTGAAATCGAAGTTTTGTATGGTGTTTATCACGTCCTGAGAAACCTCAGTCGCCTTGGGAGCGATCTCGTTGAATTTTTCCAAGATAAGCATTTCAGCCTGTGTGCTTCCGCTCTTTAAGACGTCAATGGCTGTGCCTGTGATATCCTTATAGATATCGGCGAATTTCACAAGAGCATCGGAGCCTATTCCGAGAATATAACTCAGCGGCTTATAAACAGCGCCGTAAAGACCCCACATGATAGGAAGCTGAATCAAAAGCGGCAGACATCCGCCCGTCATTGAGGAGTAGCCCTCTTTTTGATAGAGCGCCTGCGTTTCCTGCTGAATAAGCTGCTGCTTATCAGCCTTTTGATAGTCCTTATACTTTTCCTGAATTCTGTTTACCTTGGCTTGCATGCGCATCTGTTTAGCTGCGCCTTTTTGCTGGCTTATTGTTGAGGGTAGAAGTATTAATCTGAAAAACAGCGTGAACACGATAAGTGCCAACGCATAGTTGTTACCCACCAGATTATAGATGAATTTCAATATCCAGCCGAAAATTTGATAGTAATAACTCATTTTTCCGTTTCCTCCGTAAAGTTTTGGCGTGTGGAAATTAGAAATACAATCAGTGTCGTTTTAAGTTGTGTTTCTTGGGAGGCACAGGGTCATATCCGCCCTTGGACAGCGGATTACATCTGAGGAGCCTGTATGCGGCTAAGAGACCGCCCTTTAACGCTCCGTGAACCTCGATAGCTTCTAAAGCATAGCTTGAGCAAGTCGGATAATACTTGCAACAAGCGGGGAAGTGCGGAGAAATATGCTTTCTGTAAAATCTGATAACAGACATCATAAGCTGTTTCATTTTATCACTCCCAGCTGTTCAAGGCATGAGATCATCGCCTTTTCGACAGCAGTGCTTTTTAAAAATTTGGTTTTTCCCCTGGCAACGAAAACTAAATCCCAGTTACCTTGTATTAAGTCTTGTCTTAATACTGACTGATATGCAGCCCTAATAACCCTACGGGAACGATTGCGTTCAACTGCGTTTCCGATTTTTTTGCTTGTTGTTATACCGACACGACAAAAACCCGCACCGTTTTTTCTCGAATAAACGACAAGTGCAGGATTGGCTATTGACTTTCCGCGATAATATGTCCGCACAAAGTCTGTGTTTTCTTTAAGCGTCACGTATTTCTGCAAAGCAACTAAATCTTATGAACGAGAAGAACCTGCCGAGCCTCAGTGGCTGAGCTTCTTTCTGCCCTTTGCTCTGCGGCGAGCGAGAACCTTGCGGCCGTTTCTGTCCGACATTCTCTTGCGGAAACCGTGCTCCATCTTTCTGTGACGTTTCTTCGGCTGATACGTTCTTTTCATGTTCATAACCTCCTTTTCTTTGACAAATCAGCGTTAGCGCATACCCACGCTTACTATTTTGTATACATGGATAAGTGCGTCTTGCAAATTGAAATTATATAACAAAAATCCCCTGTTTGTCAAGTGTTTTGCGGTTAAAAGTCATTAAGCATTGAAGTTAAATCCGAAGTCACCTAAAGTGGCGTATTTTCGGCGCTTTGCGGATTAAATCCACTCGCAAGGGTGCGATAGCGAGCGAAGCGAGCGTAACGGCGGCTGTTCGTGTACTCCGTAGCGCTCGCCGCAGGCGAAGGGCGAAGCGAGTGCCGAACAGCCGCCCCGCTGATTCGACCGACAATCAGATAAAAGCTTAAAGGCTGCAAAAACTGCCGAGCTTAAGCATTGAAGTTAAATCAATTCTTGTACGCATACATTCTTTTCAAAATTATTAAATTTTGCCTCTATTTCTTGACACAGTCTCTTTAAAAATATAATATATAAGTGTAAAACAACATATAAGGAGGGAATTTAAATGGAACAGTTTGTCGATTTCTTTTTGAACATTTTCAATAAGCTTATGGAATTCTTCAACAAACTTGAGGACGCTCTTAAGTAAGAAACGAATAACTCCGCCGTCAGCGCAAGGCTTTCGGCGGAGCTGTTTTGTGTACCGAATAATAATATTATAAGCCGCACGGACTTTCATTTGTCTGCACGGCTTTGTTTTATTTAAGCGGGAAGCTTGACTGCGTCTGTTTTTCCGTGGTCAAGATAGAATTTATAGGCAGCGCCTATGATTCTCGTGTCGGCTATCGTCAGCAATGAATCTATCAGCTCGCACTGTTCGACATAGTTATCGTCGCAAAGAGCATAGAGACCTAAGCCCAACGAGATCCAGTTGTGGTCTTCCTCGGAGTCGAAATAGACCTCCATTTCACTCCAGTCGGCATTGCCGTTCTTGATGTTGACAAGTCCGCCGCCTGTATAGATCGTTATCGGTGTGAAGCCGCAAGCAGCGCCCGTAATGGCGAAATTGATGTTGCCGAAGACCTCCCAGTCCATAACGACGCCGTAAACCGTGAACAAGTCGTGGACACCGATACCCCACGCTTTAGCGATATCGTCATGAGCGTCTTCTCTCTTATAGTCCCAAACGCCGAAGTTCTTGACGGAATTATAAAACTCTATCTGACCCTTACCGGGGTTTGTTCTCCACTTTTTTGCGATTTCGAGGTTTTCGTCAAGGAGAGCCTGATACTGCTCGGTGACGTCCTTATAATTCGCAGGGTTTGCATCCTTGAATTTTTCTTTCGGGATGTAGTTTTCCTGATAATAAGCCTCTAATACATCATAGCTGACTTCATGCGTTGTCGCTTCGGTGACTATCCATGAGAGGTCGTTGTTGTTTTTAACTGCATTGACGAAAGTCGGGATCGCTGTTACCAATGACATGAGGTAAGTTACCACAGCCATGATAAACGACATTACTTGTGACATTTGATTTCCTCCATTTGATATACTCATTGCTTATTCGGTGCAATGTTTATTCTTTGTTAACTTATTGTACACGGATAATTAAATAAAGTCAACAGCATTTAGGAAAGTTGAGAGAAAATAATGTAATTTAAGATATGCTTCAAATTTTTGTCAAGATTTGGGCGAAACCGCCCGCAAAGCGGGCGGGGCAGTGCCGTTGTGCCCCCCGTCAGCGAAGCTGACGGGGGCCGACGGCACTGCCGGGGAGACCGGCCTCTATCAGCTTTCCGGCTTGTTTATCCGCCGACTCCCTGCAGCGGGCACGTCCTTGGCACCCACTCGCCTGCGGCTCGGGGTACACACGGCCGTGCCGTTACGCTCGCTTCGCTCGCTAAAAAATCACCCCAAGCGAAATCCGCATGGGGTGACTGTAATTCCGATATGTAGCTCAGTCTCTGTCGATAAGCTGCTGCAAAAGCTTTATCGCTTCGGAAAGTCCGAAGAACAGCACCGACAGCACTACTCCGACAACAATGCTTATTGTCAAATATACAAATCCGATATCCTCGGCAAGCTGATAGAAAACTATACCTGCCACAACACCGATAACGAGTATGGCTATGGCAAAAATGTTCAAAAGACGAGCCATGCCGTTTTTGTCTGTCTTCGCCGCCGCACTGTATTCCTTGTCTGCCTCTAAAACTGCCTCGTACTCCTCATCGGTGAGGATCAGAGGAATGTCGTTCTTATTTTTCTTTTTCCCGTCAAAGCCCCAACGTGCGAGGTTTTCTTCTCTCTGCTTTTTGAGAGCCTTGTTCTTCTGGGCGTTGATCTGCCCTATCTTTCTTTCAACAGGTTCTATCATTTATATCACTCCGTTTGTTTCATTTCTGATAACAGCTGATATAAAGCATAGCATACTTTAAAAAAATAATCAAGGGGGTACGGGCGAATTTGCGGATAAAGAGAGAATTATTTTCACCTTTCGGTGACAAATTTACCCCACGGCATATCGTCACCGTGGGGTTATCTTGTTTATCAGTCAGCCTGCTTTGAATATTTCAGTCTGTAGACTATGTTCATAAGCTTCGACTCTATCGGATTTATCGGGGCTATCTTTCCGAAAAGCTCGCCGCCGATGTATGCCTTGCAGTTCTTGTCAACGACCATCTCCGTTGCCTCTGCGTTGAATTTATCCTTGCCGCAGCACAGCGCACCGTTGTCCTTGAGAATAACGGCGTTTCTGCCGCCCTTGAAGGCTCTGCCTATCTTCTTGAGTGCCTTACTGCTGTCGTCGTACGCTATGGCTTTGACTGTCGAGCCGGCTATCTGAGCGAAATCGTCAAGCAGCGGTTTGAGCTTCTTGCCCTTGATTGACATTGCGTGGATCTCGGGAAGATCGGAGTGAATGACATAGTTGACGTCCTTGCGGCTGTTGTAAACGCTCATGTGAACAGCGGTCTCTCTTGAAAGCTGATCGCTGTCGGGAGGACAGTCGAAGTCGACCTTGAACAGCTCGTCGCCGTCTTTGTTGAGAAGCACCATTATGTCGCCGTCTCTCATGCTGTCGTATTTTTCAAGCTGTATCGCCTGATTGCCCGTTCTGAACTTGTCGCCGATGAACTTCGCAACGGCATCAAGTGAGTCAGCCGCCTTGCCTGTGACCTCTTTATATTTTCTGAGAACAAACTTTGCGCATACCAATTCGACCTCGTTGGCAACGGCGAAAGCCTCGTCATAGTCCTTGCCGAGACAAAGAGCGCCGTGGTGAGCCATGATAACAGCCTTTGAGTCCGTTCTCTTGAGAGCCGAGATAACGCCCTCTCTGAGTGTCTTCGTTCCGGGGAGACCGTAGCCGCCCATGACAAGCTCATCGCCGATGATGTCCTTGCTTCTGCCCTCAATGCCGGTGATGTCCGAGCCGAGAGCGCTGACGATGGAAGCGTTCATCTGATGAGTGTGAATGACAAAATTGACCTCGGGGCGCAGCGCATAGCACTGAGCGTGAATACCCTTTTCGCTTGACGGCTTGATATCTCCGTCATATGAAAGGTCGCTGATGTTCACCGTAACGATATCGTCGACCGTCAGCGTTTCGTAAGGCTTGCCCGACGGGGTAATAACAAACTGCGTGTCGCTTATTCTGCAGCTGATGTTGCCCCACGTTCTGACTATCAAGCCATATTCTATGAGCTGTTTTCCGGCGTCGATGACCGTTTGTTTTGCTGTGATAATATCCATATTGCCTCCTATGATGTACGCACAAACTCGGTGCGTACCTTAAAGCATTTCAAAACAGGGGACGACTGAGCGCCCCCTGAAGATGTGTTTATCAGTCGTTTTTGATGTCGATGTGAGAGAATACTCTGTCGAAACGTGTCAGAGCGTCGTCGATCATCTCCTCTGTGTAAGCCGCAGAGGTGTAAAGTCTTGAGCCTGCGAGAGTTACGAGACCCTCTGCCATGTAAGCCGCACCCATGTGCTGCATTTCTTTCTTGCGGATGCTTGTCTCCGAAAGAACATGAGGAACTGTCCAAAGCTTTGACCAGTCGATCGAGAACTGAAGTGTACCGACAGTTTCGAGGTGGCAAATCGAGCCCTGGTTGAATGCGACGAACGGAAGATGACGTCTCTCGATGATCTCCTGAAGACCTGCTGTGATTCTGTCACCCATCTGACCTGCCTTCTGGCAAGCGTTTGTTCTGTCGATTTCTTCGAGTGTATAGTAACCTGCAACGCAGCTGAGCGGGTTAGCGCTCATTGTACCGCCGCAGAATGCCTTCTTGATCTTTTCGCCCGTTGCGTCGAGACCTGCACCGAGATACTTCATGTATTCTCTCTTACCGCCTACGCCGCCTGCACCGGGATAACCGCCTGCGATGACCTTACCGAAGATGGTGAGGTCGGGCTCACAACCGAAGTAGCCCTGTGCGCCTGCCATACCGACACGGAAGCCTGTGACGACCTCATCGAATATGAGAAGTGCGCCATACTTGCGGCAAAGTCTTTCAACGCCCTTGCAGAAGTCTGCATCAACGGGTCTTGAACCGCTTTCCGGACCGAGAGCCTCAAGGTAAACAGCAGCTGTGCCGCCCTTGAACTGATTGCATCTGAGAACTCTTTCAAGATCGTTAAGATCGTTGGGGAAGAATTCCTGTGTGTCTCTCATAAGTCTTGCCGGAACACCGCTTGCCTGAGTGAACTTTGTGCCGGGGATACGGATACCGTAGCCGAGCTGATCTGACCAGCCGTGGTATGCGCCGCCCATCTTGACGATGTTCTTCTTCTTTGTGGCAAGTCTTGCGATTCTCGCTGCGCACATACAAGCCTCTGTACCCGAACCGAGCATTCTGAACATATCAACTGTCGGAACTGAGTCGGCGATCTTCTTGGCGAGCTTATACTCGAACTCGTGGAAAAGACCGGTTGACGGGCCGCAGGTGTTGAGAAGGTCGATGACCTGACTTCTGACCTCTATCGGATTAGAGCCGAGGACTGTCGGGCCGCCTGCCTGAAGGAAGTCATAGTATTCGTTGCCGTCGATATCATAGAGCTTTGCGCCCTCTGCCTTTGTGAAAACGATCGGGAACGGATAGTTGAATGCGAGGTTATGCTGAACACCGCCGGGTATGTAATTCTTAGCCTCGGTGATCATCTCTTTTGACTTTTGACATTTAGCGTCGAAGTAGTTCTTCTCATAGTCGGCTAATGCCTCGGGTGAGATTGAATGGATCGGCATTTTGATAAGCTTGGTGAGCTTTGCGTCGATCTCTCTTGCGTTGGGATATTGCGAAATAGAAAATCTGGTATCCATATATTATGTCTCCTCCGTATAAACAGTTTGGTGAGCAACTGCTCACTATTAATATAAGTATATATGATTATTAATGCATTGTCAAGATTATATCGTAATGTTAATATTTTTTATTCACAAGTAAAAATGCGGTGTGTTGTCGCTTTGACGTCACACCGCTATTCTGCCGTACACTCAGTTTTCCGAGACATTCTCGGTGACTTCGGCTGTCTTTGCCTCTGCCGTTTCGCTTTCCGTTTGCTCAGCCGTTTTCCAAAGGTGGATTATTCCCTCGTCGTTGAGAAGCTTGACCATGATTATCATTATCGGCATGATGAACATTCCCAATACGCCGAACAGCTTCAGTCCGACGAACATTCCGATTATCGTCACGAACGGCGGAAGTCCGAGCTGACCTGCGACAAGCTTCGGCTCAACGACCTGTCTTATGACGGATATCGCCACATAGATAACGACCAAGCCTATCGCCATGCCTATCTCACCCTTGAACAGCGAGTATATAGCCCACGGGAAGATAACAGTTCCCGTACCGAAAACGGGGAGTATATCGACCACCGCCGTTAAAGCGGCTATTATCAATATATATGATGACTTGTATACGCCGATGAGCTTCAAGGCTGTCAGTCCGACGAGCATTTCCGAAAACGTTATCAATATTATTATGATGTACGCCTTGACCATCTTCTTAAAGGTCGTTCCCAAAAGGGTGCGGGCTTTTCTGATATCCTTGACTCTCTTGTCGGAAAGCTGAAGCTTGATGAAATTCTTAAACGTGTCGAAATCGGCGGTCAGGAAACAGCTGGCGATAAGCGTGATAAGGAATGAGGTTATCATACTCGGTATCTGTTTCGCTGTTGAAATGACACTCGTCAGCGGAGTTCTTATCCATGAGAAGTCGAAATTGAAGCCGCCTGCCGCCTGCACCGCCTGTGAGGTCTGATTTGTTGTCGCTTCGTCGGTGAGAGCGGTAGTGATGGAGGCGAAAATTTCTCTGATGTTCTTTGTCAATATCGTCGAAGCCGCCTGCGGAAGCTTTCTGACGACGTCGAGACACCAATCCTCAAGCTGTATAAGCAAGGTATCCGTATCCTCAAGAAGCGTTCCGAGATATGCGATGAAGTCTTTGAGATAGCTTGCGGCGCTTACGCCTATTCCGACTATCAAGGCGACCGCTATAAATAAAAGCAGCAATACGCATACAACGGAGGCTATGCCTTTTTTGATAGGAGTTTTTCTCGCTATTGCGTTGACCGGCTTTTGAAGCAGAAGCGCAACAACAAAAGCGATAACTATCGGCAGGAAAAGCCAAAGCGCATACTTGCAAAGCAAATAGAAAATCGCAAGCAGCAAAGCATAATATATGATGTTTATTATGGTTTCTCTCTTTTTTTCAACACCTGTCATGTCGGATCTCTCCTCGGATTTATTAGTCCGATATGTTTTTATGCCGAGAACAGACTCACCCGTACAAAATAAAACGAATCAAATTTCGATCTGTTTTCGGCTTTAATATATATGGACAGTTATATTTTAGCTTATTTCTCCCCTTTAATCAACATAATTTATAAAAAAACAGGCGAAAAATATAAATTGACTCTTTTCTTGAACTAAAAAATGTGTTATCATAATCTAAATGCTTTTCAAAAAAGGGGAGGATGTTAAAATGTATGTTGCCGTTATGGGCTACGGAACTGTAGGCGCAGGTGTTGTCAAGGTGCTGAAAATGAACCGTGATCACATTTCGAGAAAATCAAGACACGGGGCTATCGACGTTAAGCATATTCTTGAGATCAGAGATATCACAGATGAGAACGCTCACCTCGTCACGAAGAACTTCGAGGATATTCTCAATGACAAAGAGGTACACGTTGTGGTTGAGACGATGGGAGGAATACATCCGGCATTCGAATTTGTTTCTTCATGCTTAAAAGCGGGAAAGAGCGTCGTCACTTCAAACAAGGAGCTTGTCGCCGAAAAGGGTCTTGAGCTTCTCATGCTCGCAAGGGCGAATCAAGTTAACTTTACCTTTGAAGCTTCCGTCGCAGGCGGTATTCCCATTATCAGACCGCTTTCCGGCTCGCTCAACGGTAACGTCATTGAGGAGGTCGCCGGAATAATCAACGGAACGACCAACTTCATCCTCACTAAGATGATAAACGAAAACATGACATATTCCGATGCGCTCAAGATAGCTCAGGATAACGGCTACGCCGAAAAAGATCCGACAGCCGACGTTGAGGGAATCGACGCTTGCCGAAAGATATGTATATTAAGCGCACTCGCTTTCGGAAAGCACGTTCATCCGAATCAGGTCTACACTCAAGGTATATCAAAGCTTGAGCTGAAGGACACCGACTACGCCGCCGAGCTTGGATATGTGATAAAACTTTTGGGAAGATCGAAGCGTATCGGCGACAAGATATGTGTCACCGTTTCACCTGCACTCGTTAAAAAGGAAAGCCTTTTAGCCTGTGTCAGCGGAGTGAACAACGCCGTATTGGTCAGAGCGAACGCAGTGGGTGAGATCATGATGTATGGCCCGGGCGCAGGAATGATGCCGACGGCTTCGGCTGTTGTCGGCGATGTCATAGACTGCTGTAACCACTATATGAGACCTAAATTCTTCGGCTGGTCGGAGGATGCGGGCGACGACTTCATAGAGGATCATCTCGACGTTGAGACGAGACTGTTTATCAGAGTCGGCGCAGACGCCGATAAGAGCAAGATAACCGAGGTATTCGGCGAGGTCGAGCTTATCGAAAAAGACGATATCGCTTTCATCACACCCGTTTCAACGGAAAGAGAGCTTCGCTCAAAAGCGGAAAGCCTCGGCTGTGAAATAAAATCCGTCATAAGCGTAACGGATTATTGATAAAAGATATGACAAAAGACGTGTAAGCCCATCACTTACACGTCTTTCACTTTTATAAGAGGCAATAGATTAAAATCGAATTTATCTTATCAAGCCCTCTCCGCCGCCTATCGCCATAAACAGCTCGGCGAAAACGAGAGAGACGACCGTCATGAGCTTTATGAGAATGTTTATCGACGGGCCCGAGGTATCCTTGAACGGATCGCCCACCGTGTCACCGACGACCGACGCTTTGTGAGCCTCTCCGCCCTTTCCGCCGTAAACTCCGCTTTCTATATATTTCTTGGCGTTATCCCATGCGCCGCCGGAGTTTGACATGAATATCGCCAAAAGCACACCCGACACTATCGCACCGGCTATCAGTCCGCCGAGAGCCTTGACACCGAGTATGACACCGACAGCTATCGGACACACGACCGACATTATGCCGGGAACGAGCATTTCTTTAAGCGCCGCCTTAGTCGATATCGCAACGCAGGATTTATAATCCGGCTTTTCCGTTCCCTCAAGGATTCCCTTTTTCTCCTTGAACTGTCTGCGTACCTCGTCTATCATTTCCGATGCCGCCTTGCTGACGGAGCTCATCGTCATTGACGAGAACAGGAACGGAAGCATTGCGCCGATAAACAAGCCTATGACGACCTGATAGTTAAGCAGGTCTATACTTTCAAGCTTGACCGATTCCGCATATGAGAAGAACAGAGCTATCGCCGTCAGTGCGGCTGAGCCTATGGCAAAGCCCTTGCCCATGGCGGCTGTTGTGTTGCCGACGGAATCAAGCTTATCCGTTATCTCTCTGACACTCTTGTCAAGACCCGACATTTCCGCTATGCCGCCTGCGTTGTCCGCTATCGGCCCGTAGGCATCAACTGCGACGGTCATGCCCGTTGTTGAGAGCATTCCCACTGCCGCCAAGGCTATTCCGAAAAGTCCGCCGAAGCGATATGCGACGAGTATTCCCACACAGATAAGGAATATCGGCGCTGCTGTCGACTGCATACCGACGGCTATTCCCGAAATTATATTCGTCGCTGAGCCTGTCTGTGACTGCTCGGCGATTTTTTTGACAAACTCAAATGAGTCCGAGGTGTATACTTCGGTTATGATACCGATTATGATTCCGACCGCAAGACCCGAAATTACCGAAGCCGACAAAGCGTAGGAGTCAAACATGAGCTTGCTCAAGACGACCGACGAAATGAGAACTATAGCGCTCGCCGCATACGTTCCGTTTTTCAAGGCTCGGTGAGGGTCGTTGCTTTTTCCACGTACGAAGAACGTACCGATTATCGAAGCTATGATGCCGACGGCGGATATTATCAGCGGATAGAGAGCGCCCTTGAAGCTGTCTGTCGCAAAAGCCGCAACACCGAGTGTCATGGCGGAAATTATCGAGCCGACATAGGATTCGAAAAGATCTGCGCCCATGCCTGCGACGTCGCCGACGTTATCACCGACGTTATCGGCGATAACAGCCGGATTTCTCGGATCGTCCTCGGGGATACCGGCTTCGACCTTTCCGACAAGGTCAGCGCCGACATCGGCGGCTTTCGTGTATATTCCTCCGCCGACTCGGGCGAAAAGAGCTATCGAAGACGCACCGAGGCTGAAGCCGAACAAAATGTCGGTGCATACGGCGATATCAAGACCCATGACCTTATAGCCGACAAGATATATTCCGGAAATTCCCAAAAGTCCGAGGCCGACGACAGAAAGTCCCATGACCGCACCGCCCGAAAAGGCGATCGAAAGAGCCTTGTTCATTCCGCCGTTCATGGCGGCGTTGGCTGTTCTGACGTTGGCTTTTGTGGCGACCTGCATTCCGAAGTAACCGGCGACAGTCGAAAACAGCGCACCGATAAGGAAGCTGACCGCTTTCAGCCAGCCGTTATTCTTGCTCATGCCGAAGCCTATCAGCAGGAACAAAACGGCGACGAAAATAACGAGTATCTTATACTCTGACATCAAGAACGCAGTTGCGCCCTCATGTATGGAGGCAGAGATCTCTTGCATTTTCTTGTTGCCCGGCTCTTGTCTTGAAACCTTTAACGCTTTGAGAAGGGCAAAAACGAGTCCGATGACACCGACCGCAGGTGTCAGATAGATTAAGCTTTCCATGTGATTTTCTCCTTTTGATATGAATTGTCACTGTAGTCACTTAATAGCGTTCTCCGAAATCTCTGCTATTAGGATGTTACATCATTATATACGCACTAAAAAAGATTGTCAACATTTTAACGAAAAATATTCACAAAAAATTCGGACTGTCTACGAAAATTTTGTTGAAAACGCAAGCGCTCTTTTGCGGTCGCTCTGATTTGAAATTAAAAAAACGCCGACGCATACAGCATCGGCGTTTGTTTCGTATTGAGTTTATATCGCTTTGATCATTCGCCCTGACCGAAAAGGTTCTTGATGAAAGCAAAGATCGACTTGAAGAAATTGATAAGCTTGTCGATAATTGTCAGTGTCGGGCCTGCTATGCCGTTATCCTTGGGCTTATCTGTGAGGGGAGATATCTGCTGAGTTTCCTCATCATACTTGAGGAACTGAGGATAAGTCGGGTTTGTGTCGACTGTCATTCCGTCTGTCGTGCAGATAGCCTTGTTGAGCTTGTCGATACTTGTCGGGAATATCGAGTGATTGCAACCCTTGATGAACCATGTGTTATCGGGGAATGCGCAGGTTGCGGCATTGATGATATGATCCGATGAGATATACTTTTCATCTGCGCCTGCCATCTGAGCGTCTGTGAGCTTTGAGCCGTAATCTGCGGCTGTTGCACCGAATGAAGCGTGCTTAACGAGGACTGTTGCGTCGCCGTTAGCTTCGGCGCTGACAGTGAACGGAAGATAACTCGGTACGTTATAGTCGACTACTACGCCGAGACCCATGCCCTCGCTCTTGAGCTTTGCGAGCATCTCGGTCTCGTGAGCCTGAATGTCATAATGATAGTGATCTATCTTAGCGATAAGACCTGCGTATTCTTCCTCCTGACCTGCGAAGACGAGTTTCTTCGCCTGTTCGTAATCCTCGGGAGAGACCGTTGACCAAATAGAAGCGAACGAGCCGTAGGTTGCGGGAACGATCTTGGGAGCGAGCATCGGGTAGACCTTGTTGACAAAGTCGGTGAGCTTGCTCATGGGTACGTTAAGCGAATTGAGAGTATTAAGCAGGCTGAGAGTTGCCAAGATGAGCTGTCTCATGGCAGGGTCTTCGATGAGGCTTTCATACATTTCCTCAATCGAGCCTGTCTGCAATGCGTTTTCGAGAGCGACGGTGTTAATGTCGAACTTTCCGGCGAAGATCTCACTTGCACGAAGTGCAGAGCCCTGTGAAGCCGAAACATAATAGACGACATTGTTTACTTTATCTGCGCCGTATTCATAGAGATATGCGGAAAGCACGTTACAGCCATAGCATCTGGCGACGATGTTGACCTTGCTGCTGCTTGCAGCTTGGCGTACGTTATCAATGAATGTGTCGAGATAATCGGCGACCTGACACGGGTCAACACGCCAGTCATATTCGAATCTGTATTCGCATTCGTTATAGTTACCCTTAACGGGGTTTGAGTAGTCATACTTTGTCTCAAGGCTTGTCGGAGCGATGTCGCCGTTGCCGTCACAGAGTATGTTCTCATAATAGGGCGCCATTGCCTTATAGAACTCATCGACCCATGCGTCATAGTTTCCGCTGATCATGCCGACACCGAGATAGGGAAGACAATGCATAACGGCGTTGGTGATGTCCTCGGTCTTGAGGTTATCGCCTATCGGGAAAACCATTTCGCCCTCGGGAGTGTAGATCGGCATATTTCTGTTTCTGCCGCCGATCAATATTGTCGGAACGTAGTTTAAGCTTTCGGCGCTTGCGGTAAGAGCCGGCACTGCAAGAGCGGCGACGAGCATAACAGCAAGGAATACCGAAATTACTTTCTTGATTGACTTCTTCATTGTCAGTCCTCCAAACTATGATAAATTTTATAATTAAATTATAATAGTGTATTAAAAGGTAATCAATAAAATCAAAATAAAATTTATTAAAATGCTGTAATCTTTTTGTGACAATGATGCACAAATGTATAATATTTTGGTGCGTTTGAAAACAGATGTCGGCTAAGGCGCCCGCGAAGCGGGCGGCGGCGTCTTAGCCGTGCCCCCTCGCACCGAAGGTGCGAGGGGGCC
>CAYZOU010000003.1:0-114701 GCA_964480405.1 uncultured Faecalibacterium sp. | reverse complement strand
CCGCTGACCTCTTGAATGCCATTCAAGCGCTCTCCCAGCTGAGCTATACCCCCATTAATTCCGTCGCACACAATCCGTTTGCGACTACCCATATATAATACAATATTCTCAAGCTAAAGTCAATAGATTTTGAAAATATTTGTCGTCAATATTCGAAAAATCGGAAATTTTCTCCGAGACCGCATCAGCTCACACTCAATATTGACACAGCCACGCTAAAATTATATAATTAAATGAACTTGAAATTTTATGCGGTACGCCGAAGTCGGTGCTGTCTTAAAATAAAATCAGCAAACGGGGAGTAGAACATGACTACAGTATACGCAAAAGATTATAATATATTGCCGGAACACGATATAAGTGAGGAGCTGAGCCGTCTGCTTTCGCATATGAGCGAGCTTAGCGGAGAAAAAACCGTCGTTTTCGCTGAGGGTACATACTATTTGGACAGCGAAAAATGCGAAATGAAAATGCTGTATATAACCAACACAGTGGGGGACAGCGAGTTTAAAAGCGGCGAGACCCCACATCTGAATACGGTCGGATTTTATCTCAACGGCATATCCGACTTAGTCATAGACGGCGGAAATTCCGTCTTTATAATCGACGGCAAGCTGACGAATATAGCCGTCGAGAACTGCAAGAATATCACGCTGAAAAACCTTGAGCTTCGACACATACACCCCGATATGCACGAGCTGAAAGTCATCGGGAAAACGGTGTTTGGCGTTGACTTTGAAATCGACCGAGACACGCTGTGCGAATATGAAAACGGCAAGCTTTATTTTTGTGGAAAAGATTATAAATCAGCCGCCGACCGTGACTCAAGCACTGCAAGCTGGATAGGTCTCATCAGAGGCGACAGCCCCGACAAGGTTGAGCGAGTCAGACACCCATTGTTCTCGGCTCGCAAAATTCAAGACTTAGGCGAAAGAAAAATACGGGTCAGTTATCCGAACACGTCAAGGTTTAAGCTCGGCGACCGATTTTATATATATGATGTACGCCGTCAGTTTGCCGGAATATTTATAAACAGATCTGAAAACATAATCTTAGAAAATATCAAGCAACGCTTTAACTATTCTCTGGCTTTAGTCGTTCAGGACTCTGAAAACATCACGGCGGATAGGTTAGACTTTTCTCCCGAAAAGAACAGCGCAAGAATGCTCGCCTCGGTTGCGGACTTTGTTCAGCTCTGTATGTGCCGAGGGAAAGTAAGAATAACAAACAGCAACTTCTGCGGTGCAGGTGATGACTGTCTTAACGTTCACGGGATACACTTTAAGATCACGGAAAAATGCTGCAACGATATAACAGTTCGTTTTATGCACCCTCAAACTCACGGCTTCAATCCGCTGAGAGTAGGCGACAGCATAGCCTTTATTGATACGGAAACCTTGCTTGAAAAGGGACACGCCGAAATCATAGACTCCGTTCTTCTCAACGAATATGAGATCAGATTGACACTCGATTCGGCTGATAAAGCGGTCATCGGTGAGGTCATAGAAGACATAACCGCTTGCCCCGAGCTTGAATTTAAGGCGAACACGCTGTCAAGGATAATAACAAGAGGTCTGCTTATCACAACAAGAGGCAGAGTCACGGTTGAAGATAACCACTTCGTGTGTACCACAATGAGCGGAATTCTTTTATCCGATGACGCTGAGAATTGGTTTGAAAGCGGAATGTGTCGTGATGTGACTATCGGAAACAATGTGTTCGATTATTGCGGTCAGACGCCTATACTCATAAAGCCCGAAAACCGCAAATATAAAGGCGCAGTCCATAGAAACATTAAAATTATCTCAAACGAATTTAAAAGCTATAAGGGCGTATGTATCAAAGCCGAATCAACAGACGGTATTCTCATCAAAGGTAACAGCTTCATTGAAAAAAGGCGTCTGAAAGCCAAAAACTGCCACGATATCACGCAGTGAATTTTTCATTGCATACCGAAAAGGACGAAAAAAGAGAGCGGAAAAACCGCTCTCTTTAAGTTTATTCAAGACTTATCTCTTAACTGCAATGCTGGCTGTCTTTGTTGCCGCACTGTTTACTCCGTAAGCGTTGACCGCAATAACTCTGACATAGAGAGTTGTTGTTCCGAAGATAGATGTTGACTGAGAAACAGTTGTCTTGTTTGTGGTGACTGTTGTTGTCTTGATGTTTCTCTGGAAGTTCTTATCGGTCGTGTATTGAACGATATACTTCTTAGCGCCTGTTGCCTTTGACCAGCTGATGTCGACCTTGCCCGACTTTGTTGACTTGAGCTTGAGGTTTGTGACTGCCTTTGTCTGAGTGCCGGTCTTTAATACTGAGCTGTAAGAGCCCTTGCTGCCTGTTGTCAAGACAGCACGAACCTTGAACTGATAGCTCTTGCCTGCTGTGAGGCTCTTAGCTGTGTAAGAGTTAGAAGACGTTGTTGTGAGCTTTGTCCACTTCTTGCCGTCTGTGCTTCTGTATACTTCATACTTAGAAGCGCCGGAAACCTTTGTCCAAGAAAGCTTGATTGATGTCGTTGCGACTGAGCTTGCCTTGAGACCTGTTACCTTAGATGACTTTGTTGTAGCCTTGAGAACTGAACTGTAATCGCCGTACTTGCCTGAACTTGAGACTGCACGAACCTTATACTGATAGGTCTTGCTTGAAGTGAGCTTGCTGTTGGTGTATGAGTTAGTTGATACAGTAGTGAGCTTTGTCCACTTCTTGCCATCTGTGCTTCTGTATACCTCATACTTAGAAGCGCCGGATGCCTTAGTCCAAGTGAGCTTAACTGATACTGCGGTTGTTGTTGCCTTGAGACCCGTTACCTTTGCGGGGAGGGTAGTAGCCTTAACAACTGAGCTGTATGCGCCCTTCTTGCCTGCGCTTGTTACTGCGCAAACCTTGAACTGATATGTTTTGCCGCCTGTGAGGCCGCTGACAGTGCATGAATTTGTTTCGACTGTTGCTGCCTTTGTCCACTTCTTGCCGTCTGTGCTTCTGTATACTTCATACTCAGAAGCGCCGGAAACCTTTGTCCAAGTGAGCTTAACAGATGTTGACTTAACACTGCTTGCCTTGAGACCTGTTGTCTGTGAGGGAAGCGTAGATGTCTTTAATACTGAGCTGTAGCTGCCGACCTTGCTGAGTGAAGATACAGCACGAACTCTGAACTGATAGCTCTTGCCTGCTGTCAGCTTGCTGACGGAGAGCGAAGTTGACTCGGTTGTTGCGATTCTTGTCCATGACTTACCGTCTGTGCTTCTGTATACCTGATAGGAAGCTGCGCCGTCTGCCTTGCTCCATGAGAGCTTGAGAGATGTTGTTGTAGTTGAGCTTGCCTTGAGACCCGTTACTTTTGCAGGAGCGAGAACGTCGATCGGAGTTGTTTCGCTAACCGCATAGCAATACTTACAGGTGTTAGCCTTAATTCCTTTTTCGGTATAGGTTGCTGCCTTTGCGACTACCCATTCGTAATCGTGCTTTGCACATTCGATAGTGAAGTCGTGAATGAAGCTGCCGACGAAGTCGCCCTTACCTGTGATAGTTGCTCTTGCGTTGTATGCTGAGCTGTCTGATTCGATACCGCTGACGGTAACAGTGTAATCAGTGCCCTTTGTGAGAGCTTTTTTGGTGTATGAGTTAGTTACCTTAACATTGGCATCTGTTGTCTTGCCGTTGACACTTACCTTGTTGTCGGCAGTGAATGTAAGATAGCTCTGATCAGAGAGTGCACTGAACAGATAAACAACGAGAGGAAGCAATACATTCTTCTTGTTGTTGAGACCCACGAGAAGATTGCTGCAAGCCTTTTCAAGAGAATTGTTGCTTATCATGTTGTCAAGTGAAACGAAGTTGCCTTCGAATACTCTGATACCGAGTGTGCTCTTGAGAACGTTGTTGATCATTGCGTAAACGAGGTTTGCGGCAGTGACCTTAACGTTGATGTTGGTGAATGCATCTTCAAAGCCGATCTGAACGAGCTTTTCGATGTCAAGCTCAACGATAGCGTCGATAACGCCGGGGATCATTGTTGAAGCCTTGGAGTATTCGAGAGTCTGTGTACCTGTGAATAATACAGCCTGGAGCTTATCGAGCTTTGTTAAGAAGTCGTCGCTCTTCTTGAGATCAACACCGAGAATGGTGTCAAAGCTGAGGTCGCAAAGATAATAGTTAGCCGCATAGTTGAGAACCTGAAGATAGGTCTTGCCTGAGCCTACTGTGTATCTTGTCTTGTTTGTTGTGTTTGTGTAAAGAACAGCAACGCCGTCAAGATAATAGCCGAGAATGTCACCGAGTACCTTTTCGTAGGTCGTTGAGTTCTTGCCGACAACCGAGTTGCCGTCTGCGTCCTTAACGAGATAGGGGAGAAGCTTTGTCATAACCTGCTTGGTTGTGGTGCAGCCGTCAAGAAGATCGACAACTTCTGCATCTTTAACTGTCGCACTGACTATGATCTTGGCAAGAGTAAATGCGTACGTTGTGAAATCACCGTCTTTATAAGAATCGCTCTTATAGGGGTTGTTTTCAGCCTTTGAAGCGTTAGCCTTATTCATTGCCCACATGAACATCTGCTCAAAGTTGTAGCCTAAGTTCTTCTTTGTGCTCCACTTTGTGTACTTTGTAACGCCCTTAACAAATTCGCCTGCGAATGTGTTGAATGACTTGAGAGAGCCACTCATTGACATCTTGTCAAGGAATGAAAGATCTGTTGTGTTGAGACAGAGGATATCGGCGAACGGTGCGCCCCACTCTGTTGAAACAACAGTGTCCTGAAGTCTCTGACCGTATTCTTGGAAGAGAGCCTTTATAGCGGCTTTGTTGTTCTGATAAACGGTGTTGATGATAGCCGTAACAGTTGCATCAAGCGACATCGACTTATCATATGCGTAACCGTCAAGACTGCCCTCAAACTTGAAGCCCTTTTCGTTATAAAGGAATGCCCAAACCTCGTTCGGAGTTTCAATATTGACATACTTTGTCTTGATAGTCTCATCAAGGCTCTTAAGAAGGCTGTTTACGCCGTCGCTGAGAGCACACTTGAAGATGATATCGTCAAGGCTCATCTTAACAGCCGCATCATACTTTGACTTTAATGAAGAATCTTTCTCATAGTTATAGATGAGCTTAGCGACAGCTTTCTTTATGTAGTTATAAAGATCGTTGCCATCGCCAAGGAGAGTTTCCATGTTGAGAGTATCGCCTGTCTTGTTGGCAACGAAAGCACCGAGGAATTCTTCGTTATCAGCAAGGAACTGAAGGAAGTTCTTCAAGATAGCGTAGTCGCCCGTCTTAGCTCTTGACTGATTTCTTGTCCAGTTCTTTGTGACGAGTGAATAACCGTTAAATATGCTTCTGATAATGATACCGGCAGTGCTGTTAGCGGCTCTGACAGTATCAATAGTTTCCAAAATGTTGTCGATACTTGTAAGATTAACTGTAATGCCGATACCGTCAAGCGTGTTTATAAGATCGCCTGCGCTGCCGAATACTACATCGTTTGTCAGCGGAGGAAGTATTTCCTTATCAAGCCAATCAAACAGTACCGTAGCATTAATGCCGTTGGCATTTCCGTTTTCCGTTACATAGCCTTGAACGATTCCGTCCTGCGGATCAGCCGCCAAGCCTGCGATATCGACCTTTGCCGAAGCAAAGAGCGAAAGGCTCATTGAACTGAGAATCATTACGAGAGCCAAAATAACGCTGATTATTTTGTTCGTTCTTCTCATAAAAATTAACCTCCTTGACAGGGCTTAAAATTTTTCCGATGCCCTGTTCATAGTCAAATTTATTATACACATTAACTCAAAAGCCGTCAAGGCATTTTATAGTTTTTATGAAAATTCACAAAGTCTACACAATTGTTAAGAAGTATTAAGACGGGCGGCAGGGCCTGCGAGCGCCGCAGGAAGTTTGCCGTTTGATTTTTTCAGCCTTTTGGCTTTTCACTGACTTTCAGTCAGTGCAGCGGGGCGCCCGTTCGGCACCCCACCGCCTCCTTCGTCGGCGGCGGGGTACACGCCCGAGCGCCGTTACGCTCGCTACCCTGATTTTTATTCACATGAATGTTTACATTTTCCGTCTTTTATGTTATTATTTGTCTGTCCATACTATTATGAAGTGTTTAAAGGAGCTATTAAAATGAAAGCGTTGATTCTCAATTCGGGTCTCGGTCACAGAATGGGACAGCTCACAAAGGAGCACCCGAAATGCATGACCGATATTTCCGACACGGAGACTATATTAAGCAGACAGCTGTCCGAGCTTGTCAGAGCAGGTGTCAAAGAAGCTGTTATAACAACAGGCTATTTCGATGATGTACTCGTCAATTACTGCAAGGAGCTTGACCTGCCGATAAAAATAACATTCGTCAACAACCCGAAATATGACAGCACAAACTATATATATTCCATCTATTGCGCAAGAGAATATCTCGACGATGATATTCTTTTGATGCATGGCGATCTTGTTTTTGAAAGCAGTGTTCTTGACGACATAATAAAGAGCGAGAGAAGCTGTATGAAAATAAGCTCAACATTGCCGTTGCCCGACAAGGACTTCAAGGCGGTCATTGACGGTGAGCGTGTTAAGGCTGTCGGAGTTGAGTTCTTCGATTCCGCTGTCGAAGCGCAGGCTCTTTATAAGCTTAACCGCAAAGACTTCGGCAAATGGCTTGATAAAATATGCGAGTATTGCGAAAGCGGCAACAGTAATTGCTACGCCGAAAAAGCGTTTAATGAAATATCCGATGAATGCGAGATCTACGGCTTAGATGTCAAAGACAGACTTTGCTCCGAGATAGACACGCCCGAGGATTTGGCTGTCGTTTCCGAAAAGCTTAAAGAAGCAAAGAAAAAGACAGTTTATATGTGCTTCTCCGCCGATATGGTACACAGCGGTCACATCGCAATTATAAGAAAAGCCGAAAAATTAGGCAAGCTTATTATCGGAGTTTTGTCAGATGAAGCCGTCGCTTCATATAAGCGTTTTCCGCTGATGCCGTTTGAAGAAAGGAAGTCACTGTTTGAAAACATCAGCGGTGTATCCGAGGTCGTTATGCAAAAAGATCTCAGCTATTCGGAGACGATCCGTCAGCTCAAGCCCGACTATGTCGTTCACGGTGACGATTGGCGAGAGGGCTTCCAAAAGCCGATAAGAGAGGAAGTAATAAGCCTCTTGAACGAATACGGCGGAGAGCTTGTCGAGTTCCCGTATTCAAACGATGAAAGGTATAATGAACTTGAAAAAAGAAGCAGAGCGCAGTTGTCGATGCCCGATTTCAGACGAGGCAGACTTAAAAAGCTCATAAATATGAAAGGCCTTGTTACCGCAATCGAAACACACAGCGGAATCACGGGACTTATAGCCGAAAAAACAACGGTTTTGCAGGACGGAAAGACATTTCAGTTTGATGCGATGTGGGTGTCATCGCTTTGCGATTCGACCGCCAAAGGTAAGCCCGACATTGAGCTTGTTGACATGACAAGCCGTTTTCGCACCATAGATGACATTATGGAAGTCACAACAAAGCCCGTAATTTTTGACGGAGACACGGGCGGAATGACCGAACACTTCGTCTATACGGTCAGAAGCCTTGAGAGAATGGGTGTCTCCATGGTCATCATCGAGGACAAAACCGGCTTCAAGAAAAACAGCCTTTTCGGAAACGAGGTCAAGCAAACACAGGATAGCATAGAAAACTTCTGTGATAAAATCCGTGCCGGTGTACGGGCTAAAAAGACAAATGACTTTATGATATGTGCCCGAATTGAAAGTCTCATTTTAGAGCAAGGCATGGAAGATGCGCTCACAAGAGCGTTTGCTTATTGTGAAGCCGGAGCCGATGCGATAATGATTCACAGCCGCAAAAAAGATCCTGCCGAAATATTTGAATTTGTCGAGAAATTCAGAGCCGAAAATGCAACGACACCGATAGTTGTCGTTCCGACAGCGTTCAATGCGGTCACCGAGGACGAGTTTAAGCAAAGAGGAATCAATATCGTTATCTATGCCAATCAGCTGACAAGAACAGGCTTCCCCGCAATGCAGAATGCCGCAAAGCTTATCTTGGAGCATCACAGAGCAAAGGAATGTGACGATATTTGTATGCCGTTTAAGGATATAATCAATTTGATTCCGGAAGAATGATAATGAAACAAATCATATTTAGTAGTATAGATGAGCTTATAGACGTATTGTCCGATAAGAGTGTAATGCTAGTTTGCGGAGGCTCGTATGATAAACTCGAAATATCGAAAAAGCTCAACGTGTTAAAGCCGACAAGATTCAGCGGCTTTACGCCTAATCCCGTTTATGAAGATGTATGCAAGGGTGTTGAGCTTTTCAAAGAGCAAAGCTGCGATGCGATTTTAGCGGTCGGCGGCGGAAGTGCGACAGACGTTGCGAAGTGTATAAAGCTTTTTTGTAAGATGAACACTGATAGAATCTTTCTTGAGCAGGAATACGCCGACACGGGAATACCGCTTGCGGTGATACCGACAACCGCAGGAACGGGAAGCGAATCGACACGCCACGCCGTCATATATTTAAACGGCGTAAAGCAGTCGGTGTCTCATGAGAGCATTGTTCCCGACTACACTTGTCTCATTCCGTCGGTGCTTGACAGCTTACCTGCTTATCAAAGGAAATGCACTATGCTTGATGCGCTGTGTCAGGCGCTCGAGTCGTGGTGGTCGAGAAATGCGACAGCCGAAAGTGTGGAATACAGTCGCCGTGCCATCGAGCTTATCAGAGACAATTTTGATGAATACATCTCGAATTACTCGCCGAAAAGTGCCGAAAAAATGCTTCTTGCGTCGAACTATGCTGGTCGTGCTATCAACATTACCGCAACCACTGCGCCCCATGCGATGAGCTATAAGCTCACCTCGCTTTACGGTATACCGCACGGTCATGCGGTCGGAATTTGTTTGCCGGAGGTATGGAAGTATATGCTAAAGCAAGCGGAGGAATCGAACACCTCGGAGTTTGATAGACTGAGACAGGTTTTTTCAGAGCTTCCGATAAATATTGATTGGTACGTTCGGCTTTTGAAAAAGCTCGAAATAGACAGCCCGACAGCAAATGACCGAGAAAATGAAATTGAAATATTAGCCTCCTCGGTGAATCCGGAAAGGCTTAAAAACAATCCTGTCGCACTCACCGAGTGTACATTAAAATCATTATATGAAAGGATAGTAAAATGAAAGTTGAAAGCTTTGTAAAAGCCATAGGTGCTGATTTCTTCACGGGTGTACCCGATTCACAGCTTAAAGCTCTTTGCAATTATCTTATGAACACCTACGGCATTGACGGCGAACACCATATAATTGCCGCAAATGAGGGCAACTGCACTGCTATAGCCGCAGGCTATCATCTCGCAACAGGCAAAACACCGCTCGTATATATGCAAAACTCGGGCGAGGGTAACATTATAAATCCCGTAGCGTCACTGATGAATGACAAGGTTTACGGTATACCCTGCGTTTTCGTTGTCGGCTGGCGAGGCGAACCGGGAGTACACGATGAGCCTCAGCATCTCTATCAAGGTGAAGTCACGGTAAAACTTCTTGAGGATATGGATATTTCGACTTATATCGTCGGCAAGGAGACAACAGACGGTGATATATCGGAACAGATGAAAATATTCAATGAAAAGCTCGCCAACGGAAAGCAGGTTGCATTCATTATAAGAAAGGGCGCTCTCGAATACAGCGGCAAGGTCGAATATAAAAACAGCAACACACTTCTCAGAGAAGATATAATCAAACATATCACTGCCGTTACGGGTAAAGATCCGATAGTTTCGACAACAGGCAAAGCAAGCCGTGAGCTGTTTGAGATAAGAGCCGCCGACGGTGAGACACATTGCTATGACTTTTTGACAGTCGGCTCGATGGGACACAGCTCATCTATAGCACTCGGAATCGCCATGCAAAAGAAAAATCAAAAAATATGGATAGTTGACGGTGACGGTGCGGCGCTTATGCACATGGGCGCTATGGCTGTTATGGGCAGTCAAAATCCCGATAATATTGTCCATATCGTCATAAATAACGGCGCTCACGAAACGGTCGGCGGTCAACCCACAGCTATGGGAAAGGTCGATCTTATCGCAATAGCGAAAGGCTGCGGATATCAAAAGGCGGTTTCGGTCGATAATTTCGAAGCTCTCGACAATGCTCTTCGTACCGCAAAGGAGGAAAGCGGACTTTCTTTCATTGAGGTCAAATGCGCCATAGGAGCAAGAGATGACTTAGGCAGACCCACAACCACAGCAAACGAAAATAAACAGGCGTTTATGGATTATCTCAAAACACTGTAAGCGTATACTCGGATCGGAGGTCTATATGAGACTTGATAAATACTTAAAGGTTTCCAGACTTATTAAGCGTCGCACCGTCGCAAATGAGGTTTGCGATGCGAAAAAAGTTACCGTTAACGGAAAGGTCGCAAGAGCGTCTTATGACGTAAAGGTCGGAGACGTGATTGAAATTCAAATGGGCGAAAATCTGCTCAAGGCGCAGGTGTTGATTGTCAGCGAACACGCAACGAAAAACGACGCCGGACTTATGTATAAAATTTTATGAGAATCATAAACCGTCACAGATAAGCATATCCTTTATTATCTAAGCTTCAGACTGACAGACGGTTACACGAAAAAATGTGTGGGCGCTTATGTCCGCACATTTTTAAGTTATAATGCAATCCTCTGTTGTAATTAAGCTTTAACTAAATGAAAGACGGAAGGGACGATTACCGTGGCAGAAGAAAAACTGAATTTTCCGCACTCTGTAGTGCTTGAGGAGAGGGAATGTCTCACCGTTTCGGGTGTCAATGACGTCGATAGCTTCGACGAGGATATGATAGTAGCTTTCACTAACCTCGGTGAACTGACGATAAAGGGCAATG
This sequence comes from uncultured Faecalibacterium sp., assembly GCA_964480405.1. Taxonomy (GTDB): domain Bacteria; phylum Bacillota; class Clostridia; order Oscillospirales; family Acutalibacteraceae; genus UBA6857. The sequence continues at coordinate 103,808 of CAYZOU010000003.1, read as the reverse complement.
AGCTTCATATTAGCAAGCTTGACACCGAAACGGGTGAACTGAATGTCGAGGGCGATATATCGGCGCTAATATATTCATCGGATCAGCCCGGCTCAAGCGGATTTTTCGGAAAGCTTTTCAGATAATGTATAGCTTTTCAATAACCGAACAGCTTGTCGTATTTATTGAATCCATCGGATTCGGAGTGCTTATTGCGATAAGCTACGGAATCGTGAATATAGTTGTCAGCCTTTTTCTTTCGGGAAGACGAAAGACGGTCGTGAGCGATATATTATTTTCGCTTATTTGTGCTTTTGCGGTCTTCAGCTTTATTCTTGCCTTTAATCTCGGAAAACTCAGATTCTACATGGTGTTGGGAACTGTGACGGGACTTGTGGCTTATACAGCCGCTTTCGGCTCTTATGCCAAGCAAATATGCGAGAGAGCGACGGGCTGTGTTCACAAACTGTTTTCAGCTATGTTTAAGCCTGTTAAAAACCTCATAAAAAGGAAGCCGAAAAAAGAAAAAAAGCCCAAAAAAATGCGTAAAGCACTTGCAAAAGAAAAAGAAAGTGTTGTATAATATTTTTCAGATTTGATTTTAAGGAGTGATTAAAGTGACGGATCGAACAAATCCACAGGCGGAAAACAAGAAAAAACGCTCAACGAGCCGACTTGCAAATGCTTTAATGATCGTTGCTGCAATCGTTCTTCTTGCGAATTTCTTTTCGCTTTACGGTCAGATAAAAGAGAAAAATGCAAAATATGCGGCGCTTGAACAGATGTATCAAGAGGAGCTTTTGATTAAAAGCGAATATGAATATTTGCTTGACGACAAAAACAGACTCGAATACATTGAGCGTATCGCAAGAGAAAAATATGGCTATGTTGCTCCGGGAGAGAGAGCATTTTATGATTCATCATACGGCAAGTAGAAATTCAGGAGGTCAGCGCTTTAATGCAGTTAGAGATCGGAACAATCTTAGAAGGCACCGTTACAGGCTTAACTAACTTCGGAGCTTTCGTCAGTCTGCCGGACGGTAAAAACGGTATGGTACATATTTCCGAGGTATCGACACAGTTTATCAAGGATATCAAGGAACATCTCAGCGAGGGTCAGCAGGTCAAGGTCAAGGTGATCTCGATCGGCGACGACGGAAAGATAGGACTTTCCATAAGACGTGCAAGCGAGGAGGAAAAGCCGAAGCGTCAGCAAAAGCCGAGAGGAAACCGCCAGCCGAACGTATGGCAGGGTCAGCAAAAATCAAATCCGGACGAGAAGCTTTCGTTTGAGGACATGATGGCTAAATTCAAACAGGAGAGCGACGAGAAAATGTCCGCTTTCAAGAAGTCCTCAGATTCAAGATACAGCATATCAAGACGAGGCAACTCTAACAAAAAGTAAAAGCACAGCTTTGCACTATTATCTAAATAAGCATTTTATTCGTCGGTCCGCATCGGCGTGTATATGTTTCGCTCAATTTTTGCGGTATTGCCGTTACTCATATTAGTTTTTCAAGCATAAATTTAACCGTGCGAAAGGATTCGAGTTTCCTTTTCGTGCGGATTTTTTGTTTGTTCTTCCCGTCAGTTCCTGCGGCGTCTGTCCGGCACCCCGTTCGCTTCGCTCACGGGGCACACGTACAGCCACCGTCGCCTGCTTTGCGGGCGGTTTAGCAAACATCAAAGCCGAAACAAAAATCGGGTACGCACCGACCGATGCGTACCCGAAAATATTATGTCTGTCTTTATCTGCTTCCCTTGTCGTAGGGTATACCCTCAGCCTTGGGAGCTCTCGAATTTTTAGATGTGAATGCGAGAACGATAAGCGTGATGAGATAGGGGAGAAGTCTGTAAAAGTTGGGGCTGATGCCAAGCTCGGCGAGAGCGAAAACACCGTCACCGTTGATGTCGATGCTTGCGTAAGCTGCGGCAAGGCACTTGAATAAACCGAACAGGAATGACACAACGGCAATGTTGAGTGGCTTCCAGTTTCCGAAAATCATAACAGCGAGAGCCAAGAAGCCGAAGCCTGCGACCTCACCGGTCGATGAACAGTTAGCTGTCGTCAAGGCGTATACGAAACCGCCCAAGCCTGCAAGCGCACCCGATATCGTCGTGCCGATATATCTCATTCGTGTGACGTTGATTCCGAGCGAATCGGCGGCCTGCGGATTCTCGCCGCAAGCACGGAGTCTGAGTCCGAATTTGGTCTTATAGAGAATGACCGAAAGCACGATGAAAATTGCGATACAGATATAAGTCGTGATGTATACCCTGTGAAGAAACGTGTTGCCGAAGAATCCGAGATCGGCTGTCCTATCAAAACCGAAATCGGTTTTCTTTATCATGAACCAGCTTCCCGAGTCGCCCTCAGCCATGCCGAGAACGTTCTGTTTTGCGATGACGTTGATAGCGAAAAGAACGATCGCAGGGGCTAACATATTAAGCGCTGTACCGCCTATGGTCTGATCTGCCTTGAGATTTATCGCCGCAAATGAAAGCAAGAGCGAGAACAAAGCGCCCAAAGCCGCCGCCACAAGCATCGTGATTATAACTAAAAGCTGACCTTGCTCCGACGTGAACCAATGATTTTTCTGAGCTATGTTAATGAATAAAACTCCAATGAATGCGCCGAAGATCATTATACCTTCAAGAGCAAGGTTGATAATACCGCTTCTTTCGGCAAAAACACCGGCAAGAGCGACTATAAGCAGAGGAATCGCATAAATTAAAGTCTGTTGAATCAAGAATGACATTATGAGTTTTCCTCCTTTTCTGCGTTTTCGCTTTCTTCAATTCCCGTTCCGCTGTCGCCGATATCCGAGTCGGCTGTCGGTGTAGCGGCGACCTCTTTGCCACGCTTTTTCTTTCCGTTGATGAGCATTTTGATAAAGAGTGAGAATGCGCTGAGATAAACGATTGACGCTATGATGATGTCGGTTATATATTCGTTGTATGCGGTTAGTGTCTTCAACTGCTGACCTGCTATGTTGAGCATGGACATAAAGCAGCCCGAGAATATGACCGCAATGGGATTGTTATAAGCTAAAAGCGCAACGGGTATACCGTTGAAGCCCTCGGCAGGAAGCGACTGATAGGTTGACCAGAAGAACTCGGTGTTACCTGCGAGATAATACAGAGCGGCTGCACCGCCCGAAAGTGCACCGGCTATTGCCATTGAAAGCACGATGTTCTTTTTGTCCTTGATGCCTGCGTATTTTGCCGCATGACGGTTACTGCCGCAAGCTTTAAGCTCATAACCGAGCGTTGTTTTTGACATGATGATATAAACGACAACGGCTATAAGCGCTGCGACAAGTATGCCGGCGTTGACCTGCGAGTTGGGGAATATCTTATCCAAGCCGAGCTTTGCCGTCGATACCGCATTTTCGGTCGTCTTTTGAATATAGCCCGATTTTCCGTATTCGTTTGCGTTTTTAAGTGGGCTTGATTCAAAGAACCATGTGACCAAGTTCGCCGCTATCCAGTTGGTCATGATACAAGCCAAGACCTCGTTTATGTTGAGGTACGCTTTGACGATTCCGGGAATCGCACCCCACAGCGCACCGGCAAGCATTCCGCCGACAAATGCGATAAGCCAAACAAGCCACGCAGGGACAGCCGAGGTCGGAATAGATAAGGCGAGATAAAGAGAAGCGGCAGTTCCCATGAGATATTGACCGGGAGCGCCGATATTGAAAAGTCCCGTCTTAAATGCGACTGCGACCGAAAGTCCGGTCATAATGATGGGTGTCGCTCTGAAAAGCATATTTCCAATATTTACGGGGCTGAAGCCGAAAGAGAGGTTTCCTGCGGCGTCACGGCCCGTGCTGAAAATTCCGAAGAATATAAGCTTTATGCCCTCGAAAGCGCCTTTCATTGATATGTTGTCGTTGGTAAGTCCGACAACGAGAACGATTATACCGCCGACACACATACCGGCAAGGATAGATATTAAAGAGGAAATGAGAGATTTAGTTCCGTCTTTTTGCCAAATGCTTTTAAGCGGAGATTCTTTTTTATTCATCCGACTTTTCCTCCTTGCTGTCATTTTTTGAGCCTGCCATATAAAGGCCCAGTTCTTCAACCGTCGTTTTCTTTGGATCAAGCTCACCGACGATCTTGCCCTCATACATAACGAGGATTCGATCCGATACGCTCATAACCTCATCAAGCTCAAGCGATACCAAAAGCACGGCTTTTCCGTCGTCTCTCGCTTTGATAAGCTGACCGTGTATGTATTCTATAGCGCCGACATCAAGTCCTCTCGTCGGCTGAACGGCTATTATCAACGGCTGATCTCTGTCAAATTCACGGGCAATTATCGCTTTTTGCTGATTGCCGCCCGACATACTTCTTGCTATGGTTATCGGGCCTTGACCGCTTCTTACGTCAAACTGCTCTATAAGCTGCTCGGCGTGTTCACGCACCTTATCCTGTCTGATGAAACCGAGCTTTTGAAATTGCGGTTCAAAGTAACGCTGGAGAACGAGATTGTCCTCAAGTGTGAAGTCAAGCACAAGTCCGTGTTTGTGTCTGTCCTCGGGAATGTGGCTGAGGCCTGTTTTGTTCTTACCTCTTATGCTCATTTTGGTGATATCCTTACCGCAAAGAATGACCTTGCCGCCGTTCAGCTTTTCAAGACCCGTGATGCCTTGAACAAGCTCGGTCTGTCCGTTGCCGTCGATACCGGCTATACAGACTATCTCACCCGAGCGTACATTAAACGAAACATTATCAACAGCGTTTTTTCCGTGATGCTTTGACGGCACAACAAGATTTTTGACTTCGAGAATGTTGTCACCGGGTTTAGCGTCGTCTTTTTCAACTTCAAGCTGAACGGGGCGACCGACCATCATCGTCGAAAGCTCCTGCTTTGTTGTGTCACAGGTGTTCACCGTGCCTATATATTTGCCTTTTCTGAGAACGGTAACTCTGTCCGAAACAGCCATTATTTCGTTGAGCTTATGCGTGATGAAAAGTATCGACTTTCCTTCCTTTGCGAAGTTTCTCATAATTTCCATCAGCTCGTCTATCTCCTGCGGAGTGAGAACCGCCGTCGGCTCATCGAAAATTAAGATCTCATTGTCTCTGTAAAGCATTTTGAGAATTTCGACTCTCTGCTGCATGCCGACGGTGATGTCTTCTATCTTGGCATCGAGGTCAACATTGAGACCGTATTTTTCGCTCAGAGCCTTGATCTTTTTCTTAGCTTCCTTCTTTTGCAAAAAGCCGAGCTTTGTCGTTTCCGCACCGAGAAGAATATTATCAAGCACGGTGAAAACATCGACAAGCTTAAAATGCTGATGCACCATTCCGATACCGAGCGCTGTTGCCTCGTTCGGATTCTTAATGTTGACGACCTCACCGTTCTTTTTTATCGTACCCTTTTCAGCTTGATAAAGGCCGAAAAGAACGGACATCAGGGTCGATTTTCCTGCGCCGTTTTCGCCAAGCAGAGCGTGGATCTCGCCACGTCTCAGCTGTAGCGTGATGTCGTCGTTGGCGATAATGCCGGGGAACTCCTTGGTTATGTGGAGCATTTCAATAATATAGTCACTGTTCATGGCATAACTCACTTTCTGAATTTGTCTGTTTAATACGCTTTGAAACAAGTCTGCTGATACAGTCATATTTTATAGCAATCTTCGACAAAAATCAATATGTATAGGCATATTTATATGTGTAAAGCGATTGATGAATTGTAAAAAAGATTCAAAAGATATGACCTCATTGAGAATTTATTGATGCAATGTTAAGCGGATAAAGCGATCATAGAAAAGAGTATTGTACAAATTTGTATATGTATAATGGCAGGCAAAGGCTCAGCTTAGGCTTGCAAAAATTGACAACGGCTTTTCAAAATGATAATATAAAATCATACTTGTTCAGAGAGGTGAGAAAGCATGATATACAGCTTCTATCATTTAACGGATCTTCATTATTACAGCAAGCGAAATTTTGCCTGCGACCCATGGAGTTTGCCTCAGTCCGACGGGCAGATATCGTTTCGTGAAAGTGAGGAGATAAACAAAAAGGCGTTTGAGATCATCTTAAACGACAGCGAAACAAAAACCGTGATAATTACAGGCGACCTGACCGATAACGGAGATAAATTCAGCCATGAAGAAATGTCGGCTCTTTTAAGTGATTTCACCGAAAAGGGCGGCAGACCGTTTGTTTTTACCGATTCTCATGACTATCCATGGTTTGATATCTTCAAATATGACGAAAACGGAAATAAGATACCTAACGAACATCTTCCGGAGGAGGAAGTTATTCCGATGTATTATCCGTTCGGCAGAGACAAAGCGATAGCCGTGTATGACGGAGACAAGACCTCATATGTCGCCGAGCTTTTCCCGAAGCTCAGATATATCGCCATGGGATATGACTATACCTCCGAGGATAAGCTGCACGATCCGAAATTCTCAAATTCGCTCATGCGGTGGGTTATAGAACAAATACGGCTTGCGAAAAAAGACGGAGCTATAGTTATCTGTGGTACGCATTGGCCCGTTGTCACTCCGTCACCCGTATACGGAATATTAGCCAAGGGAAACACATTCGTAAACGGTGAGGAATGTTTGAGAATACTTGCCGATGAGGGTGTCGGACTGTTTTTCAGCGGTCACTCACACATACAGAGGATAAGAGAAGTGACGAGCGACATCGGAAATAAAATATACAGTATATCAACCTCGGCGCTTGTCGGCTTCCCTCCGAAAATGAGAAAGATAACAGTCGACACGGATAAAAGGACAGCTGAGATCCGAACGATAAACATGGAAGTGCCGGAGCTGAATTTGGGCATGAGCCTTACCGATTACACACGAAAAGGCTTTTTGGGAAGCCTTGAACAGATACCGTATAATATGGAGCACGATGTTCAGGCTTTTGCCGAGACAGGAGGCGGAATTACACTGCCGAAGGATATTATATTGAAGCATCCGAAAATCGTTATGTTCCTCGGAAAAAAGCTGAACGGTCTTACATACGGCAAGGCGGCGAAGTTTTCTTCAAAATATCATAACATGGAAAAAGAAGAATACTCGAATATAGCGGAAAACAAGGTCGTACCTTTTATATTTGATATAGTTGCGGGGCTTTATCAAGGCAATCAAAGCTATTCTCCCGACACAGCAGAATATAAGATAGCCATGGCTGTCGCCAAAAAGCTTGATGATATTGCGTCTAAGCTCAAGATAAACATTCCGAAAATTCTCGGCGGCTACAGCTTGTCACAAATGCTGAAACCGCTTTTATACAACAGCGGCATAGACGACGATAATGCCGATATCGGTTTTTGACAATAATAAAAAGCTTCCTTTTTCGAGGAAGCTTTTCTTCTTGCTATACCGTCTACCCGTTCAGCCTCCGAAGCACCTGCCGGATTTGAGTCTGTGCAGCGGGGCGTTTGTTCGGCACCCGTGCGCCTCCTTCGTCGGCGCAGGGTACACGCCCAAACGCCGTTACGCTCGCTTCGCTCGCTACCCCAGCGCAACCCTCAAATTCTCAAGATTTTTTCTCATCAGCGACAGATAAGTTTCTCCGCCTTCAAGCTGAGAAGCCGATATCGAGTGGCAAGAATGAAATTCAAGAACGGTCGCATCGGTTTCTTCACTGACGGTATGGGCGAGAGCATCGTTTGAAAGCTCGATTTTGAATATGACGGGAATACTGTCCGATCTGACACGGTCGATAAGCTCACGCACCTTGCCTGCCGAAGCCTCGGTGCTGTGTGAGCAGCCGGGAAAAGCGGAGAGATATTCAAGTCCGTATTCCTCGGCAAAGTATAAGAGGGGAAATCTGTCGGCGAATATGACCTCGTTTCGCTTTGCGTTTTTCGTTACGAATTCAAAATCGCCGTCAAGCTTTTTAAGCTCTGCGACGTATTCACTTTCGTTTTGTCTGTATACTTCGGCGTTTTCGCTATCGACCGAACAGACGGCATCGGTGATGGCTTCGACTATTTTTATTGCGTTTTTCGGCGAGGTCCAAACGTGTTCGTCATATTCCTCGTGTTCATGGCCGTGGTCTTCCTCGGCGTGTTCGTCTTCATGCAAAAGCTCGCAAGTGTCCATCATCTTGACGGTCAGCAGGCTGTCGGGCATACTCTCTAAAATATCTTCAAGCCATGTGTCGCTTTCACCGCCGCCGCAGATGAAAACATCACAGCTTGTCAGACTGATTATGTCGTCGGGCGTCGGCTCATAGCTATGCATATCCGCACCGGGCGGAAGCAACATTCTGACGTCGGCGCAGTCTCCTGCTATCTGACGGGCGAAATCATATTCGGCGAACATTGCCGCCACTATATGTACACGGTCGGTGTCTGCTGATTCCGAGGGTGTACCTTGACAGGCGGTTAAGCTCAATATTAAAATTACGGCTGTTAAAAATGCTTTGATCCTTTTCATACTTCACCTTGAAATGTAATAAGTTTAATGAAATAATTATAGCATAAACAGCCGCAAAGTCAACTGCGAGGCAGGAGATTTTCTATGCGGCTGAGACCGACGTATATATCCGATGTCCTGTCAAGAAGAAGGTCAATATAGCTCGGAGGCTTTTGCGGCTTTCCGTTGGATATGAGGTTTTTGCCGATGCTTAATGCGATGTATGCTCCGAGTTCGTCTGTCTTCCAAACACAAGCTCCCGAATGAAAATTTGCGATTTTTGAAAGCACGGTTATATTTTCCGAAAATCTGCAAGCAGGGGAGAACGGCTGATTACAATTGTCAGCCGATGCCGATAATATCATCGAATGCGAAAGCGACCTCAGACGAAACTCGATAAATGCACCGCTTTTCTCCGACACTAACGCTTCGGTCATCAGCGTGACGGCGTGAGTGATAAGCTTACGGCTGAAAACACATTTCATCTCAGACGGCGATTGAAATGTCAGAATATTGTCACTGCCCGAAAGGAGAGTGTCACAGGCAATTACGCAGTTTGCGACTGCATACCCCAAGTCATCAAGAGCGAAAATATAGCTGTCAGGCGGATTCGACATGATAAGACTGCGATTCAAAATTTCAATGTGAGAATAACAGCTATTTATAAGCTTTTCGGCATCACGGCTCAATCCCGACTGATAATACATTCTCAGCTCGTTTATCAAGCTGTGACTGAGATTTCGTATCAAAGCCTCGTTTTCTGCGGTCGGCGGCAAAGAGGTCAAGGATTTGAGTTTATCAAAAAAAGCTTCAAGCATTTTTACACCCCAAACAGATAAAAAATTCGTCAGTATTATGCCCTTTTGCTTTCATAAGAAAGATATTTTGTTCAGATTAACGAAAGTTTACAAATTTGGTTATTTTTTTCACATAAAGACTTGAAAAATCGGGCAAAATGTAATAATATGTTACAGGTATATTTATGTAACCATCAATTCATAATTAAATTTTGGAGGTATTCAAAATGTCAGTTAAAGTTGCTATTAACGGTTTCGGTCGTATCGGCCGTCTCGCATTCCGCCAGATGTTCGGCGCAGAAGGCTACGATGTTGTTGCTATCAACGACCTCACAAAGCCCTCAATGCTCGCTCAGCTTCTCAAGTATGACACCGCTCAGGGCGGCTACTGCGGAAGAATCGGCGAAGGTCTTCACACTGTTTCGGCAGACGATGAAGCAGGCACAATCACAGTTGACGGCAAGACTCTCACTATCTATAAGGAAGCAGACGCTTCTAAGCTTCCCTGGGGCGAGCTCGGAATAGACGTTGTTCTAGAGTGCACAGGCTTATACTGCTCAAAGGATAAGAGCATGGCTCACATCAACGCAGGCGCAAAGAAGGTTGTTATTTCAGCTCCCGCAGGCAATGACCTCAAGACAATCGTTTTCTCAGTAAACAACGATACTCTTACAGCTGACGATCAGATCATTTCAGCTGCATCATGCACAACAAACTGCCTTGCTCCCATGGCAAAGGCTCTCAATGACTACGCTGCTATCCAGAGCGGTATCATGTCAACAATTCACGCTTACACAGGCGATCAGATGATCCTCGACGGTCCTCACAGAAAGGGTGACCTCAGAAGAGCTCGTGCAGGCGCTGCTAACATCGTTCCTAACTCAACAGGAGCTGCAAAGGCTATCGGTCTTGTTATCCCCGAGCTCAACGGTAAGCTCATCGGTTCAGCTCAGAGAGTTCCCGTTCCCACAGGCTCAACAACTATCCTCACAGCTGTTGTTAAGGGCGAGAACGTAACAGTTGACGGTATCAACGCCGCTATGAAGGCTGCTGCTTCAGAGTCATTCGGTTACAACGAGGATGCAATCGTTTCTTCAGACGTTATCGGTATGAGATACGGCTCACTCTTCGATGCTACTCAGACAATGGTTATCGACCTCGGCAACGGTCTGTATGAGGTTCAGGTTGTTTCATGGTATGACAACGAGAACTCATACACATCACAGATGGTTCGTACTATCAAGTACTTCGCAGAGCTTGCATAATCAAACTCAAACGAAATCTTATACCGCATCACTTAGGTGGTGCGGTATTTTTTAAGAGGTGATTTTATGTATAATGATTATCACGTTCACACTTCGTTTTCTTCAGACAGCAAGACGCCGGTCGAGGCTCAGCTTGACAGGGCTTGCGAAATGGGCATGAAGCGGATATGTATAACCGATCATGAGGATATCGGCTACTCAGCGGATAACGGACTTTCGTTCAAGGTCGATCCCGATGAATACTTTGAGTACCTCAAAAAAATAAAGTTAAAATATTCAAGCTCAATTCGTGTTCTTATCGGAATTGAACTCGGTTTGCAGACGAAGCATAAAAAAGAGATCGACCTTTTCTCATCACACGGTTTTGACTTTATCATCGGTTCAACCCACACGGTTGGCGGAAAAGACCCATGTTTCAGCGATTTCTTTGAAACGAACACCGAAACAGAGGCCATCAGGGCTTATTTTGAAGAAGTGCTGAAAAACGTCAACACCTTCGACAATTTCGATGTTGTCGGACATATCGACTATATTGTCCGCTACACAAACAGCAAGGGCGAAAAATATAATCCCCGTGAATATCTTGACATTATCGACGAAATTCTCAAGGTCGTCATATCAAAGGGCAAGGGTATCGAGTGCAACACTTCAAGAATTGACTGCGGATTTCTTCACTCAAATCCGCACGAGGACATTATCAAGAGATATAAGGAGCTTGGCGGAGAAATAATTACCTTAGGCTCGGATTCACATTTGCCGAAAACTCTCGGACACGGCTTTGAAAAAGCAGGCGAAATACTGAAAAATGCCGGTTTCAAGTATTATACCGTGTTTGAAAACAGAAAGCCCGAATTTTTAAGCTTAAGCTGACGGGGCTCGTTCAGCTTCTAAGCCTGTTCTATTTGTAAATAACATCAGCGGCGGCGTCATCGGCACCCCACTCGCTTCGCTCGGGGGTGCACGCTGCCGCCGCTTGTTGCCCTGCTTCGCGCCCCAACCCCCACCCGCTAAAACTCAAACAGGATGCAGACCCAATCATCTGCATCCTGTTTTTTAATATATCATATAAGTTTCGCCCTTGAGAGTATCAAAGCTTACGATTCCGTCTGTGAAATCAACATCAACATCGTTTCCGTCTTTATCCGAAACACCTATGAATTTGCCCTTGTGATAAAGCTTGCATCTGCCGCCGCAGTTTGATTTTATACTTCCCTTTTTGAGCAGTGAGTTACTCCATTCAAAGCTGACTTCAAAATTACCTCTTGCGACAAGTCCCGTGACCTCGCCGAGACTCCATTCATCGGGCAAAGCCGGAAGAAAGTCGATGTATCCCTTGTGGCTTTGCATAAGCATTTCGATAACAGCCGCCGTGTAACCGAAGTTAGCGTCGATCTGAAACGGGGGATGATTGGTGAAAAGATTCGGATATACGTTTGACTTGATGAGAGCCGTGATAAGCTCATAGCATTTCTTGCCGTCACGAAGTCTCGCACATTCGGCAATTTTCAAAGCCTGCGACCAGCCCGGACCGCCGTTGCCTCTGTCGTTTAGCGACTTCTCGGCGGCCTTAAATTCCTCCTCCGACTTGAAAGCGTTGAACGGATACAAGCCGAGCAAGTGAGAAGTATGTCTGTGATGTCTCTTTATATTGAGTCTCGGATATGACAGACGGGAATAGCTGTCCTCGTCAAACCATTCGTTTATCATGCCGTGTTTTCCGATCTTAATGGGCTTGAGCTTTGGTAGCATTCGGGCTATCTCGCCGATAAGCTCTTTATCGACTGCCGCCTCACGACCGCTATCGCTGAGAGCTTGAGCCGCTTCAAGCGTGTTTTTGAAAAGATCCTCGACTATCGTCTGATCATATGTACAGCCGGCTGTCAGCGGACCGTGCTCGGGTGAAAGCGAGGGTGAAACTGCGTATCTGTCGTTCTTCTCCTCATATATGAGCGCCTTTGTCCAAAGCAAAGCACATTCCTGCATGACGGGGTATATCTTTTTTTCGAGAGTGTCTATATCTCTTGTGAATTCGTAATGCTCATAGCAGTTATGCATCAAGAACGCACCGTTAGTCGGTGCCCAACCCCAATGCCAGTCGCTTCCGGGATTTACCATGCCGTACGGGTTGACTTGTGTGTGGGCGACCCAACCGGTCGGCTTTTCGGTGTTCGGCGTTCCGTCGGGAAGATTTTCGCCTATACCCATAGTCTTGTTCGCAACATAGCGACCCGGCTTTCTCAAACTCTCTGCGAAGTCAAGCAGGGGAGGAATCGTCTCGGCAAGATTCGCCGTGAAAGCAGGAAAATAATTCATCTGAAGATTTATGTTAAGATGATAGTCGCTGTTCCATATCGGATTGTTTATAGAATTCCAAACGCCTTGAAGATTAGCGGGGAGAGACCCGTCTCTCGAAGAAGCAATGAGAAGATATCTGCCGTAGTCAAACAGCGTACTTTCGATTTCGGGTTTGTTTTTGCCTCGTGAATAGCCTTTGAGAAGCGAATCGGTCGTGACCGTCAGATCGCTTTGACCGATATTGAGTTTTACTCTGCCCATAAGAGGCTTATAGTCGTCAAGATGTCTCTTGAAAAGCTGATTGAACGTAAGTTTAGATGCGTTTTCAATGTACGAGAAAGCCTCGGCAAACGGGTCGGTGTCACGTCGATATGTAGGATATACGTTATCATAGTCCGTTGCGCAGCTCATGAGTATCATGGCTTTAAAGCAGTCGGTGACGGTTATTCCGTTTTCACCGCTTGTGACCTTTCCGTCCTCGTCCGGAATAACTCTAATCACACATCCGTAGCTTAGCGAGTTTGCGCTTTCGCTGTTAGGCTTTCCGTCTCCGATATTTCCGTTGACAGTTCCCTTGAGGTACGCATCACCGTTTTCATAAGTGACCTTGCCGTTTTGCTCCGATTGAAGCGACAGGGTGAAATCAAGTGTCTCCTCGCCGTAGGCTTCTATCTGTCCGACAAGAACGTTATCGGGATAGCTTATAAAGAAGTGTCTGTTTTGTCCGACCTTGCCCTTGTGAGTTGCGACTATGCATGAGCCTGTTTCGAGATCGAGGTCACGAAGATATGTTCCCTGCTGAGTCGGGACTTCATTGTTGAAATTTATATATATGTTTCCGAATGACTGATAAGAGCCGAAGCCTTTTTCGTTTCCGCAAAGCTTGTCCATTTCTTTAAGGGCCGACTTTCTGTCGCCCTTATTCAAAAGCTGTTGGATCTCTCTGTAAGCCTTGCCGTTGTCGGGGTTGTTTACACCGCTGTTAAATCCGTCAATTTCACTTCCGCCCGACCAGAGCGTTTTTTCGTTAAACTGTATAAGCTCGCACTGAACACCACCGAATATCTTAGCGCCTATCTTGCCGTTTCCGAGTGGAAGCGCTTTTCTTTCCCAGCCGAAATAGTTGTAGTCAGCCGGCTCTTTAAAACAAAGATACATGTCGCTCCTCCTTTATATTTTAAAGTCGTCTGCGCTGAAGTCTGTCAGCTTTTTAGGTCGCTTCGGACGTCTTTTCAGCGGATCGTATTTGTAATTGCGACAGGTCGAATCAAGCTTCATGATGCCTTGATTGACACAGAGTATTCTGTCACCGTCGGCGGAAAGCCTGCCGTATAAGCAGTTCTCGCATACCTTTCCGTAAGCGTTTTTATCTGTAAGCTTTTGTTTCAATGTAAACATTCCTTTGCTTTTGCCGAATATGTCGGCACGAATTAAATATCAGTATATCATATTCGACTTCCGTTTTCAACATTTGCGCTGTGAATTAACGGAATAATCTCCGATAAGAAACACACAGCAGGTCAAAAGCATAGCGACACTTATCGGAAACGAGCTTTCACTCATCACCGATGTTATACCTGCGCTTGCCGCAACTGTCGGTATCTCCGTCGGAAACAGCTTTAAAATCAGATCGCATATGACAGCCGACAGACCTGCGCTGACTATTCTTGCGGTCAGAAAAAGCTTCAAGTCAAGCCCTGTTTTCTTAATACAGTCCGCTATCTGACAGTGAACGGATATCCCTCCCCACGCAGTGACACCCGCAAGAAGCGGTGCACTTGAAAACCGAGCAAGTCTCTCGCAACCCGTAGTCACTTCGAGTGTACCGATTAAAACGTCATTGACGGTCTCACTTGAGCTCAGCGCTTCTATGAGACCGCCGAGACATGAGAAAACAAGCACAAAGGTGCAAATTCCGATAATTGATGACGCCGCATTTGAGCCTGAGCGAACAAACGCCGAATACAGCGGTATGCGTTCGCTTTCGCAAAAGGCTTCTTCTTCGCAGTCGGCAAGAAAACGGCTTAAAAATGCGATGATAAGGTTTGACAGGACTATCGACGAATAAATGATGAGTCCGAGCTTTGTACTTCCGAGGAGGGACAGACCTAAAATATTTATTGTGAATGCGGGTCCGGAATTTACGCAAAACAGCATTAGCCGCTGAGCCTGATTCTGCGTCAGCCGACCTCTTTCATAAAGCTGTTTAGTCATCTTACCGCCGACGGGAAACCCACCGAGTATACTTAAAAGAAACACGCCGAGAGCGCATTGCGGCTGTTTGAAAAATACTCGGCTGAGTTTGTCTGAAAATTTAAAGCTTTTGTCGAAAACTCCGCTTTCCGTCATGAAGCTTGAGAGAAATATAAACGGAAAAAGCGACGGTATGACCGTTTTTGAGCAGACAGCCAGTGAATCGGAAATGCTGTTTTTACTCTGCGGCGCATAGACGGTCAGCATAACGCAAAGTGTCAGACAGCCGATAACAAGAAACGAATATCTCAGCTTTTCGTTTGTTTTGTTGCCGTAATCGAGAAATGCTGTTTTTTTCATATATCTCACCCCACGTTAGAATAATATGCCGTGAAAGTATTTTTTATTTTATCCGGTCATAGAATTTACCGTGAATATTTTTGCGGAGGTGTAAATATGCCGAGACGAAGCTTTAAGGCTCGAGACGAAAGCAAAGACCGATTCTTCGGATACATGGGCAACGCCGAAATACATCTGACCGATAACAAAACGGCTATCATAGACGGAGCGAGAGGTGTCGTTGAGTATACACCGTGCTGTGTACGCCTCGACATAGGGCGAATGTATTTGAGATTTTGCGGTCGGGAAATGACGATCAAAACTCTTTCGGACGATAAAATAATCGTTGAGGGCATTATAGCCTCCATAGACTTTTCATCGTGAGGTGTTATGATGCCGGTTATAATATTGAATTTTTTAAAGGGCTATATAAGCGTAAGGGCAAGCGGCGGCTTCAACGAGAGGCTGATAAACCTTTGTTCGTCACGAGGTATACCCGTTTGGGATATAAGCTATGTCGGCGACACTATGTTCTTTTTTACGAAGCCGAAGTATTACCGAAATTTGAAGCTTGCGGCAAAGGACTCGGGTGCGGATATAAGAGTACACGGCAGATTCGGACTGCCGTTTTTCGCTTTAAAAAACCGTGACCGTATCGCACTTGCGGTGGGCATGATTTTTGTCTTATGCTTTATCGCTTTTATGAGCACTCGTATATGGAGTATTCGTGTGACAGGCAATGACAAGCTGTTTGACAGCGAGATAACGGAGAAATTCGAGGAGCTCGGAGTCAAAATCGGCGCAAGAAAGAAAGACATAGACATACTTTCGGTGCAAAGCAAATTTCTTTCGGAGTTTGACAACAAAATTATCTGGGTATCGCTGAATCTTGAGGGAATGTGTGCCGAGATACAGGTCAGAGAATCGGTGCTCACGGAAAAGCCGTCAGACGGAAAACCCTGCAATATAGTAGCCGCTTTTGACGGAACGATTAAGACACTCAGAACGTATGCGGGGACACAGATCGAAAGCATAAAAAACGGAGTCAAGGAGGGTGATTTACTTATAAGCGGTGTGGTCGAGTATTATGACGGTGCACTTGATTTTGTCGAGGCGAGGGGAGAAGCGACCGCCGAGCATACCGTAAATATAAAAAGCGACATAAGAGCTGTTTCGGAGAGAAAGTATACACATTCAAAAGAATATATGCGTTTGTCGGTCTTTACTTTGATCGTACCGTTCGGCAAGCGAGCCGATGAAAGCGAAAGCGAGATCACGGCGAATAAACGGTCAGCCGAGCTTAACGGCGTAACGCTTCCGTTTTCTTTGATAAGATATGTTCAAAGCTTTTATGAGCCGAGCGAAAATGAAGATTCGATTAGGCAAAAATATCTTGTAGGGAAGTATATTAACGCTGTTGCCGATAAGACAAAAAACTCCGATGTAATCTCGGTCAAAAGCCGATTATCGGGAAAAGGAAAAGACCTCAAGCTGACAGGCGAAATAAGATGTGTTGATTATGTCGGAAAAAGCGTACCTATCAGCATAAAAAACGAATAAACGTTTAAAAATGTGTTGAAATTAAGTAAAATTTGATTTATAATATCTACAGTAAAAAGGAAGGTAGGCATTCACTTGTTTGAGAAAGCGATAAACGTGGAAAGAATGGAGCAGGCGGTCAGCTTGTTCGGCAGCTTTGATGAAAACATAACAATGCTTGAAAAGGAGTTCTCCGTCAAGACCGTTTGCAGAGGCTCGGAGATCAAGGTTCAAGGTGAAGCGGAAAACGTCGAAAAGGCTGTCAGAGCGATAAAGGGCTTGTTACTGCTTGTGAATAAAGGCGAACAGCTGAACGATCAAAACGTTCGGTATGTGATTTCCATGGTGAACGACGGCAACGAGGAAAGACTCGGTGAAATGTCGTCAGATTGCGTGTGTATAACGGCTAAGGGCAAGCCCGTTAAGGCTAAGACTCTCGGCCAGAAAAAATATATCGAAGCGATAAACGAAAACACTATAGTTTTCGGAATAGGTCCTGCCGGTACGGGAAAGACCTATCTTGCCGTAGCTTTGGCGGTCAGAGCGTTCAGAGCGAAAGAGGTCAACAGAATAATTCTGACAAGACCCGCAGTCGAAGCCGGAGAAAAGCTCGGCTTCCTACCGGGTGATCTTCAGCAAAAAGTCGATCCGTATTTAAGACCGCTTTACGATGCGCTTTTCGATATGCTCGGAGCGGAAAGCTTTCAGAAATATCAGGAGAGAGGAAGCATAGAGGTTGCGCCTCTCGCATATATGCGAGGCAGAACGCTTGACGACAGCTTCATAATTTTAGATGAAGCTCAGAACACGACAGCAGAACAAATGAAAATGTTCCTGACACGACTCGGTTTTAACTCAAAGATAGTCGTCACGGGAGACATAACACAGATAGACCTTCCCGACGGAAAGAAGTCGGGTCTTGTCGAGGTCATAAAAATACTCAAACACGTCGATGACATTAAGACCGTGAGATTTACGGATAAGGATGTCGTAAGACATAAATTAGTACAGGATATAATAAAAGCATATGACAAGTATGAGGAGGGCAAAAGAAATGACCGATACGGTAAAGGTAATAATTTCAAGAAGCAGCAAGATAGTTAAAGTTCCCACAGGAATGAGAATGCTTGTCAGACGTTGCTGTCACGCAGTTTTAGTCAACGAGAATTTCGAAGGCTCGGCGGAGATAAGCGTTCGCTTTGTCAACGATGAGGAGATTCAGAGGCTCAACCGAGAATACCGCAATATAGACAAATCGACCGACGTGCTTTCTTTCCCCTTGGGCGAAAACGGCGTATACGACATAAACAACGACACCGGAGCGAAGATGCTCGGAGATATAGTCATCTCCATGGATCACGCAACGGCTCAGGCTGAAATGTACGGTCACTCTCTTGAAAGAGAAGTCGGATTTTTGACAGTCCACTCAATGCTTCACCTTTTGGGCTATGACCATGAGGACGGCGGACTTGAAGCGGTCAGAATGAGAGAGAAAGAGGAGACCGTGCTCACACAGCTCGGCTTCAAGAGAAACGAAAGCTATTATATGGACGGTGAATGATCTCAATGGAGCGGCTCAAGGGATTGCTTTTAAGCTTTAAATATGCGTTCTGCGGAATCAAAACAGCCATAGTGAACGAGCGAAACATGAGAATACATATCGTTTGTATGATATATATGTATTCGTTTTTGTTGCTTACGGATTGGTTCGTTTTGACACGGCAGGATTGGGCGCTGATATTTATCGCCAATGCCGTGGTGCTTATGGGCGAGCTTATCAATACGGCTATCGAAAGCGTTGTCGATCTCGTGACAAGCGAAAAACAGCCGCTTGCGAAAATCGCAAAGGATACAGCGGCAGGTGCAGTCCTTGTCGGAGCGATATTCGCCGTATGCATCGGAATTTCCGTCTTAGGTCAAAAAGAAGCATTCATAAAGCTGTTTGAATATTTTTCATCTCATATAGCTTCGCTCATAATATTTATATTAAGCTTTGCGGCGGCTTGCGTATTTATGCTTTGCGGCTTCCCGAAGAAGAAAGGTAAAAACGAATAATGAAAATCTATATCAACCTCATTTGGGGTGCGATCGGCTTTTTAACGGCGCTCATCGGTGTCGGAATATGGAAAGAGAAGCTCGGCTCGATCGTTAGGAAAATAAAGACATCGGGCTATTCCGATGCCGACGGATTCTGTGAGTTTTTCGGAAAGTCGGTCGTGTTTCTCGGCTTGGTAACTCTCGCATCGTCTGTCATCTGCTACAATGCGATGAATTATCTTCCTGTCTCAATATCGCTTAATGTTTTGACGGCGATTTATTTTGTACTTGAGAGCTTTCATCTTAAAAAGAAATATTCATAAAATGATGTTCCGTCGGCATAAAAGCTGGCGGAATTGTTAAGAAAGGAAATAAGAAATGAATGATAAAATGAAAAGAGCGTGGGAGCTTTTCTTGGTTTTCTTTAAAATCGGAGCTTTCACCTTCGGCGGCGGCTATGCCATGATACCGCTGATACAAAAGGAGACAGTCGAAACTAAAGGCTGGATAACCGATGAGGACATACTCGAAATAGTTGCTATAGCGGAATCGACCCCCGGGCCTATTGCCATAAACTCGGCGACATTTGTCGGCTATAAGGTGTGCGGCGTTTTAGGCTCATTCCTTGCCACCTTAGGTGTTGTCTTGCCGTCATTTACCGTCATTCTTATAATATCCTATGTTCTCAGAGGACTTCAAAATTTCAAGGCTGTTCAATATGCCTTTAACGGTATCCGTGCGGGTGTTTTGGCGCTTATAATTAAAGCTCTTTGGTCAATGTATAAGCAGTGCCCCAAGGGTGTAATAAGCTATATTGTAATGGCGGCGGCATTTATAATCACAGCCTTCTTCGATGTCAACGTGCTGTTTGTCATAATCGGCTGTGCGGTATTCGGACTTGTGTCCTCTTTAATAATTTCAAGGAGGGCTGAAAAATGATTTATCTTGATTTATTCATGACATTTCTTAAAATAGGCGCATTCACTTTCGGTGGCGGATATGCGATGCTTCCGCTTATTCAAGAAGCGGTTTTGGACCATGGCTGGCTTGATGCGAAGTCACTTGTTGATTTTATAGCTGTCAGTGAAAGTACGCCCGGACCGTTTGCGGTCAATATAGCGACCTATGTCGGAGCGGAGACAGGCGGCGTATTCGGCTCGTTTTGCGCTACGCTCGGTGTTGTTCTCCCGTCATTTGTCATAATTCTCATAGTCGCTCAGTTCTATGAGAAATTCAAGGAAAGCAAAGCTGTCAAGGGCTGTATGTCGGGCTTGAAGCCGGCAGTTGTCGGCATGATAGGCGCTGCTGTTATCTCGGTCGGCTCAACCGCATTTTTTGCCGACGGCTTCAGCACTGCCGCATTCACACAGCTTTCACTTTATGTCTCGCTTGCGATATTCGCTTTGTCGATGATCCTCGCATTCAAGAAAGCTCACCCGATACTGATAATCTGTATCTCGGCTGTTCTCGGAATCATTTTCGGCTATCTTCCGATTTAAGTCGCAAAACGAAGCTTTGATTCGCAGAAGTTTAAATGCGTACGGAAAAATATATCGGCGGCAGGTAAAAAACCTGTCGCTTTTTTGATTTACTCTATTGTATTTAAAGAAACAGTGTGATAAAATATTTTCGAGCATTCAATCAATTTGCTTTACAGCAAATTCAAAACGAGAGGAGATCACAATGAACGGTTATGTAAGTGAGCTGTTCGACATCGACAGCATAGACATTCCCGAGGAAATGTTGGAAATCGAAGTTGACGAACAGAGCGTAGAGGATAGCTTAAAAGGCTTGGCTTTGCGCTATGCGAAGGAAAGCGAAGCGGACAGCGTTTCAAAGGGAGATATAGTCTTTTGCCGTGCGGACAGTGCCGGCTATCCCGATTCGAGAAAAATTTTACTGTTTACAGGTACACCCATACCGGCTGCGATAAATGCGTCGTCAGCCTCATTGGGAAAAAGCATAGGCGAAAGCTTTGAGACGGTCATAGCGGACAAGAAAGTTATATTGACCGTTGAAAAGATAATCAGACGTACACCGGCTGAACTTAGCGACGAACTGATAAAATCAATTGGAATTGACGGCGTCGACACGGTTGACGGCTACAGAAGCTATCTCAGAGACAAGGCTTTTGCAACGCTTAAAACCGAGCGAGTAAAGGAAATTTCGGGCTATATCTTTGATAAGCTTGAGAGCGAAAGCACATATTCATATGACGAAGCCGAATTTGAAGAAGCCATTGCCCGTGGAGCGGAGGAATACAAAGCCGACTGTGAACAGTTCGGCATAGAGTTCGATCCGGATGATGCAAGAAACGCCGCAATTTACAGAATAAAGCAGCTGTGGATAGCTAAGGCGCTGTGTGAAAGCAAGGGTATAACTGTTGACTTAACGTCGGCTGAGGAAGAAGCCGACAGAATGATAGAAATGATGACACTCATGGGCGAAGCCGTGCCCGAGCGTGAAGAAGCTGTCAAGATGGCTATTGAAGACGAATATACGGTTAATATGTTCGACATTCTGGAAACAGAAATATTAGAGAAAATGGGGTGCTGAAATGGCGACGGTTGAATTGAAAGAGCATGAATGGGAATCATTCTCAAAGGCAGATTATGCCGTGATCGACTGCTACGGCGATCAGTGTACGGCTTGCGTTATGCTTGAGCCTGTATATGACGGGGTTGCAGACGAGCTCAGCGCCGTACCGTTCGGAAGAATAAACATCACAAGATATCCGGAAATAGCCGAGACTTATAGCATTTCGGCTATGCCGACGGTTTTATATTTCAGAAACGGCGAGCTTGTCAATCAAAGCATAGGCTCAATAGAGCGAGATGAACTTCTCGAATATATCTCGACTCTTTTATATGAATAAGGAGGAGACACATGGGAAAGGTAAGACTTAATTCCGACCGTGAAACAGTCGAACGTGTGAAAGAGGGTCTCAAGAGGACGGGCGGCTATTGCCCTTGCCGAGTTGAGAGAAAGCCCGAATATAAATGCGTTTGCGAAGAATTCAAAGCTCAGATACAAGATCCGGATTTTGAAGGCTACTGTCATTGTCGCCTTTATTATAAAGAAAAATAATTTAATCTGAAAGGAAATACTGTCATGAAAAAAATTATTTCTGTTGCCGTTGCACTTATAACGGTTCTCTCACTGTTCGCAGGTTGCAGCCTGTTCAGCAATGACGCACTCGTTAAGTTTGACGACACCCATACCCACAACGATCCCGACGGACTTACTTATGACGAAAGAATAGTCCTCAAGGGAAACAAGTTCGCCGATTATCTCGAAGACATTGTCAATTCCGCAGCATATCCCGACACAATGGTTTATGACGAAGAAGGCAATATGATCGGTATGTACGATTACGATGAGTCAACAGGTCTCGCAAAAGGCTTTACAAGTCTCAGCGACGAGAAGTACAACGAGTTTGACGAGCCCGTCGATCTCGGAAAGCCGGATACATCAAAGATGATAGATATCCCCGGTGATATCACTGTCGGTGCTGTTGTTTACGGCAACGAGGAAAAGGCTGTATCGGCTTATGTTTATATCTACCTTTCCGATGCAAAGGCAACGGAGCAGGTCAAGGAGCTTTTGAAGGAATACTACGGTGTTGAAGCTAACAAAGATAACGACACAACTCTTTCATTCGTTCAGGATTCGGACTACATAAACAAGACATTTGAAGACGCTATCGAGCAGGGCGCAACAGTTTTGGCTAAGGACGCAAGCACATATTCCGAGTTCATTATGGCTGACTACGGCGTAACAGTTTATAAGGGCGAAAACGCTTATAAGCCGTATGACGAATACACCGATCCCGAGGATCTCGAATATGACGAAAAGGTCGTTCTCGTCGGAGCAGGCGAATACGCTGTTCTTGAAGAATATGTAGCTGATCTCTCAACAATGACCGATGTCCTCTACGGAAAAGAAGGCAAGATGGTCGGACATTACACATATTATGTCTGCACATCAAAGGAAAGCGCAGATCATCTTATGGGCTGGCTTGAGACAGGTACGAGTGACATCACTCGTGTTTCCGACACGGTTATCTCGGATTCAAAGACAGGCAAGGATTTAGAGAGCCTTATCACTTCTTATATCGGCTACAATGTTCTTGTAGATGACACAGTCAAGGATTATACAAGAATGATCGAAGAATCGTTCTTCTCGGTTGTTTGCGAATAATATTCAAAAGGATGCCGATAAAAGCAAACGGCATCCTTTTTAGTCATATAGGAGATAAACTATGAACAAAAAAGCGAAAGAGAAACAAGCCTCGACAACATGGAGTGCCTTGTTTCGCACCGTTAAAAATTTGCGGCTTCCGTGGCTGTGGATAATAATCGGTTTAGCTATAAATTTGGTGGCTAATGATTTGGCTCTCGATCTTCCCGACACAACAGCGGATCTTTTGGGCGGTGAGCTTTCGGCGGCTGCCGTATCAAGTGCTGTGCTTTATTATATAATGTTCGGCGCTGTCAATACTCTTGCTGTTGCCGGTCAAGCTCAGGCTCAATCCTATGGTGTTAGAAAGGCGAGAGAATCCATTTGGAAAAAGATGCTCGGAATGAGAATGGATTATTTCGACAGAAACGATCCCTCCGATCTCATGAGCGCAATAACAAGCGACACAAGCGATGCTGTCGTTAGCCTTGTTAATATTATTATTTATTTTATTCCGAGCCTTTATTACGTCGTAATGGCGATGAAAAGGATAGGCGAATATCATTGGATATTGGCTCTTTCATGCTTTGCGCTGATTCCGATAAAGTATCTGTATGCATATATAATGGGTAAAAAATATCAAACGGGAACAGCAATGCTTTACGGAAAGATCGGATCGCTGACAGGCTTCCTTGCGGATAGGATCTTACATCTGCCGCTGATCAAAACGTACACAAACGAAGAAAAAGAAGGCGTAGCAGGTCAGGAAGCCTCAAAGAAGCTTTACGCTGCAAACATGAAGATCGTAGGACTCGATAACATCTCGCTCGGTGCACTGTCTGTAATTGACATAGCCCAAAAATTTGTTGTCGTTGTCGTTGCCGTAATATTGCTTCAGCAAAAGAAGATAGACCTTGCCATGTGGCTTGCGTTCTTCCTGTTTTCTCAAAACCTGTTCTTATATATCGATCAGATCTTCGACTGCTGGACAAGAGCCAAAACAATTCAAGGAACATTCACCCGTGTGGTTGAGATAATGGAGGGTGACGACGAGGAGACGGGCGCATCGGCTGTTTTCCCGTCGGAGGGAGACATAGAATTTAACAGTGTGACCTTCTCGTACCCCGAAACAGATAAGCCGGCCCTCGATGACGTCTCATTCACAGTCAAGAGGGGAACGTCGGCGGCGATCGTCGGCTTATGCGGAAGCGGAAAAACGACGTCTATAAGTATGCTTGAGAGACTCTACGCTCCCGACAGCGGCTCTATAACAGTCGGCGGAACTGACATCAAAGAGTTTTCACTCTCGGACTTCAGACGCAATATTTCATATGTTCAGCAAGGCTCTGAAATCTTCAGCGGTACGCTCAAAGAAGCGCTGACCTACGGTATCGACCGCAATGTCGACGACAGCGAGATATTCGAGGCGGCTGAAAAGACGGGCTTTGACGAATATCTTAAGCTTTGCGACAACCGACTTGATACGGATCTGTCATCGGGTGCGGCGTCGATGTCCGGCGGACAAAGTCAGCGACTTGTTTTGACCCGTGAGCTTTTAAGAGGCGGCGATATTATACTAATGGACGAGCCGACCTCTGCCTTGGATGTCAGAGTTTCGATAAAAATTCAAGATACCATGGATAAGCTTTTTGCGGATAAGACAAGAATCCTCGTCACTCACGACTTAATGTTCGCTAAAAAGTATGATAAGATAATCGTTATGCAGGACGGCAAAAAGATAGCCGAGGGTACGCATGAAAGCCTGCTTAGTGATTGTGAGTTATACAGACAGATGAATGAAAACGAACAGGAGGAGGTAACGGCATGAAAGAAAAAACCTTCTCAAAGAAGCTTTTTGCGAGATATTTCGGCGTACTCAAAGGGATAAAAATGCCGTGGCTGCTGATGCTTTTCACTTTGATAGCGTCAATAGCGATGATGAACACCGAAATCCAAGTCGCAACTCTCACGGCGGATATTATCGACACAAGTCAGACCGCCATAAACGCTAAGGTGCTTATGAACTATATCTCGGTCGCAGTGCTTTCGGCGGCTTTGATGATAATTGAGCATTATTTCACAAGGCGGCTCGAAGAAACCGTCACCTTGCGTGTCAGAACAAAGCTGTGGCTGAAAATAATGCATCTTCCGACAAAGTATTATGATGAGGACAACGGCAACGAGCTTGTCAGCCGTATAACCTCCGACGCTTCCGCTCCGTCTTCGCTTTTCACGCTTGCCATTTCCTGCGTGACCTGCATCGTGACGACCGTTCAAGCGTTCAGTCAGCTTTTCGGCTATAACGCAACATTAGCTAAATATTCGCTTTTGATAATTCCGCTCACGATGCTTATTTGTGTCGTGTTCAGCGTCTTGCAGTTTAAGCTCGGCGTATACGGAACAGTCACCTTAGCCGGAAGCCTCGGATATCTTGCGGAGAGAGTCAGAAATTTCCGACTTATAAAAAGTGCCGTTGCCGAAAAGCTCGAATCGGAAAAAGGCAACAAAACCTTCGCCAAAATGTATATCTCGGATTTCCTCGGCTGGCTTATCGTTGCGGGATATCAGCTGTCGTCAAGCCTTTTCTCTATCATGTTTATAGTTATCGTCTTTGTTGTCGGCGGTCAGCTTATACCGCAGGGCAAGGTCACTATAGGCGATCTGACGGGCTTCTATATGATAACAGGTATCGTATCTGTTCAGCTTATGCAGTTTTTCATGAATGTCGGCTCAGTTTTCGGTACGTTCGGTACGATGAAAAAGATAGCTCAGATCTCGGATACCGAGCCGGAAAAAGAGGACGGCGAAAAAGTGCCGGAGATTTGTTCGGATATCGTCCTTGACAATGTCACATTCTCTTATAACGATGAAAGAACGGTGCTTAACGGAGTTTCAGTTAAGATTCCGATGGGTAAAGTTACCGCTATCATAGGCGGAAACGGAGCCGGAAAATCGACTGTATTCAAGCTTTTATCACGCTTATATGAGCCGACCGGCGGTGAGATACGCTTCGGAAATGACGACATTTCAAAATACGCTCTGACCGAGTGGAGAGACCGATTCGCATACGTCTCACAAAGTGATCTGCTCATCGGCGGAACCGTCAGAGAGAATATCACCTACGGCTTAGACAGAGAGGTATCCGATGAGGAGCTTATCGAGGTCGCAAAAAAAGCGAACTGCTATGACTTCGTTATGGAAAAGCCCGATGGATTCGATGAAGATGTCGGTCTTGACGGCTCGAATTTCTCGGGCGGACAGGGACAGTGCATTTCGATCGCAAGAGCGATGCTCAGAAACGCCGACTATCTTCTTCTTGATGAAGCGACAAGCAATCTCGACGTAATGAGCGAAGCACTTGTGACCGAGGCTATGGATAATCTTATGCGTGACAAGACAACGGTCATGATCGCCCATAATTACGCCGCAACTCGCAACGCCGACTATGTTATCGTTATGAAAGACGGAAATGTTGAAGCGGCAGGCACGCCCGATGAGTTGCTTGAAACGAACGAGTATTACCAAATATTCAGCAAAACATCTTAAAATGCGGGGCGGCTTATACCGCCCCTGTATCAGTGAGGTAGAAATGAAAAATCAATTATTGAAATCGGAAACAGCAAAGCCGGGCGAAAGCGTTTTCGGCTTTGAGCTTATAAAGAAAGAATACGTTGAATCTAAAAAAGCACAGCTTTATACATTCAAGCATATAAAAACGGGAGCAGAGCTTCTGTATTTTGACAGAGCCGACGAAAACAAGACGTTTGCGATAAGCTTTAAGACACTGCCGGAGGACGACACGGGAGTATTTCATATCTTGGAACACAGCGTTTTGAACGGCTCGGACAAATATCCCGTCAAAGAGCCGTTTGTATCTATGCTTCAAAGCTCGATGCAGACATTTTTAAACGCAATGACTTACAGCGACAAGACCGTATACCCCGTATCAAGCCGAAATGAGCAGGACTTCTTCAACTTGATGTCGGTTTATCTCGATGCTGTCTTTTGCCCGATGATATATCAGCGCCCCGAAATTTTCATGCAGGAGGGCTGGCACTACGAATTTGACGAAGAAACGGGCGAGCCGTATTATAACGGTGTTGTTTTCAGTGAGATGAAGGGTGCTTATGCCGAAGTTGACAGAGTGATCGAGGACGGAATGTACAGACTTCTTTTCCCCGACAACAGCTATGGCTATTCAAGCGGCGGACACCCCGACAGCATACCCGAGCTGACATATGAAAAGTTTATCGAAACGCATAAAAGATTTTATCATCCGTCAAACTCAAAAATATTCCTTGACGGA
This sequence comes from uncultured Faecalibacterium sp., assembly GCA_964480405.1. Taxonomy (GTDB): domain Bacteria; phylum Bacillota; class Clostridia; order Oscillospirales; family Acutalibacteraceae; genus UBA6857. Next base: position 76,477 of record CAYZOU010000003.1, on the reverse strand, counting down.
CATATGAACATAGACCGTGTTTTGGAATATATCAACGACGAATATCTTTCAAAGTACGATTCGGCGACAGCTGATTTCGATTTTTCACTTCAAGAGCCGAAAACTGCCGAGAACACGGTATACTATGAAGCGCTCGAGGGCGAAGAAGCCTTGGCGCATATGGCTCAAGCGAAGATTTTATGTAAGCATGATGAAACCGAAAAGATATACGCCGCAAAGGTTTTGGCTGACTATTTCACAGGCTCAAATGAAGCGCCGCTCAAAAGAGCGTTTCTCGAAAAGGGACTCGCTCAAGACATAACGCTTTCGGTCGATGACGGAATATATCAGCCCGTGATATCTCTTACCGTTCGCAATACGCAGGAAGCTCTTTTCTCGGAAATCAGAAGCTATATTTCCGACACCGTAAAGAGCCTTGCGAAAGCCGGACTCAATAAAGAAGCATTGAGCGCATCGCTTGAGAGACTTGCATTCGTGAATAAAGAGATCTCCGAGCCTTACGGTGTTGAAATTGCCATAAAGGCGCTTGACGGTTGGCTTTACGGCGACGATCCGCTGACACATATCGACAACGGAAAAATATTCGACAGTCTCAAAGAGAAAGTCAATACCGATTACTTTGAAAAGCTTGCGGAAGAAATGCTCGGCGATCCCGACGACAAGTGCTGTATATACGCTTTGCCGAGTGTGACAAAGGGTGAGGAAGATGCCCAAAGAGAGTATGACAGACTCATTTCCGTTTCTTCAAGCTGGAGTGATGATGAAAGGCAAAAAACAGTTGACAACTTTATTAAAATGCAGCAGTGGCAACAGAGTATAGACAGTGATGAGGTACTTGCAACATTGCCGCAGCTTGAACTTAAAGATATTCCGAGAAAGGTTTCGCAAACCGAGACCGAGCTTATGAATATCGGAGAAAATAAGCTGCTCAAAGTCAATACCGACACTAACGGTATCGTGTATCTTAACTTGTATTTTGACGTTTCGGATCTCAACGTTGAGGAGCTTCGCCGTCTCAATGTCATTTCGGCTTGCTTCGGCGAACTCAGCACCGATAGCTGTTCAGCCGACGTGATGCAAACGAGGATTAAAGCGACTCTCGGTGACCTGTCGGCTAAGCTTGAACTGACAGCAGATAACGGCGACTTGAAGAATTGCAAGCCGTATTTTACCGTTTCGGCTTCTATGCTTGAAGAAAACACAGCCTCGGCTATTGAGCTTATCACCGAGATACTCACAAGCGGAAGATACGACGAATCCGGCAGAATTTATGAAATCCTCATGCAAAGCGATTACTTCCTCAAACAGTCGCTAATTTCCGACGGACACATATTAGCCGTTACCAAGGCATTGTCTGCGTTTTCCGTTCAGGGCGCATTAAAGGAACAGCTTGAGGGCGAAAGCTTTATCCGCTGGTTCTCCGACTTCGTTTCAAGCTTCGGCGAAAACAGCGCCGCATACAGCGAAAGCTTCGGTGAGCTTACTCATAAGATCTTTGCTCGCAACAGACTGTTTGTCGGCTATTGCGGAAAGCTTGAGAGCAGCGAAACGGATAAGCTTCTGAAAGCGCTTCAGATAACCGAAATAGGCGCTAGCGCCGATTATCCCGAGTTTGACAAAAAGGCTTGCGCCGTTGAGATACCGGCAAGTGTCGGCTTCTCGGCTATGGGTCATAATATGTACGCTATGGGCAGTGCGTTTTCGGGCTCTTGCTCGGTGCTGTCGGCGCTGATATCCTTCGGCTATCTGTGGAACGAGGTGCGAGTGCAGGGCGGCGCATACGGCACGGGACTTAATATACGTTCCGACGGCGGTATGTTCTGCTACTCATACCGTGACCCCGATATGCAAAACACCGAGAAAGCGTATAAGGGAATGGCGGATTTCTTGGAGGCGTTCCTTGAACAGGCTCAGCCGCTTGACGATATAATTATCGGTGCGGTGAACAGCTCCGATCCGTTGCTTGACCCTGCCGGTATATGTGACCTCGAGTGTACAAGATATCTCAAGAATATTTCACACGGGGATATCGCAAAACTCAGAGAAGAAATTTTAGATACGACCTGCGAAAGCCTCGCAGAGCTTGTCACAGTCCTCAGAACGTTCGCCGAAAGCGGAAAGTTCTGTGCGATAGGAGACAAAGCCTCGGTTGAGTTTATCGGCAAAAAATAAGATAAAGCATAAGCGACAGTGCAAAAACACTGTCGCTTAAGCATTGAAGTCAAATCCGAAGTCGCCTAAAACAGCGTATTTTCAATGCTTAAGCATATCCTCTTGACAAAGCGAAGCGGTCGATATATAATAGGCTCGCAATAAAGAAGAAGAGGAGACATTTTATGTTTACAATTGCAACAAGATTGTCGGCTTTCGCCCTTTCTCTGTTTGTTATGATAGGCAGTCTCATCGGAATCCCGACAGACCCTAAGGGAGATGAGCTTGACTTATCAAGGTTTGAGCTTGTGTTCGAGGACAATTTCGACGGTGACTCGATAAACAGCGATATCTGGCGGCCACATCAAAATTCAACAAAGGATAACACGACAAACCGACAGGGGGGTCACTGGAACGAATCACTCGCCGAGGTACGTGACGGTAATCTTCATATTTACACCAAGTATCTCGAAAACGGAGTGAACGACGGAGATCCGGAGGGCTGGTATTCAGCCGCATTCGACACGCAGGGACGCTTTGAACAGACATACGGATACTTCGAGATAAGATGTATCTGTCCGCAGGCAACGGGTATCTGGTCAGCTTTTTGGCTTTACAGTGACGGTGTTTGCAACGTTGACGGCTCGGGTGAAGACGGAGCAGAGGTCGATATCTACGAAAGCGCTTTCTATAACAAGTCCTTCAGACAAAACCGAGTTTCCCACAACGTGCACTATGACGGCTACGAATTTCCGACAATGAGAAGCTGTATAGGCAGACAGTTTCTCGTCACCGACAGAGACCCGTATACACAGTATAATACATACGGAGTTGAGTGGAACGAGGATGAATACATATTCTATATAAACGGCGTTGAGTCTTACAGAACAAGTCTCGGCGGAACGGCAAAAGTTCCGGAATTTATGATAATTTCATCTGAGGTCGGCGGCTCGGGCGGTGTCAGCGACAAGAGCTGGGCAGGCCCTGCGATCGACGAACACGGCACAGACTATGTGGCTGATTTCGTCATTGATTATGTGAAAGTTTACAAATATAAATAAAGTAAAGTAATAAAGAGTGTTGCTACAAAAAGCGGCACTCTTTTTATAAATTTTCTTTAAATTATTACTAAATATTGTGGCTTCTATTGAAGTTAAAATTTAAAAGTGATATAATCAACAATAATTATAAATTATTATGAGTTATTATGTTCACTTGGAGGAAAACAGCGTTGAGCGATAAGGAAAAGAACAACGGATTTCTCGTTAGCGATGACGAGCTTCGACGTCAAAACGAATATTCCGAATTGGTCAGAACAGTGCTTTCATCAAGATTCCCGTCGGGAAATCCGAAAGCCTTTGTCCATACCTACGGCTGTCAGGGAAACGTGGCAGACGGTGAAAGAATCAAGGGTATGCTTGAAAATATGGGTTATGAGCTGACCGAAGATGTCGAGGGAGCGGATCTCGTTTTATATAATACCTGCGCCATAAGAGAACACGCCGAGGACAGAGTGTTCGGAAACTTGGGCGCATTGAAGCCGCTTAAAAAGAAAAACCCGAATATGATAATTGCTCTTTGCGGCTGCATGATGCAGCAACAGCATATAGCGGACAGAATATATAAAAGCTTCCCGTATGTCAATTTACTTTTCGGAACTCATGTCATATATAAGCTTCCCGAGCTTATGTATAGAACGGTTTGCACGGGCAAAAGAGTATTCGATATAACCGATTCCGACGGAAACATAGCCGAGGGCTTGCCGATACACAGAGACGGCAATTTCAAAGCGTGGCTTCCGATCATGTATGGCTGTAATAATTTTTGCAGCTATTGCATAGTGCCATATGTCAGAGGCCGTGAGAGAAGCCGTGAGTTTGACACTGTTGTCAAAGAGGCGGAATGTCTTGTTAAGCAGGGCTATAAGGAGATAACGCTCTTAGGTCAGAATGTCAATTCATACAACAGAGAAAAGGGGAGCGAATACGGTTTCCCGTCACTTTTGAGAGCGATAAACGCCATAGACGGCGACTTCATAATCAGATTTATGACCTCAAATCCCAAGGATTGCACTAAAGAGCTTCTTGACACCATGGCTGAATGTGAAAAGGTCGCAAAGCATTTGCATTTGCCCGTTCAAAGCGGTAACAGCAGGGTGCTCAGTGCGATGAACCGCAAATATGACAGAGAGAAATATTTGTCTCTTATTAAGTACGCCTACGGTGTGATGCCCGATATTTCTTTGACGAGTGATATTATAGTCGGCTTTCCCGGCGAGACTTACGAGGAATTTTGCGATACACTCAGTCTTGTTGAAGAAGTCAAATATACATCTCTTTATACCTTTATATTCTCAGCGAGAAAAGGCACGAAAGCATATGATATGGAAGATCCCGTTTCCAGAGAGGAAAAGGGCAGATGGTTTAAACAGCTGACGGATCTTCAAGAAAAGATCGCAGGCGAAAGAACAGCTTCAATGCTCGGCAAGACCTACCGAGTGCTTTGCGAAGAAAAGGCGAAAAAAGAGGGTTATATTTCCGGAAGGACAGACGGAAACGTCATAGTCGAATTTCCCGCCGATGAAAGCGTTATAGGCAGCTTCAAGCTTGTCAAAGTGACCGAATGTAAAACATGGATAGTCAACGGCGAGCTTGTAAAATAAACAGTTAAATAAGCTATAGGCTTAAGTATAGAAAGGAAAATAATTATGGACATCATGAAGATGACGAGAGATCTCGGCGCAGCTATTCAGCAGGACGAGAGATATCTCAAATTCACACAGGTAAGAGAAGCCAACGAGAACGACAAGGAGCTTATGGATCTCATAGGCGAGATTCAGCTCATCCAGATGAACTTCCAGCAGGAAGCCGGCAAGGAAGACGCCGATGAGGACAAGCTCAAGGCTTACAACGAAAACTTCGAAAAGCTTTACGCTCAGTTTATGAGCAACGAAAAGATGAAAGCTTATGAAGAAGCAAGAGCCGACATTGACGCTCTCATGAATGACGTCATGCAGCTTCTCGGACTTTGCGTAAACGGTGAAGATCCGTATACCTGCGAGATTCCCAAAGAGCATCATGACTGCGGCGGAGAATGTTCAAGCTGCTCAGGCTGTCACTGATAAAATAATCGCCTCCTGCCGATAAAAAGCAGGAGGCGAGAAAAAGCCTTGAGTCTCAAAAAACTCAAGCGTACGAAAAGAAAAACGAAAAAATTTGTAAGGAAGTAGAAAAATGGCTGATATCACCCCGATGATGAAACAGTATTTGGAAATCAAAAAGGACTATCAGGACACCATTCTGATGTACCGTCTCGGAGACTTTTATGAGATGTTTTACGATGATGCGGTCACGGCGTCAAAGGTGTTGGAGCTTGTCTTGACAGGCAGAGCCTGCGGTCAGGGCGAAAGAGCGCCGATGTGCGGAGTACCGTTTCACAGTGTCGATTCATATATTGCGAGACTTGTGTCAAAGGGCTACAAGGTCGCTATCTGCGAACAGACAGAAGACCCTGCCACAGCTAAGGGTATAGTCAAGCGTGATGTTGTCAGAATCATCACACCGGGTACAGTCATTGAAAACACAATGCTCGATGAGGGCAGAAACAACTATCTTGCGGCTATCGTCGTTATCGGCGACAGCGTAGGTATGTGCTTTGTTGATGTCTCAACGGGCAAGCTCAATTTGACCTCACTTGAAAAGAAAAAGCATGATTCGGATATCATAAACGAGGTCAGCAGATTCGCACCGAGCGAAATAATTATAAATAAAGAAGTGACTCTCAGCTCAAAGCTGACAAACTTCATCTCAAGTCTTACCGACAGCACCTGCGACGTGTTGCCGGAAGATGCGTTTGATTTTGAATATTGCAAGCGTATCGCCGCCGAAAAGTTTTCTGTTGAAAAGCTCGGCGAGATGTCGCTTTTGAATAATACAGCCGCAATTTGCGCTCTCGGCTCAAGCCTTGAATATCTTAAAGAGATGCAGAAAACCGATCTTGAGAATATCACCGAAATCGACTATTACTCAGACGATCAGTTTATGCGTTTGGATCATTGGTCAAGGCGAAATCTCGAAATAACCGAAACCATGCGGTCAAGAGAGAAAAAGGGCTCGCTTTTATGGGTGCTTGATAAAACAAAGACGCCCATGGGAAAGAGACTTTTAAGAGAATGGCTTGATAAGCCTCTTGTAAATCACGTTAAAATAATCACAAGACAGAATGCAGTCGGTGAATTGACGGATAAAATGATCGACTGTGACGAGATAAAACAGGCTCTTTCGGGCGTATACGACCTTGAAAGACTGATGACGAGGATACTTTATAAAACAGCTAACGCAAAGGAGCTTAATGCTCTCAAGGCGACCGCCGAATGTTTGCCCGAAATCAAGAAAGTCACCGAAAGCTTTTCGACTGCGGCGCTTAAAGGCATACACTCCGATATCGACACGCTTGAAGATATCCGTGAGCTTATAGCCAATGCGATAGTTGACGATGCTCCTTTTTCGGTACGTGAAGGCGGCATGATAAGAGACGGTTTCAACTCGGAACTTGATGAGCTTCACGATATAGATAAAAACGGAGCGGAATACATAGCTAAGATGCAGCTCGCCGAACAGGAAAGAACAGGCATCAAAAAGCTGAAGATCGGCTTTAACAAGGTTTTCGGCTATTATATCGAGGTTTCAAATTCCTTTAAAAATATGGTCCCCGATGACTATATCAGAAAGCAGACCTTGACAAATTGTGAGAGATTCATCACTCAAGAGCTGAAAGATTTTGAGTCAAAGATTCTTTCGGCGAGGGACAGAATGGTCAAGCTTGAATATGAGATATTCTGTCAGGTCAGAGACAAAATTTCCGAAGAATTCAGACGTATTCAAACCACCGCAAGAGCCATAGCTTACCTTGACGTATTATGCTCACTTGCAACGGTTGCTTTTGAAAATGACTATGCCTGTCCGGAGATAACGACAGACAGCGTGATAAGCATAACAGAGGGCAGACACCCCGTTGTCGAAAAGATGTTACAGAGTACGCCCTTTGTTCCGAACGACACCGTGCTTGACTGCTCGGATAACAGATGCGCTATAATTACAGGCCCTAATATGGCGGGTAAATCAACATATATGCGACAGGTCGCTTTGATCTGTCTTATGGCGCAGATAGGCTCGTTCGTTCCGGCGAAAAGTGCAAGACTCGGTGTTGTCGATGCGATATTCACCCGTGTAGGAGCTTCCGACGATTTGGCTTCCGGCTCATCGACATTCATGGTCGAAATGAGCGAGGTTGCAAGTATAATGAAAAACGCAACATCAAACAGCCTCATTATCCTTGACGAGATCGGCAGAGGTACATCGACATTTGACGGAATGAGCATAGCAAGAGCTGTCGTTGAGTTTGTCGCCGATAAGAAAAAGTTAGGCGCAAAGACTCTCTTTGCAACACATTATCATGAATTGACCGAGCTTGAGGACACTGTAAGCGGCGTTAAAAACTATAACATCTCCGTTAAAAAGCGTGGAGACAATATAACCTTTTTAAGAAGAATAATAAGGGGCAGTGCCGACGGCAGCTACGGTATCGAAGTAGCGAAGCTTGCAGGTGTTCCCAATTCCATAGTCAACAGAGCGAGGGTAATATTGACAGAGCTTGAAAGCGGAGCACCCTTATTGCCGACACATATAAGCTCATATGCAACGCCCGAGGAAAGCTCTGAAAGAGATATGCAAATTTCAATGGTAAGCAATACAGCCGACGAAATATATGACGAGCTTAAAAATATTGATGCCGATACACTCACGCCCATTGAAGCGATGAACATACTTTACAAGCTTATAAACAAAGTCAAGAATTCTTGATATATAATCAATTTACTCAAACGGAAAGGTGGCGACGGACTTGCCTGAAATTAAAGTTTTACCGAAAAGCATATCGGATCTTATAGCCGCAGGCGAGGTCGTTGAACGCCCTGCAAGCGTTATGAAGGAGCTGCTTGAAAACTCGATAGATTCGGGTGCTACGAGCATAACAGCCGAGATAATGAACGGCGGCATAAAGTTTCTCAGAGTAACAGACAACGGCTGCGGAATTTCAAGAAACGATGTTCCGACAGCTTTCATAAGCCATGCGACAAGCAAAATTTCTTCCGCCGAGGATTTAGACAGTATCTTCACTCTCGGCTTCAGAGGTGAGGCTTTAGCTTCGATTTCGGCTGTCAGCAAGGTCGATGTTTTAACAAAGACCGAGAGCGAGAACACAGGCACTCACTATTGCATCGAGGGCGGAGGGGAAACGGCATATGAAGAAGCCGGCTGTCCTAACGGCACGACAATAGTTGTCAGCGACATTTTCTATAACACACCTGCGAGAATGAAGTTTCTGAAAAAGGACGTTTCAGAAGCTAATGCGGTGTCGGCTGTTGTTGACAGAATAGCTTTGTCTCATCCCGAGATAAGCTTTAGATTTATCAGAGACGGAAAGCAAGTCATGCTGACTAACGGCAAAAACGACCTCATTTCGACTGTATACAGCGTTTTGGGAAAAGAAGCGTCTTTGTCGATGATACCTGTCAGCTATGAGCTTGATTTTGTCAAGGTCAGCGGTTGCATCACAAAGCCGGTCTCATGCAAAGCGACAAGGGGAATGCAATTCTCGTTTCTCAATAACAGATTCATCAAGTCAACAACTGTTATGGCGGCGCTTGAGCAAAGCTATAAAAATTCCGTCATGGTCGGAAAATTCCCCGGCTGTGTGCTTAATATCGAAATAGATCCGTCATTCGTCGATGTGAACGTACACCCGACAAAGACAGAGGTCAGATTCTCAAATGAAAAGCTTATATTCAATGCGGTATACTATGCTTGTGTTAACGCTCTGAATTCGCTTGACACAAGAGTTAAAGCCGATATAACCCAAAGAGCCGCACCGAAGTATGCGGAAAAGCCGTTGCCTAAATATTCACAGATGAAAATGAGCGAAAAGCCGAAGTCGGACTTTTGGCAGAATCTCACAGGCAGTGAGTTTAAAGCGACAGCCAATACTTTTTCGGACAGCGGCAGTGACAGGTTTGTACCGAAAAAAGAGGATAACCAATCGCTTTTGACGGAGTTTTACAAAAAGCAGGCAGAGAAAAAGCTTCATGAGCAGATAGAAAAGCTCTCTGACAATGAGCCTGTAAAAGAGACAAATAAGCCGACTGAGCAAGAAAAGAAGCCAGAAGCCGAAGTATCGGACAGCGGAAAAATCGACTTCGTTGACGAAGAAGCCGTTAAGCCGACAGCAAAGCTCATCGGAGAAGCGTTTAAAACGTACATATTAGTTCAGGTCGGCGAAAAGTTAGTTATAATCGACAAACACGCAGCTCACGAAAGAATGATATTCAACAAGCTTAAAAGCAATGCCTTGCCGTCACAGTATCTCTTTACACCCGTAACGGTCAGTCTCAGCAAGGAAGAATATTCGGCGATACTCGAAAACTTGCCGCTGCTTAAAAAAGCGGGCTACACGGTCGAAGATTTCGGCATCGGAACAGTGGTCGTCAGAGAATGTCCGAACGTGATAAACAGCGAGGATATCAAGTCTCAAATATCCGAGATTGCCGGATATCTCGTCGAAAACAAGAGCGATATAGAGACAGAACGCATAGATTGGCTTTATCATTCGGCGGCGTGTCGGGCGGCTATCAAAGCAGGGGATACCACAAGCGCATATGAGCTTGAAAAATTCGCTCAAACCTTGCTTGAAGATGAAAGCATCAGATATTGCCCACACGGCAGACCTGTGCTTATCGAGCTGACACGCTCGGATATCGAAAAGCAATTCGGACGTATCCAGTAACCGTACACACAGAAAAACAAGGCAGGTGAGAAAGTGGAAAAGACATTTGTTATCGCAGTCGCAGGCCCTACTGCATCGGGAAAAACCGAGCTTGGAGTGAGACTTGCCGAGCATTACGGCGGCGAAGTCGTTTCCGCCGACTCAATGCAGATATATAAGAAAATGAACATCGCCACCGCAAAGCCGACAAAGGAAGAAATGCGAGGTATACCGCATCATCTTATAGATTTTGTCGAGCCGACCGAAAGCTACAGCGTGGCGAGATATAAGACCGACGCTCAAAATGCGATAGAAGATATTACTTCAAGAGGAAAAGTTCCGATATTAGTCGGCGGAACGGGACTTTATATTGATTCTTTGCTTGAAAATATTGAGTTTTTCGATGCCGAGGTCGACGAATCGCTCAGACAAAGACTCTATGAAAGAGCCGAAGCGGAGGGCGCTGAAAAGCTTTACTCGGAGCTTTCGGAGATAGATCCGAAAAGCGCCGAAAAGATACATTCAAACAACATAAAAAAGGTGATAAGAGCGCTTGAAATATATTACGCAACAGGAAGAAGGATAAGCGAACAGGTCGACCTTTCAAGACTTTCCGGTACGCCGTATGAGTGCGTTATCATAGGCTTGACGTCGAATGACAGACAGTATCTTTACGACAGAATAAACCGCCGTGTTGACAAAATGCTTGAACTCGGCCTCTTGGAAGAAGCGAAAGAGTTTTACTCGGTATACGGTGTGAAAACAGCGAATCAGGCGATCGGATATAAAGAGATATTGCCGTATCTTCAAGGAGAAAAGAGCCTTGAAGAATGTGTTGAGCATCTTAAAATGCAAACAAGACGTTACGCTAAAAGACAGCTGACGTGGTTCAGAAAAAATGAAAAGATTAAATTTTTAAGTATTGATGAGCTTGATAAAGACGAGCTTTTCAATGCGGCAACAGAAATAATCGACTCGGGGAGAACAAAATGAAGAAGTCAAAGAAGATAATATATGCGCTTTTGATAATTGCCGCAGTGTCATATATTGCGATGAATTTATATATAAGACAAAGCGATAAGGTCGCAACGACCTACGCAACAGCCGCTACGGCTTATAAGACGGAGGTGGCGGATTGCTTTGTTATAAGAGATGAAGTCAGAGGCACAGGGAAGAATAACAGCGCTCTCATCAAAAACAGCGGCGGCGGTGTGTATGTTCCTTATATCGAGGACGGTGCGAGAGTTGCCTCGGGAGACACTATTGCGTTGTATTTTTCCTCTCAGTCCGAAGCTAAAGCGTACAAGGAAAAAATCGAGCTTGAAGAAAAGCTCGCTCGCTACGAACAACTGAAGGATCAGTCGCTTTTGAACTTCCTTGATATCGACCGGCTTGATCTTACAATAAAAGATGAGTTTAACGAGATCTTATCAGATATTGAAAATAACGACTTTTCTCAAATGGAAGAAAAACTCGACACGCTGAAATACAACATTTCCTCAAGACAAATCGCCACGGGTGAAAAGGTCAATTTCGACGAACAGATAAACAGCATCAGCGATAAGATAAAGTCGCTTTCGGGCTCCGGTCTCAACTATAAGAAAATCAAAGCCGAATATCCCGGTTGCTTTATCGGTAACGTTGACGGCTATGAGGGAACGGTCGATTATTCCTCGGTTGAGGGCATGAGCGTTGAGGAAATTGACAAGGCGATAAACAGCGACCCTGCGAAGGTCAAGGACAGCGTTATCGGAAAAACCGTAGGCGAATATAACTGGTACGCTGTGTGTAATCTTCCGTATTCCGCTATAGAAAGATTGAAAATAGGCTCTCAGGTAAAGGTCAGTTTTGAAGATACAAACGTCACCGATATTAAGATGACAGTGGTTTCGCTTGAAACTCAAGGCGACGAAAGAGTCGGCGTTGTTCTTAAATCAAGCCTTATGAATTCCGATATAGCGAATCTCAGAAAAGAAAAGATAATCGTCAAGCTCGATGAATACGAAGGACTGAGCGTACCCAAGAGCGCCGTAAGAGAAGTGACACGCACCGTCACCGATTCCGACGGAAAGGAAACGACGGAGAAAGTTATGGGCGTATATATTCTTTACGGCCAGGTCGTCAGATTCAGAACGGTCAATGCGCTGTATTCCGATGAGGACTGCGTTATTGCCGAAAACGACACGGAAGACAAGGGAAGCATTTCCCTTTACGATATGATAATAACGAAAGGCAGGGAGCTTTATGACGGAAAAATCGTATATTGAGCCGAAATTCGAAATTCTCGAATATAACCTCGATGTTATCAGAGAGAGAATAGCGGAAGCGGCTGTGAAATCGGGAAGAAAGCCCGAGGACATAACCTTGATGGCTGTGACAAAGACGGTTCAGCCGATATTTATAAATCACGCTATTGAACACGGTATTGACCTTATAGGTGAAAACAAGGTGCAGGAATTTTTGTCAAAAGAGGAATATCTGAAGCTTGACCGTTGCAAAGCTCACCTTATAGGCCACTTACAGACAAACAAGGTTAAGGCGATCGTCGGAAAGGTCGATATGATCCAATCCGTCGACAGTATTAAACTGGCGAACGAGATAAGCAAGCAGTCTGTTAAACAGGGGATAGAGACAAAGTGTCTTGTCGAAGTCAATATCGGCGGAGAAGAAAGCAAGACGGGTCTTGATAAAGAGCTTTTGGAAGAAACGCTTTATCAAATCAGCGAGCTTGACGGAATCAAGGTCTGCGGACTTATGACTGTTCCTCCGATTTGTGACAGCGAAAGCGAGCTTAACGGATATTTTTCAAAAATGTATCGAATGTTTGTTGACATTCGTGACAAAAAAATAGATAATATCAGTATGGATATTCTCTCAATGGGAATGTCATCGGATTATGAAAGTGCAATTTTAAACGGTGCCGATCTTGTCCGTGTCGGATCAGCTATATTCGGACCGAGATTATATTGATTTTTCGGAGGGTTAAGAAATGAAAGAGGATAACAATATGTTTTCAAGAATCAAGGCTTTTGCCAAGGGTGCTATGAGCAGCCCCGATGAGTATGAAGAAAACGAAGAAAGAGAAAGCGCAGGAAGAAGCAGTGAAAGCTATTCCGACAGCTACAACGACGACAGCGGTTACTCAAGCCGTAAGAGCAGCTATTCGGCGTTTGATTTTGATGATTACAGCTCATCAAGCAAAGGCTCAACATCATCTTATTCGTTTGGCACAAACGATGTTTCGTCAAGCAGCTTCGGTGCGTCAGATACATTCGGCTCAGCTTCGGAAAGCGCCGGCAATATCTATAAAATGAGCGGCAAGCCCAAGTTCAAGCTCTCTATTTTGAGACTTGAGCGCCTTGAGGATGCCGTAAAGGTTGCCGACAATATCATGGAGGGCAACACCATAACTCTTATAGATCTTCGCAGTGTACCCAGAGAGATAGTCAGAAGAATCATTGACTTTATCGACGGTGTAAGATATACCTGCGAAGCGAAAATGGAGATCGTCGCCGACTATACATATGTTGTCGTACCCAAGGATGTTGAGCTGACCGGCGATCTTTTAAGCCAGATAGACACAAGCAATTTAGTGTGAATTTAACGGGGGAAACTGAGATATGATGTCCATAAATGAAATTAAGAATTATTCGTTCAAGCTTCAAAGAGGCAACACTTATAAGGCCTCCGAGGTTGACGAGTTCTTTTCCGAGGTGAAGACAACCATTGATGCGCTCACCTCGGCGTACGAAAAAGCAAAGAAGGATAACGACGAATTATACAGAAAGATGAATGTCCTCGCCGACAGGATAGAGGAATACCGCAAAGATGAGGACAGCATCAGAGCGACACTTATCACGGCTCAGAGAATGGCTGAATCCGTGGTCGCCGAAGCCAATAATCAGGCTAAAGCGCTCGTTGACGAGGCTCAGGCAAAGGCCGATGAGACGATTTCGGGAATAAAGGGCGAAACCGATAGCTACGTCATCGAGAAGAAGAATGAAGCCGATTTGTATGCGGCGAAGCTTCATAAAGAGGCCGACGACTACGTTGCGGCTAAAACCGCCGAAGCCGACGAGCTTTTCTCAAAAGCTAAAACCGAGTATGATGAGAGAATGTCGGCTGCCGACGCCAAAGCGGAAAAAATCGTTGAAAAGGCAAAGTCCGAGGCAACTCGTGTGATAAACGATTGTGAGGAAAAGAAAGCCGAAATAATCGCCAAGGCGAACACACAGGCTGACGAGATAGTAACAAATACACAGGCAAGAATTGAAAATTCAAAGAAAAAGTTAGACGAGCTTAAAGCGATGACCGCTCAGTTTAAGGTGGGCGTTGTTGAAGTGCTTCAAAAGGAAATTCAGCTGCTTGATGAGATAACCGTAAATGACAGCGATTACTCGGCTGAATATTATCCGACCGCATTCAGCATTGATGCCGAAACGGTCTACCGTCCCGAGCTCACAGTTGATGAGGACAATACGGAATCCGATATCTCTGACGTAACGGTCGAGGTTGCCGAAGTCGAAACAGCTGACGGCATAACGGAGGAGGATATCCAAATAAGCGAAGAATCCGAACAGGCAGACGAAGCGACTGAAACAGTCACTCCCGAAGAAGCCGAGGAGGAAACCGAAATATCCGAGGAAACAGCCGATGAGAGCGAAGAAGACGTTGAGATAGACGATGAGGATATCGAAATTGAGGGCGAGACCGAGCCTGCAAAGGAAGAAGCTCAATCGGTCTCGGAAGATGACTCTCAGACGGACTACTATGAGCTGCTTATGAAAGAGCTCGCCGAGGAGAAAGATGCAAAGCTCAGAAGCTTAGAAGAGCTTAAAGATGATGAGGGCGAAACCGATGTCATCGAAAATCCCAAGACCGAGGCAAAACAGCCTAAGCAGAATTCAAGAAACGTATTCACAAAGCTTGATCTTAATGACGGCTTAGATGATGACGATGACGACGTGCCGAGCGGCAGAGTTGATCTTTCGGATATCGACGCTAAACAGCTTCGCTTCGGAAAAGACTATGATATATTTGATGAGGAAGAAGAAACTCAAGGCTCATTTTTCAGCAAATTCAAGAAGAAATAAGAGGTAAGGCATGATCCGTATCGTTACTCTTTTGATAATAGCCGCTCTTGTCGGTGTTGATCAGCTTATAAAATATTCAGTCACTTCAAATCTTGAAGTGGGCGAGGGCTGCTGGCAGATTCCGCACTTTGCCGAAATTCGCTATTGCCGAAATTACGGCGGTATGATGGGCACTTTTGATAATATGAGCAAGGTGCTTGCGGTCGTGACGGTCATTATTATTGCTGTCGGTTTAGGTGCGATCGTTTTCAAAAAGATAAAGTTCGGTTTTATCTATGTCTGCGTGACGATGATACTCGCCGGCGGAATCGGAAATCTTATTGACAGACTCGCTCTCGGATATGTCATTGACTATATAAACGTTCTTTTCGTTGACTTTTACATTTTCAATTTTGCGGACTGTCTTGTAACGGTCGGAGCGTTTTTGCTGATATTCTATGAGATCTACGAGATCGTCAAAGAGAGCCGCCAAAAGAGGAACAGCGATGCCTGAGATAATAAATTTGACAGCCGACGAAAGCTCGGTCGGCGAACGCTTAGACAAATTTTTGAGCGAAAATCTTGACGGTATGACCCGTTCGGGCGTACAAAAAATAATTGATGGCGGTTCGGTTTTCGTCAACTCGGCGGCAGTGGGCAAGAATTATAAGCTGCGCCTCGGCGATAAGCTCGAGATAACAAAGCCCGACCCC
The DNA here is from genome assembly GCA_964480405.1 of uncultured Faecalibacterium sp. Lineage (GTDB taxonomy): Bacteria > Bacillota > Clostridia > Oscillospirales > Acutalibacteraceae > UBA6857. The sequence continues at coordinate 60,723 of CAYZOU010000003.1, read as the reverse complement.
GTTGCGCTTGAGATAAAGCCTCAAAACATTCCTCTTGATATCAGGTACGAGGACAGTGATCTTCTCGTTGTGAATAAACCAAAGGGAATGGTAGTTCATCCGGCGGCGGGAAATTATGATTCAACTCTCGTCAACGCTTTGATGTTTCATTGTGGCGACAGCCTTTCGGGGATAAACGGAGTTATCCGCCCGGGGATAGTTCACAGAATCGACAAGGACACAAGCGGACTTTTGATAGTCGCAAAAAATGATTTTGCTCATATTCATTTAGCCGAACAGATAAAGGAACACTCTTTCACAAGAGAGTATCAGTGTGTCACTTACGGCGGCTTTAAACAGGATGAGGGGACAGTTGATGCGCCGATTGGCAGGCATCCGATCGACAGGAAAAAAATGGCGGTCACCGAGAAAAACTCAAGAAACGCCGTCACGCATTACTTTGTCAAACAGCGTTACCGTGGCTTTACTCATTTGAGAGTGAGACTTGAAACCGGAAGAACGCATCAGATAAGAGTGCATATGTCATATATCGGACACCCCATAGCAGGTGACTCGGTGTACGGGCCGAAAAACGTCATAACGAAGCTGAACGGTCAATGCCTTCACGCAGGGCTCATCGGCTTCATACATCCGAGGAGCGGCGAGTATATCGAGATAGAAAGCGAGCTTCCCGAATACTTTACCGATTTTATAAAAACTCTCAAAACGGAATGATACATATATGGATAAAAAACTTTCAAGCTGGCTCGTTGCATCGGATATCGACGGAACGCTGAACAACAAATTCAGATTCATGCCGAAATCGAATTACCGTGCCATTGACCGATTCATAAATGAACTCGGAGGTAATTTTACGCTTGCATCGGGCAGGGGAATCGAGTCTATGCGACCGCATTTTGATAAGCTTCCCAAGGGCAAAAAAGCCCCTGCGGTCATAATCAACGGCGCAGGGATCTATGATTACGAAAACGAAAAGCTGTTGTTTTTCAATCCCGTGAACAAACAGGGAGAAGAAGTGACACGGCTTGTAATTGAAAAATTTCCGATGTGCGAGGTGCAGATAATCACTCTCGATCATATCTATACGATAAATCCGAAGATAATAGCGCCGCTGATGAGAAGCAGTGACCCACTTGAAAACACCGATTGCAAGTGCCTTGATGAAGTACCGCACGGTGAGTGGGGAAAGGTAATTTTCATGGCGATGCCGAAAACGATGAAGAAGATCATTGATTATATAGGAACGCTTAAAACAGATAAGCTCAGCTTTATGTCCTCGTCGGTGATCTCTCATGAGATGCTCGGAGAAAACACAAATAAGGGCACGGCTGTGCTCAAGGTAGCGCAAATGCTCGGTATAGACAAGGCTCATACTGCGGCGATAGGCGACTACTTTAACGATTATGAAATGCTCAAATCCGTTGGCTTACCTGCCTGTTGCGGTCAAGCACCCGACGGCTTAAAGAAAATAGCCGTTTATCAGGCTTGCCATTGCAACAAGGGTGCGGTTGCGGATTTGTTAAAGCATATAGAAAGTCTGTAATTAAATCAGATATTTTAAGGAGGAAGCATTCGATGGATGCAAACAGAAAAAAAGAACTCAAAATCCTTGCTTGCAAGGTACGCATGGGTGCTGTCGAAGGCGTTTTTAACGCAAAAAGCGGTCATCCGGGCGGCTCGCTTTCAATAGCGGACATCATGACCTATCTCTATTTTGAAGAGATGAGAGTCGATCCTAAGAATCCCAAGTGGGAAGACAGAGACAGAATAGTCCTTTCAAAGGGCCACACTGCGCCTGCTCTGTATGCGGCAATGGCTCACAAGGGATATTTCCCTGTTGAGGAGTTGAAGACACTCAGAAAGAGCGATTCAAGACTTCAGGGACACCCGAGCATGAAGTATCTTGACGGTGTTGACATGAGCACAGGCTCACTCGGTCAAGGCATCTCGGCGGCTGTCGGCATGGCTCTTGGAGCAAAACTTTCGGGCAAGGACTTCAGAGTATATGCACCCTTAGGCGACGGCGAAATTCAAGAGGGTCAGGTTTGGGAAGCTGCAATGTTCGCAGGAAACAAGAAGCTTGATAATCTTGTCGCTATCGTTGACAACAACAACCTTCAGATCGACGGAACAGTTGAAGAAGTTAACTCACCCTATCCTATCAAGGATAAGTTTGAGGCTTTCGGCTGGAACGTTATCGAGATCTGCGGTCATTGCTTCGATCAGATAGATGCCGCATTCAAGCTTGCAAAGACAACAAAGGGCAAGCCGACGGCAATTATCGCTAAGACCGTTAAGGGCAAGGGCGTATCTTATATGGAAAATCAGTGCTCATGGCACGGCAGTGCACCGAACGCAGAGCAGTATGAACAGGCGATGGCTGAGCTTAATGCGGCTCTCGCAGAATTGGAGGCGTAATTATGGCTGATGTAATTAAATGTGCAACAAGAGATGCCTACGGCAAGGCTCTTGTCGAGCTTGGAAATACCAACGATAAGGTCATCGTTATGGACGCAGACCTTGCAGCTGCAACAAAGACGGGTATGTTCAAGAAGGCTCATCCCGATAAGTTCATTGATTGCGGTATAGCTGAAGCTAACATGATGGGCGTTGCGGCAGGTCTTTCAACAACAGGTTACACCGTATTCGCTTCTTCGTTCGCAATGTTCGCCGCAGGCAGAGCATTTGAGCAGGTAAGAAATACAATCGGTTATCCGCATCTTAATGTTAAGATCGGCGCAACACACGCAGGTATATCGGTCGGTGAGGACGGCGCAAGCCACCAGTGCTGTGAGGATATAGCTCTTATGAGAACTATTCCCGGTATGGTCATCGTCAATCCCGCTGATGATGTTGAGGCTTACAACGCAGTATTGGCTGCGGCTGAATATGAAGGCCCGATGTATATGCGTTTCGGACGTCTCGCAGTGCCGAGAGTTAACGACGAAGCAACTTATAAGTTTGAACTCGGTAAGGGTGTACTTTTAAGAGACGGAAAAGACGTAACTATCGTTGCAACAGGTCTTATGGTCAATGAAGCTCTTATGGCAGCCGATGAGCTTGCTAAAGACGGAATTGATGCAAGAGTTATAAACATCCACACAATCAAGCCCATCGACGAGGATATTCTCGTCAAAGCGGCTAAGGAAACAGGCGCAATTGTTACCGCAGAGGAGCATAATGTTATCGGCGGTCTCGGCGGCGCAGTTTGCGAAGTACTCAGTGAAAAGGCTCCCGTGCCGGTTCTCAGAGTAGGCGTTGAGGATACATACGGAAGATCAGGCCCTGCGGTCGAGCTTCTCCACCTTTACGGACTTGATGCGGCTCACATAGTTGAGAAAGCTAAGAAAGCCGTTACACTTAAATAAGCTGAAAAGAAGCACAGGCTGCCGCATTCAGATGCAGCAGCCTGCTATTTTTAATGTGAGGACGTAAGATATGAAAAGGACATTTGCGGTCATCGGCTTTTCATTTATGCTCGGACTGGTTGCTTGCAATTTCGTGTTCGGCAATAAAAGTGCATATCTGACCTTGGCGGCATTGGCTTTGTCGGCGATATTTCTTTCGGTGAAGAAGCTTCGTGCCAAGAAAGAACTTTGCTGTCTTTTTGTGTCTTTGTTTATATCGTCGGCTGTTTTCACCGCAGTCAACAGCTATGTTTACACTCCTACCGTGAGGTACGCCGACACGAGATGTGACATTGAAGCGACAGTGCTCGACACTCCGGTTATCAGCAGTGGCGGAAATTACGGCTATCTTATCAGAACAAATACGGTGAACGGCGAGAAAACGTCTATTAGAATGAGACTGTATGTTCCGTATGATATCTCAGCCGAGCCTTATGACGAGATAAGCTTCACGTCTTATCCGTTCATCATCGGCTCAAACGACAAGGGAACGTATCTTCATTTTCGCTCACGTGGAACATATCTCGGAGTATACACAAAATATGATGTCTTAATACACACACCCGACAAAAAGCCGATTATGAGCATATTTCCTATCTTAAAAGCGCAGTCGATGAAAATTATCAAACACTTTCTCGGCGAAAAGTATGCAGGCTTTTCAATCGGCATTTTGTTCGGCGATAAGATACTTATAGAGGCTGATGAAAAAGAAAGCTTTCAGCGAGTCGGAATGACGCATATCATGGCGGTTTCGGGACTTCATATGTCGGTTTGGGTATACGGTCTGTACCGTTTGCTTAAACGGGCACATGTCACCGAAGGCAGAGCGAGCTTTATATCAATCCTGTTTTCGTTTTGCGTTGTCTGTTTTTCGTCGTTCAGTGTCAGCGTTATAAGATCAATGATAATGACCTGTGTTTATCTGAGCGCAGGTCTGTTCAAGCGACGAAGTGATGCGCTAAACTCACTCGGTTTGGCGATATTCTTGATGTGTATGGTGAATCCGTTTGTCGTCTGCGATGTGTCGTTTTTGCTGTCGGTATTCTCGACTCTCGGAATAATTCTCGCTTCGGGTGAGTTTTCAAAGCTGAAGGTCACAGTGAAGCATACAAAAATAAAATCAGCTCTCGATATTAAGCCTATCAAATATCTTACCGAGTCGCTATTGCTGTCGGTTTCGGCTTCCGCCTTCACATATCCGATAGCGGTCGGAATATTCGGCGGAATCTCACTTGTTTCGCCGATAGTGAATCTGTTGGTCATTCCGGCTTTGACGCCTTGCTTGCTCCTGTCGGGAGTGATAACTATGCTGCCAAGTCTCGCACTGCTTATGAAAATAGTCAGACATTTTCTCATGCTGTTTGAAAATTATATTTTCTTCTTTGTTGAAAGCTTCGCATGGCTTCCGTTTAGCTATGTTCAAACCGAAAATCCCATTTTCTGCGTGGTGATACCCGTAATTGCGGCAGCAGTATTGTGCATACTTTACAGCATCAAGGAGAAAAAGTTCAACGTGACAGCGTTCAGCGCAGCGGCGAGTGTATCAATCATAGCAATATTTTATTATTTATGAGGTCATCAAATGGATAGAATTATCGAAATCGAAAGAAGCATAAATAAAACCTATCGTAAGGATATATGGAAAAGGTTTATCGCCGGCATAAACGAATATGAAATGATAAAGCCCGGAGATTCGATCGCAGTCTGTATTTCGGGCGGTAAGGATTCAATGCTTCTTGCCAAGTGTATGCAGATATTACAGCGACACAGCGACTTTCCGTTTGATGTCAAATATCTTGTCATGGATCCGGGCTACACACCGGAAAACCGAAAGCAGATCATCGACAACGCAGAGCTTTTGGGCGTACCGATAAATATTTTCGATGCGAACATTTTCAATTATGTTGTCGATGTTGAAGACAATCCGTGTTATCTTTGCGCAAGAATGAGACGGGGCTATCTTTATAAAAACGCACAGCTTTTGGGCTGCAATAAAATTGCACTCGGTCATCACTTTGACGACGTTATCGAAACGATACTTCTCAGTATGCTTTACGGTGCTGAGGTCAAAACCATGATGCCGAAGCTTCACTCGACAAACTATGACGGTATGGAGCTTATCAGACCGCTATATATGGTCAGAGAGCGAGACATAATTCGCTGGGTCAACTATAACGACCTGCATTTTTTGCAATGCGCTTGCAGATTCACGGAAAAAGCGGAGACGCAGGGACACGAAAGTCTTTCAAAGCGCAAAGAGGTCAAGGAGCTTATCTCGGCGCTCAGAAAAGATAATCCGTGCGTGGAGATGAACATATTCAGAAGCGTTCAGAATGTGAATCTTCAAACACTGATAGGCTATCACGGAAAGGATTTCAAATACAGCTTCTTAGATGATTACGATGACAGAGGCTGATTTTCCGTTCGGTCAGCTCAGCCTTTGGGCTTTTATCTGAATCCGACTCAAATCAGCGGGGCGCTTGTTCGGCACTCGCTCTCCACCGAAAATATAATCAAAAAATAATTAAATATAAAATAAATTTTGTCGCAAATGCTGTAAAATGATTGACTTTAAGCCTTATCTGAGATATGATAAATTGATAAGATTTTTTAACACTTATCCAAAATGCTATTTATACGGCAGAGGTGAAATATGAAGATAAATAAAGCTAACAAAAAGCTTCAAAAGCTTTACGGTTCACGTGTTAAAGCGGAGATAAAGAACGGAGCCGTTGTTGTTTCGGGTGAGCTTGACGATTGGAATGAGATCGTTAAGGCTTGCTCTCTTTGCGCTGATAAAAAAAGCGGACTTCATGTTGTCAATGACATTAAGTTCACAGGCGGAGAGATACCGAAAATGCGTGAGCCGAGCCTTGAGGATAACGCACTCGACGGTGCGACACCCGATGTTCTTGTTATAGGCGGTGGCATTTCGGGTGCAAGCATTCTCAGAGAGCTGTCAAAGTGGGATATTGACGCTGTTCTCGTCGAAAAGGAATCCGACCTCGCTATGCAGGCTTCCGGAAGAAATGACGGTGAAGTGCATCCCGGTGTTGACCTCGGAAAAGGCTCTTTGAAGCAACACTATGTTGTCGCAGGCAACAGAATGTATGACAAGGTATGCAGTGAGCTTGACGTTCCGTTCACTCGCTACGGTCAGTATGTCGGCTTTGACAAAGCATGGCTGAGACCGGCTCTTGAGGTGTTTGCGGCGATGAGACGTGCCATAGGCGTTACCGACACGAAAATCATTTCCGGAAAGGAGCTTAAAGCACTTGAACCGGATCTGAATGACGAATTTAAGATTGCGCTGTATAATCCGATGGCGGGCTGTGTCTGCCCTTACGGACTTACTATAGCGTACGCGGAAAACGCAGTTCAAAACGGAGCTAAGGTATTTCTTAACACGGTCGTTCGCGCAATAAAAACCGAGGGCGGCAAGATAACCGAGGTCGTGACGAACAGGGGAACGCTGAAGCCGAAGCTCGTCATTAACGCCGCCGGTGTATTCGCCGACGATATAGCCGCCATGGCTGACGACAGATTCTATTCGATACACCCGAGACGAGGCACAAACTCCATAACTGACAAAAAAGCGGGAAAGCTTATCCAAGGCATAGCTTCCATTAAAAAGCTGAAGAAAAGCAAGACACATTCAAAGGGCGGCGGCGTTATGAGAACCGTTCACGGAAATCTTCTTGTCGGCCCCGATGCTGTCGAAACATATGAAAAAGAAAATTACGCAACAAACAGAGAAAGCATAGATCTTGTTTTCGATAAGCAAAAGGTAACCCTGCCGAAGCTTTCGGAAAGAGATATTATTACATATTTTACGGGTGTCAGAGCGCCGACGTTTGAGGAGGACTTCATAATCGAGTTCGGACACAACACAAAGAACCTCATTCACTGCGCCGGAATACAGTCGCCCGGACTTACGACTGCACCGGCAGTGGCGCTTGATATCGAAAAGATGGCTGTCGACTATCTCAAAAAGTTGGGCGAGGTCAAGCCGAACAAGAGCTTTGATCCGATAAGACACGGCATACCCGTATTAAATGAGATGTCGGATGACGAAAGAAACGAATATATCAAGAAAAACAGTGACTACGGTGTTATAATTTGCCGCTGTGAGGAGATAAGCAAGGGCGAGATAATTGATGCGCTTGAAAGACCTATCAAAGTCCCGACCGTTGACGGTATAAAGCGCCGAGTCAGACCGGGTATGGGCAGATGTCAAGGCGGCTTCTGCGCTCCGCTCGTCAGCAAGATAATCGCCGAGCATGAGGGCGTTGACATAAGCCTTGTCAAGAAAGCTTCAAACGAAAGCGTAGTCACCTACGGCAGAACAAAGGAGGGCACAAGTCAATGATGAAATGTGATGTTGTTGTTATCGGCGGAGGCCCTGCCGGACTTGCTGCGGCTTTATCTGCAAAGAGGAACGGCGCTGAGGTCGTTCTCATCGAAAGAGAAGCAAGGCTTGGCGGCATATTAAAACAGTGTATACATGACGGCTTCGGTCTTGTACGCTTCGGTGAAAAGCTGTCCGGACCCGAATACGCCGAAAGATTTATAGATGAATTCAGAGATGAAAACATCAAGGCTTTGCTTTTGACTTTCGTTACAAAGGTCGAAAAAGTCACAAACGGCTTTGAGCTTACCGTGGTCAACACCGAGGGCGTGACAAAAATCAACACAAGGTCTATTGTGCTTGCTACAGGCTGCCGTGAAAGAACGGCTAAACAGGTCTCGATCCACGGAACAAGACCGTCGGGTGTGTTCACCGCAGGTGCGGCTCAGCACTATACAAACCTTTTAGGTCAGCTTCCGACAAAGAAATGCGTTATCTTAGGCTCGGGCGATATCGGACTTATCATGGCTCGTCGACTTACGCTTGAGGGCGCAAAGGTCGTCGGCGTATATGAAGTCATGCCCACACCGTCGGGACTTACGAGAAACATTCACCAGTGCTTACACGATTATGACATTCCGCTTTACCTGTCTCACACCGTGACGAGAGTTTTCGGTCAAGACAGACTGACAGCGGTCGAGATATCAAAGGTCGATGAAAAGCTGAGACCTATTGAGAGTACACAGGAGGTCGTCGAATGCGACGGACTGATACTCTCTGTCGGACTTATTCCCGAAAACGAAATCGCCGAAACGCTCGGTGTCAAGCTTGATCCGAGAACGAAAGGCCCTGTATGCGATGCTCAGCTTATGACGAGTGTCGGCGGTATATTCTCATGTGGAAATGCGCTTCATGTCAACGATCTTGTCGACTACGTTTCGGAGAGCGGAGAAGAAGCCGGAAAAAATGCGGCTGAGTACGCTGAGAAGCAGTGCCGCTATGCGAACATATCTCTCAGCGACAATGTTTCATATCTTGTTCCGCAAAGGCTTGAACTCAGCGCCGACAACAGCAAAACAACGCTGTATTTCAGAACTCGCCGAGTGCTTGATGATTGCGCTGTTTCGCTTAAAATTGACGGTAATGAGGTCTTGAGAAAGAAATATGCGTTCATGAGGCCACCCGAAATGGAGCGTTTGACCTTTGATTTTTCGGGGTATGCACTTAGTGAAAGCAGTAATATAGAGTTTTCAATAGAGGAGGGCAAATGATGAAAGAGTTAGTCTGCATAGTCTGTCCTCGTGGCTGTACGCTGAAGATAGAAAAAAACGCCGACGCATACAGCGTAACGGGCAATTTCTGCAAAAGGGGAGAGAAGTTTGCCGTCAGCGAAATGACTTCTCCCATGAGAACGATATGCACAACGGTAAGAACGGCATTTAACGACGTTCCCGTGTTTCCCGTCAGAGTATCGTCGGATATTCCCAAGGAAAAGATATTTGAAGTTATGAAGAAAATAAACGAGACGACCGTGACAGAGAGAATATCGAGAGGGGACAAGGTAATTGAAAATGTTCTCGGTCTCGGCGTTGACGTTATAGCAACAAGCGACATTCTGAAAAACTGATTGATAGGAGAATTTATATGAAGAATCCGTTGGTACTGACGTTTGACGTCGGCACTCAAAGTGCAAGAGCGATGCTCATAGATACTCACGGTGAAATAGTCGCAGTCGCCAGACGTACCTATGAAGAACCTTATTTTTCGCTTCATCCCGGCTGGGCTGAGCAGAAGCCCGATTTCTATTTTGATAAGCTGTGTGACGCTTCAAGAGAGCTGTGCCGTGAGAATGCGGATAAGCTTGAAGATGTCATTGCGGTCACGGCGACTGTTATCAGAGACACGGTTTTGTGTCTTGACGAGAACAACAAACCGCTCAGAGACATTATTCTTTGGCTTGACAAGAGAGAAGCCAAAAACGATGAGCCTTACGGCATTATCAAAAAGCTGATATTCAAAGTAGCCGACATGGAGGAGACAGCGAAAAACCAAGCGAGAAACTCAGCTTGTAACTGGCTTATGGAAAACGAAAGCGAGCTTTGGAGCAAAACAGCGAAATACGTCATGCTTCCGACTTATCTCAATTATAAGCTGACGGGCAGGCTTTGCGACACTCCGGCGAACATGATAGGTCATGTTCCGTTCGACTATAAGAACAGACGGTGGATGAGCAAATCCGAGCTTACAAGATGCGTATGCGATGTTCCGCAGGAGAAGCTTTGCGAGCTGATAGACTCGGGTGAAGTTATAGGAAAGATTTCGGCTGAGATAAGTGAGCTTACGGGTATACCCGAGGGCTTGCCGCTTATCGCAACAGGCTCGGACAAAGGTTGTGAAACTCTCGGACTTTCCGTTTTCAAGGATAATCAAGCGGCTGTTTCATTTGGAACTACCGCAACGGTACAGATGACCACCAAGGACTATTTTGAGCCGCAAAGATTTCTTCCGGCTTATCCGGCAGTGCCGAACGGAATGTATAATCCGGAAATACAGATCTACCGAGGCTATTGGATGGTTTCGTGGTTTGTCAAGGAGTTTGCGGCTGCCGAAGCGGCTCAAGCTAAGGAACAGGGCTGTTCTGTTGAACAGGTGCTTGACTCTTATCTTGACACCGTTCCGCCCGGTTGTGACGGCTTGGTGCTTCAGCCTTATTGGACTCCGGGTATTGCGAATCCGCTCGCAAAAGGCGGAATCATCGGTTTCTCCGACATACATACAAGACACCATCTTTACAGAGCTGTTATCGAGGGCATAGATTTCGCCTTATATGAAGCGCTGAAAACGATGGAGAAACGCTCGGGAAAGAAGATAGACGAGATATTCGTCGGTGGCGGAGGCTCAAAGAGCAAGATAATCTGTCAGATACTTTCCGATGTTACGGGCTTGCCCGTCAAATGTATTCAAACGCATGAGGCTTGCGGTCTCGGCGCATCAATGGTCGCTTTTGTTGCCACGGGCGTATTTGAAAGCTATGACGATGCTATAAAGAGTATGGTCAGAGTGAAACGAGAGTTCACTCCCAACGAAGAAAATCACAGGCTCTATGAGGAAATTTATAACGACGTATACGTTAAAATGTACCCCAAGCTTGAGCCTATCTATAAAAAAATAAGAAAAATTTATAAAAGGAGACAACACGCATGAGTACAAAACCGTATAAGGGCTTTGAGCCGAAATGGATAAAAACACCTGCTCCCGAGGGAAGCTACCGTTCAATTTTCCGCTGGGGTGATCCCGAATTTTTCAAGTGGCCGAAGGAATCTCTTTATAACCTTATGAAAGATACCTTCAAAATGACCGATGACGACTTCAAGCAGTATAACGATGACATCGGCTTTGACAAGGTCGAAAATCTCGGCTTCCCCTGCAAGCTTGACGAAAAGCATATTGCGGCTTTAAAGGAAATAGTCGGCGATGAGTTCGTCACAACAGATGACTACGCAAGACTCTCCGTAGCTTACGGCAACACAGCTTATGACTTACTCAGACTTCGTCATAAGAGAATTGATTCGATTCCCGATGTGGTCGTGTACCCCGACACAACAGAGCAGGTCGAAAAGATCGTCGCTTATGTCACCGAGCATAAAATTCCGCTTTATGTATACGGCGGCGGCAGCAGCGTAACAAGAGGTGTTGAGCCTATTAAGGGCGGTATTACTCTTGATATGAGAAAGCGTTTCAACAAAGTTATACGCTTCAATGACGTTGATCAAACGATAACCGTTCAAGCCGGTATGTCAGGCCCGTGCCTTGAAGAAACTCTCCAAAACGCTCCCAAGCTTTTCGGTGCAAGCAGAGCGTATACCTGCGGCCATTTTCCGCAGTCGTTTGAATTCAGCTCGGTCGGCGGCTGGGTCGTAACAAGAGGCGCAGGCCAAAACAGCACATATTACGGTACGATAGCAGATATCGTTCTTTCACAAAAATACGCAACGCCTATCGGCGTTATAGAAACAAGCCATTATCCGAGAGAAGCAACCGGCCCGTCAATAAATCAGATAATGATGGGCAGTGAGGGTACATTCGGCGTTCTTACCGAGGTCACTCTTAAAGTATTCCGTTGGATGCCCGAGAACAGAAAGCGCTTCTCATATATGTTCAAGAACTGGGAAGTTGCCATGAAGGCGGCAAGAGAAATGATGCAGTGCGAATGTGGTTATTCGTCTGTTTTCCGTCTTTCCGATCCCGAAGAAACATCTCTCATGCTTCAGCTTTATAATGTTGATGATACACCGCTTGCTCCCGTGCTTGATAAGCTCGGATATAAGGACATGGAAAGATGTCTGTTCCTCGGCTTCACAGACGGTGAAAAGGGCTTCTCGGCGAATGTCGCCAAGAATATAGCCAAGATCGCTCTCAAACACGGCGCATTGCCCATGACAGGCTTTGTCACAAAGAGCTGGGAAAAGGGCAGATTCAACGATCCCTATCTCAGAGACACTCTCATGGACTTCGGTATTTGCACAGATACACTCGAGTGTACCGTTAACTGGTCGAATATGGCTCAGGTACACCGTGATGTACGCAAGGTTTGCCATGCTTTGCCAAACACAGTTGTTACAACTCATATGTCACACTGCTATCCGCAGGGTGCAAACCTTTACTTCATATTCATAACAAAGATGAGCAATGAAGACGAATTTAAAGCTTATCACACAACGATTCTTGACGCTATTCAGAAATCCGGCGCCGCAATAAGCCACCATCACGGCATAGGCAAGATGTTTGCCCCGTGGCTTGAGTATTCACTCGGCGAAAAAGAATTCGGAATTTTCAAGGTACTCAAGAATTACTTCGATCCCGATTATAACCTCAATCCGGGTGGCACAATAGGTCTCGATCTCAAAGAGGAAGAAAAAAGAAATATGCTTGATAAGCAGTAACGGAGAACGCTATGCAAAACAAACCGTGGTATAAACTTGATAATGCCGCTAAGATATTCCCGGGTCAGAACACGGGAAGCTGGTCTAACATTTTCAGATTTTCAATTCAGCTGACCGAAAAGGTCGATCCGCTTCTTCTTGAAAGAGCGCTGAAAGCCGTGCTTCCGAGATTCCCGTGTTTTGATGTTTGCATAAAAAGGGGAATGTTTTGGTATTATTTTGAAAAAAATCCCAACGGCGCACCTGACGTAAAACCCGATATATCAAATCCTTGTCACAGAGTTAAATTCAAAGAAAACAAGGGATATCTTTTCAGAGTGTATTATTATGAAAAGAAGATTTCCGTTGACTTTTATCATGCCTTAACAGACGGCAGGGGTGCATCTCTTTTCGGTTGCACCCTTGTCGCCGAATATCTGCGGCTGAAAGGATACGACATTCCGAGCGGATATAATGTGTTAGATATTAAGCAGAAGGCTTCCCCCGAGGAATTGGAGGATTCCTTTATCAAGAATGCCGGCTCGAAGGCAAAGCTTTCGAGAAGAAACAGCTGGGTGTACCACGCAAAAGGGACAAGACTTCCGAGACACATGGTCAACATAACAAGCGGAGTGATAGATCTCAAAGAGCTTAAAACACTCGCTAAATCCAAGGGTGCGACCATAACTGAATTTATAGAGGCGCTTTTGTTGTATACCCTCTATGTTAAACAGAAAAATGAAGAGAGAAAACAAAAACCCGTCAGTGTTCAAGTCCCCGTTGACCTAAGAAATACATTTAAATCGAAAACACTGAGAAATTATTCCTTGACATACAATGTAAGAATAGATCCGAACATGGGCGAATACACCTTTGATGAAGTCTTACAGCAAGTTCAGTCTTATTTAAGATATATAAACACGGAAAAACAGCTTAGAGCCATGACAACGGCGAATCTTAAATTGGAACGCTCGATAATGAAGTACGCCCCGCTTTTCATCAAGGATTGGGGTATCGGAATCTCATTTATGATAACGGGCGAAAAAACAACGTCTGTTCTCGGAAGTAATCTCGGCTTGGTCAAGCTTCCGCCCGAAATGGAACAATATGTTGAAAGAATGTATCTTATGGCAGGACCGGGCATATTGAACGGCTCAAGATGCGGCGCTGTCGGATATAAGGACACGTTCACTTTGACCTTTGCCAACATATATGAAGAAAGCGACATGGAGCGCTTCTTCTTCACTGAGCTTGTCAAAATGGGACTTCACGTTAAGGTTGAAAGCAACAGGAGGTAAAAATATGTCATATTGTGTTAATTGCGGAGTTGAGCTTGACAAGTCGGCTGAAAAATGTCCGCTTTGCTCAACGCCTGTCATAAATCCGAATGCGGAAAATACTGAAAATGCGGTTTTGCCGTTTCCCGAGAGGGTCGATATACCCGAGTCGGTCAATCGCAGATTCACGGCTTTTATTATCACTATGGTAATGCTTATTCCGAATATAGTTTGTCTCCTTGTCAATATCATCTTTTTCAAGGACAGCAGATGGGCTTTGCTGGTCAACTCAACAAGCCTTCTCGTGTGGGCACTTTTTGTTTTGCCGTTTTTGTGGAAAAAGCTAAGAGGCTGGGTGACTGTTATAATTGACGCCGCTTTTGCTATTGGGTATGCCTATGTTTTCTACTATCTTGATGACAGCACGGGTTGGTTTCAGTATTGTGCACTGCCGATAATAATAATACTTGCGTTTTTGATTGGTTTTATAATTGAATGGAAGCGTTATTTTAAGCCGGGTTGGCCTGTGCTTATGATAACCTTGATGACCGAGCTTATAATAGCGTCGATATCCTCCGAGCTTATTCTCAGAAATTATCTTTTCAGTGCGCCTGCTATCAAGGTGTCGCTTATAATTTCCGCTTGCTGTGTCGCTTTGATAGCGTTTTTCATTGCCGTGGCGACAAACAAACGGCTTCAGCTTTGGATGAGCAGAAGATTTTTTGTTAACTGATAAACGGGAGACAATAATGAAAAAAACAGTTTCTATTATTTTTTGTACACTTTTAGTTTTGCTCATGCTTTCAGCCTGCGGTGACAGCGGAGTATACCGTGTGGCGGTAGACATGAGCTTTTCGCCGTTTTGCAGTATTGACTCCGAGGGAAATGCCATAGGATTTGAAGTCGATCTCATGAACGCTATCGCAAAGGACAAGGGTTTTAAAGTCGAGTATTATCCCGTAGGATATCCCGAAGCGCTTGAAGAACTTGAGAGCGGAGAATACGATATCGCCATGGCGGCGATAATTCCGACAGAGGAGCTGTCTCTGAAATTTGATTTTACCGATATGTATTATAACAGCGAATATGCGATAGCGGTCGAAAAGGGCAAAAACTCCGAGTTTATTGAATTGTTTAACAAAGGCTTGAGCGAAATCAAAAGCAACGGAAAATATAAAGAGATATATTCAAACTATTTTGCAAGCAAATAATCTAATATATCTATAAGGCGATTTTCGATGCGGCATGGGTGAAAATATTTCCGTAAGTTGTGTCGTGTTCGATTTCTTTTTCAATCGCAACGCACTGAAAGGACCAACTAAATGAATGACAGAATACCTTATCTCAGGAAGAAGTCAATGAAGCTTCCGATGAATCCCGGCGTATACATCATGAAAAATAAGTCGGGCGAGATAATATATATAGGTAAGGCGAAATTGCTCAAAAACAGAGTAAGTCAGTATTTCGGCTCTCAAAACAACCATACGATCAAGGTCAGAAAAATGGTCGAAAACGTCAACGATTTTGACTATATTTTGACCGACAGCGAATTTGAAGCGCTTGTTTTGGAATGTAGCTTGATAAAACAGCATATGCCGAAATATAATATTCTGCTCAAGGACAGCAAGGGCTACAGCTATGTCAAGATAACGAAAGGCCCGTTTGGCAGGATAAGTGCTTGCTTTAAAAAAGAAAACGACTCAAGCACATATCTCGGCCCGTTTACTTCAGGTTACAGTATGAGGTCGATGGTCGAGGAGGCTAATAAAATATATAAGCTTGCCACCTGCAACAGAAAATTTCCCGCCGATTGCGGAAAAGGACGTCCGTGCCTTAACTATTTCATCGGTCAGTGTTGCGCTCCGTGTACGGGGAAGGTGAGCGCCAAGGAATATGAGGAGAGCTTGAACGATGCTGTCGAGTTTCTTAAAGGCGGTCAAAGTCAGCAGATAAAACAGCTCAAGAAACAGATGGAAGAATACAGCGAAAATCTTGAGTTTGAAAAGGCGGCAAAAATACGTGACCGAATAAATGCCATGGAAAAGATCACCTCAAAGCAAAAAGTAGTTTCATCTGTTGTAAAACAGCAGGATGTTTTTGCGATAGTGCAATCGGGCGAAAAAGCCTGTTTGCATATTTTGAGATTCAATAAAGGCATCCTCTTTGACAGCGAAGATTTTATATTTGACGCTCAAGAAGATCTCCCGTCGGCAAGACATGAGCTTATCATGAGCTATTACTCGTTCGGCAGAATAATTCCTGCTAGGATAACGCTTGACGGAGAAGCGGAGGATACGGAGATATTATCACAGTGGTTGAGCGAAAAAGCCGGTCATAAGGTGACGGTCGGGACAGTGCAAAAAGGGGAGCAGGCATCGCTTGTCGCCATGTGCAGAAAGAATGCCGCCGAAAAACTCGCTCAGTATATGGGTCGAGCGATGAAAGAAACCGCCGCACTTGACGAGCTTAAAAATTTGCTCGGACTTAAAAAAGTGCCCGAGTATATCGAGTCCTACGATATCTCGCATACGGCTGGAAGCGATAATGTCGCAGGAATGATAGTTTTCAAAAACGGCTCACCGTACAAAAAAGCGTATAAGAAATTTATGATAAAAGGCTTCAGCGGTCAAGACGACTACGGCTCAATGAGAGAAGTTTTGACGAGAAGATTTGAACATTATCTTGACGAAAACGAGACCGATGAAGGCTTCAAGACTTTGCCGGATCTCATTTTGCTCGACGGCGGTCACGGTCAGATAAACGCAGTCAAGCCCGTGCTCGACCGCCTCGGTTTGAGTGTACCTCTATATGGTATGGTCAAGGATGACAAACACAGAACGAGAGCGATCGCAGTTGACGGCGGCGAGGTTGCAATAACCTCAAAACGCCAAGCTTTTACGCTTGTTTCCGAGATCCAAGAGGAAGTCCACCGTTTTGCGATAACTTATCACAAGAGCAAGCATTCAAAAAGTTCAATTGAAACGAAGCTGACACAGATAGACGGCATCGGCGAAAAGAAAGCGAAGCTTCTATTGAAAAGCTTCAAGACGATGAAAGCCATTTCTTCCGCAAGCATCGAAGAACTGAATTCGGTCAGCGGAATTTCAAAAACAAATGCTGAAAAAATATATGAATATTTTAAAGGAGATACCCAATGAATAAAGCGAGATTTGCTGTAATCGCAGATATGCATTACTTCTCACCGACACTCACAGACGGAAAAAGAGCGTATGAGCTCAGAAGCGGCTCAGATCAAAAATGCCTGCTTGAATCGGGCGCAATAATCGACTCCGCATTCAAGACACTTGCACTCGATGAAACTATCGACAGTGTGCTTATCTGCGGCGATACGACATGCGACGGAGAGCTTGCAAGCCACAGAGAATTCATAGAAAAGCTCGATTTTTTGAGCCAATACAAGAAAGTATACGTCATAACCTCAACTCACGATTGGTGCAGTGACGACAACGCAAGAGAATATTTCGGCGATGAGGAACGCAGAATTACGGAAGTCGCAAAAATCGACGAGCTTAAAAATATGTATGCACGCTTCGGGCTTGATGAAGCCATAGCGAGATACGACATAGAGAACGGACTTTGCTCATACATTGTCAAGCTTTCAGACGGATACAGACTCCTCGCTTTAAACGACGATCAAAACGGAAACGGCTGTTCGGGCTTCAGTGAGGAACATATGTTGTGGATAAAGGAACAGCTGGCTGAAGCTGAAAAAGCCGGCGACAGAGTCGTCGCCATGCAGCATCATGTTGTCTTACAGCACTATACACCGCTTTTGACAAAGGGCGGAATTTGCTGCGCCGACAGGGATAAGGTTGCGGAGACCTTTGCCGAAAACGGCGTTGAGTTGTTATTTGTCGGTCACTCACATATGCATAGCATGACCGATTTCGTGTCCACGGGCGGAAAGAAAATGGTTCAGGTAAACCTCGGCTCGCTCACCGGCTACCCTGCGCCAATAGTCAAGGTGAACATCGACGATGAATACACGTCGGTACACACCGAGTATGTTCACAAATTCAAATATGACGGAAAAGAATATAATCTCGACTATCTATTGGCTCATTCAAGAGGTGTTGTCGAAAACATCGTCAATGCCGCTTGTTCGGGAGACAAAAAAGAATTTCTCGACAGATGCGCCGCTCTCGGAATCCGCTCCGGTGCACTTGATAAGCTTTACTTCGCTATCAAAAAGCTCTTTACATACATTAACAATGTGACAGTCGGCGACTTTGCGAAGCTTGTCAATCGCCTCACTTTCGGCAAGGGCATAAATAAAAAGGCTGCCGAAGAAGCGGCAAACGAGATCGTCATAGAGTTGGTTTACACTATCTTCTTAAACCTTTTCGACGGCTGTCAGACACGTTATAAAAAAGGTACGCCCGTCTATACTGTGGTATCTGATTTTGCTTCGATACCGTCAAGACTGCTTAAAAAGATCCCGTTCATACCGGATAATGTTCAGTCGATAGTTGATGAAATAGCCGAGCTCGTCTGTCTCTTGATGGACGACAAGGCGGACAACAATTATCGAAGATACAAAACTGCCGAATAACTTTTGGAAAATTATAGAAAAAACAGAAAACAAGTCACGCTCACCTCACACCTCTTTTTAACAGGAGGGGAGGCTGAGCGTGATTTGTTTGTTTTCGGTCAGTTCAGCCTTCCGAATCTATGCCGAGACCGAGCGAAATCAGCGGGGCGGCTGTTCGGCACTCACTCCGCCCTTCGCCTGCGGCGAGCGCTGCGGAGTACACGAACAGCCGCCGTTACGCTCGCTACCGCAGACCTTGCTTGTGGTTTCCTCCTTGCCTCGACAAAAATCTTTTCTTAAAAACTGCTTCGCACTCAAAACGCATTTGCTTGCGTTTTGAGCGTATTGCGTTCAGCTTTCGTCAGCTTTACGCTCGCTAATTATCAAAATTCCAATATTAACTTCAACGCAAAGCGTAAAAAAACTTGATTTTTGTCGATATGTGTGTTAAAATAGCAAAAAAAGGAGGTGAAACGGATAAATGGGAAACAATGAATTCGGCTCGATCATTAAGAGACAGCGTCAAATCAACGAAATGACTCAGCAGGGAGTCGCCGATCGTCTCGGCATCGACAGAACTACATATGCAAAATATGAAAGCGGAAAAGCCAATCCGAACTTTAATACGGTCATTAAGCTTGCGAGCATATTCGGCGTGAATGTTTCCGAGTTATCCGTTAAAGAAAAAGCCGCACCTCTTGAATTCGCCGATTCTGCGGCATTAAGCGCCGAGGAAGCTCGACTTCTATATTATTTCAGAGCATTGTCCGAGAGACGTAAGCAGGAAGTGATGCGCTCGGTTAACAGACTTACGTTTGATCAGGAAAAGGAAAATGATATCGAGCTTGGCGACGAAGCATCGGAAAATGAATCATAACAGAACAACAGCCCGTTATGGACAAAAGGCTGTTGTTTTTTTGTATATATTACACAAAAATCAAATTGGAATCTTGAAATTTCGATTAATATGATATATAATAAAATTACCTTACGGGGAAAGGAGATATGAAGTATGGCTTGGCAGGTAGAACTCGCTCACAGACTGTCAGTAGTCGCAAATAAGCTTTTCATAAAGTTTTTACTTAAGCTCATATTCTAATATTCAATACCGCAGCTTTTAAGCTGCGGTATTTTCTCGCAAAAAATACCTTCATGTTTACAAACGCAGTGCTTTATGATATGATATGTCTCGACAAATATCAACACTGCAAGGAGAGCGTAAAATGATAGGAATAGGAAAATGGCACGCAAATGTTAAAAATAAGTTTTTCACAGGAGGAGTGGATTTTGAAATATCAGACAATAACGGCGAGTATGCATTCGACATAAAGCTTCCCGAAAAATTCAAGGGGATAGATTATAAGTATTTCGATATCGTTGAAAAAGGCAGCGTGCTTACCTGTAAAGGAAAGTGCTCAGCTTTTCCGAAAATGACAATTCGTGCCGAACTTAAATTCAGCGGCGATAAGGCGGAAATCAAGTTCAGCGCTCCACCCGTACCTGCCACGGTCAAGATCAAAGACGTGCATAAGGTCGGATAAAATTAAAATTAAGCGTAGTGCAGGCAAGATGCCGACACTGCGCTTTTTTATGATAAAAATAAAAGCGACGGAAGCCCGCCGCTTTTTTGTATATAGTTTTATTTTACCCACTTAAGCTTAAACATAACGAATGCACCGAGAACGCTTGCAACTATCGTTACGAATATGAGAGTACCGACTCCGAGAGTAGGCGAGATAAGAAGGACTATACAACCGACGAGAATCGGGAATATAGATATCTTCCAATGCTTGCCGAGATAAGAAGCCGCTAAAGCGCCGAACAACGCAGGAAGCACGTGATCGAATGCCGGCTTGAAAAGAGAATCGGCAGCCGTAAGCTTCGGAAGGAACGGCGTAAAGCAGAGAACACCGACAGCGATAACGATAGTCGTGGTTATCGAGGAAACACCGATAGCTATCGTCGAAATGACTTCGCCTTCCTCGGAGTTAGCTCTGACCTTGGCGTTTTGCATAGCGTTAAGTCCGCAGGGGAGCTTAAGGTTTGTGATGTTACCCGTGATAAAGCTGAGATATGTTCCGCCTGCACCGAGCATCGGAGTGTAAGTGAAAACTTCAACGATCGAGCTTATCCAATAAACAACAGCGACCTTCGAAAATGCATTGAGCAAGCTTGAAGCATTGGGCCACGCATCATAATAAATCGAAATAGCGAGCGGAACGCAAAGGAAAACCGCAAGAGCCGAGAAGCACCATACCTTACCCCAGATATGAACTTTATCCATATAAGTCTTATTTTTCATTGCAAGCCCTCCTTAGTTCCACCATGTCCAGCCTACCAATGAAGCCGGAGCGAATTTTGTCAAAAGAATTGCAACCGCCATTGCGCCGAACATTGAGAACGGCATAACAAACGGCTCAAACTTTTTCCAGTCGAATTTTCTCGTGAAGAAGTCGAGCAACAGATAAAGAAGCACGGAAGCGACAAGAGTTGCGATAGAAACAAAACCCGCATCGTCGGAGCCGTCAGCGCTTCTGCCGTTTATTTCTCTTGCAACGAAGGCGGCGATGATTCCGATGAAAGCCGCTGACGAAACGATATCTCCGAGCTTAGATGTGTTCTCGTTCTTGTTGACGACCTTGCCGACAGTGCTCAAAATCTTTTTGCAGAGCAAGGGAACAAGGAAAATGCCCAAAGCGACGCCGAGAGTCATGACCCAAGCGACAGCCGAAAACTGAGTCGGATCTGTGACTTCTTGAGAAATGCTGCCACCGAGCGCATCAAGTGCGGTTTGAGCTGCGACTGTCTCGTACGCCAAATTTCCGACAACCGAGAGTCTGATCCACGGAAGGACAATACCGAGCGAGGAAGCGAGAACGATAACGGTTGCGAGAATAGCGATAGCGGGCGCAAGCGTAAACAATGCGCTTGAAACCACCGTCTGCTTGAGCGTTTCTGTTTTGATACCTAATTCTTTTGCACGTTTCCAAGCCTTGACGATAAAGAACACGGACTGAATGACAACGAATCCGATAACGACAAGGGCGACAACGTACATAAATGGACTTTCTTTGAAGTCTGTCATTTGATCACCCCAATATAATTTTGTTTAATAATTCTAACATAAACACGGAAAAATAGCAACACCTTTTGCATAAAACCGCCGCTTTCGGAATAATTTTTGACAAAGGAGTTGATATTGCCATGAATGATGAAGACGAGAGATATAACGATGAGAAATCAGACAGCGGTGATTGGTACGTTTCGGTGAGAATATGTCAGATAATTTTATGCTCGATATTGACGGTTATTCTTTGCATGACATTTTATATGGGAAAAAGCGAGGAAATTAGATCCGGCTATAAATATCTGACCGACTTTTCTATTACGTCGGGTGACATTTCAGATGCCGTTGAGTCGGTCAAGCATCTGATAGGATATTCAGCCAATGCTGAGATTCAAGATTAAAGCTTGTGAGGTGTCCGTCAGTGCAGGCTTTTTTGCGCTCATAACGCTGATGCTGATAACCTGTGATGCCGCACTCGTGCTTTGCTCATTGTTTTGCTCGCTTTTTCATGAGCTCGGGCATATTATCGCCATGCTGTTTTTCGGTGAAAGACTGAGAAGCATAAGCTTCTCGGCTGTCGGAATAAAGATCGACAAGCTAAGCGTAACGGCTTTGAGCTACAGTCAAGAAACGGCGGTCAGTCTTGCCGGAATATTCGCAAATTGCCTGCTTGCACTTGTGGCTTTTTTATGCTACCGTGTGTTAAATTTTAAACCTGCATCGGATATTGCCGTTGTCAGCTTGCTTATCGGCGGATTTAATCTGTTACCTATAGATTCGCTTGACGGTGCGAGGGCATTATATTTTATTCTTATGTCCCATATTCCCGAAAGACAAGCCGATACGGTTATATTTACGGTATCCGTTGTAAGTGTTGCGTTACTGCTGATTTTTTCTTTTTTCATGCTTCGGCTTTACGGCGCAAATTTCAGCTTGATCGCCGTCACGGTTTATCTCGGCTCACTGCTTGTTTGCCGTCTGTTCAAATCAAGGAGGTGAGCTTTCGGTTTTATCAGCTTCCCCGTTTTGTCTGAATCCGACTTGAATCAGCGGCGGAGGCTCGGGCACCACAGCCGCCTTCGGCGGCCGCGGTACGCTCACGCTCCGCTTTTGCTCGCTTCGCTCGCAACCACACCGAAAACACAAAATTTACAAAACAATGAAAACTTCTTAAATTTATTTTATTTTAACTTCTTGCTGTTGAAAAGTCCGCCTCTTTATGCTACAATTTCAGTGAATTGAAGCAAATCCGAAATTGTGCTTAGCTGCAATTCTTACATAAGGAGGTATTGATAAATGAAAGGATTACCGAAAAAGCTCGCTTGTGTGTTTATGATAGCCGTGCTTTTAGCTCTAACGGTTTCACCGGCTTTTGCGGCAACAAAGAAAAGCGATGCTCTGCCTATCGTCTATGTTATCGGTAAGGTTGACACGATATATAAAGATAAGAACGATCCCAACAGCAAGGTCATTTATCCCGTTTCTCTCGACAATATCGACGGCAAGAAGTTTGAAACTCTCGCCGAAAAGTTCGCTTATGCCTACTCGCATACCAATAATGAAGCGGCATGGGATGAATACTGCGACGTTATGTATGACATCATTTACGATATGTTCTCCGAGCTTGCGCTGAATCAAGACGGTGTACCGAAAGATAACAGCGGCATTATTTGGGATTGGAAGTCCGATCTCAAGGATACAAAGGCAAACGGCGTATACGGGCTTTACGATTATACCTTCCATTATGACTGGCGACTTGATATGTTCAGCAATGCCGCTCTGCTTGACGAATACATAAATGCGGTTTTGAAGGTCACAGGCGCTGAAAAGTGCGTGCTTATCAGCCGTTGCTATGGCTGTAACCTCGTCGCCGCTTATTTCCAAAAGTACGGCAGTAGTAAGATCGACACGAACATATTATACTGCTCGACCGCCATGGGCTCTGTCGTATGCGGTGAGATGTTCAGCGGAAAGATCAAACTCAACGCCGAGGGCGTGGGACAGTATGTCGATGAGCTTTTCGGAATCAATCCCATAACGGCAATACTCGGTAAGATGTTCACCAACTCGGAATTCGGTGTCAAGCTGACCTCGTCATTTGTCAATGCGATTTACGCTAAGATATGCGACAGGCTAATGCCGAAAAGCTTGATAACCTCGTTCGCTTCAATGCCGGGATATTGGAGCATGGTCGGAACGGATTATTTCAACAAAGCGAGAAACTATGTCTTCGGAAAATCGGGCAGTGAGGACAGAGTAACATATGCGAAGATGGTCTCGAAGATCACTAAATATTATACTAATGTCACCAAGAACGTTAAGCAGATATTCCAAGACGCATATCTTAACGGAACAAAATATGCCAACATCACAAAATACGGCAATCAGATAGTTCCCGCCGTCGAGAGCTGTGACTATATCGGTGACGGAATAGTCGAAGTTCCGAGCGCATCACTCGGAGCGACGAGCGTCAACAGAAACGAGACCTTCAGCAACGATTATATCAACAGTGCGCTTGCAGTAGGCAGCTATCAATATATTTCGCCGGGCTACAACATCGACGCCTCGTCTGCGCTGTTCCCCGATTATACATGGTTTGCCGAGGGCGTTGAGCATTTCGACTTCCCCGAAAGCGTGGATAGGCTTCTTCTCGCCATAGCGAGATATGACGGCCCCGGTCAGATGGATATCAACACAATGCCCGAATTTCCGCAGTATGCAAAGTATGAGGGCGAGGGCAACATGATGACATGGGCGGCTAACGGCTATCTTACGAATTCGACTGACTCGTTTGCCAAGATACTCAACCTTATAATCAAGGTCATATCGCTGATCGTTTCACTTATTAATTGATAACAAGATCTGAGTTCAAAATCGGACACAGCAATGTGTCCGATTTTTATGTGATTAAATTCAGATGAAAGTCGGTAATATACAAATGTTGCAAAACGTTAACAAAATAATTAAATATTAATATTTAGCTTAAATTGCATTTTGACCGCTTGACAGGCTTTTATTTAATATGATATAATCCCTATGCTTTTAGTATGTATTAAATTATAATGGAATAAAAGGAGACAATTTTATGGCACTTTCAGACATCGGCGTTTTACTCGGTAAATGGGTTCTCAGCGGTGTTAACCATTTCACTCAGGACCCCGTCGGAGTTCAGGAGGCAACTCTCAAAAAAATCATCACGGAAAGTAAGGACACCGAATACGGCAAGAAGTATCACTTCGCCGACATTAAGTCCGTAAAGGATTTCCAGGATTTAGTACCTCTCACCGACTACAGAGACTACGACGCATACGTTGACCGTATGATCGCAGGCGAAAAGAATATCCTTTCTTCAAGAGAATGTAAGCGTTACTGCTCATCATCGGGCAGTGTCGGTAAGCCGAAGGTAATGCCGAAGTCGGGCAAGGATCTTTGGAATATGCAGTGCATGGGCTTTGCCGCAACTGTAGGTACTGTTTCAAAGTATCTCAAAGCTCACGGCAAGAAGATGCCAGCTCAGAAAGGCCCTCTTGTAATGAGCCTTACAGGTCATCCTCTCAGCGACGGCAAAATGTGTAACGGCGCAGCTCAGATTCCGCTTACATATCTCAAGCCCATAACGAAGTTCTTCTCAACATCTCCGCTTTCTCTCCTTTACTGTGAGAATGAGGAGAAGATCGACGTTTCATATCTTCAGCTCCGTTTCGCTCTTGAGGAGAGAGACGTCAGCTATATCGGCTCTCTCGTTATAACTCTCGTTACAACAATGTTTGACTATCTTGAGGAAAACTGGGAGATGCTTTGCGACGATATCGAAAAGGGTATCATCAATCCCAATATTAAGATCACACCGGAGCTTAAGGCTGAATATTCAAAGATGTTCAAGCCCAATCCGAAGAGAGCCGCCGAGCTTCGCAAGGAGTTCGAGAAAGGCTTCGATACACCTATCGCTCCTCGTATTTGGCCGAAGCTCAGCTGGGCTTACGGTATGATAGGTTCAAACCTTGCCGTTTATGTTGACAAGGTCAAGCATTACATCGGCGACACACCGATTCACAACATGGGTTATGCGGCAGCCGAGGGTTATATTGCTATGCCTATCGAGCTTAATGTTAACGATGCCGTTCTTCTTCCGAGAAGCTTGTTCTTTGAGTTCCTCCCCGTTGATGACGAGGTTGAGAATGACCCGAACATGAGACCGCTTCTTATTCAAGATCTCGAAGTTGGCAAGAAGTATGAGATCATTGTCACAAACTTCTCCGGACTTTACAGATACAGAATGGAAGACGTTGTCAAGGTTACCGGCAAGTATAACAACACGCCGAAGATCGAGTTCCTTTACAGACTCAATCTCAGTATGAACGTTGCCAACGAAAAGACAACGACACAGATGGTTGACTGGGCAGCGGTTGAAACAGCTAAGGCCATGGACAATGAGTTCGAGGGTCACAGCTTCTACGCCGACTACTCAACAAAGCCGCCGAGATACTGTATGCTCTTTGAGCCGAAGAAGCCTGTCAGCGAAGAAGAAAGACTTAAATATGTCGAGCTTCTTGACGACAATCTCAGAAAAGCAAACGAGAAATACTTCAAATACAGACGTTGGGGAATGCTCAATATGCCCGAGGCTTATGTCCTCAAGCATGGCACATATAACGATTACAGAGAGATGCTCAGAAACAGAGGCGTTGTTCTCAACCAGATCAAGCCTGTTACTGTTATCAACACTCCCGAGAGAGAGGAATTCTTCTTCTCTCATATCGAGAAGCCCGAAAACGTACAGAGATAATTTGTTTCAGCGGATGAAGCGACATTCATCCGCTGATTTGTCACATTGAGGAACTGAAAATGAAAAACACGATATTTTTTGATCTTGACGGAACACTCACCGATCCGGGCGAGGGGATAACCAATTCCGTTATGTATGCGCTCAAGCGTTTCGACATAACCGTAAACGATCCCCGTGAGCTGTACCCGTTCATAGGCCCGCCTTTGACAGAGAGCTTTATGGAGCTTTACGGCTTCACATATGAGCAGTCGATGACCGCTATCAAGTATTACAGAGAGTATTACATACCGAAAGGGATATTTGAAAACAAGCTATATGACGGCATCGACGTCATGCTGAAGAAGCTCAAATCAAGCGGAAAAACGCTTGTTCTCGCAACCTCCAAGCCCGAGGAAATGGCTGTGCGAGTATTGAAAAAATTTGAGATATATGACAGCTTCGACTTCGTTTGCGGCGCTTCAATGGATGAAACCCGCACCGATAAGGCTGATGTTATAAGGTATGCGCTCAGCGAGTGCAAGGCGAAGTCTGACGAATGTATTATGGTCGGTGACAGAAAATACGACATCATCGGTGCACACACAAATTCAATGCAGGCGGTCGGTGTGCTTTTCGGCTACGGCACAAAGGACGAGCTTGACGAGGCAGGTGCGGATCACGTTGTCGCAACCGTTAGTGAGCTCGAAAATTATCTTTTGAGCATATAGCCGAAAATCAGAAGTCGGTCGAACGTACAAAAAACAGGGGAGTAAAGCACAAAGAGAAAGGGGAATCGCTTTGAACACGAAAAAAACGGTCATCAATGCGCTTTTGGGAGGAATCTCGGCAGGAATTTTGATATCAATAGGAGGCTGCGTTTACCTTGCGTGTGACAGCAAATATGTCGGCGCAGTGCTGTTCTCGGTCGCCTTGCTTTGCATATGCATCAAAGGCTATGTCTTGTTCACGGGCAAGGTCGGCTACATAGTCGAAAGCCACAAAAAAGACGACGTGACAGCTTTGTTTGCCGGACTTTTGGGCAACTCGGTTGCGACAGCCGTATGCGGACTTGCGGCGAGATATGCGATACCGACATCGGCGGTGACAGCGGAGACAATTTGCGCCGCAAAGCTCGGTCAAGAGCCGCTTCAAACGCTGATAAGAGCGATTTTTTGCGGTGTTTTGATGTACCTTGCAGTGAGCATCTATAAGGAAAAATCAACGGTGGCAGGTATAGTTTTCTGCGTGCCGGTGTTTATTCTCAGCGGATTTGAACATTCGATAGCGAATATGTTCTATTTTTCGGCAGGCGGCAATTTTACGATTCAAGCCGCTGTGTACCTGATAATAGTTATCGTCGGAAACTCGATCGGTGGAATGTTGCTGCCGATTTTGAAGAAGGCGGAAAGACAGAGCTGAGCGATATAAGTGAATATGACTGTGGGCAGCTGCGGATCGCAGCTGCTTGTTTTTTGCCCACCAACCGACACCCATAACTTTTTTCAAAAAACTATTGCAATTTAAATCCATATGCGATATAATAAGTTAAAACTATTATACATAATAACTTTGACAGGGGGATCATAGTATTGAGTAATCACGTTAGAGGGGAAAACTACGAAACGAACAAACAACAGATCTTATACGCAGCTGCGATCTCATTTCTTGAATATGGCTACACAGCGACCACTATCAAGAAAATTGCGGCTGACGCAAAGACCAACACGGGTACACTTCAGAATATCTTTAAAACGAAAGATGACATTTTAAGTGACATAGTCTACTACGTTTTGGAGGGTCAGTTTGACACGACTGCCAACTTTCTCAAAGGCGTAACAGACGACAAAATTCTTTTTTATGCGGCTGAAACAACGCTCCAGTTATATATGGCTGAGAGCAGTGAAAATGTCCGAAATCTGTATGCGGCGGCTTATTCGCTTCCGAAAACGACACAGATAATCCAAAACACGATAACGAAGAAGCTTGAACATCTGTTCAAGGAGCATCTTCCCGAAATGGAAACAAAAGATTTTTATAAGCTGGAGATCGCATCCGGCGGTATCATACGAAACTTTATGATGGTTCCGTGTGATATGTGGTTCACAATGGATCAGAAAGTCGAGGCTTTTCTTGAAACGACATTGCGTGTTTATTGCGTACCCGAACAAAAAATCCGTGAGGCGATCGAATTTGTTTCACAGTTTGACTACAAAAGAATTGCCGATGAGACGATCAATGCAATGCTCACATTTTTGAAAGGCGAAATCGCTTAATTCTTCAAGAAAGGTAGAATTATGAATTCCACGAAGCATACCTTAATAAAAATCAGAAAGGTAAAAAACAGACGGCGTTATCGCAGTCTCGTTTGCCGTGCTTCAAGGATTTACATATCAAAAAATATTAGCCATGTGCAATTGCGAAACAATTTTGTTGTTTCGTTTTGTGCGTGGCTTTTTGCTTTCTTTTATAAAAGTGCGTATTTCCGAAGTCGGGAAGACCGCTGTTTACATATAACTAATTTTAAGGAGGTTTTAACATGACCAAAATAATGAAGAAAATTTTATCCGTATGCCTTGTTGTGTTGATGTGCATAACAGCTGCTCCGCTTGACGGCTTTGTGGGACTCGATCTCGGCTTCGGCACTAAGGCGAGTGCGTTTGATGCGACCGGCAGCTTAGGCGGCAGTGTCACTTACTCTTTTGACGAAGCAACAGGTGTCCTCACTGTCGGCGGTACAGGCGCAACAGAAGACTACTCAGTCAATGATACATACGGTGACTCACCTCTTTACGGCAATAAGGCTATTAAAAAGATAGTCATTGAAAGCGGTGTGACCGACATTGGAAATAGCGTATTTGCCGCTTGTGGAGTTGAGGAGGTTACATTCTCCGATACCGTAAAAACTATAGGTTGGTCCGTTTTCCATGATTGCACAGCCTTAAAGCAGGTTAATTTATCGGCATCTGTCAACAGCATTGATGCCAACGCATTTTACGGTTGTCCGGCACTTGAAAAATTCACCGTCCCCGATGACAACGAAACCTATAAGAGTGTGGACGGAATCCTTTTCACGAAGGACGGAAAGACCCTTTATAAATATCCCGGCGGAAAAGTAGGCACAGCTTATACAGTATCTGCGAGTGTGGAAAAAGTGTATGATGATGCTTTTCGAGACTCGAAGAAGCTCGTGTCAATTGACTTTGAAAATGACGACACCACAATAGGTCAGCGTGCCTTTGCGTGTTGCACAGCACTTAAAAATATATCTTTGCCAAAAAACATCACGAGCCTTGAAGAAGGTCTGTTTTATGAGTGCTCATCGCTTAAAGATATTGCGCTCCCCGGCAGTGTAACAGAGATATGCGGTAAAGTTTTTAGTGGAGCATCCTCTTTAGAGTTCATCGTTATCCCTAACGGTGTAACTGAAATATGTATGAGCACATTTTTGAATTGCTCATCACTTAAAGGAGTTGTTATCCCTTCAAGTGTTGAGATCATAAAAAATTACGCTTTCTCCGGTGCTACAGCTTTAAAGGATGTTTATTATATCGGTACTGCCGAAAGCTGGGAGGCAAATGTTGGCATCTTATCCGGCAACACCGCTCTCGAAAGTGTCACAATGCACTATATAGACTCTGCCAACAAAATAGGTGACAATGTTTATTATGAGCTTGACTCGGCAACAGGTGCGCTGACAATTGTCGGCTCGGGTAGCACCAACGACTATTCAAGTTCCTCCGAATCACCATTTTATAATAACAGTAGCATCAAATCGGTAACAATAGGTGAGGGTGTCACATCAATCGGAAACAGACTCTTCAATTCAGCTACCAATCTCGAGAGCGTAACATTCCCGACTACTCTTGAAAAGATAGGTCGATATGCGTTTTATAAGTGCAAATTTGAAGGCATTATTATTCCCGAAGGTGTTAAAACAATAAGTCCGTATGCATTTAATTATTGCACGGCACTCAAAGCTGTTGTGCTCCCGTCAAGTTTGAAGACTATAGGGAATTACTCATTTCATCTTAACTCGGCTTTGAGCGATGTTTGCTATTTCGGCACTGAGGAAACATGGAAAAAAATCAGTATAGATTATTGTAACGATCCTCTCGTAAACGCTAAGAGACACTATGTTGACGCCACCAAAAAATTAGGCGACAATGTTTATTATGAGTTTGACTCGACCACAGGTGTCCTCACAGTTTCCGGTATCGGCGATATGTATGACTTTTCAGGCTGGGAAACCGCCCCGTTTAGTGATATCAAAGATGAGGTCAAGTCAATTATCATTAGTGAGGGCGTGACCTCAGTCGGCGATTTTGCTTTCGCTTATTGCACCTCTAATGTGGAAAATATCTCAATAGCAAGGAGCGTCACAAAAATCGGCAGAGCCGCCTTTATGTCATGCCAAAAGCTCACATCCTTAGTTATCTCCGAGGGTGTAACATCTATTGGCACAAATGCTTTCAGAGACTGCTATAACATTGAAAGCCTCACCCTTTATGGAAATCTCACATCAATAGCCGACTCTGCTTTCGGTATGGACGCAGCCGAGGAGCTTTTCAAGCTTGAAAGCATCTATTATTGCGGTACTGCCGAGCAGTATACGGCTTTGAATATCGGTACGAATAACAAGTTTATTACCGGAGACGCTGTCACTGTATACTATTGCCCTACAGGCAAATTAGGCAATAATATCACCTATACCCTCAACCCCGTCACGGGTGTCCTCACCCTCAGCGGCACAGGCGCAACAGGTAGCTACTCAAGCGGCAACTCACCCTTTTATGGCAACAAGGATATCAAAAAGATAGTCATTG
The DNA here is from genome assembly GCA_964480405.1 of uncultured Faecalibacterium sp. GTDB lineage: Bacteria > Bacillota > Clostridia > Oscillospirales > Acutalibacteraceae > UBA6857. The sequence goes on along the minus strand of CAYZOU010000003.1, from coordinate 29,562 downwards.
AAAGTGGTGTGACCGACATTGAAAACAGCGTATTTGCCACTTGCGGCGTTGAGGAGGTAACATTCTCCGACACCGTAAAATATATAGATTGGAATGCTTTCAAAGATTGCACAGCCTTGAAGCAGGCTAATTTGTCGGCATCTGTCGTAAGTATCTATGGCGCATTTAACGGTTGCACGGCACTTGAAAAATTCACCGTACCCGATGACAGTGAAACCTATAAAAGTGTGGACGGAATCCTTTTCACAAAGGACGGAAAGACACTTTATAAATATCCCGGCGGAAAAGAAGCCACAGCTTATACAGTACCTGCGAGTGTTGAAAATGTGTATGAAAGAGCTTTCAGTGACTCAAAGAAGCTCGTTTCAATTGACTTTGAAAACGACGACACCACAATAATAGAAGACTACGCCTTTGTATCCTGCACAGCACTTAAAAACATATATTTGCCCAAGAATCTCACAATTCTTGAAAACAATTTGTTTTCCGGATGTTCATCTTTAGAATTTGTAGTTCTGCCTAACAATGTGAGCTCGATAGGATATAATGCATTTCAGAATTGTTCATCACTTAAAGGCGTCGTTATTCCTTCGGGTGTTTCTGCCATAAATAGCTACGCTTTCTCCGGTGCTACAGCTTTAAAGGATGTTTATTATATTGGTACTGCTGAAAGCTGGGAGGCAAATGTTTACATCTTCTCCAACAACACCACTCTCAAAAGTGCCACAATGCATTATATTGACTCCGCTAACAAAATCGGCGACAATGTTTATTATGAGCTTGACTCGGTAACAGGTGCGCTGACAATTGTCGGTTCGGGCAAGACATATGATTATGGTTATAGTTATAGTGAAAATCGCTCACCATTTTATGATAGCGCCGATATAAAATCCGTTAATGTCACAGAAGGCGTAACAAGCATAGGAAATCTGCTCTTTTACGGCTGCAATAAAGTCGAAAGCGTTACCTTACCCGACTCACTTAAAACTATAGGCAATAATTCTTTTGATTCTTGCCAAAGCCTTAAAAGCATAGTTATCCCTGACAATGTAACAACTATTGGTAGATCTGCATTCCAAAGCACAAAATTGGAAACGGTAACTCTTGGTGAAAGCCTTGAGGTTATAGACGATTTAGCCTTTTATTTTACTAATATTAAGAGTATTGTTATCCCAGATAGCGTAACAACAATCAATTATATGGCGTTTGGTAATTGCCTCTCACTTGAGAGCATAACCATAGGAAAGAGCCTTAAAACAATAGGCAATGCAGCAATTTCCAGAATTAACTCTCTTAAAAGCATAACGGTAAGTGAAGAAAACGAAAACTTCTCATCTGTTGACGGTGTGCTGTTTAATAAGGATAAGACCAAACTTATTGTTTATCCCGCTAAGAAAGCAGACAACATATACTTCGTTCCGACTACAGTTAAAACTATTGGTAACGATGCCTTTTATGGCTGTACAAATCTTGAAATGATAAGTATTCCCGACAGTGTTGAAAATATAGGCTCAGCATTTATAGCCTGTTCAGCCTTGAAAAAAATAGCACTTCCCGAGGGCATTTCAAATATTATCGCTACAACTTTTAGTTCTTGTGAAGCTTTGGAATGTATATATATTCCCTCAAGTGTGACATCTATTAATGCGATTGCTTTCGATGAGTGTGTAGCTTTGACAACAGTTTATCGCAGTAGCGATGTTTCTTCACCCTCTGATTGCATTACTGTTGGTGGCGGCAACGGTGCTTACACAAACGCTACCGTTGTTCCCAACCACACTCATACACCTGAGAGCTACTATGTAATCAAGGACAACTCCTGCACACAAGATGGCTCAAGAATGGGCATTTGTGCTTGCGGAAAGTTCTTTGATGAAGAAACCGTATCTGCCGCCCACACCTTTGGTGAGGTACAGCATAAGGACGCAGATTGTTTCAATGCCGGCTATGATTACAAGCAGTGCACGGATTGTAAGAAGTATTTCGCTTCAGATGCAGCTGCAAATGCAACAAACGGCAAGGACGACACAAGCTCATTTGTTATCTCTGCCACAGGTCACAGCGACGGAAAAGACGGTAATGACAATCTTTGCGACAACTGCTATGCTTATATTGGTGATATCACTTTGACTGTGGGCACAAACATTTCAGTACCGATAACATACGCTTATGGCTCTCGCGACACCCTTGTGAAGTTCGTTCCCGACAAGACAGCCCAATATATTATCACTTCCAATATCGCCTCCGATGATCAAAACACCTATCCTGTTATAACTGTCTATTCTCTCACCGACGCTTCTCTGCATTATGAGACTTATGACAGCTACGGTGTTGGCAAAAACTTTAACTTATCAACATATACCTTTACAGCAGGTCAAGTTTATTGCATCACCTTTAAGAATTACATGGAAAATGCTGAGGCATACACAGTAAATGTAGCTCTCGGCTGTGAGCACCCAAGCTCAAAGCAGACCTGTATGGGCTACTACTGCGACACTTGCAGCTTATACTATGGCGATAGAGACTCAAGTAAGCACGAGTTAGACACTGTTCAAACCTGTAGTGGCTATAAGTGTAAGCATTGTAACCGCTATTTCGGTGAAGCGGCTCCCGACAATCACCTCTGGAACACTGAGGGTATGTGTACAGCTTGCTTTACATGGCATGACCACAAGAGTTTTGACGAGAACGGTATGTGTACTGTTTGTAAGTACGCTCTCCCATATGTGCTCACTTCAAGTGGTACAACAACATATTATCAAAAGCTCACAGACGCTCTCACAGCAGCAAAAGACGGTGACACAATTAAAATGCAAAATGATGACGGCGAACACTATTTAGGTGCTGAAATCACAAAGGCAATCACTCTTGACTTAAACGGTCATACAATGTCAACCCCCTCAAGCGATTCCTTTGCTGTTAAGGCGAATGTCACCTTCACCGACTCTGTCGGCGGCAGCTATTGCGAGTACGGCATAATGCTCTACACTTCTTGTACTTTCAGCGGCGGCGGATTTAGATATATTGCCATCAGCTCCGACTTTGAGACTGAGGATAATTTAGACGACTATCTCGCTACTTGCTGTGATTACTATAATTATTCATATATATTTGGTAGTGACGGTGGTGGTACTGTCGGCAGTCTCGTTGACTTATCAAGCAAGAAAGACACATTTGACCTTGAAAATGCGGTAATGATAAAGGAAAATCACAGCATTGTTGAGGTCGGCGCACAAGACGCAACCTGTACCGAGTCCGGTCACACCGCAGGTGAATATTGCGAAAATTGCGATTATACCACAATAACAAAGACGAGCGACCCGACAGGTCACACGTTCGGCTCAGTTCAGCATAAGGATGCCGATTGCACAAGCGGCGGCTACGATTACAAGCAGTGCTCAAGCTGTAACAAGTATTTTTCTCCCGATGCAGTTGAAAATGCCATCAACGGTAAGAACGATTACAGTAGCTTCACAACTCAGAAGCTTGATCACTCCTACACGGGTGACATGAAGATGGATACTAACGGCAAGAACGGCACTCACTCATACAAGTGTGTCAACGGTTGCGGTCAGTATGGCAACGCTACAGCTCACGAGTGGAACAACGGCGAAATCACAACTCCGGCAAGCCACATTAAAGAGGGTATCAAGACCTATAAGTGCGCTTGCGGCGCTGAGTACACCGAGCCTGTTTCAAAGCTTGAAGGTCACTCTTACACGCCGACAGTTGTTCCGCCGACCTGCACCGAGCAGGGTTACACCGAGCATAAGTGCGCTTGCGGCGACAGCTACAAGGATACATATGTCGATGCAACAGGTCACAGCTACGAAAATGGCTCATGCACCGAGTGCGGTGCTCCCGATCCGAGCTACGCAGGCGACAGCGGCGACAACACCTCGGATTGCGATTGCTTATGCCACAGCTCCAACAAGTTCGTACAGTTCATTTATAAGATAGTTCGCTGGTTCTGGAAGCTATTCAAAATTCATAAGACCTGCGACTGCGGCGCAATACATTACTGATTATCAAAAGGGGAGTCGCTTGGCGGCTCCCCTTAAAATATGCTCGCCGCCTATCGAGTGGTAGGCGGCGGTTGCGTTAGCGAGCGAAGCGAGCGTAACGGCGGCTGTTCGTGTACCCCGTAGCCCGAAAGGGCGGAGTGGGTGCCGAACAGCCGCCCCACTGCTGTCGCTTAATATTTTCAGTAGCTTGAAGGCTTATCTCACATCAGCTCCTTGTCATAGTGCGCTCTTTCACCGCCGATGAATTTGGGTCTTGTCCTTGCGGCGGTTATGTGTGCCGAGCCGATCTCTTTGACCGACAGTCTCAGCGGTACTGCGACGTGTTTGAGATGCATTCCGATGAACGTGTCGCCGATGTCGATTCCTGCGTCTGCTTTGATATGCTCAACTGCGACAGGCTCACTGAAGCTTTCGTATGCCGTGGTTGCGAATGAACCGCCGGCTTTCGGCTTAGGAACAACATTCACCGTCTCAAGGCCTCTTTGCAAAGCAAGCTCACGCTCAATAATAATAGCTCTGTTAAGATGCTCACAGCATTGAGCGGCGAGATATATTCCTTGCTTTTTAAGTACGGGATAGATTCCGTCAAAGGCCGCCTCTGCGGCTTCGAGGGTCGAGCCCTTGCCGATTCTTTGACCCATGATCTCACTTGATGAACAGCCGATAACAACAATATCGCCTTTTTTGAGCTTAGCCGCTTCAATAAGCTCAATTGCGGCTTGCTTGCTTTGATTTCTTACATCTTCATACATTTTGGTCACCTCATTTAATTTTACTATATCTTTGATAAAACTTGCTTTTTAAAATCGAATTTGTCAAGTGCGACCGAGAGCATTATAAACAAAACACTGCTGAGAACGCACTGAATAATATTTCCAGGTATCGAAGCTATCGCCGCAGCTAAAGCCGCCTGTGAGCTTTCCGACTTCATTAAAAGATAGATGAAATACTTTGTTACTGCGTATCCGCCGACAGTTATAACAGCGGCTATCGGCAAAGCGACACAGTTTCTCTTGCAAAGAATCTTTTCCTGCTTATGCTTGAAAAGAAGAACTATCAAAACTCTGATAAGAGCCGACGGTATCATATAATGCGGATATCCGCTAATAAGGTCGGCGAGCGCAAATCCGACGCCGCTTGCCATCGCCGCATATGGCGTCGGGAGTATGCTTGCGGCGAGATAAACGAACATATCACCTGCGTGAGTATAGCCTCCGATGCCGTTGGGAATATGTATGAAATATACAAACACGGTGCAAAGTGCGGCAAACAAAGCCGAAACTGCGGATAAATATAATTTAGATCTGCTTTTCATTGGACACCACCAAAATTTGACTTTCTCACGAGACAAGTATATAATAATACTAAAGTGACATCTGATAAATACACAATTTATACTTTTTTATAGGGGTCAGTTATGAACATATCACCGTTTATCAAAAACTCGGACAATGAAACACCGCTATATATACAGCTGTATATGTATTACAGACAGCTTATCGAGGGTGGCAGATTAAGTAGCGGAGCGAAGCTTCCGTCAATCAGAAAATGCTGTGCCGATTTTTCGCTCTCAAAAACGACAGTGGAAACCGCATACCAGCAACTCGCCGCCGAGGGCTATATATATCCGAAAGCGCAAAGCGGATACTATGTCAGTGATATAAGCTTTCTTTCAGCGGAGAATGTCGAGGTTAGGAACACACCCGAGGGTACGGGAAACAAAAGCGTAAAATATGATTTCACGGCATCTTCTCTTGACGAAACAAGCTTTGATTTTTTACTTTGGGGCAGATATATTAAAGGCGCTTTCAGACAAAGTGAGAGGCTGACAAGCTACGGCGAAGCGCAGGGTGAGCTTGAACTCAGACAGGCGATAAGCCAATATGTCAACAAATACAGGAACGCCGTTTGCTCGGAAAACCAGATAATTGTCGGCGCAGGTACGCAGAGCCTTATTCATATATTGTGTGCCGTGCTCGAAGAAAAATGCACCGTCGGGTTTATCGGAACTTCATTCGACAAGGGCAAGGCTATCTTCAACGATCACGGCTTTAATTGCATGAGTTTTGATGGTATACCGACAGACCTTGGCATACTTAAAGAAAACAACGTCAAACTCATATACATTTCGCCGTCGCATTTCACGAAATTCGGTGACGTTCTCCCGATAAGCAGTCGCCTTGAGCTTATCGCATATGCGAGAAAAAACGGCTGTATCATCATTGAGGACGACTATGACAGCGAATTCAGATATTATTCAAAGCCCGTTCCGTCGCTTCAAGGCATTGCAGGCGGAAAAAACGTAATTTATCTCGGAACATTTTCAAAGCTCCTTTTGCCGTCGATCAGAATTTCGTTCATGATCTTGCCGCCGGAACTTATTTATTCGTACGCTAAAGTGTCTGCTTTATATAACCAGACCGCCTCGAAATTAGAGCAGATAGCGGTTTGCAGGTTTATAAGAGACGGACACTTAAACTCTCAGATAAAGAAACAGCGTAAGATATTCAACTCAAAGGCTGACAGAATAAGGAAAAAAACAGAGGAGCTGTTAAATGACAAGGTGAAAGTGAGGATTCTTCCGGCGGGCTATCTTGTGTTGATAGAGTTAAAAGAGGGGAATGCAAGGCTAATAGCGGAAAGAGCGGAAAAGCTTTCGGTCAGAGTTAAACCGATCTCGGACAACGACAGACAAGCGTTGCTGTTGTCTTGCACATCAATCGGTTTTGATGACATTGACAAGGCAATCGAAAAGTTAGTTGAAGCTATAGAAATAAAGTGTTGATTTTTATTCTGTTGTGTGGTAAACTAAAAATGCCACACAACTTAATAATGTTTATCGAAAAGGATACACTTTGGTAAAAGTGCATTCTTGTTTAACTATATCTTTTCGATAGTATTATTAAGCAATTTGTGTGGCTACAAATGGAATGCATTTTTGCGGTGCGTTCCGTTTGCGGGCGCACTTTTTGTTTATTCCAAAAAAGGAGGGTCGGGAGGAGCTTAAACAGGAGAAAAACACTTTTACGAAAGGATGAAAAACTATGAAAAAATCAGCAAAAAAACTAATTTCGTTACTGCTTGCGGTGATAATGATCGTTGCGGCAGTGCCGATGATTGAAGCTTCGGCAAAAACGAGCGGAAATTTGACTTATACGGTCAAGGACGGTGAAGTCACTATAACAGACTGCAAAGAGTCTGCAAGCGGAAAATTGACGATACCGTCAAAACTCAGCGGATATCCGGTGACTAAAATAGGTCAAGAAGCATTTTACTTTTGCACTAAAATAACAAGCATCAAAATTCCCGACAGCGTTAAGAGTATCGGGGAAGACGCATTTTATTATTGCACGAGTTTAGAAAGCATAAATATTCCCAAAGGCGTAAAAAAGATAAATATGTGTACATTTTCGGATTGTCGTAAATTAAAAAGTGTAACAATTCCAAATACCGTAACCTTCATAGCGACTGCTGCATTTTATAATTGCTCTGCTTTAAAGAGTTTAACCATTCCCGGAAGCGTAAAAACCATCGGTTATTCTTCTTTTGGCAGTTGCACAAGTTTAACCGATGTAACAATCTTAGACGGAGTAAAATATATAGCCGAGTGTGCATTTGCAGATTGTACAAAATTGAAAAGTGTGACTATTCCCGACAGTATAGAAGGTTTCGGCTATAGCGCATTTGCCGGTTGCGTAGGTCTGACAAGCATAAAAATTCCGGACAAAACCCAAAATATCTATCAATGGGCATTTTTAGGCTGCGATAACATAAAGAGTGTAAGAATACCCAAAGGCGTAAAAGAGATAGGCGAATATGCATTCGGTTTTAAATCAGAGTATCCACCCGAAAACAGCAATTTTACTTATGCTAAAATTCCGGGATTCACTATATACGGCTATAAGAAAACGACTGCTGAGAAGTATGCCAAAGATTATGGTCTTAAATTTGTTGATCTTGATACCCATAAACATTCCTACACTACAAAAGTAACCACCAAAGCCACAGCAAGCAAGAATGGCAAGATAACCTACACCTGCGATTGCGGCTACAGTTACACTAAATCAATAGCTAAAATAAAGTCAATTACCCTCTCAAACGATACCTACACCTACAACGGCAAGGCTAATAAGCCGACTGTTATAGTGAAAGACTCAAAGGGCAACACGCTTAAAAACGGCACAGACTATACAGTCAAGTATTCTTCCGGCAGAAAGAATGTCGGCAAGTACACTGTCACTGTCACATTCAAAGGTAAATATTCAGGCACTGAAAAGCTGAAATTTAAAATCATGCCGAAAGAAACAAAAATTACGGAGCTTACCGCAGGCAAAAATAAATTCACTGCGACATGGAAGAAACAGACGGCACAAGTCTCCGGTTATCAGCTTCAGTATTCGACATCATCAAGTATGAAGAACGCTAAGACAAAGCCTTTATCAAGCTCATCGAAAAACTCACAGACGATCACAGGCTTGAAGTCAGCGAAAAAGTATTATGTACGAGTAAGAACATATAAGAACGTCAAAATTGACGGAAAAACATATAAGTATTACTCGGCTTGGTCAAGCGTTAAGAGCGTTAAAACGAAATAATTCTTTGAGCAGAGACGGTCAAAGTCTCTGCTCATTCTGTCTTTACATATTAAAAAGCAGCCCCAAGCGGAGCTGCTTTAATTTACATCATAGCTTCGATTTTCGCTTTAATTGCGTTAATATGCGGAGCTTCGAACTTCTTCGTTATTCCGAATGTGTAACCGTCACTTACACCAAGCTCATTTGCGGGCGTACCGTCGATTATAATTGCGGCTTTTGTGAATGTTTCAATCTGAGCCGCCATAAGCTCAACATCGAATTTATCCATGCAGTGATTCTCTTCATCAACGATACACAGATAACTCGGTCCGGGTACGATAGATATTGAGGGAATACCGACATTGAAAAGCGGTTGACCCTCGCCGAAATGAAGAACATTGCATCCACGGTAGGTGACTGTTCTGACCTTGTCTCTGCCCTCAAGAGCTTGATAATAGATCTCGTCAAGCTTCTTATTGCCCGTGTAGCACATTTCAATATCAATCGGATTCGTTTCGAGATAAGCGTTGTGACCCTCGTTGTCGCTGAATTCCTTACAGCCGAAATGCTCGACCGTGAGTCCTGCGACAGCCTTAACGTGATCAAGCTGACCGTCCCACAGCTCGGGGTGATCTTTGAGCCATCTCGATGTAACTTGAATAGCACCGGGTGCTTTGAGAGCGGGGAGCCTGAAGTGACCGGTCATAAAGACGAATATAATTGATCTCTTGGGCTTATGCTTGCTGAAATATCTCATCATTGATAAAAGCGCTATCGGGCCGTTTTCTTCAACACAGTTCACACCGTCGGTATGAGTGTTGACGATAATTGCTTCTTTTGTGTTTTCGCCCTCAATGATTGAATAAAATGTTTCTGTCTGGCAATACTCCTCAACATCGGCATCAAGCACAACAGTTGCTTCATCGCCGTCATTTATGGCTTTTGCAAGCTTCTTGCCCTGAGTCGGATTGACCCATATCGCCGGCAGACCCTGATAATCGAGTATGAACGGCAGGTACTGACCCTCGGTACATTCATCTGAAATGCCGTTCCAAATGCATATGACAGCCTTTGCACCCGAAAGTTTTGCGACCTTGAGCAACGGGAAGTTTGCGAACGTCGTTAAAACAGGTCCGCCGTACATTCTCGGCAGGTCGAGCCCCTCGGGCTTTGAGTTTCTTCTGTCCTCAACTATAATTGTCGGTACGCTCAATGTGCTGACCTTGACAACGCAGATGTTGTCTTTGGCTTTCGGAATGAATCCGACGTGCTTTTCGTGAACCGCAACAAGCTTGCCTCTTACGCCCTCGGGCGGTGTCTCACCGGAATACGGATAAGCCGATGAAACGGGGATTTCCTCGTCGCCGTTTTGGGTGTGTAAAGTCAGCGAAACCGATTTTTTCTCCCAACGCTTGAATGTTTTGAGATCCGACTCGGTCTTAATGCCCATTGCATGAATTTCGTTTTTAAGATATTCGATAAATTTTTTATGAGCAGCACTGCCCGTGTATCTGACGCCGAATGAGTTCATTTTTTCGACGCTCGATAAAAGCTCGTCATTGCTCATGAGTTCTTTTGAGTTTAACTCTATCATTTGATCTCCTCCAATCCAAACAATTCTAACTTTTGTGAGCTTGAATTGCAATTAAAAAGGATAGCTCAAATATTAAGATTTATTAAGAAAATGTGTACGTGTTAACGATTTGCTCAAATTTAGCTACAAATCGCAAGAAACGTCTGATAAGTTTTGAAAATATTTTTGAAAAAACTCTTGACAAACGTGAGAATATGATATAAAATACAGACAGATAATGATAATGATTATCGTTATTGATAAGAAATGATTGGAGCAGCGTTATGACTACTTCAAGAAAAAGTAAACAAAGAGATGCAATACTCGAAAATCTGCTTTCGAGATACGACCACCCGACAGCCGAGGAAATATATTTCTCGCTTAGGGAGACAATGCCCAATATCAGTTTAGCGACGGTTTATCGCAACTTGTGCTTTCTTCATAATGAGGGAAAGATCAAAGCGATAACTGCGCCGGATGCGGTGCATTATGACGGACAGATGACAAATCACAGACACGTCATATGCAACACCTGCGGAAAGGTATTCGACATTGATATCGAGGTCGGTGATGAGCTTATAAAGCTCGCCGAGGAGCATTTCGACGGAAGCATCGAGGACTGTAGGGTAATATTCTACGGTCAATGCAAAAATTGCAAAACAAAATAATCTTATTTGGAGGAACAAAACATGAAAAAGTATTATTGCCCCGTATGTGGCTATGAAAGTGACGAGCCGATCGAAGTATGCCCGATCTGCAAGGCTAAGATGAAAGAGAGAGAATCAAACGAGATGACATGGGCAGCTGAACACATTGTCGGTGTCGCTAAGGGTGTAGATACTGAACTCCTTCAGGGTCTCAGAGACAACTTCAACGGCGAGTGCTCAGAGGTTGGTATGTATCTTGCAATGGCAAGAGTCGTGTAGCATTCCGTGAAGGCTATCCGGAAATCGGTCTTTATTGGGAAAAGGCAGCTTATGAAGAGGCTGAACACGCAGCAAAGTTCGCAGAGCTTTTGGGCGAAGTTATCACCGACAGCACAAAGAAGAACCTTGAGATGAGAGTTGCGGCAGAGAACGGCGCAACACTCGGCAAGTTCGAGCTTGCAAAGATGGCTAAGGAGCAGGGTCTCGACGCTATCCACGACACAGTTCACGAGATGGCAAGAGACGAAGCCAGACACGGCAAAGCATTCGAAGGACTTCTCAAGAGATATTTCGGCGAATAATTTAATCTGAATAATAGGGGAGAGCAGAGCGATCTGCTCTCTTACTCATTCAAGCTACTTGTCGTTTTAGGCGAGTACATTAAGGTAAAATCAAAAACTACAAGTCCGCATTTTAACAGACTTGTAGTTTTGATTGTTTCTTAACTCGGTTTTAAATCAAGCGTTAATATATTTTTCCATTAAATATTTCATTCCCTTGCCTTCTTGAGCTGCGGCTGTTTGGAGTATAACCACTCCGGGAGCGGCATTGACTTCAAGGAACATCGGGCCTTTTTCACTGATTGCAATATCCCATCCGATATAGCCTTCGATCTTGTTCTTTTCGATAGCTTCCTTAACCATGCCTACAGCTTCCTCGAAATAAGGAATTTTAAATCCCTTGATGGGCATATCGGTATCGGGATGTCTCACAAAAACATTGCCGTTCTGATCGGCGGCATTGTTTATAATTACACCTGTTTCAAGATCGACGTTTGCGACCATTCCGCCGCTGTGGAAATTGTCAACAATAGATTTTCCCTGACCTATTCTCAAACCTGCGTATACTATATCATATGTCTTTCCGTCATCAAATATTTTCTTTTTATTTGATGAAATTGTGACAATTCTCAAGCTGTTGACACTTGACGGTGCAAGCTTCATCATATCGGGATGCTGAACGATGTATTCTTCAACGACGCCGTTCGGACAAGCGCTAATCTCATTATATGATTCTTCCATAGCCGCATCGCTTGAAAGATCGAATGCTTTAACGCCGTAACCGCAATGACCGGAAAGCGGCTTATATATAACTCGTGGACTGTCTTTGAAAATCGTTTTAAATTCTTCGAAATCGACGTTTGTATTTACACACCAAGGTCTTCTTATAAATTCGGAAAAGTATATATTTGTACGGGCCTTATCCGAAAGAAGATGGAAGAAATCCATGTCGGTATCGAACTTCTTGCGTATTTGTCTTGAATGGCTGACGAGGAAAAACTTATCCTGTTCTTCGTCGGATAACTCATAGAACTTATAAAGAAAATATTCTTTCGGTGCACAGCCAGTTAGCTTTTTGGCTTTTTCAAATTTTTCCTTAGCTTCTTCCTCGGTCCAACCTGTTATCTTAACTACTTTTTTAATATTTTCACTTAACTCTTTTTCGTATTTTTTAGCAGCCATAATTTCTTTCTGTGTCGGAGCTTTCTTACTCTGAGGCATCAGAAGATTTTTAATAGCCTGCAATTCTTTGCTGATGGCACGGGTCAAATTCTCGACAGTACTTGATTTCTCACTTAATTTATCGGTCTTTTCTTCAAGTGAGTTAAACTTTTTCTTGACCAACTCTGTATTGCTCTTATTGCTATTGATAATTGTGTTCATTTTTCCGTCTAAATAAGTGGCTGTGTTTTTACCGTCGGCAAACGAAGCCTCTAACTTGGCGATTTTTTCCTCGCAGTCGGAGATTCGTTTTTCGAACGAATTCATTCTCTCTTTATATTCCTTTTCACTAATAAACATTTTAAGGTTGATCTCCTATCCCTTATATTTATAATGTTATCGTGTGACAAAATTTACGGATGATTTTATATGTGTATATCTATACCGAAACATAGTCGGCATAACATAAACATATTACTTATGCTCCGATCCTCCTATAACAAAAAAAGTGTGTGCAAACCGAAATTTGCACACACGAAAAACACAAACTTCGATTAGCTACCACACTATAATTCAATTTCCCAGTAAAAAGGCACATGAATATAGAAGTCCATGCTTTTACCTAATAGATAAAAACCGAACCTTAATACTGAGAAAAATATTCAATTATAGTGTGGTAACCGTATTATATCAAATACAGCTTAATTTTGCAACAAGTATTTATCATTTAATCATGCTTTTGTGCTGTAAAATATTGAAATATTTACCACTACGACCGCTAAATCGGATTCAAAACATAACTGATTCGTACGAAAAAGTGAGAGCTGACGGGTAAGCGGTTGCCCGACTTTTTGATTTTTTCTTTGATTTCGGCGGCGCAGATATAATTGTTTTTATAACTGTTATCAAAAAAGCTATTTACGCTAACAGTTTGTTCACAAATTATGTCTGCGATTGACTTATAATATTCAAAGTATTTTGTTCTTACGAGGTTGATATAAATGGATTTTGAAAATAAAGATACAATAAATGCAGATAATGAAATTTCAGTAGCACCGCAGGGCGATACCGCAGAAAAGCAAAGCTTTTCGGATAAGTTCGTCACAAACGTATACGATTTCGCATCTGTTATGGTCGCCGCAATCGTCACGATAGCAATAATTTTTACGCTTGTTTTCCGTGTTGTCGGAGTCGTCGGCTCATCAATGGTCCCCACACTTTATGACGGTCAGTGGTTGCTGGTGTCGGCTTACGATTCAAAGCCCGAATACGGTCAGGTCGTTATCGTGACTCAGCCCAACTCTTTCAACGAACCCATCGTTAAGCGTGTTATCGCAACGGGCGGTCAGACGATCGACATAGATTTTTCAAACGGCGATGTTACGGTTGACGGCGAGCTATTAAACGAGCCTTACATAAACGCACCGACAATAACACCGTCGGATTGGGAATATCCGCTTGAGATCCCCGAGGGCTATGTATTCGTAATGGGGGATAACCGCCAAAATTCAACAGACAGCCGAAGCAATATGATAGGACTCATAAAAGAGGATTATATTCTCGGTGTCGTTAAGTATAAAGTGCTTGAAACCGTTGACACCGGCGACGGAAAGAAAAAGACAACATTCATCAGCCCGTCGGATTGGAAGGTCAGCTGACCGAAACAAATTGAAATAAACCGTGCAGACTAATTGTGACTGCACGGTTTTTCTTTTGCTTCGCTTAAAGTTAGAGCCACCGCAAAACACTTACGGTTTGCGGTGGCTCTAAGCACTCAATCTATCAAGGTAAGCCGGCAAATTGGAATGCATCAGCTTAGGTAATATCTGGTTTTTCCCTGTGTTTTCTTGCCGTATTCGATAGCTTCTTTCGGACAGCCTGCTATGCAAGCCATGCAGTGCGTACATTCCTTGCTCCAAGTCGGCTTTCCGTCAACGAGCTTAATGTTGTTAAGCGGACATCTCTCGACGCACGTTCCGCAGCTGCCGCATTTGTCGGTCACTTTAAAGCCTTTTGCGCTTATCATCGTTGCGTACATCATGGGATTGATAATTTTTGACATTATCGCTTTGCCCGGCTGTTCTTTCGGCAACGGTTGTTGCCGACTGATGATATCGGCAGTTTTCTCGATTTTAGGCTCGGCTTCTTTCAAAATTCTGTCGTTGACATTCTTAGGTTGTGTTCCGCCGCCTGCGATATACCCTTGAGGCATGACGACCGAGTTGAAGCCCAAAAGAGAAAATTTCTTCTTTTCGCAAAGCTTTTCAACATAGCTGACTGTCTGCCAAGCAATCGCCGCACACGTACCGACAAAATAAGCTTTTTTATTTCCGCTGAATGTTACTTTTTCAATATATTCGTCCATTATGCGGGGAAGTCTGCCTGCGTAGACAGGGCCGACAAAGACGAGCGGCTTTTCCGATTTAACATCGCTGTAGTCGCCGTCTTTTATCCGCTGATTTATCGAAATGATATCGTCACCGGAAGCTTCCGCAATTTTTCTTGCAACGTATCTTGAGTTACCTGTTCCACTGAAATATAAAATCATGATTATTCCTCCAAGGTTTAGCTTTCTTAATTTATTGAAGTATATCACGGAAACAAAAACTCAGCGTAAACTTAAGCTGACGGGAATCGAACACGATACGGTTTTTCAAGGTATATTTTCGCCGATGCTGTGTCGGAAATCCTCGCAATGCGTCAGCATTGCTTGCGGTTTCCTCCTTGCCTTGACAAAAATCTATCCTTGAAAAACTGCTTTGCACCCAAAACACAACAGATTGTGTGCAATCGGATATTTCTTTGCCGCAGGAATACTGACGTATTTCAAGGCAAAAAATGTTCGAGGGTGCGTGATATGTTGCGTTTTGGGCGTATCGTGTTCGACTCCCGTCAGCTTATTCGGGCAACTCAACAATAAATTCAGACCCTTTTTCAACCGTGCTTTTAACTGAGATCTCACCCCTGCAAAGGTCAATTATCCGCTTTACAAGTGCCAGTCCCAAGCCGTTGCCGTCGGACTTTCTTGAAGCATCTCCTTGATAAAACTTTTCAAATATATGCTTTATTACCTCGTCACTCATTCCGTCGCCGTTGTCGGCTATCGAAACAGTGACACTGCCGACATTTTCAGTTATACCGATGCGAATGATACTGCCGACGGGGGAGTGTTTAATTGCGTTGTCGATTATGTTGAACCATACCTGCTCTAAAAGTGACTCGCTTGCATAATAAAGCTTGCGTGGCAGCTCCATGTCAAACTCGATATTTTTAGCTGTCCACTTGCTTTCCAAGGCTAAGATACATCTTCTTATCTGTTCATCGAGCCGATACTCGGCTTTGTCGGGAACGGTCTCTTGATTTTCAAGCTTTGAAAGCATAAGAATATTGCCCGAAAGGTTAGTCAGCCTCTTTGAATTTTCGAGGATTTTTTCAACATAGTGATCGTGCTTTTCCTCGGAAATACTGTGATTTTGAAGCAGTGTCGCATACCCCTCAATAGCGGCGATCGGTGTTTTAAATTCATGCGAAACATTCGCCACAAAGTCACTGCGTAGTGTCTCTATATGTGACAGATCATAGGTCATTGCGTTAAACTGACAAGCCATTTCACGAATTTCCATTATTCGCTCATCTTCCGATACCTTGACGTCAAAATTTCCCTTTGAAAGCTCACCGAAAGCGTTGCCTATATTCTGCATGGGTTGCACTATCAATCGGCCTACATAGAGCGCTATGACCGTACCGATGACAAGACTTCCTAGAGCGAAAACGACGACAGGCACATGTCTGTTTGGCATATCTGTTTCTATTATATTCAGCTCGAAAAGTGCAAACCAAAACATTGTTACAAAAGTAAAAACAATGAAAACCGTTGCGAATACCAATCCGGCGAACTGAAGCCACAGCGTTGAATGAGATTTCTTAGTCAACTTTCTTCACCGCCTTATATCCGAGTCCTCTGACAGTGACGATCTCAAAATCGTTGCAATTTGAAAATTTATCACGCAGACGGTTAATGTGTGTATTGACGGTCCTTTCGTCTGTTTCGGAAAACATTCCCCAAATCTCGTCCATCAGCTGTTGACGAGTGAATATTTTGTTGGGGTACGAGAGAAGCTTGTACAACAGATAAAATTCCTTTTGCGGCAGTATAGTTTCCGCTCCGTTAAGAGTTACTGTCAATGCGTCATAGTCAAGAGTTGTTGATCCGACGACTATTTTCTTTTCACTTGATATTTTGGCTCTGCGAAGCAATGCCTTGACACGAAGAAGCAGCTCATTGACATTTATCGGTTTTATCATGTAATCGTCAATACCTGCACGAAACGCTCTTTGCATATCGGAAAACTGATCCTTTGCGGTGACTATCAAAATCGGCAAATCGTATTTTGCATCACGCAATACATTTGTCAGCTCATATCCATCCATGTTGGGCATCATTATATCGGCAACGATAAGATCAATATATTCCCTGTCCATTATGTCAAGCGCATCCTCACCGTCAACAGCCGGCAAGGCACGGTATCCGCCGTCTGATAAAACAGTGCAGAACAGCTCACGCATATCGGCATTATCTTCCACAACTAAAATGTTAAACATAATTATCGCCTCCATATAATAATTGTAACACAAGAAGGACACATAGAGATAAACAAAAAGTGATTTAATTAAATAAATTTATCACAGGTTTATTTTCATGTGTCCGTGAGTTTATCTTCGGGTGCTATACTACGGGTCGAAATGCGGAGGTAATCGTATGTTACAGCTGAAAAATATTGTTAAAACTTATATAACCGGCGATATAATGCAAGACGCACTTAAAAGTGTAAGCATAACCTTTCGTGAAAATGAATTTGTTTCCATTCTCGGTCAAAGCGGCTCGGGAAAAACAACAATGCTTAACATTATCGGCGGTCTTGATAGGTATACAAGCGGCGATCTGCTGATAAACGGTGTATCTACGAGAAAGTATAATGATGCGGATTGGGATTATTACAGAAATAACTCCATAGGCTTTGTCTTTCAAAGTTATAATCTGATACCTCATCAAAGCGTACTCTCAAATGTCGAAATGGCGATGACCTTGGCAGGTGTCTCAAAAAGAGAACGCAGAGAAAGAGCTATAGCCGTGTTAAAAAAAGTCGGACTCGGAGACCATATTTATAAGAAACCGAATCAGATGTCGGGCGGTCAGATGCAGCGTGTCGCTATCGCAAGAGCACTTGTCAACAATCCCGATATACTTCTTGCCGATGAGCCGACAGGTGCGCTTGACTCCGAGACAAGTATACAAATAATGGAGCTTTTAAAAGAAATAGCCAAGGATAAGCTTGTCATTATGGTCACGCATAATCCGGAGCTTGCCGAGATGTATTCGACGAGAATAGTCAGACTCCTTGACGGAGAAATAATCAGCGACACAAACCCGTATTCGGAGAGAGACTCGAGCGTACAGAAAATAAGACACAAGAAAATATCAATGTCATTTTTAACGGCGCTGTCGCTGTCTTTTAACAATCTCAGAACAAAAAAGGGCAGAACACTGTTGACGGCTTTCGCCGGCTCTATCGGTATCATAGGCATAGCGTTAGTCGTGGCACTATCGGCGGGGCTAAACGATTATATCGCATCCGTTCAAAAGGACACAATGTCGTCTTATCCGATAACCATAAGCTCCGAGTCGGTCGATATGTCCGATGTCATGGGAATGAGAAGACAGATGGTCGGCAATATGCGAGACCAAGCGACACAAGTACCCTCGAACGTTACGGGCATATATGCGGATTACCAAGACGGACAGCAGGCAAATCTGCTCACATCGAATTTAAAGGAAAACAACCTTACCTCATTCAAAAAATATCTTGATGATCCAAACAGCGAGATAAGAAAATATATAGGTGAAAGCGGAATCACTTATTCCTACGATTTAAATTTCAGCGTATACACACACGATGCGGACGGAAACTTAATCGACAGCAGTGGCGAAGCTTCAGATGAAGAAGAAAACACGGGCGGACTTCTCGGCGGTGGGATCGGTATCGGAAATAGAATAAGATCTATAACATCTATGTTTTCGGGTGGCTCGGATTCCGAGGTTCAAAATTTCTCGGAGATCGCCAAAGGCGCTGACGGAAACGCCGTCGGTGCATTAGTCACCGATAATTACGATCTTCTCTATGGTAGCTGGCCGAGCAGCTATGATGAGGTGCTTCTCGTTCTTGATGAAAGTAACAAAATATCGGCTAATACGCTTTACAGGCTCGGATTCATAACAAAGGAAGAATACGAAAGCAATTCAAATAAAGCAAAAGACGGCGAGAAGACAGACGGTGCTTCTTTTGAATACTCGGAAATAAGCGACCGCAAATTCTATCTCGTCACGGCAGGCGACCGCTACGTCAAAAATGATAACGGAACTTTCTCGTACCTTGACTTGAACAAAGAAAATGAAGATGAGCTTTTGAAAAATGCAGTTGAGCTTAAAATTTCTGGAATTATACGTCCGAAGCAGGGAAGCGAAAACGCCGATATCACAACAGCCGTTGCCTACACCTCAATGCTGACGGATTACATAATTTCACATTCGAACGAAAGCGAAGTTGTAAAGGCACAGGAGCAATCCGAAAATGTCAATGTGCTGAACGGAATAGAATTTGAAGTTCCCAATGACAGCAAGAAGGTTGACGACGCCAAAGAATACATTAAAAATCTTGATGCAACCGAAAAATCCTCAATCTATACACTCGTCAAATATTATGAGGCGACAAACGGAAAAACCGACAAATCTGACGATGAAAAAGCCGAATCCGACAGTGACAAATCCGAAGACACAACGGACATATCAAGCATGAGCGAAAGCGAAAAGGCGGCGGCATTTGATGAATGGCTGAAATCAGCTGATGATGAAGTCCTACTTGCGTTGTTTGAAAATCTTTTGTCGGGTACGGGCGGAATGAGTGCAGATCAAAACTCGGAAAGCGAAAGTCAGACTTCGCAAAGCGGAGAGTCAACGGCAAGCACGACCACGGTCAGCAGTACAACGGCAACAACCGCCGCAACGAATACAGCCTCAAGCTCAGACTGCAATGTCTTAAATAAACTCGAAAATTCATTCGTCGGAAAGCTTATCGGGAAAATCGGCGACAACTGTTTGTTCGGCTCAAACAAAGCTTCAAGCGGCGGCTCGGTTTTAGGCTCTGTGTCAAACATCGGCTCAGGCTTAAGCTCGGGTATCGGCTCGAGCGTGATCGGCTCTATGAGCGACAGCTCAAAGGTCTCACTTATCAGAGAGTACGCAGGAAAACTCGGCGATTCCGAAAAAGCAACGCTTTATACATTGATTTCTAATTTCAACCTCGATTCTGCCGATGCTCAAACTATCAAGAATCTCACATCTCTCCTCGGTGGACAGACAGACGGATCCTCAGCGGGCTTGGAAATAGATAAAAATTCCGTCGCAACACTGCTTGACAACTGGCTTGAAAGCTCGCCCGACGATGAAATACTGATAAAGATTTATGATGAATATATCGGCTATTCGACATATGAGGACAATATGGAAAAATTCGGAAAAGTCAGCTATGACACTCCGACATCTATCAGCATATATACAGACAGCTTTGACAGCAAGGATGCCATCGCCGCTTGTATATCCGACTATAACAGTAAAGTCAGTGAAGATGAGAGAATTACTTACACCGACTATGTTTCACTTTTGACGTCGTCAATAACTACAATTATCGACACAGTTTCCTATGCTATCATCGCATTTGTCGCAATATCATTGGTCGTTTCATGTATAATGATCGGAATTATCACCCATATATCTGTCATGGAGCGTACAAAAGAGATAGGAATTCTCCGTGCTCTCGGAGCTTCAAAGAGAAATATTTCTCAGGTATTCAATGCCGAGACGTTCATTATAGGCTGTTGCGCCGGATTGCTCGGTATCGGGATATCTCAGCTTGCGATCATTCCCATAAATTTAATCATAGAAAAGCTATCGGGTCTTACGGGACTTAGTGCAAGACTTCCCGTTACGTTATCTGCCGTGCTTGTTGCGATAAGTATTGTTATCACAATTATCGGCGGCTTGCTTCCTGCTAAGAAAGCGGCAAAGAAAGACCCTGTTATTGCGTTACGAACCGAATAAGCCAACGTGCGTGAGCCTTGGCGTGATCCCCGTATTCGGCTTGTATATTCTGACGGGCGGAAATCAATAAAACGGTTATTGATACCGTGTCTGAAATTCCCGTCAGCGGAGGAATCGGATACCAATAGGTTAGTTAGACATATTTCTTTTCTGTATTGCATCTTAAAACCGATTCCTCTAAAAACCGACTCAGATCTTAAAATCAGATCCGAGTCGGTTTTCTTTATAATTTCCGTTGACAACAACAGATAAGCGTTATATAATATAAGAAAGAGTTAGTTAACACTGTTAATTAATTACAAGGAGGAATACGAAGCCATATGACCGAAATGATTTTTAAAAACGGAAAGCTTGCCTTGATGTTTAACGGTAAGGAATTTATGACCTTTTCATCGGGTGACGAGCTTGCCTGTGTCGGAACGGGCAGAAGTGATTATTCAATGAGCCACGGCAGCTTTAAGATCAAAGAAAAGATTTTTTCAAAGGAGAAGCTGTTCATCGGAAGCATTACATACTCACCGAACAAGGCGATTTTGTCTTTAAATAAAGGCTGCTGTTATATCGAAAAGACACAAGACGGTATTTACCGCTTTTCATTCGAGGGGCTTGACAGCTATAACCGCTTTTGGTTTACCTTGCCCGCCGAACAAAATGAGGGTGTATACGGCTGCGGTGAGATCTTTCCGAAATTCAATCTCAGAGGTGAAAAAGTCAACGCTTGGGTCGCAGAGCACGTCAATGCGTTGCAGATAGCCAAGAAGCTTATAAAAATGTGTTTAGGTCAGTCCGACACCGAGAAGAAACAGAAGTTCTCAAAATATGAGACTTACTATGCACAGCCGACATTCATAAGCTCAAGAAAGTATTTTTATCACAGTGAAACAACAGCGAGATCGCAGTTTGACTTTGAAAACGAAAACCGTCATATAATTCAGACCGACGCCGTGTCAACCTTCTATCTCGGATTTGCCGATGATTTTGAGAACTTGATGAATAAGCTTACCGCACTTACGGGCAGGCAGCCCGAGCTTCCCGATTGGGTGTATAACGGCGACATTCTTGGCGTTCAAGGCGGAACGGATATCATGATGCAAAAGGTCGAGACAGCTCTAAACAGCGGAATAAATGTCTCGGGCGTATGGATACAGGACTGGGAGGGCAGGCGAGTTACCGCTGTCGGAAAACAGCTTTTCTGGAACTGGCAGTGGGACAGTGAGCATTACCCGAAGCTTGATGAAAAGATAAAAGAGCTTAACGCAAAGGGCATTAATGTGCTCGGCTATTGCAACCCGTTTCTTGCCGTTGAAAAGCCGCTTTATAAGATAGCAAGTGAAAAAGGTTATTGCGTTAAAAATAAAGACGGAGAGGACTATTATGTCACAATAACGACTTTTCCGGCGGCTATGGTCGATTTGACGAATCCCGATGCGTACGAGTGGCTTAAGAGCGTGATTAAGGAAAATATGGTCGACTTTGGGCTTTCCGGCTGGATGGCGGATTTCGGAGAATATCTTCCGACCGATTGCGTACTTTCAAGCGGAGAAGATCCAAAACTTGTTCATAACACGTGGCCGGCGCTTTGGGCAAAGCTTAACCGTGAAGTCTTAGAGGAGACGGGAAACGTCGGAAAGCTGATGTTCTTCACAAGAGCGGGCTTTACGGGTACGCCCAAGTATTCTACTATGATGTGGAACGGCGACAACCATGTTGACTACTCGGTCGATTTTGGTTTGCCGTCTGTCATTCCGGCGATGCTGTCGCTGACTTGCAGTGGCTTCGGTATTTCACATTCGGATATCGGCGGATACACGACGTTTATGAATCTAAAGAGAAGCGAAGAACTGTATATGCGTTGGTGCGAAATGAACGCTTTTTCACCTCTTATGAGAGGTCATGAGGGCTTAAATCCCGATCTGAATGCTCAGTTTGACGCAAGTGAGCAAGTCTTAGCCCACGGAGCTAAAATGAGTGGAATACACAGAAAATTAGCGCCGTATCTTAAAGAAGCGGTAAAGTATAACTCGGAAAAAGGAGTCGGTGTCGTTCGACCGCTGTTTTTCCATTATGACGAAGCCGAAGCGTACAACGAAGGATATGAATATCTTTTGGGCAGAGACGTTTTGGTTGCACCTGTCTTAAAGAGGAACGCAAAAAGCCGAAAGGTGTATTTGCCCGACGATGAGTGGATACACATTGAAAGTAAGAAGGTCTATTCCGGTGGCAAATACGACATTCCTGCGCCGCTCGGAGAGATACCCGTTTTTGTCAGAAAAAGAGCATCGGAAGATGTGCTTAACATATTACTCAACTTATATTAAGGAGGACAAACAAATGAAATATTTTCTTGACAGTGCAAAGATCGACGAGATCAGAGAAGCATACGACACCTTCGGAATTGACGGTATAACAACGAATCCGAATCACATTATGAACTCGGGCAAGCCGTTTTTTACGGTCATAGAGGAGCTTGCCGCTTTTGTTAAGGAGAAAGGCATCGAGGGCTGGGACAGATTTCCGATATCGGTCGAAATAAATCCGCATCTTGACAATGCCGACGAAATGGTCGAAATGGGCAAGAAAATCGCCGCAATGTGTCAAAACTTCGTTATCAAAATTCCTTGCACCGAGGCTGGAATCACAGCCGCAAGGAAGCTTGAGGAAGCAGGTGTCAGAACAAACCTTACACTCGTTTTCTCTGCTACTCAGGCGTTGATAGCCGCTAAGAACGGATCGCTTTTCGTTTCACCGTTCATCGGCTGGAAAGAAAACAGCGGCGAGGATTGCAAGCAGTATATCAAAGATATCGTTGACATCTACGCAAATTACGGCTATCTCGGTGAGACGGAAATAATCTGCGCCGCTGTCAGAACGGGTAAGCAGATAGTTGACTGTGCCGTTGCAGGCGCTGACATAGTGACAGCCGGACTTCAGGTCTATAAGGACAGCTTCTATCATCCGTTCACAGATTACGGCCTTGAAAAATTTCAATCGGCATGGGATAACACCGTCACGGAATAAGGAGAAAATATGAATATTGGATTTATCGGCCTCGGAATAATGGGCGAGAGCATGTGTGAAAACATAATTAAAAAGCATGACGGCAAGGTCTATTGTTTCGATATAGACTCTTTAAAGGTCAAGAAGCTTGCGGACCTCGGAGCGATTCCCTGTGAAAGCTCGGCTGAGGTCACGCAAAACAGTGATGTTATCATCTCAATGGTGCCGAAATCGGAACACGTCAGGGCGGTATACTCTGAAATCTTGCCTCACATCATAAAAGGCAAGATTTGTATAGATATGAGCACCATAGACCCGTCTGTGTCGGTTGAGATAGCAAACGAGGTCAAAGCTAAGGGCGCAAGGTTCGCCGATGCTCCCGTTGTTAAATCGAAGCCGGCCGCAGTTTCCGGAACGCTCGGTGTTCTCGTCGGCTGTGACGTGGAGCTGTTTCCCGTTATAAAGCCCATACTTGAATATATGGGCTCAAATGTTATTTATATGGGTACAAACGGCAAGGGGCTTATAATGAAAATCTGTCACAATACGCTTGTCGGACAGATTCAAAACGGCGTAAACGAAACAATGAATCTTGCCGTGAAATCGGGGATTGACATTGATTCATACACAGCCGCTATATCGGCAGGCGGCGGTCAGTGCTTCTACCTTGACGGTCAGCATGAAAATCTCAAAAATGAGAACTGGACAACAGCGTTTTCATTTGAAAATATGTATAAAGACATATGCATTTGCGAAAGACTCAGCCGAGAAGTCGGATATCTGATGCCGGGAATGGAAAATGTCAAAGCGGTTTATGACAAAGGCATGGAAAATGGCATAGGAAAAGAGGACTTCAGAGCAAGCTATAAAGTCGTCAGAGGGGATTACGATGCTTGAAAGACTGAATAAAGCTAACGATGTGAAGATATATTCTTGTTTCGACGATGCTTTTTTGCCGTACGGTAGGGTGTTATCGGATTTTGACTTTTCCTCGCTTATTGAGATCTCACGTGAAAAGACAGCCATACCCGAAAGCGGAAATTTTTACACTCCGTCATTTTCTGAATTTGAGAAATGCGATTGCTTTGATGAGATCAAAGACCGATTCTACGGAGAAATGCCGATTCAGATAGGCTATTGTAACGGACGAAACACGGCATATAACGGCTTTGAATATCACAAGGGCTCGGAAATAAACATAGCCGTGACCGATTTCATGCTCGTCTTGGGTCATGTGTGGCAAATCAAAGATAACCGCTTCACTGTCGGCGACGAAAAAGTGTTCTACGTTCCGCAAAATACGGCGATAGAAATGTATCAGACGACCTTACACCTCTCGCCGTGCCGTGTTTGCGATGAGGGATATAAAGATATAGTCATTCTTCCTTTCGGTACGAATACACCGCTTGATAAAAAATCGGTTGAGCGGTCGGGGGAGGATAGACTGCTGTTGATGAAAAATAAATGGGTGCTGTGTCATCCCGAAAGAGAGCCTCTGATGAAACAGGGCGCTTATCCGGGGCTTATCGGCGAAAATAAGGAGTTGAAATATTAATGAACGGAGAGATAATATATTTACCGATCGGAGTGCCGACCTTTCATCTTGAAAGCGCACAGGCTGAATTTGAGAAGTCGGTTAAACTTTTGAAGAATATCGACGAAAGCATCATAACTCCCGATGAGATGTTGCTTTCAACCGATAAGCTTATTGAGTTTATCGCAGATAAGAATCCCGTACTTGTTATCGTTCAAAACGTAACCTTCGCAAACGGCGATTATATCGCTCAGGTTTTGAGACGTGTCGATTGCCACGTTCTTCTTTGGACACTGAGAGAGCCTGTTATTGACGGAACAAGGCTTAGACTCAACTCGCTGACAGGCGCTTTCTCGGCGGCGAATATGCTAAAAAGCTTCGGCCGTTCGTTTACTTATGTTTTAGGCTCGCCCGATGAAGACTCGGTCAAAGAAAAGATAGCGGCAACGGTTAAAGCGGCAAAGCTCAAAGCACAGCTTAAAACGCTTAACCTGCTTCAAGTCGGACATACACCTTCGGGCTTCGGTTTTGGCCGTGCGCTTGACAGCGAGGTCATGACCGCCTTCGGAGCAAACCTCATTTCCATTGAGGCTCGTGAGCTTATCGACACGGCAAAGAGCTTTTCCGATGAAGAAGTCAAGCCATATGTTGAGAAAGCTAAAAAGATGATAGCCTGTCTTGACACAATACCCGAAAAAAATGTTTTGGATTTTGCTCGTCTTTATAAGGCGTATTCGGAATACGTTACAAAAAATAACATAGGCGCACTCTCAAGCCGTTGTTGGCCCGACTTTTTCACTTCATTCGGAACACCGGTATGCGCTGTTTTGTCGATACTTAACGATATGGGAGTTGCCGCCGCCTGTGAAGCCGATACATACGGCGCACTGTCGATGTATATTGCTATGAAGCTGACAGAGCTGCCTGCGTTTTTCGGCGATCCTGTTTCGCTTGACGAGAATGAAAACACGATCACGTTTTGGCATTGCGGTATGGCACCGTGTACTCTTGCACGGGATGATACAGGTGCTGCAGTCGGTGTACACTGTAACAGAAAAATTGGCCCTACGCTTGACTTCGGATGCAAGGCTTGTGATAAGGTCACTGTTATTCGAGTCGGAAAAACAGCATCGGGTGAATTCAGAATTTTCCTGTTCAGCGGAAAAGCGCTCGATAAGCCCAAACAGTTTGGCGGAACGAGTATAGTTGTTGAAGCGAACAGCAACGCTCGAGACATAATCGAAAAGGCGGTTACCGACGGCTGGGAGCCTCATTTTGCTGTCGCTATGGGCGACATAAAAGCCGAGGTAAAAATTCTCGCAGATATGCTTTCTATTAAGACGGAGGACTTCGATGTCTGAGATACTGTTTCTTTTGGTGGTGTTTCTGTCAAACATTATTCAGTGCGTGACAGGCTTTGCCGGAACTGTGCTTGCGATGCCGTTTTCGCTTATGCTCGTTGGATATCCGGTCGCAAAGCCGATACTGAATGTTCTCGGTGTCGCCGCATCTGTCGGCGTTGTCGCAACGAATCACGGTCATATCAATAAAAAGGAATTTTTGAAGATAGTTTCAATTATGCTTTCGGGAATCGTTGTCGGTATTTTCATATCGGAGCATTTCACACAATACGCCGAAACACTTTATTTTGCTTTAGGGGTAACGGTGATAGCTATTGCTTTCATCAATATGATAAAACTATACTCAAACAAAGAAGATTCCGAGCTTCCGAAAGCTGTCGGCATCGTGTTACTTATTTTTTCGGGGCTTATACACGGAATTTTCGATTGCGGCGGCCCGTTGCTTGTGGCTTACGCTTCGGCTAAAATGAAAGACAGCCATGAGCTTCGCTCAACACTTTCTTCGGTATGGATAGTTCTCAATTCCATTATTTTCTTTTCGGATATACATGAGGGATATTTTATAAGTCACACAGCTTGGTTGACACTGATATGCTTGGCAGTGTTGGTTTTTGCCGTAATACTCGGAAACATTATCAGCCGCAAACTCAGCCGAAAAGCGTTTTTGGTGCTGACCTATGTTTTGATGCTCATAAGCGGTGTTTCGCTTATGCTGAAATAATATAAAGCTTGTTGCAAATTTCGGATTTGCTTCAAAGGAGTTCACATGGAAAAAAGCGGATTAAATCTCCAAACTCTCAGGAAAAAGAACAGAAGCTTGATACTTTATGAGCTTAACTCAAGCGGCAAGCTGAGCCGTAAAGAGCTTGCGGCAAGGCTTTCATTAACGCCAGCGGCTGTCACGAAAATATGCTCAGAGCTAATTGATGAGGGGCTTATATCTCAACACGGTGTAATTGAAAACTCGGGCAGAAGCGGTCGAAAGGAAATTTTGCTTTCGCTCTCTCTTTCGGATAAACTCATATTCGGAATAAATGCCGAGCGTGATGCCGTGACTTACAGCGTATGCGATCTGTCGGGTAAGCTTTATTTTTCACAAGTCCATAGCCTTATGCAAGACGTTGACTCCGTTATCTCGGTCGGACAACGCTTCATGTCGAGCGTACCCGAAAATATTAAAAGCAGAATTATCGCTATGGGTGTTTGCGTTATCGGAAATTCCGACAGCTCACGTTTCAGCGTTTGGAAAGGGGAGGGGCTCTTAGAAAAATTCGAGCAGAGCTTTAAGCTTAATTGCGTTATTGAGAATAACGTTAAGGCTTTTGCTCTCGCCGAACTGATCTACGGCAATGCCGCTCACGGCGACTCCGTGCTTTATTTTAAGTGGGGTCCGGGCGTCGGATCGGCTTTTTCTTCGGGCGGCGATGTCCTTTCGGGCAGTGATAACGGTGTGACTGAGATAGGGCATTATATCGTTGATCCTTGCGGCGAAAAATGCCGATGCGGAAGATATGGCTGTCTAGAAACAGTCGCTTCCGAAAAAGCAATCATTGAAAGCGCAGGCGGAGAATTCACTTTTAAGCAGATAGCCGAAAGCGACTCACCCGAGCCGTCATCACTTCTCGACCATAGAATCGACACCGTGTCACTCGCACTTGCGAATACCGCAACGATTTTAAACGCACGGCGCATCGTTTTGTTCGGCTCGGCGTTTTTATATGGCGAAATCAAGGATAAGCTCGTCAAGCAGTGCTTGAGGTACGCACCGAGTTTGAGCGAGGGAATAATCAGTGCCTCCAAGCTGAACGGGAAAAACAGCTATATCGGGGCTGTGGCAATATGTGCAAAAAGATATTTTTTTGAAAAAGAGATATAAAAAGCAATCCGTGACAAGATCGCACGGATTGCTTTCATATTTGGAACGAATTATACAGTACCGGTGATGACAAGCGTTGATGTTCCCGGAGTGACA
This sequence comes from uncultured Faecalibacterium sp., assembly GCA_964480405.1. Lineage (GTDB taxonomy): Bacteria > Bacillota > Clostridia > Oscillospirales > Acutalibacteraceae > UBA6857. The sequence goes on along the minus strand of CAYZOU010000003.1, from coordinate 1,003 downwards.
GTCCATGTTCCGTCGGCGTTTTGCGTATAGCTTGCCGCCGGTACTGTTATTTGACCTGCCAACGTGGTGAATAAGCCTGTTGCCGTGTCATAGGTGTAGTTTGCGGTTTCCGTCCACGCTGTGCCGTTAAAGACAACTGCTATCGGATTGAGTATCGGATCGAATGCGTCGCTAAGAATGACCGCATCCGTTGCATCGGCTTCCTTGCTTCCGAAGTTTTGTATGACGAAGGTGTAAGTGAGCTGACCGTTTTCGGTGACGGTTGACGGGCAGACCGCCTTGCTGATGCTGAGCTCCGCTCTGTTTTCCATGGCTACCGTTTCAACGGCTGTCAAGGGGGTTACTATGCCCGCACCTGTCACTGTTGCGGTGTTGGTAATTGTCGCTTCAATGCCGAGAGGTGCGGTGTTTGTTACGGTCGTCTCATATATCAGCGTTACATTTCCGCCGGCAGGCACGGTGATTCCGCTCACCGTCATAGGCGGACCTGCGACTACGGTCGGCGCTGTTTGAAGGACACCGTTGACATAGTATCTTATCGAATCTGGATTATATTCAAGAGGATACAGTGTGTCTGTTCCGAAAGTATAAGCACCCAAATCGTCAGTCACGGTGACTCCGGTCAAGGCTGTCGTGCCGCTGTTTATGAGAGATATGACATATGTGATGTCATCTTTTGCGGTGTAGTCATTTGAAACAGCGGTTTTTGAAGCGGAAAGCACTTCCAAAAGCTCACCTGTTACGGTGTTGGAGTTGGTAGTTCCGCCTGTATAGGAAAGAGTTGCGTAATTTGTAAAGGTTGCCATTGATTTCACTCCTGTATTATTTTTAGGGTTTCCCCGATACATGATATGCATGAGGGGCTTATACTGACAACACTATGCTTATTTTCGGTACGCTTTCGGTTTCTTCAGCCATTCGATTGCTTCTTTTGTTCGCTTTCAGCAGCGGGGCGGCTGTTCGTGTACTCCGTAGCGCTCGCCGCAGGCGAAGGGCGGAGTGA
>CAYZOU010000002.1:0-117127 GCA_964480405.1 uncultured Faecalibacterium sp. | reverse complement strand
CGAGCATTTTAACGAAGCAGTTGCGGCATTTATCCGAAACAAATCGATTTCGGATATGACTTCAATGCTTAAGCAAAAGCACAGCCGAAGTGCTGTCGGCTGTGCTGAAAACGGTCAGATTTCGCAGAACATCAAATTCCACGATATAAATATGTAATGACATTATATTCCTTAATTTTGATTAAGTCAAGTAAATTGTGTCAAAAAAGCGAATTATGTGTCTAAATTTGTACATTGATTGTTAAAAACTTCATTTTATTTAAATTATTCTATGCGTTTACAAAAATTTTATGGTCAAAAAAATGGTCAACGGAGGAAAGTAAAATGTCCAGACACGGCGAAAATATTCATAAGAGAAAGGACGGCAGATGGGAAGGCAGATACATTAAAGAATACGACTTAAACGGCAAAGCAAAATACGGCTCTGTATATTCAAAATCATATTTAGACGTAAAAAGAAAGCTCATTGAGAAAAAGCAAGCGATAATAACAAAAGCACTTCCCAAAAAAGACAGCGATATAACATTGAGTGAAGCGCTTTACTTATGGCTGGATAACAGTCGGCTGAGCCTGCGAGAACAGACCTACTTCAAATATAAGAAACTCATTGATACGCAGATAATTCCCGACATAGGCTCGATGAAAGTCAAAAGTATAACCGCCGCCCACATAAATCGCTTCTTATACATAAAAACGGAAAGCGGCAGACTCGACGGCAACGGAGGTCTGTCTGCAAGCTATGTAAGGACAATTGCGTTTATATTGAATTCAAGCTTGAAATTTGCGGCACAAGAGGGGTATTGCAATTTGATCGTCGGAGAGATAAGCCGCCCAAATAAAAACAAGCCGACGGCATTGAATGTGTTATCCGTCAGCGAACAGCAAATTTTGGAAAAGTATATCACCGAAAACTCAGACGATAAAAAATTAGGCGCTTTGCTGTCATTGTATACCGGTTTGAGGATAGGCGAGGTATGCGCACTCAAATGGAGTGATATCAACTTTGAAGAGAAAACAGTCCACGTTCAGAATACTGTCAGCCGCATTGCCGTAGAAGCCAATAGTGATACCAAGGCAAAAACAAAGCTTCAAATAAGCGACGCCAAAACGTATTCGTCAAACCGAATAATACCGATACCGACAATGCTGCTTGAGCTACTTTCAAGTTTAAATGACGGTACGGGTGAGTTTGTCTTAAAGGGAACATCGCACCCGTATTCAGATCCGAGGACTTTGCAATATGCGTTTCATAAAAGCTTAAAAGAATGCGGACTTAGGGATATCAACTTTCACGCTCTCAGGCATACGTTCGCAACAAGGTGTATCGAATCGGGAATGGACGTAAAGTCATTGAGCGAAATATTAGGTCACTCAAATGTAAACATAACGCTTAACACTTATGTCCATTCCTCCATGAGCTTAAAGAGGAAGCAGTTAGAGGCAATGATTTCCTTTTGTGGTCACGATAATGGTCAATAATTCCGCTCAGGCAAAACAAATCAAGCGTTTTTTCTCAATTTCCAAGAATTTGATGTTCTGCGAAATGGAATTTTAAGGAGCCGTAACAATGAAAATCAAGCTTGCTATATTAGAAAGCGATAAAAACTATCTCGACAGAATCGTTTCCGTGTTCAGCACGAAGTACGCTGAGAAATTTCAAATATACTCTTTTACCAATCATGATTTGGCTGTTAATTCAGTAAATTATGACAAAATCGATGTCTTTATGGCTGATGACAGTTTTGAAATTGATGTTACGGCACTCCCCGAACGTTGTACTTTTGTCTACCTCGTGAGCAGTTCGGACATTGATACGATAAGGGAGCAACGTGCTATTTGTAAGTTTCAAAAAGCTGAACTTATTTATAAACAGATACTTTCGGCGTATTCGGAAAACGTCGGCTCGCTTACCGGCTTGAAATTAGCGGACAATGAGTGTCAAGTAACGGTATTTTCTTCGCCGAGTGGAGGGGTAGGAACATCAACCGTTGCGGCAGCGTATGCGGTATATTTAGCCAAACATGACCAAAAAGTAATATATCTTAACTTTGAAGACTTTGGTGGCACAGATATGTTCTTTTCGGCTGATGGCCAATTTTGTATGAGTGATGTTATTTTCGCTCTTAAAAGTAAAAAAGCAAATTTAGCATTAAAGTTGGAAAGCTATGTTAAGCAAGATGTCACAGGGGTCAATTTCTTTTCTTCGGCAAACTTTTCTTTGGACATGTTGGAATTTAAACATGAAGAACGTCTGCAGCTAATTAACGAGCTCAAATTATTAGGTTCATATGACCATATGGTTATTGACGTTGGTTTCGGATTAGACAAGAATAGCTTCGATTATTATAATGCTTCACACAATGTCGTTTTAATAAGCGATGGAAGCGAAATATCAAATATAAAGACATTAAATGCATTTAACGCTCTTATAACTATAGATCAAAGTGCAGATGTACCTGTTGCCAATAGATTTAGCTTGCTATACAACAGATTCAGCAGCAAAACAGGTAAAGTATTAAATGAGATATCATTTAGAAATATTGGCGGTTTCCCTGTGTATGCACAAGCAACTACGGCGCAGATAATAAGCCAGCTTTCAAATAATAATGTATTTGACAAGTTAGATTAAGAGGTGAAGAAATGAACGAAGAACTTGAGGAACAAATTGTATGTGAAATTAAAAAATATATTTCCGATAATCTTTCTCTCAGTACTTTGAGTGATGAAGAACTGCAAGAGAGAGTTGAAGAAATAGTAAATCAAAAATTGAATGGCATTTATTGCTCTATTGAGCAGAGAGTTTCCATTATTCAGCAAGTTTATTCTTCAATTCGTGGATTCGGTTTGTTGGATAGCATAATTTCCGATGATACTATTACAGAAGTTATGATAAACGGCCCTGATAATATCTTTATCGAACAGAACGGACGCTTAATTAAATTGGATAAACATTTTGAAAGTCAACGCAGATTAGAGGATGTTATACAAAGAATAGTCGGTCTTGCGGGTAGAGAAGTAAATCAAGCTAATCCTATTTGCGATACACGTTTGCCTGATGGTTCTCGTGTTAATGTTGTGCTACCGCCAATAGCTTTGTGCGGACCTACAGTTACAATACGTAAATTCTCAAAGACACCGATGACTATTGAGAAGCTTATTCAATATGGATCGATAACACAGGAAATTGCCGACAAACTTCAGATGTTGGTTAAAGCTAAATATAATATTTTCATCAGCGGAGGTACGGGCTCGGGCAAAACAACCTTCCTCAATGCCTTATCAAATTATATTCCACATGATGAGCGAGTTATAACTATTGAAGATTCAGCTGAATTACAAATAGTGAACATTGATAATCTTGTGTCGTTGGAAACCAGAAATGCGAATGCATCCGGCGCAGGTCAAATTTCAATTAGGGATTTAATTAAATCGTCTCTCAGAATGAGACCCGAAAGAATTATAGTCGGTGAATGTCGTGGTGGCGAAGCACTTGATATGCTCCAAGCTATGAATACAGGTCATGACGGATCTTTATCAACAGGTCACGCTAACTCAACAGAAGATATGCTTTCACGTTTGGAAACGATGGTTCTTCAAGGAAGTGAAGGCCTTCCGCTTGAGGCGATAAGGCAACAAATTGCTTCGGCTGTTGATATAATTATTCATTTATCCCGTCTTCGTGATAAATCAAGAAAGACAATGGAAATTTCCGAAGTGGTTGGCTATAAAGACGGAAGAGTTATATTAAATCCGCTCTATCAGTTCGTTGAAGATGAAAAGTCAACTTTAGAAAAAGTTTCCGGTGAACTTAAAAGAACAAGCAATGAAATGAAAAATACTCAGAAATTGATTCTTGCCAGTATAAATATTACATTCTAAAAAATGATTGCTTCTGAAAGGAGAAAAGCATGAAACTGAAAAAAGAAAAAACTCAAGAGCTTGAGCCGGAATTTGTTAAGTCTTTGACAAATCAAGAAGCATATAACTACGGAGTTTATTACTTGAAAAAGAACGAAAAGATTTTGTGCTCAATTATAGCTTTTATTGTAGGCGCAATAGCGGCATACATATTTTATGGCGGCATAGGCAAAGATGAATTTGGCGATTCAACAATAATTACATATATATGTAACGCTGTTATCATGATTACTGCAGGAATTTTTGCTGTAAAGATGTTTTTGCCTATCAGGCAAGAGCAAATAAAGAGCAAAAGAATTAAAAATCTCAAACTGCAATTTGTTGACTTGTTAGATTCGTTATCAGCTTCTTTTGCGACCGGACAGAATGCACCGTCAGCATTTTCTACGGCTCTGAACGATTTAATGATACAGTACAATGACGATGCATACATAGTCAAGGAAGTTTCGATGATTATAGACGGATATAATCAGAATATCCCAATTGAAAATATGCTTCTTGATTTCGGAAAAAGAAGCGGAATAAAAGATGTCGAAAATTTTGGACGAGTTTTTGAAAATGTATATAGAAAAGGCGGCGACATTAAAGATGTTGTCAGATCGACACATGAAATTTTGAGTTCAAAGACTCAGATTGAAATGGAGATAGCCACAGCGATAACTTCTAACAAAAACGAACAGAACATTATGCTTGTCATGCCTTTTCTTATTATAGGTATGATTAAGATGATGGGTGGAGACTTCGCTCAGAACTTTACAACTCCTTCAGGTTTGGTTTTTACAACAATCGGTGTTGCGCTATTTGTCGCATCTTATTATATCGGTAAGGCCGTTATGAACATAGAGGTGTAATTATGATTATTATTAGGTTGTTTATTATATTATTGGCTGTTGCAGCAGCCGGTTTGTTTGTATTTTTATTATTTTCTTCAAATGAATACGACAACATGATATCACCTTTGGATGAAAAAGAGTTTTTGCTTAAGAATATTTACGGCGTCGGATTCAAAATGATGGAAATATTTAAAATTGATTTAAAGAACAAGAAAGCAAATGATTTGAGAGAAAAAATCAAAATCCTATACGGTGATAAGTATGCAGAATTCTATCTGCGAGTATACTACGCTCAACGTTTGTCATTGAGTGCTCTTGTTTTGGTGTTGAGCCTTATATTCTCTTGCATGGCTTCAGGAACCGACGGATTGATGCTAATGATTTTAGGATTTGTGCTTACCGGTGTTACATACTATTATTTTTTCACCTTAGCAGAAAGCAAATTAAAAAAGCAGAGTTTACTCTATATTTCGGATTTCCCCGATGCAATTTCGACATTAGCCTTATTGGTAAACTCGGGTATGGTGCTGAGAGAAGCTTGGACACAGGTGGCGTACTCAAATAATAAACCGTTGAATATACAGATGCAAAAAGTATCGGAAGATATGAACAACGGCATAAGCGAAGCTGATGCATTGTATGCGTTCTCAATTAAGTGCGCCACACCGGAAATCAAAAAATTCACTTCCTTTATTATTCAGGGCTTAGAAAAGGGTAATAGCGACTTGGCTATTTCATTAAGAAATCAATCCGGAGAACTTTGGGAAATGAAAAGACAGTCGGTATTACAACAGGGTCAACTTGCTGCCAGCAAATTATTGATTCCGATTATGATCATGTTTATCGGAATACTCATAATGGTTATGGGTCCGATAATGACAAATTTAGGTGTTTAATTTAATTAAATATATAAATTAAAGAAAGGAGGAAGCAGAAATGTTCAACGAAATCGGCGTTAAAATCGCTGTTGCATTAACTTTACTTCAAATAAGAATAAAAGAATTCTTTAATGATGAAGACGGCGAAGTAAATATCATTTCTATGATTATTATTCTCGCTATAGCTATTGCACTTGCGATTATTTTGAGAAAACAGCTCAAAGCTTTGTTTGACAGTATTTGGAGTAGTATTAACACAGACACAAGTTCTGCATTGGAGAATTACTAACCCCTATGCCTTTCAAAGATGCTCATATGAGAATATTGAGCATCTTTGAAAGAACTATTAAAAAAGGCGGAGAAAAGAATGACGGAAAAAGAAGTGCTGATATGTTTAGCTGTGACATTTTCACAAATGCTTCTGTATATTTTGTTCTGTAGCAAGAAAGAAAAAATCCTGAACTTTAATAAAAATTCAGTGTGCGGAACAAATGAAAATATTGATTTAAAAAGCGAAAATCTTGAAGAAGACTCAGACTCATCCATTGCTGAAAATAACTCAGCATACAAGAGCCGGCAAAGTTGGCTACTTGTTTGTTCTGCTTTTGCAATTTTTTTGCTGACAAATATCTTTTTAGTCAGAAATGTTAACGGATGGAATAATTTCTTTAAAGTTTCAATGTTGACTATAATTATTGCCGCAGCAGCTACAGTAGACTTAAAAACAAAAAGAATACCTAACGATTTGATTCTGTTGGGTCTATCGTTTAGGTTAGTAATATATATTTTTGAAATATTTAATTGCAGAGAAGATATATTAAGCATTTTTAAAAATGACATAATCGGTTTTGCAATAGGATTCGGATCTTTATTTTTAGCGGCTGTTATCAGCAAAGGCTCGGTAGGATTCGGAGATGTGAAGCTATTTGCTGTCATAGGCGTATGCGGAGGAGCGATTCTCACATATTCCACGCTTTTGATAGCATTGATTGTAAATACGGTTTGCTCACTTGTAATAATGTTAATCAAGAAAAAGAACCGTAAAGCGTCAGTACCGTTTGGGCCGGCGATATTAATCGGATATTTAACAGCATTGTGTTTATCAAGTTTTTGAGGTGTAAATTATGAAATTGGATAGGAAAACATTATCGCTAATTGTAATTGCTTTTGTTGTGTTGGCTTTAATTGTCGCTATACCCGAGACATTTAACGGCAATAGCGAGCAGAAATCTCATTTAGCAGAAGGCAGAGCGTACTTTGAAAAGGATTTATGCTTGCTTGCTATAGATGAATATAACAAAGCAATCAACGAAAAAGACAGCATTGAAATTGAGCTCGAATTGGCTAATGTCTATTATCGGGCATACGAAAACGGAGAACTTAAGACATATTACGAAATTGAAAGCTTCTATGATAATTTAATCACTTATTATAGGGACGAATCAAAAGCATATGATGCCGCACTGAACTTCTACTATGATAATGAAGATTACACTTCTGTTGTTGAGGTTTTAACACAAGCTCGCAAACAAAATATTAAATCGGATATAATCACCGAAATGACAGATAATGTTAGATATAAATGCAGTACCGGCTACTCGATCATATCTAATATGGAACGCTCGCTCCAAGGCTTTTATACAGTAAAAGACGGTGAGCAGTATCAAATTTACAATGACAAATTGAGCAATGCTTTTCAAAATGTATTTGATTATGCTTCGGTTTATATCAATAATTATCTTGTCGCTAAAGAGGATGAGTATACCTTCATTTTCAATTCGGAAGGCAAGAGAACCGCTTATTTGGAAAACACAATTGATTTTTCTACGGGATTGGGAAATGAACTGATAGCATGTCGAAACAATAAAGTATTTTCCTATTATGATGTTTCCGGCAATAAGATGTTTGGCGAATATATTTTTGCCGGAAGATTCAGAGAAGGCTATGCCGCTGTTCAAACAGAATTAGGTTGGACTATCATCGACACGCAGGGCAAACAGGTTGTGGATGAATATTTCGAAGACATAAAATACGGTCCTTCATATGAAAGTGTAACCGACGGCTGTTTCTTTGGAAGAAAGAACGACAAATATTCAATATACAATATCAAGGGCGAAAAGGTTTCAAATTTAGAGTTTGATGATTGCGATATTTTTATTAACAAGGAATCATATGCGGCCGTTTCAGTGGACAAGAAGTGGGGATTTGTGAATCTCAAAGGTGAAATGGTTATTGATTGCGAGTTTAAATCAGCAAGGTCATTCAGTAACGGTCTTGCGTTTGTTTTGACCGATGAAGGTGGAGCTTTTGTAAATACGGATGGAACTGTAGTCATTACCGGTGATTTTGTTGACGGTGAATACTTTAATGATAGCGGTATGTGTCTTGTGAAAGGTGAGGCTTTTTGGCAGCCCATCCAGCGTTACTATACGTTGGATTGATTGGAGGACTGTTTTGAATGAAATTTAAGAACATTTTGCAAAGAACATATAAAGAAAAATCAGGCAACGTAATAATTGAAGCCTCCTTTGTTTTGACAATTACAGTTGTTATGATTGCAGTTTTAATTAACTTGGGCTTTATACTATATGAGCAAACCTTGATTGAGGCGACTGCAAATGAAACGGCTACGGAAATTGCCAATGTTTATTCTTCTCTTTGTCGAGATCCTGAGATAGGTTATGTAAATGACAGTAACTTTTATAAGACTAATCTTTACAGATATGTAACTAATTTTTTTACATCGGACCAAGATAGTAAAGCAATAAAAAAGGGCAAATGGTTTGCTTTATACAAAATTAAAAAGGGCGATTTAATTAAGGACGAGCCAAAAGATATAAGCGTGAAAATTGAAAGAAGACCGGGCAGTTTGCTAATGAATCAGGTTATTGTAACTATCACAAGTGAATATGAAATTCCCCTAACAAAAATTTGGGGCGGAAAAAACAAAATGACATTCACGGCAAGTGCAAAAGCAAATTGCATTGATCTATTGGATTATTTTGGCACGGTTTCTATGGCAGAGGATGATATTATTAAAAAGCTTGATATGTTTACTGAAAAATTCACGAAATTTATCAATACATTCGATTTCAGTTCATTGGTGAAGTAATATGAAAAAAAATAGGTTTTTTAAAAAATTTATAAAGTGCAGCAAAGGTGCTATATCTGTATTTTTATCATTAGTGCTGACCGGTGTGTTCTCTTTGTCGGCATTGGTTATGGAAGCGGGAAGGTATAGGACTGCACAACAGATTTTAGATGAAGCAGCCATTACGTCGGCAATGTCTTCTTTGGCAAATATGGATTCAACTTTGCAAAAAAGATTCGGTCTTTACGGTGTCAAAACGAAAGGCGGCAAAGATTCTACTACTGCCGGTTATATGAAAACCAATTCAGATGCCGATGCTAAAGGGATATCCTCTCTTTATAAACTCAACAGCACGGAGTCAAATTGGACTTATGACTTGGCTAATTACAGCGTGTTGGAGAGACAGATATTAGAACACGAGAAGTATCGTGCACCACTTGAAATAGTAGAAGGGCTTCTTGACTTAGATAGTGTTATCAAGAATTTTATTAAGGAAATTGAGAACTTGATACCCGCTCTGAAGGAAATTTTGAACATATGCGATGCGATATGTGACATTGTTGATGGATTAAAAGCCTTGTACTCTTTAACGAAGACGATACAGCAGCTTGAAATGTCGACAGTGGCAGGAGCTCCGGAGCTTGATGAAAAATTTGCGGAAATTACCGGTGAAGCATGGGGCACAATTGAAGAATTCTTTGGCGGTGAAGATTGGGACAAAGCGGTTGCAGATCCCTCATACTACGAAGCATACAATGCATTGGAAAAAGCAATTGATGAAAAAATTAAGTATCTGAAAGAGCACTCTCCTGCACCCGAAGCACCTGCGACAGCAAGACCGTCAGTTGACAGCGGCTTAAAAACTAAAGCCGATGAGCTGTCATCGGTCGGATTTGTCATTCAACTGTTTGTCGATTTAGATTATTTTGATGATAGCGGTTTAATTAGCGGTGATTGCGCTGAGTTGTATGAAAAGGTAAAAAGCTCCGTATACAAAAAACAACTCAATTATATCACAGATACTACGGATAGATCTAGGCTGCTTGTTGATATAAACAGAATATTGAGCAAGTATAACCTTTCACAAATAAAAGAAGATGACAATAAAACGGCGGTTGAAAACTATGCCGATAATGTTAAAAGGCTTGGTTCTAATTATAACGGACGATACAATTCGCAAGTATCTGCGCAAAATCTTTGGGACACAAAGAGTAAAGCGTACGAAGATTATCAGAAAAAGGTAAAAAAATATAATAAAAATATTAATACAGCTGTGTCAAATCTTAAAAGTGCGTTGACTAAGATAGGCAGTTTGTTAAATACATATAAAACAAATTACAACAAGGCTGTAGCAGCTTTGGAAAAAGCCACACAAGCTGTATCAAATATGCAGAATTCTATGTCGGTTCTCAATAAAAACGGCGATTGGCAAACGGGAGATATTACTAAATTAGATTTAGGCGGAATTGAAAAAATATTGAATGAATTGAAAAGAGTTGCAATGGAGCCTGCCGATGAAGGTATTGCCTTTGTTGCAAATCAAAAAGCAGCATTAGATTCCTTGAGCGGAAGTAATATCGATAAAAATTACGGCTCACTATCCTCGCATAAAAATCTAGGCAAAGGAAAAATGGCTAATTATAAAAAAGGACAGCCGAGATATTATTTGACAAAAACCAAAATGGCCGGTTTGCTAGCTGCTTTAGAGGGCATTAGTTTAGTTGAATCATATAACAGCCAATTGCTAACTGTTTTGGATAGCTTTAAACAATTACAGCAAGCCTTCGGTGTTTTGCCTGCAACGAATGACGATGAATGTAGCGTTACTTTGTCCTCGGATACTACCAAGCTTTTCCCGTCAAAAACCGGAACAAACTCTGAAGCTAATAATATTAGTTCGGATGTTAATGCGGTACGATCATATTTGAACGAAGCGAGGACACTGCTCGGCTCTATATATGATGATGAGATTGGCTTAGTCGATCCTGATAATACTGCCGGTGTGGGCTTATCAAGCGAAGAACTTGCCACGAGAATAGGAAGAATTGCCGACAATTGTCAAAAGTTATCAGGTGAGCAAGACAGTCTCGTATCAAAGCTGGCCAATGCTGTTTTTGGTTTTATAGGTACGATTTTTAAGCTGTTTACAAATATAAATACAATAGTTCAGATTGTTCAGGATGTTATTTATGTTGCAACACACATAAAGGATGTATTTACTGAATTGCCGTCTATGTTGGGAGAGAGTGTTCTTTTAAGTCAGTTTGCTGTTACTAAATTTTCCAATAGATTAGATAAAGTGAAAGGCGAAAACGGAGTAGGCAAATCTTTTAACGGCAAAACCGCCAAAGCTGTTGATTCGTCGGCACAGACTTTCTCTCAAGCGAATGTCGAATATATAATTATAGGAGGCGATTCCGAGACAACAAACCAACAAGCATGCTTTAATAGAATAATGGCTATTCGTATGCTTAACAATGCTTTTCTGATTGCAACCGATGATATGTGGCGAGAACTAATAAGTGCTTGCAATATTTTTGCGCCCGTCGTGTTTATACTTTTGATGTATTACGAAAGCAATATTGATATGAATCTTCTGATAAAATTGAAACTGAGGGTGCCGTTGATTAAAACTTCACTTGTTTTATCTATTGATTCATTAACGGATCCCGGCGGTATGGATGGTATGACTGCAGCCTCCGAAGACCTATCAATAGGCTTAAGTGAAGAGAATAATCAAAGGCTTGAAATAATAGATAAGGATTTAGACCTTTATTCCGATAGCAATACGGACGAACTAAATCAATTCTATGCACAAAAAGAAATTTCACAGACGACTAAAAAACTTCTTGAAAATTTGGAAAAAGGACAGTTAAAGATTAAGTATAAACACTATCTATTCTTTTTTATGTTATTGCAATCTAACAGGCAAAAGCTTTCCCGAATGGCTGATTTGATACAGATGGAATTGCGATATAATGAATATTCAAAAGGATCAAAACCAACAGTATTGCTCGAAGATTATCACACGTTTATACGAGTGAAATCAAAGGCTTCGCTAAATCCGGTTTTGCCAATTATTTCTTTCAATAAAGATGGAAATAAAAGCACGGGCTGGCCTTTGGGTACTATCAAATATGTAGGTTATTAAGGAGTGAAGAAATGGAAAAGAATGAAAAAGGATTACTTTCGGTAGAAGCTTCACTTGCACTTACTGCTTTTATGTTTTTTATTTTATTCTTTCTTAGTTTTGCTCGTGTTTATCGTGCTCAAGAGGTAGTTTCACACGCCGCATTTCAGACTGCTCAAACTATGGCTGTTGAAAGTTACGCAAGAGAAACTATAGGAGAATCAGGTACTTTGGGTGCAATTTCTAAGTTGTCTGATTTTATTACGAGTATCAGTGGAAAAAGCAGACCGGCTTATTTAGATCAATATAGTAGCTACGGCAGCGTTGCAAATTTTAAAGGTATTCTGGCGGAAGAATTTGCGGCGTCAATAGGTACTGATAGTACTGCGGCTGATGCTAAACTTAAGCAGTTAGGTGTTAAAGACGGATTAAGCGGTATTGATTTTTCAGGAACTACTATTACCGGTAGCCTCATTAAAGTAAAAGTTAATTATAAATTAAATCTTCAATTCAATTTTTTTGGCGTGAATGAACTTTCACTCAGTAAAACCGCAGTGTGCAAAGCTTTTGCCAAAATAGAAGATGATAAAAAGGTTGAAGACTCGTCTAAGCCGGAAGCCGGCAAAGGCTCCGGTGGTGGCGGTGGCACTGTATTTTGATTAAGCTGAAATTTAAATTTAATTTATCAAACAGAGGAATATAAAATGAATAAATTTACCTATGAAAATCAAGGAACAAATACATATCTTGTATACCGCATTTCATCAGAGGAGACAATAGACTCTTTGGAACTTGGTATGATTACAAACAATACTATTCCCGGTCTTGCACAAACCATGTGTATACAAATGGATACAGATAAGTTTATAAAATATAATGTGTCAGCTAAAGTTTCGGTCAGCCAATTTTTTTCGGGAGTAATTAATAAGGCGAGACTCCTCGGAGTATTTAACGGTATCGTCGATGCGCTGATCAATTCCGAAGACTATATGATTGATCGAAATACGCTGGTGTTTGACCTTGATTATATTTTTTCCGATGTGTCTACTTGTGAAACAGTGCTGATTTGTCTTCCGATTATGGATGCTGATAAACCTTCTGTTGATTTGGGAATGTTTTTCAAAAACATAATGTTTTCTTCGCAGTTTGATCAAACCGAAAATTGTGATTATGTTGCCAAAATAATGAATTATCTCAACAGTACACCGACATTCTCTTTTGTTGATTTTAAAAATGTTTTAAAGGAAATAGGAAGTAGCAATGACACAGCAAAAGAAATAAAGTATACCGCTGAGCCTGTAGTCTACGAAACAAAACAGAAGGCACAGCCCACGGTTGCACCTGTAAGCAACAGTGCCTTTAACAGCTATTCGACTCCAATGCAGCAACCTGTCGTTACAAATGTGCCTGTTAAAAATACGAGCGGAGCGCAGGAACTAAACAGCAACATGGCTGAAGCTGTGTTTGAAATGGCACCAACTGAAGTTCTTTCCGAGAATGAAGCCGAAACAGCAAAGTTTGAGAAGCCGATGTCTAAATTCTACCTCATGCAGCACTACACTAAAGAAAACAAAGCTATATATGAGGCTCAGCGGGCAGCCAAAAAAGCGGGAAATAAGCTTTCAAAAGAAGCGACACCTTCAAGCAATAAAGAAGAAAAGCCAATGTCAAAAGCTTATCTTATGCAGCATTATACGAAAGAAAATAAAGCTATATACGAATCCCAACAGGCTGCTAAAAAGAAGGGATCTAAAAAGCCTACGTCCAAAAACGAAAATTTGGATGCCAAAAACAGAACAACCGCTTTTGCTGTTCCCGGCGCTTCATCGGATAATGTCGGTTTTGCTGTTCCGGGTCAGAATGCTCCCGTCGTAAGCAACGTAAGCAGCACTGCCGTAAATGTTGCTCAGCCCATGGTCAGTCCATCTAAAGAGCCCCCGGCAATAAAACAGCCGGAAATTGCTCATCAAACTGCGATTGCCGGAAGTGGTGTTAATATTCATCAAAATGCAGCAATGTACAGTGGCTATAATGGCGGTTTTGGAGAGACAGTTGTATTAAATGCAAGCATGGCCGGTGATACTACGGTTCTTAATCCTTCTATGGTGAATGAACCGGTCGCAGCTCCTCATTTGATAAGGGTTAAAGACGGAAGAAAAGTTTATATTAACAAACCGGTATTCCGAATAGGCAAGGAGAAAAGCTATGTTGATTTCTTCATTGGTGACAATAGCGCAATAAGCCGTAGTCATGCCAATATACTTGTGCGAGCAGACAAATACTATATTGTTGATACTAATTCCACAAATCATACATATATTGATGGAAAGGTGCTTCAATCTAATAGTGAATATGAAATTGTTCATGGCACTAAAATTCGCTTTGCAAATGAAGATTTCGAATTTAAAGTCTATTGATTACTACATTCAAGAAAGGAGGATAACTATGGAGGACTTAATTATTGCACTTGTTGTTTCGGTAGTAGTCGCTTTTATGGCAAGCAATATTATTGCGATGCTTTATAATGTATTCATTGGAATTCCCAAAGGGCATAAAATCAAAAAATCAAAAAAATATAAAACCGTAACAGCAACACTTATTGTGCGTGGCACCGATGAATCCAGAGAACTGCTATATGGTGAAAGCAGTGGAAATCATAAAAATGTTTTTAAATATGAATGGGAGGTTGACGGAAAAGTGTATAGGAGAAGCATCCGTACCGCTACTTGGCCGTCAGCTGTTGATACTTTTTATTATCTTAATAATCCTAAGTATGCAATGCCGGATCCGGTTGAACTTGCAAACTTTAAACATACAAAGGGATTGTTTTTAATCTTTTTTATTGTTGTATTTCTTGTTGTGATCAGCAAGTAAGCAAAAAACGGAAAGGCAGAGTTACAACTTTGACTATAACAAAATTCGCAATTTGCTTTTCATATTTCATGATCGGCGGATTAGCTACAACGAACATATTGCGCTTGCTGAAAGGAAGCACACTTCACGTGTATTCTTCAAAATGCTACTGCGCAAATTGTCACATGAAGATCGGCTTCTTCAACCAAATGCCGATCGTGTCATACATCGCTTGCAAAGGCAAGTGCAAAAACTGCAAAACACCTATTCCACGGGGTCCGCTCATGTTGGAAATAGCCGTTTTTGTGGGTATGTCACTGATTTCTGCGATAGGAAAATTTTCACCTCTAAGCGTGCTTATCGGCTTTTTATATTACGAAGTGATAAGAATTATCTGTATTGTGAAAGAGGGAAAGCGTGAAGAAGCTTTTCTTTCGCAATACATTTTGGCTGTAATTGCAATGATTCCGTATCTTGCTTTGATCGAGTTTATGGCGGTTTTGTTGCGTAGCTTGAATCAAACCGCATAGCAGAAAATTCGCAGAGACTTCTCTGTCTTTGCGTGAGAAATGAGCGAAGAAAGGAAAATACAATGAACTTTATCGTACAAGGCTGCACTGATATCGGCAACGTAAAGTCGACAAATCAGGACAGCTTCATGCTGAGAGTTTTCACAACAGGCTCGGGCAAGATGGCTTTCGCCGTTCTTTGTGACGGTATGGGCGGTCTTGCTAAAGGCGAGGTCGCAAGCGCATCACTTGTGAATGCGTTCAGAAAATGGTCGGAAGAAAAATTAGCCGCTTTGAGTGAAAACGGTATACAGGACGCCGACATCTATAACGATTGGTGCGCTATCGCCACTGAGTTTAACGAAAAAATCAAACGCTACGGAAAAAGCAGCGGTGTGAGCATGGGTACGACCGTGACCGCAATGCTGATAACCGAAACGAGATATTACATTATCAACGTCGGCGACACCAGAGCGTACGAGTTATATGACGGAGTCGGACTCTTGACGAAGGATCACTCTGTCGTAGCCCGTGAAGTCGAGCTTGGCAATCTCACCGAGGAGGAGGCCGAAAAAGACCCGAGAAGAAGCGTTCTCTTGCAGTGTATAGGCGCTTCCGATGTCGTTTACCCCGACGTATTTTTCGGCGACACCAAAAAGGATGCCGTGTATATGCTTTGCAGTGACGGCTTCAGACATCTCGTCAGCGCAGACGAGATCTTCTCAAATCTCAACCCCTCGGTCATGCTTAACGAAGATATGATGCGCAACAATATGATGGCTCTTATAGATCTCAATAAGCAGAGAATGGAACGGGACAATATCACTGTTCTTGCCGTTAGAACATTTTGATTATATTTTAGTGAAAGGAAAGCTTGATGTGAGCTTACAGCTCGCATCATTAGGACCGGAAAATGCTTGAAACAGGCTCTTTAGTTGACGGAAAATATAAAATACTAAGCGAAATCGGACATGGCGGTATGAGCATCGTATACATGGCCATTAACGAAAAAGCAAATAAAACCTGGGCAATCAAGGAAGTCAGAAAAGACGGCGTCCTTGATTTTGAAGCGGTTAAGCAGGGACTCATCGTCGAGACCGATATGCTTAAAAAATTGAAGCATCCTAACCTGCCGAGTATTATCGACGTAATCGAAAACGAGGATACGTTTCTCATCGTTATGGATTACATCGAAGGCAACTCTTTAAGCAAGGCGCTTGAGGAATACGGCGCTCAGCCTCAAGAGTATGTTATCGAATGGGCGAAACAGCTTTGCGACGTGCTCGGTTATCTTCATTCACGGGAGCCGGCAATTATCTACAGAGATATGAAGCCGGCTAACATCATGCTCAAGCCCGACGGAAATCTGACACTCATAGACTTCGGTACGGCGAGAGAGTTCAAGGAGAAGAATCTCGCCGACACGACCTGCCTCGGTACGATAGGCTATGCCGCTCCCGAGCAGTTCGGCGGCATGGGACAAACCGATGCAAGAACGGATATTTATTGCTTGGGTGCAACGCTTTATCACCTCGTAACAGGCAGAAATCCGAGTGAGCCGCCGTATGAAATGCAGCCCATCAGAGAAATCAACCCTTCGTTATCGGGCGGTCTTGAGCGAATAATTCTCAAGTGTACACAGCGAAATCCCGAGGACAGATATCAGTCGACTGCGGAGCTTATGTATGACCTGCATAACTACGAAGTGATCGACGACGCATATAAGGAAAAGCAGAAGAAAAAGCTGAAGCTGTTTTTCGCTCCCGTTATCATGACGGTTTTATGCTTGATAATGGGCGTGGGTCTTAATCTGTACGCATCGAAGTTAGCTACGGATACATATCAGAGCACCTTGGACAAAGCGATGAAAACGGCAGTTTATGAAGACAAGGTTCGGCTTTATGAGGACTGTATAGCTATTCCGGACAAGTCGGGTCAGAAGGATGCATACCTCGGACTGATTCAAGCGTTTAAGGATAACGATTCAACATTCACGGTCGAGGAAGCGAAGGAACTTGAAAAGCTCATAACGAATCACTCGGCGGAGCTTCAAAAGAATATGAACGGCTATGTCGAGATATGTTTCGAGACAGGTAAGCTATTTTGGTATTACTACAACTACGGCGACGGAAGCGACAATCAGGTGACAAGAGCGAAAAGCTCTATCGAATGGTTTGAAGATGTCTTAAAGAATGCCCCCGAGGACTACGCAAATCTCGGAATGGCAAATGTATATTCTAATATCGGAATATTTTACAGAGACATCACCACCGCCGTCACGGAGGCGAGCGACAAGGGAAAGTATAAACCGCTGTTTGAAAATCTTTCCTCGCTCATAGAAAAGGTTGCTACCGACGAAAATGAAAGCGAAATCGTCAGAATCGAGCTGCTTGAGCTTACGAGAAGCGCAATTCAGCAGTATGCAACAAAGTTCAAAGCCGACGGTGTTTCCAAGAACGATCTGCTCTCGGTCTTAGATGAAATTGAGAGCATAACAGCCTCACTTGAGACGACGACGGATAAGACAACGGATAAAAAGGCAACGATAGTGAAGCTTCTGACCGACACCGAAAATGCGGTTAATGTGGCGTTCGGAACAAAGAGGGAGGTAAAGTGAAATGAGTGTTGAGCTTTTACAGACTTTATCAACCGTGTTCTTTGCTTTAGCGGCGGTGCTGTTTTTGATATCCCTTGCGCTGTTCTTCATTCTTGATGTCGTACGCCTTGTGGGAGACGTCACAGGCTCTACGGCAAGGAGAGCTATAGAAAATATCAGAAAGGGCAATGAGGTATCCGGTGACAAAGCATATAAGCCGAGTCCGGTCAACAAGGCGAGAGGCAAGCTTACGGATAAGATCAGCCCGTCGGGACAGCTTGTTCCACGCACGGGTAGCTTAGGCGTCGCAACAGGAACAGCCAAGTTGAAGGATTCACAGCAGTCATTTGAAAGCGATGAAACCTTGCCGCTTGATGCTTCCTCCGATGAGACGTCGGTGCTTTCAGACGTAGCAAACGAAACTACCGTGCTGTCACAAAATTCAAACGAAACGACTGTTTTAAGCCAAGCTCCGAATGAGTCGGCTTCGGTCGGCGGTGAGAATGAGCCGAGCGCCTTTGCTTTAGAGCTTGAGATGAGCTTTATCGGATCAGCCGAGCTGATAGAGTGAGGTGCTTGCGTTGAAAAGAAATAACAGCAAAACGAAAAAAATGTTCTTCGCTTTTAATATTTTCTTTCTTGCGCTGATTTCGCTTTCACTTTTGATAATGCCCCATAACAGTGAAGCTGACGGCGTGACGAACACGAAAATACTGTCGGGAGCGATGTTTTGGTCAGGCTTAGTCGGAACAACGATTTTTGCGATTTTGACCGATCGTCTCAGAAGACATGACGAGTCCTTTGACAAAAAGCGAAAAAAATCGGCGCTGACACATTTTTTTCAAAATTTACCTGCAAAAATTTTTGACAGCTTGCTGATATTGGCGATCGTAGGCTTCATATTATCGCTTGTTTTCAGCTTCTCTTTATCAGTCAAGCTTGCTTTGATTTCGGTAATTATTTTTTCGTTCGGTATGCATTGTATGCTCGACGGAATAAATTATATATATGTTATGAAAAAATAAGGACAAGGAGCGTAAAAGGCATGAATAATGCAAAAAAACACGTAGGAAAACAGGCTCTCGCTTTTTTCCTTTCCATGCTGATGGTGTTCAGTATGTTTCCGCTCAGTGTGCCGGTCGCTGCTGCGGTAGGCACAGAGCCGGAAGAACCGAAAGGTGAAAGCGTATTCACCATTTTGGTAACAGACGGCAAGGATCCGATCTCGGGAGCAACGGTCAAGCTCGAAAATGCGGAAGCCAAGCTTGACGAAACCGTAACAACAGGCTCAGACGGCAAGGCTGAATTCGCAGCTGTTGCAAATTTGGCGGACACCTATGAAGGCGATGCCGATGAGTTTACTTTAACGTATACGGTAGCGGCGAGCAGCTATGACTTAGCTGTAGGCGAGCTTTGCCCCGCCAAAGAGGGCGGCTGGAGCGGCAGCAAGGAGATCGTACTGACAAAAACCGTGCTGACGATTTCCGATGATGACTACGAAGTGACGGCATACAACGGCTCATATGATAACAATGAGCATAACGCTGTCACAGTCGTTGCCGACGGATACACCGTAGAATACAAAGTCGGAGAAGGGGACTACTCATCGACCGTTCCCACGGTCAAGAATGCAGGCGAATATCCCATCACTGTTAAGATCAGCAAAGAAGGCTATCACGACAAGACAGTTGACGTCACGGCGACGGTGTCGAAGGTCAACAGAGACTTCGCTTTCGCCAATAAGTCTCCCGATAACCTCGTGTATGATCCCAAGGGCGTGGAATTCACAAATACGGCATCTTCCGAGAACGAGCCTAAGGATGTTGTGTATACTGTTGACGACAGCAGTATTGCCGATATCGACGAAAAAACAGGTAAGCTTACGTTCAAGAAGATAGGAACGGTCAAGGTGACCGCAACAATGCCGGCAAGTGACAACTATAATGAAAGTGTCGCCGACTACAATATAACGCTCATTGCCGCCGACAGAGATTTCGGCTTCACCAACGATGCACCGTCGGATATCACTTATGATCCCAATAATACTATTTTCAGTAACACGGCAGTGAACAAGGAAAATGTCGGCAAAATTACATATTCTATCGAATCACAAAAGCGTGACGGCAAAGAAATTGAAAACCTCAACGACAAGGTTGCGACAATAAATGCTAACACGGGTGAAATTAAAATCAACGCTTCGGGTACAATTGTTGTTAAAGCAACGGTTGAAGCCGCAGGCAACTATAAAGGCGCAACAGCCACATATACTCTCACTGTTAAAAGAGCGCAGCAGGAATTGAAGTTTGCAAGCAAGAATAACAGCGGTCTTGTATATAAAGAGACATTTAAAAATACGCTTTCAGGCGGACTTTCGGAAGGCGATGTCGTATACAAGGTCATTAATTCAATTTCTTCAACAGACAATGACGACGTTGTAACAGTTGACAAAGACGGCAACGTAACGGCTGTCGGTATAGGCTCGGCTGTTATCGAAGCAACAAAGCCTGCCGATATCCGCTATGAAAAAGCTTCGGCAACTTTCACCGTTACGACAGTCAGAGCAAAGCAGAAGAATTTCTCCTTAGGTGAAAACAAAACCGTCTATTACGGAACAAAGGAAGCTACCTTCGCCGCTAACGGCAACGAGACAAAAGAAGCGGTCACATATTCCCTTGTCTTCCCGATGGGCGTTGACGCTTTCGCCGAGATAGACGCAACGAGCGGAAAGATTACCTTCAGCGACAGAAAAACCGGCTCATTCACACTGAAAGCTCAGACACCGGGCGATGTTTTCTATGAGGCGGCAGAAGCTACATGCGTTATAACTGTCGATGAAAAAGACTTCTCCGTCTACCGTTCGATTTCTGCTGAAAGCGGAAATAACGGCTGGTATAAGTCGAACTATATAATCACACCCTCCGAGGGCTTCAAGATAGGCTACAGCAACTCATTCTCCGATGACACAGAATGGCTTGATGAGATCGTTATTTCAAAGGAAGGCACTTCATCAGCCTTCGGATACTACCTCAAGGAGACAGAGACCGGCTATATCGGCAAGGTCATTGTCAATCCCGAGGTCAATATTGATAAGAGCGATCCTACCCTTGAGATATCTTATTCAGAGTCCGACGGCTCCTTCCTTAAGAAGCTTTTCTATAAAGACAAGGTGACCGTAACGCTTACCTCAAAAGACGAAATTTCAGGCGTAGAGAAATTCGTATACAGCATCAATGATTCAGACAAAACGGAGATTTTATCCGACAGTATAACCTTCGACGAAAGCCGACAGGTCTATTACTATGAGTTCGACATTGATGCGCAGTATAATGGCAAGGTCACAGCGAACGCAACCGATTTCGCCGGCCGCAAGGCTTCGGAAAACGATTTGATCGACGACGGAAAGGAAACGGAAATCGTTGTCGACAATATTGCGCCCAACGTAACGATCGCATTTGAAGACACAGTCGTTGGCATCGGTGGTTACTACAAAGCCGCAAGAAAAGCCACGCTTACGGTCGTTGAAAAGAACTTCTATTCAGATGACGTTGAGATCAAGCTCGAGAAGCGTTTAAACAATGAGGCTGACTATAAGCCCGTCACGGTAGACGCCGAGTTTACGGCTGTCAAGGGCAAGACCGACACCTATGAAGCGGTGCTTGATTTCAATGAAAATGCCGATTATATTTTAGATGTTAAGTACACAGATAAGTCCGGCAATACTTACGATTACACGGATGATATAAGATTCACCGTCGACACGGTAGCCCCCGTGATCTCACTTTCATATGATGACGGCGATTTGACTGATTACCATAACACCGACAGAACGGCGAAGATCTCCGTCAATGAGCATAACTTTGACCCCAATGGAATCTCACTGACCGTTTTAGGCAATAAAACGGAAACGGATAATACGGTTTCTTCTGTCACATTAGCCGATTATCAAAAGGCGCTTCGTGAAACAGTATGGCAAAAAGACGGCGACATCTATGTCGGTTACGTTACATTCAGCGATGAAGCCCGTTACAGCCTCGAGCTTTCCTATACGGACCTTGCAGGCAACGCTTCCAACACTGTCACAGATGATTTCGTTATAGACAAACACGCTCCTACAAGCCTTGATATAAAATACAGTGAGCCTTTGAATAAGCTTGAACAGTGGTTCTACGGCAACGAGATCGAAGTCACGATTTCTGCCTTTGATTCGATTTCGGATCTTGATTCCTTCAAGTATTCTTACGCTGTTTCAACAGACGCAAGCTCTGTCAACAAGGGCGAAAAGGATGTTGCGGTAACAGCCGACATGATTAATTCGGACGGCTCTTACACATTCACGATCCCCGCTCAGTTCCGTGGCTGTGTCAGCTTCAGCGCAACCGATAAATCGGGCAATGTCAGCGATGATAAAAACGACAGCTTAGTCGTTATATCCGATACCATCGCTCCCGGTGTGACGGTTACATATGATAACAACGCTTATGAAAACACCAAGTATTACAAAGCAAACAGAACGGCTACAATAGAAATAAAAGAAGCTAATTTCTGGGCAAGCGATGTAAAGGTATCCGTCAACGGCAAAGAAGAAAAGCTTACATTCGGCAGAAAAGCTATCGGTGCCGACACGTTTGCGGAGGATACTTATGTCGCAGAGCGCCTGTTTGACAAAGACGGCGACTACGTATTAAGCGTCGAATACAAAGACCGCTCAAATAATTCGGCAAGCTACACTTCTCCGGAATTTGTGATTGACAAAACTCAGCCGGTCATTTCGATAGCTTATGACAATAATACAGTCATCAACGGCAAGTATTTTGCCGCCGACAGAACGGCTACCGTCACTGTCAATGAGCATAACTTCGATCCCTCGGGTATCGACTTTACGCTCAAGGCTGTCATAACAGACGAGAACGGCACGGAAAAGACTGTCGTTTCCGAAAGCGCATACGCCTCATATCTCGCAGACAAAAATAACTGGCAGTCAAACGGTGACATTCACGAGATCGTTTTGCCCAAGTTCGATACCGACGCAAGATATGAGCTGACCGTTTCATATACCGATCTTGCCGGCAACAAGTCAAACGAGCTTGACGAGAAGTTTGTTATCGACAAAAACGGCCCTGCCGATCTTAAGATCGAATACACCGAAACACCGCAGAACACACTTGCTAACAAGCTGTTCTTCAAAGATGAAGTCGAAGTAACGGTTTCCGCTTTCGATGCGGTTTCGGGCGTTTCCGCTTTCAATTATTCGTATGCCGTCGAGAGCGGCGCAAGCAGTGTCAATGTCGGAGGAAGTGCGACTGCAAGCTTCGGCGAGGGCACATACAAGGCATTATATAAATTCAAGATTCCCGCTCAGTATCGAGGCAAGCTCAGCTTTGACGCTTTTGACTACTCGGAGAACAAATCGACTGCGTACGGCGAAAATGTTGTCGTTGTCGATAATATCGCACCGGGTGTCAGCACGGTAATTGAAAACAACAACGTTCAAAACGGCAAGTATTATAAGGCCGACAGACAGGCAACGGTCACAGTGACCGAGGCTAACTTCTGGTCTGAAGATGTCGAGCTTATAGTTTACAGACGTCTTGACTCCGAGAGCAAATATAAGAAGCTTGATAATACCTATCCGTTCAATCCCGTCAGCGGCAAGGCTGATACATATTGCGCAGTTATTCCTTTCAACGAAAATGCGGATTACAAATTCGATATCAAGTATACCGATAAGTCCAATAACGTCTTTGACAATTATGATGAGATCGAGTTTGTAATAGATAAGATAGCTCCCGTTATTGAGCTCAGCTTCAAAAACGACAGCACTCCGTCAAATATAAACAACTATAAGACAAACAGGATTCCCGTTATTACCGTTAAAGAACACAACTTCGATCCCAAGGATTTCGTTCTTGAAATGGACGGCGTAGTCACGGGCAGCGACGGCAAGAACGTAACTGTCTTCACGGAAGAAAACGGCTATCTCGATTATCTCCGTAATATAAATAACTGGAAAAAGTCAAAGGACGATGTTTACACGATTGAAATGCCCGAGCTTAATGTCGATGCAAGATACACAATAAGCAAGCTCGCTTATACGGACCTTGCAGGCAACGCATCAAATGTGATAAGCGATGAATTCGTCATTGACAAGAAAGCTCCCACCGATCTTCAGATAATCTATGAAGAAACAAAGTGGTATGATCAGCTGTTTGAAGCCTTCACCTTCGGCTTCTATAACAGCAAGACTACAGTTACCTTGAAAGCCGTTGACAATGTATCGGGACTTGACTACTTCATTTATTCATATAAGGTCGGTCAGGGTGCATTGCCCGGAAACGAGGGCAGATCTAATGTTAAGGTGAAGCCCAATGCCGATGGAACATATTCATTCGACATTCCCGCTCAGTTCAGAGGCAGGATAACATTCACGGCTACCGATAAAGCCAACAACGTCAGCGACACAAAGCTTGACTATAAGGTCGTTGTCGTCGATGACATAGCGCCGCAGGTCAACGTCGAGTTTGACAATAACGAATACCTCAACGGAAATTATTATGCGGCGGACAGAACCGCAACCGTAACCGTGACCGAAGCGAACTTCTGGCCCGAGGATATAGTTATCACCGTCGGTAAGCGCCTTAATAACGAAACCGTATTCACACAGACAAAGAAAGTCAGAGAATTCACTGCGGTCGAGGGCAAGCTCGGCGTATACACAACGCAGATAAAATTCAATGAAGATGCCGACTATACTCTCGATATCAGCTATAAGGATAAGTCGGGCAATAAGGCTGTCTACACAAGCAATATCGGCGAGGACAAGGAGACCTTCGAAAAGCTCTCGTTCACCGTTGATAAGATTGCACCGACAATGTCTGTTGTCTATGACAACAATAGCGCCGAAAACGGGGATCAGTATAAGGCGAACAGAACGGCAACCGTCACTGTCACCGAGCATAACTTCGATCCCAAGGATATGTCATGCTCTGTCAGAGGCAAGAACGCTGTCGGAAACGGCATTGATCTGACTTCAAAGGAATACTCTAAATATCTCAAAAACATTGAAAACTGGACATCTGACGGCGACAAGCACACAATAACCGTCGATTTCGATATTGATGCTCAGTATGACATAGCGTTGTCTTATTCCGACCTTGCAGGCAACAAGCTCACAGAGAGCTTCAGCGACAAGTTCGGTGTTGACAAGTCGGCTCCGTCAAAGCTCAACATCAGATACGCTCAGAAGTCTGTTCTCGATGTTATCCTCGAGGGAATCTCATTCGGCTTCTACCGTGCACCCGTTAAGGTTATTATCACAGCTGTCGATGAGGTCTCGGGTGTCGATTATCTGACTTATTCGTATGCGGTCTCGGATTCGGCAAGCAAGGTCAACAGCGGAAAGAAAAACGTTGTTGTCGGCAGAGATCAGTTGAAGATAGAAAAATATCCGGCGACTGTCAGCGATAATGAGCTTCAGTATGAGAAAGTCACCGCAACGTTTGAAATGCCTGCTCAGTTCAGAGGCAACGTCTCGTTCTTCGCAACAGACAGAGCAGGAAACAAGAGCGAGATCAAGAAGGACGACAAGGTGATCGTCATTGATAATATCGCTCCCGTTGTCAGCGTTGAATATAATAAGTACACAGATAATGAGTACTACAAGGAAAGAACAGCCACAATAACAGTCACGGAAGCAAACTTTTGGGCTGACGATGTCAAGGTCACTATAAAGAGACGTCTTGACACGGAAAGCAAGTTCAGCGTATTGGATTACATACCCGAATTCAAGGCTGTCGACGGCAAGGCCGACACCTATGAAGCTGTTATAAGGTATAACGAGCTGAGCGATAACGCCGAATATATATTCGATATCGAATATACAGACAAGTCTGGAAATGCGGCGGTATACACTGTCGGAGAAAACGAAACGGCGAAGGACTATACACCCGATGAATTCACGGTCGACGTAACACTTCCCGTTATCGGTGTCGCATACGACAACAACGATGTTCGCAATTCGGATAAGTTCAAGGCGGACAGAACAGCCACTATCACCGTTACAGAGCATAACTTCCGAGCAGAAGACGTGAATGTGACCGTAACAGCCAAGAACGCCGCAGGCGAAGATGTCGAAATCAAGGACTACTCCGAATATCTCAAATCGGAGAGTAGCTGGACAAGCGACGGCGATGTCCACACGGCAGTGATCACATATTCCGTTGAAGCCGATTACACCTTCGGTATTTCCTATACGGATCAGTCGGGCAACAAGAACGCATCTGTTGATTACGGCGAATCGGAAGCCGCCGAGAAGTTCACTATAGATAAGACGGCTCCGACAGCCAATATCACCGTAGGTGACTGGAAAGCTTCAAAGAACGGCACAAAGTGGGATAAATTCCTCAAGAGCGTGACCTTCAGCCTGTGGGGCAACAAGGCTGTTGATGTCAAGGTCAACAGCGCCGATGAGCTCAGCGGTCTTGACACCGTCGAGCATTTCAGAAGCAGTGAGGTTCTCACTCTCGCTCAGGTCAAGGCATCGGAGGAATGGATAACGGTCGAAAGCAGAAAGTCAAGAGTGACATATACAGTCGAGCCCGATGAACGCTTTATAGTATATGTTCACGTTGTCGATAAGTCGGGCAACGAGATATACCTGTCATCAGACGGTATTATCCTCGATGAGACTTTACCCGATATAGAGCTTATCGCTCCCGAGGTTACCGTTAAGCCGCAAGAGCAGCCTATTAACGGTATCTACAGTGAAGACGTAAAGATCGACCTCACCGTAACCGATCCCATCAACAACACTGTATATTCCGGTCTTAAGTCCGTAACCTATGAGATTTATAACAACAGTGTCAGCGTAAGCAAGCCTACTCAGAAGGGTACGTTGTTCACTTATGATATAACGGCTAAAAATCAGTCCGAGCTTGTTCAGAAGTATGACGAAGATGCTTGTATCGTAATCGACAGCGCTAAGAACAACAGCAACGATATAACAGTCAAAATCACAGCTGTTGATAATTCCGAAAACGTCACGGTCAGCACCTGCGATGTTATGATCGACATAACAGCACCCGTTATTGATATCAGCTATGATAACAATGATGCAGACAGCAAGTCATACTTTGACGCAAACAGAACAGCTACTATCACCGTTACCGAGAGAAATTTCATTCCCGAGGATATCGTTGTGAAGATAACGAACACCGACGGAAACGCACCCGAGCTTTCAAGCTGGAAGAAGACCAAGGGTACGGGAAATCTTGACGATACAAAGTGGACGGCGACTGTTAAGTATGCAAAGGACGGCGACTACACCTTCGACATTGCCTACACAGATAAGGCGGGTCTTGAATGTGAAAACGTCAACTTTGCCGCCGGAACGGTAGCACCTAAAGCATTCACTATTGATAAGACACTTCCCACTGTCAAGGTAACATATGACAATAACAATTCGGTCAACGAAAATTACTACACTGCGGAGCGTGTCGCCACAGTCGTTATCGACGAGCATAATTTCAATTCCAAGAGAGTTAAGTTCAGCATCTTAGCAACAGATGACGGTGTCGCAATCGCCTCACCGAGAATCAGTGCGTGGACAACAGACGGCGATATCCATGTCTGCACAGTTCATTACAGCGCCGATGCGAAATATGATTTCGATATCGACATAACAGATAAAGCCGGAAATAAGTCCGCTGACTATAGTCAGGATACGTTCTTTGTCGATAAGACCGATCCCGTTATCGAAATCACAAACATTGAGAATAATTCCGCAAACAGCGGAAAGGTCGCACCTGTTATCCGCTTCTCAGACACCAACTTCGACAGAAGCAGTGTAAAGGTTACGGTAAACGGCTCTAACAGAGGCTCTGTTTCACCGATAGGTGCATACAGCGATATTCATAACGGTGTCTTGTTCTCATTTGAAAACTTTGCAGAGGAAAAATCAATCGACGATATTTATACTCTCACTGTTTCTCTTAAGGATAAAGCCGGCAGATCCGCTTCTAAGACCGTGAATTTCTCGGTCAACAGATTCGGCTCGGTCTATACCTTAGGCAAGGTACTTGCAAAGCTTATTGATAAGTATGCTCCGAAGACCGATGACATCGTCATCACCGAAACAAACCCGAATAAGCTCAGCAAGATCAAGCTTACGCTGTTTAAGAATGACGAAACGATCACTCTTAAAAAGGACGTTGATTTCAAGATCGACATAATCGGCGGCAACGGCAACTGGTATAAGTATGTATATACTGTATTTAAGGATAACTTTGTCGATGACGGTGTATACAGTCTGAGTATCCACTCCGAAGACAGCGCAGGCAATGTTGCCGAAAATACGCTTGACACGAAGAACACTGAGGTCAACTTCGGTATTGATAAGACAAAGCCCACTATAAACATCAAGAACGTTGAAAGCAACGAGACCTATGCTCTTGATATGTTAAAGGTCAATCTTTCCGCAAAAGATAACCTCAGCCTCAAGAGTGTCGTCGTTGAGCTTGACGGAACTAAATACGGCGAGTGGACAGGCGATGAGCTTAAAGCACTCTTAGATGCCGGCGGCGACATGACATTTGATATATCGGGCGACTCCACAGGCGCTCACACCATCAAGGTCATAGCAACCGATGAAGCGGGCAACGAACAAATCGAGGAAATCGGAGACTTCTATGTAACGACAAATCTTTGGGTACGTTACTATACAAACAAGCCTCTGTTCTTCGGCTCAATAGGCGGAACGGTTCTTCTCGCCGCTGCGGTAGTATTTATCATAGTCAAGAAGAAAAAGAAGAACAGCAAAGAATCAGCATAAGCTGATATCGGGCGAAGATCATAAAAGCTTTTAATACAGGTTTTCACCGATAACGTGTCATAAACCGCAAGACAGGACTAACCCTGCCTTGCGGTTTCTCCTTTCAAGGTGCAAACTCAGATTTGCGTTTGTGAAAATTTTCCTGCTGTCGCATTAAGCGATATCTTGAAAACGAAGCCTCACTGCTGTATAATAAAGTCACAGCCGCATTTGCGGCGAACAGCGGATTTCACAAAAGCAGGAGGGATAACTCATGAGCATAGTCATCGAAAGAGCCACACCGGCTGATGCAAAAGCGATGCTTGAATATCTGAAACAGGTCGGCGAGGAGACCGACAACCTCACGTTCGGCGCTGAGGGCTTGCCTTTCACCGTCGAGAAGGAAGCCGACTATATCGCCAAAACCGAAAATTCTCACGACGAGATCGCCCTCGTTGCGAAAGACAACGGCAGAATCATAGGCGATGTGAGCTTGAGTCGCTTGCCCCGAAGAATGAGCCACCGAGGTGACCTCGGAATTTCCGTCATAAAAGAATATTGGGACAGGGGAGTCGGCAGTCGCTTGCTCGGCGAAGTCATCGAAATCGCCAAAGCCTACTCGTTTGAAATAATTGACCTTCAAGTACGCACCGACAATTCTGCGGCAATTCACTTGTACGAAAAATTCGGCTTTCAAAAGATTGGAACTCACGGCGGCTTCTTTAAAATGGGCGATGAGTATATATCATTCGACTATATGTGTCTGAAGATAAAATAAAATTACGAAGCGCCGCTTACTATTGACAAAAACGAAAACAGTGCTTATAATGTCCGTGCGGCAAAATAAGTGAACTGAGAGGAACTATCCATGAACATGATCAAAAAGCGAATCCTATCATTTGTTTTAATGATAATTTTGATAATTACCACTGCCTCAGCCACGGGAGTTTTCACAGCTTCAACAGCCTCGGTCGTCACGGTCTCATCGGTGTCGAACGTATCGAGCGGTGTAAAAATACAGTGGAAAAGTGATAAGAGCAAAAGCGGATATTATATATACAGAAAAAACGTTACTACATCAAAGTGGACAAGGATAAAAACCGTCAAGAACAGCGGATACACAAGCTGGACTGACACCACAGCGGCGAACGGCGTTAAATATGACTACAAGGTCGAGGCATATAGGGGAAAGCGAGTTTATACGAATTCGACGAAAAAAACGATCTACAGACTTTCAACGCCGTCGATCACGAGTCTCTCATATAACGGCGACAGCATCAGAATAAAAAGCAACAAAAACAGTAGCGCAAGAGGCTTTGAAATTCAATATTCGACCTCAAGCAGCTTCAAAAACGCAAAGTCACAGCTCATTCCGAAAACACAGCTTGACTTCACAATTCCGAATTTGACCTGCGGAAAGAAGTATTATTTCAGAATAAGAGCATATAAGGTCTCGAAGAATGTGTATCATTACAGCGGATTTTCAAGCGTAAAGACCTATAATTCAAAGCCAAGCTATACCGCCTATACGGCTAATTTGTATACGTCGATCTACGCTAAGCCGGACAGCTCAAGCAAGCTTACGGTCTTGCACTATATGACAAAGGTCACTTTATATCAGGACTACACCTTCAGCTCAAAGGGAGTTTGGAAAAAGCTTAAATATAACGGAAAATACTATTACTCGTGGATACAAAGCGGCGACAAGAAATTCACAAAAGTTAAAAATAAGTATCAATACGATACCTCGTCATGTAATGAATATCAAAAAGAAGTAGTCGATTTTGCGCTGAATATATTTAAAAATGTCGACACGGAATACGACAAGACGAAAAAGTTTTCCAACGGCACTGTTAATAACGAAAGCCGAAAATACCCGTTTGACTGCTCGGGCTTTGTTCGCTATGTGCATAACTCGGTCATGCAAAAGTATGTTAAAACATATAAGATGCCATGGAACTTGATTGAGCTTTTCAATACCGAGACGCTTTATAACAACGGCTTGCCGACCGAGTTTAAAGCCGTCACCGTCTGTGAGGGAAAGTATGACTACTCAAAGCTTCAGCCGGGCGACGTGATTTTCTTCAACTTGGAAAACGGAAAGGTCAAGGATAAAGCGTGCAACCACTGCGGAATATATCTCGGTAACCGTGAGTTTATCCACAGCACCGAGTCCGTCAACGGTGTCACGGTTTCTCCGATATCACGAACATACGAGACGGACTTCGTGAAAGCGGTCAGATTTATTCCGAACAAAACCGAGCTTATTAATGAGACGGTTACCGCAAACAAAAGTGTGGCGGTGTATAATGACGAAAAATGCAAATCGGGCACTCACGTTTGCAGAATAAAAGCAGGGATATACTTTAAGCTTATCTGTACCAATGCCGATGTCGGCTATATAGAGTATACAGCCGAAAACGGCGAAACGGCATACGGCTACATATATAAGCCGCAAAACACGGTTTTGGGACTGTATAGCGGCTGAAAAGCTGAGGATTTTCAAAAATATTAAAAATAATCTTGCAATACTTGTCGAGTTTTATTATAATAAAATAGTTACATTTCAATAAGTAAATCTATTTTCGGAGGATAAGTCAATGAAAATTCTTGTTATTAACGCAGGTAGCTCGTCTCTCAAATATCAGCTTATAGATATGTCCAACGACGAATTGCTTGCCAAAGGTATCTGTGAGCAGATAGGCGACGACAATGCGACCTTCACTCATAAAGTTCCGTCGGATGAAAGCAAAAATATCAAAAGCATGCCGAGACTTATGGCTGACCACAGCGAAGCTATCCGCCTCGTTCTTGACACACTCGTGAGCGCCGACCACGGCGTTATCGCTTCAACCGATGAGATAGGCGCAGTCGGTCACAGAGTTCTTCACGGCGCAGAGAAATTCTCAGGCTCAGTGCTTATAACGGACGAAGTTAAGCAGACTATCGACGAATGTAAAAAGTTCGGACCTCTCCATAATCCCGCTAACCTCAAGGGCATAGAGGCTTGCGAAAAGATCATGTCCGTTCCTCAGGTCGCAGTGTTCGACACGGGCTTCCACCAGACGATGCCCGACTATGCTTATATGTACGCACTGCCGTATGAGTTCTATGAAAAAGACGGAATCCGCCGCTACGGCTTCCACGGCACAAGTCACCGCTACGTCAGCCTCAGAGCAATAGATATGCTCGGCGGCAAGGCTGAGGGTACAAAAATAGTCACCTGTCACCTCGGCAACGGCTCATCAATTTCAGCTGTCAAGGACGGCAAGTGCTTCGACACAACAATGGGTCTCACTCCTCTTGAAGGAATAATGATGGGTACACGTTGCGGCTCGATCGACCCTGCAATCGTTCCGACTATCATGAAAGAGCATAACCTCACACCCGATGAGGTCGACACTCTGATGAACAAAAAGAGCGGTATGCTCGGACTTACCGGCACAAGCGACAACAGAACCATCGAAAAGAGAGCCAAGGAGGGCGATGAGAGAGCGAAACTCGTTGAGTCAATGCTCTGCCATCAGCTGACAAAATATATCGGCGGCTTTGCGGCTGCCATGGGCGGCGTTGATGCTGTCGTATTCACCGGCGGTATCGGCGAGAACAATCCGCAATACAGAACAAGAGTCGCCGAAAAGCTCGAATTCCTCGGAACTAAGATCGACGAAGAAAAGAACAAGCTCAGAGGCGAGGAGGTCGATATCTCGACTCCCGATTCAAAGCTCAAGCTGTTCGTCATTCCGACAAACGAAGAGCTTATGATAGCTAAAGATACATACGAGATAGTGACAAGCTTATAATTAAAATCAAGCGTTGCACCTGTTGGTTGGGTGCAACGCTTTTTTATATTCAGCCGTAGCCGAAATTTCTTGACGGCGTGTGAGGTGTTGCGGATAAAAACAAACAGCCGCATCCGAGCGACTGTTTGAATATGATATTTAGACTCTTGCTTCTTTTGTCTGCAAAATGAATTGTTTAGCCGTTTCGGTTATTTTATCGAAGTCTCCTGTTTTAGCTCCGGCCGTCAAAGACGAGCCTGCGCCGACGGCGAACGCTCCTGCCTTAAACCAATCCTTGACATTGTCAACGCTGACACCGCCCGACGGCATCATGACAGCGTTCGGAAACGGCCCTCTGAAATCGCTGATAAACTTAGGCGTTGCGATATCACCGGGGAACACCTTGAGAACGTCTGCGCCGCTTTCCATAGCGTGAACAGCCTCCGTCGGTGTGAATATTCCGGGCATGACCGCAATTCCGTTTCTGTTGCAGCAACGAACTATTCTCTCGTCAAAATGCGGCGACACAACAAACTGTGCGCCCGAGAGTATGGCTATTCTTGCCGTGGCTTCATCTGTTACAGTGCCTGCGCCGATGACGACATCAGTGCCTGCGTATTTCTCACAAAGATGAGCTATGAGCTTATCGGCTTCGGGAACGGTAAACGTAAGCTCAAGCGCCGTAACTCCGCCCTTTACACAGGCATCGGCTATCTTTTCGGCTTCCGAATGACTTTTTGCTCTTATGACGGCTACAACACCGACATCATGTATTTTTGAAAGTATTTCAGTTTTATTTGCCATTGCTATTCTCCTATCTTTGAACTGCCGAGCCGCAACCGCTTAATTGCGATTCGATCTCTTTAAGGCTTGCCGATGAGGTATCCCCGGGGGTCGTCATGACAAGTGCGCCGTGAACGACACCGTAATTGAGCGACGTTTCGGGGCTGTAAGAATTCATGAGTCCGTAAATCAGTCCCGATGCAAAGCCGTCGCCGCCGCCCACTCTGTCAAATATCTCAAGAGAGGGGTATTCGATCGAGCTGTAAAGCTTTCCGTCTGAATAGCAGACCGCTTTCCAGCTGTTGACACTTGCACTCTTGACTTGACGGGCTGTCGATGCCATGAGGCTTACATTCGGATACTCAGCCATCACTCTTTCACAAATTTCACCGTACTCGGACTTATCACCGAAATCTATCCCGAGACATTGCTCAAAATCGAATTTTCCGCCGATGAACACATCGACACACTCGGCGATCTCTCGGTTTATCCTGTAAACCTCGGCTTTGTCGCCGACATTCTTCCAAAGTGACGGGCGGAAGTTAAAGTCATATGAGACCGCAACTCCGTATTCTTTAGCCTTCTTTACCGCTTGAACGGTAAGCTCTGCGGTCGATTTTGATAAAGCGGTGAAAATGCCGCCCGTATGAAACCAGCGGACACCAAGCTCGCCGAAAATGTGATCCCAATCAACATCGCCCGTTTTCATCTGCGATGCGGCGGTGTAGCCTCTGTCATACATTCCGACCGCACCTCTAATACCGAAGCCTCTTTCGGTGAAATTAAGCCCGTTGCGGACATTTCTGCCGATGCCGTCGAACTCGACCTTGTTTATAAATGAAGTGTCCACACCGCCTTGCATGATGAGATCCTCCGTCAAAGCGCCGACCTCATTGTCGGCTATCGCAGTGACAACGGCGGTTTTCATGTCGAAACACTTTCTCAATGCACGGGCGACATTGTATTCGCCGCCGCCCTCACATACGTTAAACGAACGGGCAGTGCGTATTCTTCCCTCGCCCGGATCAAGTCTGAGCATGACCTCGCCGAGAGAAACCTCGTCGAACAGACATTCGTTTTTATCTCTCAATTTCAAATCCATATCAAACCTCGTTAAAGCCGAAATATCCGACTGCGTTTTCATAGCAAACTCCGCTTATCAGCTTTTTGATGATATCCTCATCAAAATAGACTTCGCCGTTTTCTATCCATGAGCCGATAAGATTGCAGAATATTCGGCGGAAATATTCGTGTCTTGCGTAAGATGTGAACGAGCGTGAGTCGGTCTCCATTCCGATGAAGCCTCCCAATACACCAACGGAAG
Source organism: uncultured Faecalibacterium sp. (assembly GCA_964480405.1). Taxonomy (GTDB): domain Bacteria; phylum Bacillota; class Clostridia; order Oscillospirales; family Acutalibacteraceae; genus UBA6857. The sequence goes on along the minus strand of CAYZOU010000002.1, from coordinate 82,626 downwards.
CGAGCGTTTTAAGCTGCTTTGTCATTCCGTCCTTCGTGTCGAGAAACCACCACGCAGGGCCGTATTGCATTTTGAACGGCACTTCGGAATGTTGGAAGTTACCCGTGACTGCCGCTAAGATTAGATCGTCCTTGCTGTCAAGGTCGAAAAGCACGGTTTTCGGAAGCTCGTCCGTTTTTTCGACGCTGTCAAGAAGCAGGTTGAGCTTTTCGGCTACAGTACCGTCTTGCATCGTATCGAAGCCCGCATCGACTCCGAGCTTTTCGAACATTCGGCTGTTGTTGTTTCTGAGCGCTCCGATGTGAATTTCACAGCCCCAGCCAAGCTCATGATATTTTTTCATAAGCGACGTGAAAACATATGTCGTGTAAGCCTCGGCTTGCTTTTCGGTGACAGTCTCGCCCTTGACCGCCTTGGAAAATATTTCGTTGACCGCATTTTCATCGGCAGGCTCAAACGGAACTTTGCCGAAGGAATGATCCGAGACCCGACAGCCGAGCTTTGAAAAGAACTCCGCTCTGTCGTACAAGGCGGTTATGAGGTCGCCGACGGTGTTTATCTCGGTTTTTGAGACGTTCGCAAGCTGTGAAATATATTCGGCAAAGCCGTTTTGCGTGATGTTCAGCGCCTTGTCGGGTCTGAATGTCGGCAAGATTCTCGCTCCCGAATAATTGTTTTTTTCGTACGATAAAAGCTGATGATACTTCAAGTCATCGGTCGGATCATCGGTCGTGCAGATATATTTGACCTTGCTTTTTTTGATTAGAGTCTGCGGTCTGAAATCTCCGTCGGCTATAGCTGAATTTGCTCTGTCGAATATTTCGTCGGCTGTTTTTTCACTCAGCGGCGTGTCGATTCCGAAATAGCGCTGCAATTCAAGGTGCGCCCAATGATAAAGCGGATTTCCGACCGACAGCTGTAAAGCCTTTGCGAAAGCTTTGAATTTTTCTCTTTCATCTTCATTGCCCGTGACGGTGTCTTCGTCAAAGCCGACGGCTCGCATTATTCTCCACTTATAGTGATCGCCCGACAGCCAAAGCTCGGTTATGCTTTTCGGCTGTTTGTTTTCATAGATCTCTTTCGGACTTAAATGGCAGTGATAATCGCATATCGGCTCATTTTCGGCAAACGTATGAAATAAATATTTCGCCGTTTCGCTCTCCAAAAGAAAATCCTTATCCATAAACTTTTTCATTTTATACTCCCGAATATGCGTTAAAGCCACCGTCAACCGCAATATTTACACCGGTTATGAATCCGCTGTAGCTCTCGTCGCAAAGGAAAAGAAGCGCTCCGTCAAGCTCCTGAGCTTCGCCGAATCTGCCCATAGGTGTCACCGCAAGTATCTTGCCTGTTCTTTCGGTCGGTGTTCCGTCATCATTCCAAAGCAGAGCGGCGTTCTGCTTAGTTGAGAAGAAGCCCGGAGCTATGGCGTTAACTCTGATTCCGACAGGAGCAAAGTGTACCGCCATCCATTCGGTAAAGTTCTTGACAGCCGCCTTAGCCGCAGAGTATGCGGGGATTCTCGTGAGCGGTCTGAACGCATTCATTGAAGTTATCATAACTATGCAAGCGTGTTTTTTCTCGGTCATATCCTTAGCGAAAACCTGTGTCGGAATGAGAGTTCCGAGGAAGTTTAAGTTGAACACAAAGCTGATGCCGTCGGGATCGAGATCAAAGAACGTCTTAATGCTGTTATCTTTCTTGATAAGATCGACCTTCTCAAGCGTATCCTTGGTTGTCGTACCTCTGGGATTATTGCCGCCTGCGCCGTTTAACAGAATATCGCAAGTGCCGAGCTTGGAATTTATGATCTCTCTTGCGTTTTCGACCGATTCCTTTTCAAGCACATTGCACTTGACCGCTATAGCCGTGCCGCCGTCTTTTGTTATCTCGTCTGCTGTCAGCTGTGCCGCTTCTTCATTGAGGTCAAGCACGGCTACCTTACAGCCCTGTGCGGCTAAGGTTTTGGCGAACTGACTGCAAAGGACACCGCCTCCGCCTGTTATGACTGCTACTCTGCCTTTTAAATTTTCATGTATCATCATTTTGTTTCACTCCTTGATTTTTCTACTGCTTCCCACAGTCCGTTTAAATAGCTGACACCCAAAGCTCTGTCATAGAGACCGTAGCCGGGTCTTGCAACCTCGCCCCAAATCATTCTTCCGTGATCCGGACGAATATATCCGTCGAAGCCGACATCTTGCAAAGCACGGACTATAGCGTACATATCAAGAGAACCGGCATCGCTCTCATGGCTTGTTTCGTTGAACCAACGGTCATTTATCGAAATATTTCTCAAATGTGCAAAATAGATCCTCTTGCCGATAATGGGATCACGGATAATATCGACCATATCATTGTCGGGGCTTGAGCCGAGTGAGCCCGTGCAAAGCGTTATGCCGTTATACTCGCTCGGAACGGCGGTGAGAAGCTTTCTCAAAGCCTCCTTGCCCGTGATGATTCTCGGCAAGCCGAATATCTCCCAAGGGGGATCGTCGGGGTGGATAGCCATTTTGACATCACATTCCTCACAGGTCGGCATGATCTTTTCAAGGAAATATATCAGATTTTCCCACAGATCATCGGCGGTTATTCCCTTATATTTTTCAAAAAGCTCTTTGATTTCGCCCATGCGGTTTTTCTCCCAGCCGGGCATTGCGTAGCCGTTTGAATTTGAATCTATCTCTCTGAACATATCCTCGGGGCTTTTGCCCTCGACCTGTTTTCCGTCATAGCAAAGGCAGGTCGAGCCGTCGGGAAGTGGCATATAAAGATCTGTTCTTGTCCAGTCAAAGACAGGCATAAAATTATAGCATATACATTTTACGCCGACCTTTGAAAGATTCTTGATGCTCTCGATATAGTTTTCGATATATTTTTCTCTTGACGGAAGTCCGAGCTTTATATCCTCGTGAACGTTTACGCTCTCGATACATTCCATTGTAAAGCCGGCCTTTTCGATTTCGTCTTTCATCTCGCTAACCTGTTCAAGTGTCCACGCTTCACCTGCCGGAAGATAGTGCAAAGCGGGGACTATACCCGTGACGTTCGGAATCTGACGTATCTGTTCAAGTGTAACAGTGTCAAGCTCTTTTCCGAACCAGCGGAAAGTCATTTGCATATTAGTGCCTCCTATACATAAAATTCCATTGTTATTATACTCGTATGCAAGCTAAAAAGCAATGAATTTGAGCGAAATAAATAAGGTACGCAGACATTTTGCGTACCTTGAAATATTATTCTCACCTCGGAATATGTATCAAACAGCAAGACGATACAAGTGGGCTTCCGTCGGGGATAAAGACGGCTATTTCAAATATCTTTCCTTCGAGTTGGTTCAAATTTTTCAGATGCTTGATTTCACCGTCTTCATACAGATACGAATACGCATAATCTGCGATTTCGACATTTTCGTTTTCGTCGACCGTCTTATACATAGTGTTATCAAAATTGACCGTATAGATAAAAGGAATATTGCTCTGTGTGATTATCAGCTTTGAAATATCCTGTGTGCTGAAAAACTTTGATAGTGTTTTAAGCGGTATTCCGTCTAAATTAAGGTTTTCAGCCATCTGTGCCGATTTCATCGCTGAAGATCGGAGATGAATTCATATTAAAATTTAATTTGTGAAACAAGCTTTCAGTCACGACCGACCGCCGCAAGCTCCGGTTTTTCCTTGCTTCTGAAAATATCAAGAACAAATCTTCTCGCTTTCAATACCGCATCCTTACCGCTGCCGACATGACAGGCAAGTGAGCCTGCGTGTACGCCGTTTATTCCGTCACAGATATAAAGCTCGTTCTTTACGCCGATCTTATCGAGATCTTCATGCAAGCCGTGAGACTCGACAACCAACGGGTCGAGCTTTGAGCCGATTATGAATGACGGCGGAAACTTTTCGTCTGCATAATACGACGGTGCGAGGAAGCTTTTCAGCTTTTGTCCTTCTTCTGTCTTGAGCTCGGCAGGCGACATTCCGCAAAACGCTTTAGCGAACGATTTGGCGTTCGGGAAGCTTGTGCTGAGCGCTCTGTCGGGATCGTATATGCCGCTGAGCAGAACGCTTGCATCAACCTTGAAGCTGTCCTTATACTTAAATTCGATTCCGAGGATATCGTAAAGCTCGGGGTGTGAGGTTATCGCACTGACGAGAGCGGCGAAATATCCGCCTGCCGATTCGCCTGCGACGGCTATGCGTGTTGTGTCGATACCGTATCTGTCGGCGTTGTCGATAACGTATTCAATGCCCTTGAAAATCTGTCTGATGTGCTCGGGATGCTTTGCGTCGTTTGCGTAGTCATAGTCGATATTGGCGCAAACAAAGCCGTTTTCCGCCCAGTCCTCGCAATAGAAACGTCTGACCTGACGAAGTCCGGACACCCAACCGCCGCCGTGAATATATATCATAAGCGGTCGTTTTTCGTTTGTGTACCCCGTAGCCTTGATGATGTCGAGATATGTTCTTTTACCTTTAGGCTGATATCTGACATCAACTGTTTTTTCAAGGTTATCAAATTTCTTGTAAAGCAGCACATACAGACCCAGCTCGAGCACGTTTGAGCTTACTCTGAGAAATTCGATATACGCTTCATCGGTACGGCTTAGTTTTTTGTTCATTGTAATTCCTCCTGTAATTTCCCCATGTTTGCTGATTTTCAGCATATTTATACTAACATATTTGTGCAAAACTGTCAATATACATAAAGCTATATATTAAGCATTGGAGTCAATCCGAACGCCCGAAGTGAGTATTTACCGACCCATACATAAAACGGAATAAACGACCTCACAGTCTTTGAAACAGGCTCATATATTATAATGAGTAATTGATTGTGAGGTGTTAATTTTGAATAACTACTATATTAAATTTGGCTCGGTGACCTATGCTCAGCTCGCTCAAGAGACCTTGCGGCGAAACGGAATACGCTCAAGGGTCGGCAAGAATACGAATCCGAATCGCAAGCAGGGCTGCAATTATGCGCTGTTTATAGACGGCGATCCACAGCGGGCGTACCGCATAATATCGAACGAAAATATCAAAAACTTGGGGCTTGAGAGGGGAAATATGCGATGATATATCTCGACAATGCCGCCACAACAAGCCCGAAGCCGCAGCAGGTGATTTCGGCGGCAAACAACGGAATGTTGATGAGCGCAAATCCCGGAAGAAGCGGACATGATATGTCGATGAAAGCCTCCGAAAAGGTCTTTGAGGTACGAATGAAGCTTGCCGAGTTTTTCGGTTGTCCGTCGCCCGAAAATGTCATCTTCACTCAAAACTGCACTCAGGCGCTGAACACGGCGATAAGGGGAATGACATCAAGAGGTGACCACGTCGTCACGTCAAGCCTCGAGCATAACAGCGTTGTCAGAGTTCTCGAACGCTTAAAGCAAGAGGGGAGGATCACCTACGACATAGCGACAGTCTATCCGAAAGACCGCCGAAAGACAGTGAATTCGTTTCGCTCGGCGCTGAAAAGCAACACGTCAATGATCGTCTGCACACACGCTTCAAACGTCTTCGGCACTGTTTTGCCGATAAGCGAAATCGGAAAATTAGCCAAGCTTCACGGCTTAAAATTCGTTGTCGATGCGGCTCAAACTGCCGGCATACTCGAAATCGGTATGAAAGAGCTCGGAATAAGCGCACTGTGTCTGCCGTGTCACAAAGGGCTCTATGCTTCTATGGGTACGGGAGCGTTACTGCTCAACGAAAACATTGAGGTCGAGCCGCTGATTTTCGGAGGAACGGGAAGCGAATCCATGAAGATAACACAGCCCGATTTTTACCCCGACAGGCTCGAATCGGGAACGCTGAATCTTCCGGGGATAATGAGCATAGGCGCAGGAATTGATTTCGTAAACGGCCATGGGATCAAAAAAATTCACGAATATGAAATGAATTTATGCACAGAGCTCTATAATTATCTGTATAATAGTAATTCATCGGAAGTATACACCGAATTTTCACCTGAAAGCTCGGTCGCAACGGTTGCCTTTAACGTCAAAGGACTTCACAGCGAAGAAGTCGCCGAGAGGCTTAACAGCGACGGAATATGCGTCAGAGCCGGTTATCACTGTTCATATCTTGCTCATAAATATGCAAACACGGTGGATACGGGAGCGGTCAGAGTGAGTGTCGGCGTATTTAATCGAAAAAATGAGATAAAAAAACTGATAAATTCGATCAATAAAATTGAAAATCGGCGATTTATATGATATGATATATTTGAGGTCGCAGAACGGTAATGACGTTTGCGACACGGAAATTATAAAAATAACGGTAGGTGAGAAGAATGAGGGAAGTATTTTCGGAGTTTGCGAAAAATATAGTCAGCTTATTTGCGTCTATAACGATATTTGATATTCTGGATATATGTCTCGTTGCGTTTATAGTATACAGTGCGATAAAATTTATAAGACAAACAAGAGCCTTACAGCTTGTCAAGGGTATAGTTTTACTGTTGATAGCTTACGGTGTGGTCAGACTTCTCGATATGCAGGCAAGCTCATATATAATGAGCCGAATTTTCAACGACGTCGTGCTTGTGCTTTTGCTTTTGTTCCAGCCCGAGATAAGACACGTTCTTGAGAGCATGGGACGAAAAAGGCTCAGCTTCAATAACGGACTCAGTGAAACGGAAGAAGTCAGCGAAGCTATCGTGGCGGTATGCAAGGCGTGTTCCGATATGAGCGACAAGAAGATCGGCGCATTGATAGTCTTTGAAAAGGATACGCTTTTAGGTGAGATAATCAATACGGGAAGTAATATAGATGCTCTTGTCACAGAGGAGCTTATCGAGAATATATTTTATCCCAAAGCACCGCTTCATGACGGAGCGGCCATAATCAGCGGAAACAGAGTCGTTGCGGCGGGATGTATTCTTCCCTTGACACAGAACTCACTTTCAAGCGAGCTTGGAACGAGACACAGAGCCGCCGTCGGAATGAGCGAACAGGGCGATTCCATGGTCGTCGTTGTCAGCGAGGAGACGGGCGCAATTTCAATAGCGAGCCAGGGTATGCTCAAGAGAAATATATCTCCCGGTGCACTGAGAGAAAAGCTGATGAATTATCTGACACCCGAAAACGGCAACGATACTTCTTTCTTCAAAAAATATTTTGGAGGTAAGAAAAAATGAAAAAGAAAAAAATAACCTTACATGATCTTTTCATGAATAACAAGGTCGTTCTTGTGTTTTCGATACTTATAGCTATAGTCATATGGGGCGCAGCTTCAATGACTGTCGCCCCCGAGGACACGAGAGTTATCGAGCACGTTAAGGTCACGATAGACGAAAACGAGGATTCGGGCTATAAGATATTCGGCTATGAGGACACCTATGTTGACGTCACCGTCAAGGGCAGGCGTTATCTAATATCCTCGGGCGCACTTTCGGCTGAAGATATATCGGTCGTTGCTAAGGGCAAATATGTTGACTATTCCGGAAAGCAGACTTTAAATTTGACCGCTACGGTTAAAAGCAACAACGACGTTAAAATAACGGATATATCCGAAACTGCCATCACGGTTTATTACGACGCTCCGAAAACGGCAACATTTCCTGTTGAGGTCAAGCTTGCCTCGGATTCGGAAATAGTGCCGAGAGGCTATACAAGTCTTGATCCTATAGCGTCACTCAGCAATGTCACCGTGACAGGCCCTGCGACAGAGATAAACAAGATAAAAAAGGTCGTTGCAGAGGTTGAGCTGAACTATTCTCTCACGGAGACTACGGCGCTTGAAGCCGAGCTTAAAGCTGTGACGGAAAATGAGACCGAAGCTAAATACGTTTCAATAGAAGATGATATTTCCGATTTTACGGTAACGATACCTGTTTCGAAAGTTGTTGAGCTTCCGGTTTCGGTAAGATATCTGAATATGCCGGAATATTATGAAAAGAATATGCCGGAGGTCAATTTCTATCCGAAGACCGTCAAGGTCGCCGCCGCTCAGAGCGTACTTGATAAAATGGAAAGCCTCATCATAGGAACGATCGACTTCAGCACCTTGACCAACAAAAACAACAAATTCACTTTTTCACTCGGAGAAATTGAGGAAGTCAAAATCGTTGACGGAACATCGGAGGTCAACGTTACAGTGAACTGCTATCCGATGTCGAAGAAAAGCTTCAAGGTACAGTCCGCCAATGTGACATTTTTGAATGTTGCCGAGGGCTATACGGCGACACTCGCAGACAAGAGCATTTCCGACGTTCAGCTCATCGGCCCGTCGGCTTCACTCAATAAACTTGATGAAGAAGCACAGCTATTCGCAAAGATCGACCTGTCGGAAGCGGCGGTCGGCACTAAGAATTACAAAGCCGTAATTTATATCAAAGACGATACACGTTGCTGGGTATACGGAGAATACACGGCAAGGGTAAGAATATCGGAAAGCTGATTTTTTCGCAGGAAAATCGGGCAGGGGTACGCACTTCGTGCGTACCCCTGCCGCAATTTCCCTGCGGCGCCCACTAAACTGCGGGCGCTCTTCGAGCCTCATCTATCCCACACCTAACCCTTGCCTTGACGCTTTTGCTTGCCTCGACCAAAGGAAGTCGGAGCGTACCGCCGCAAAGACCGAGATAATAAGCAGCATATTTGACGGGTATCGGATTGACGTCTGAAAACAGAGCGGAGATAAGCTTAAGATACCGCCTTTGCAGCTCGTGACTCTCCTTGATTTTTCCGTCAATTCCGAGCTTTGCCATCAGGTGCGTATCTTTCGGGAAAATGTTTGCGAGAACCGAAATAACGCCCTTTGCTCCCATCGCAACCGCCGAAGCTGTTTGATCGTCGTTTCCGATGTAAACGTCGAGTGAATCGCCGCAAATGTCGATTATTTTCATAAGCTTTGTCAAGTCGCCCGATGCCTCCTTGACTGCGACTATGTTTTCATGCTCGGATAGCCTTTTGTATGTTTCAAGCTTGATGTCAAGTCCCGTTCGTGACGGAACATTATAGACAATGACGGGCTTTTCGGCTTCGTCTGCGAGAGCGAAATAGTGTCTGACGATGCCCTCCTGTGACGTCTTGTTATAATACGGCGTGACGATCAAGTGCGCATCAACGCCCGCCTTTTCGGCTTCCCTGATTTGCTTTAGCGCATGGTCTGTGCTGTTGCTTCCCGTGCCGGCGATGACGGGAGCTTTTCCGTTTGCCCGCTTAACGGCGTATTTGAAAACCTCACTTTTTTCCTCGAATGTCACCGTGCTGCCCTCGCCGGTCGTGCCGCAAATTATGAGTGCATCGGTCTCGTTTTCAAGCTGAAAATCAATCAGCCGTCCGAATGCTTCAAAGTCTATTTCTCCGTTTTGCTTGAACGGTGTCACAAGAGCGACTCCCGAACCTGTGAAAATTGACAATAAAAACACCGCCTTTGCCGTGATATAAATATAAAAACAGAAGTCTTTGGCGTACGCTTTAGACTTCTGCTTTGTTTTAATTTAATGCTCGCTTCCTCAATCCATATAACCCTCGGCGCAAAGAAGCTCGGCTAAGAGGACTGCGCCGCCTGCCGCACCTCTCAAGGTGTTATGTGAGAGACAGACGAATTTATAGTCATACTGTGTATCCTCACGGAGTCTGCCTATCGAGACAGCCATACCGTTTTCGAGATTACGCTGAAGCTTTGTTTGAGGCATATTGTCCTCCTCGAAGTAGTGCAGGAACTGCTTAGGTGCACTCGGAAGCTCAAGCTCCTGAGGCTTGCCCTTGAAGTCAGACCATACCTTGAGAATTTCTTCCTTTGAGGGCTTGTTGTCAAATCTTACGAATACCGCACCCATATGACCGTCGGAAACGGGAACACGAATACACTGAGCCGTGAAGTTGGGAGATGTAGCCGGAACGATAACGTCGTTTTCGATCTTGCCCCAAATTTTAAGCGGTTCTTGCTCTGACTTTTCTTCTTCGCCGCCGATGAACGGAATAACATTGTCGACCATTTCCGGCCATGTATCAAATGTCTTGCCTGCGCCTGAAATAGCTTGATATGTGCAAACTAAAACGTCCTTGATTCCGTAGCTTGAAAGCGGGAACAGGGCAGGCACATAGCTTTGAAGCGAGCAGTTTGACTTGACAGCCACGAAGCCTCTTTTCGTACCGAGTCTTTTTCTTTGAGACGGTATGATATTTATATGCTCTGCGTTTATTTCGGGAACTATCATCGGCACGTCGGGTGTAGTTCTGTGAGCGCTGTTATTCGATACGACAGGACATTCTGCCTTTGCGTATGCTTCCTCTAAGGCTCTGATCTCGTCCTTCTTCATGTCTACCGCACAGAAAACGAAATCAACGAGACCTGCGATCTTTTCGATATCTTCAGTCGCATTCATGACGGTCAGATCGGCAACGCTTGAGGGAATGTCCGTTGTCATTACCCATTTTGAGCCAACTGCCTCTTTGTATGTCTTTCCTGCGGAACGGGGCGATGCGGCGACGACCTTAACATCAAACCACGGATGATTTTCAAGTATCGTCAAAAATCTCTGTCCTACCATACCCGTAGCGCCGATAACGCCTACATTATACTTTTTCATTGCGATCAAACCTTTCTTTTATGCAGCTTACTTCATAATATTCAATTTTTAAAAAGTAAGTTACATTTAATTCGTGAAAAAGAGAAAAAGTGTTGATTACTCTTTCTTTTTGATTTATAATACTATACTATAAGTTTTTTATTAAGTCAATTGAAAAATGTGTAAAAGACCACATTTTTAGGGAGGATATTGATGAAAAAGAGCGATTTTTTCTATGATTTACCTAAAGAGCTGATAGCTCAACACCCGATAGAGCCGAGAGATCATTCGAGAATGCTCGTCTTGGGCAGAGAAAGCGGCGAGATCCGGCACAAGCATTTTTACGACATCGTCGATGAGCTTAACGCAGGTGACTGCCTCGTACTTAACAACACAAGAGTTCTTCCGGCTAGAATTTACGGTATCAAGGACGGCACGGGCGCAAGAGTTGAGTTTTTGCTTCTGAACAATAAAGGCGACGATGTGTGGGAGGTCATAACAGGCCCGGGAAAGAGAGCAAAGCAGGGCGCAAGCTTCAGCTTCGGCGACGGACTTCTCAGAGCCGAGATAATCGACGTTCTCGAAAACGGCAACCGCCTTGCGAAATTCAGCTATGACGGTGTTTTCTTTGACGTACTCGACAGGATCGGTCAGATGCCGCTTCCGCATTATATAACCGAGGAGCTTGAGGACAAGGAAAGATATCAGACGGTCTATTCAAAGGAGCTCGGCTCGGCGGCGGCACCGACAGCAGGACTTCACTTTACCGAGGAAATACTCGAAAAGCTCAAAGCCAAGGGCGTGAAGGTCGCATACGTCACGCTTCATGTCGGTTTGGGTACGTTCAGACCCGTCAAGGCGGAAAACATAGAGGATCACCGTATGCATTCCGAGCATTATTGGCTGCCGAAAGAGACCGCCGATGTGATAAACGAGACAAAGAAAAACGGCGGCAGAGTGATAGCCGTCGGAACGACTTGTTGCCGTACACTTGAATCGGTCGCATCGTTCAGAGGTCAAATTCAAGAGGACGAGGGTTGGACTGATATCTTCATTTATCCCGGCTACGAATTCAAATGTATAGATGCGCTTTTGACGAACTTCCATTTGCCCGAAAGCACACTCATCATGCTCGTTTCGGCTTTCTGCGGATATGATAACACCATGAACGCTTATAAGACAGCTGTCGCCGAACGCTATAGATTTTTTTCGTTTGGTGATGCGATGTTTATAGTATAAAAGATTTCCGATTGGTAATTTCTTATATCCCGTAAACATCGGTGATTGCACCCTAATTCTTTAAAGCAAATAAAAATGCCCGAAGCCCTCGCAAAGCTTCGGGCATTATATCATTTTAAACATTCTTTTTCGGCACGCAATTCAGTGCATACAAAAAGAAAGAGACTGCTTGCAAAGAGAATAAAGCCTACGGGAGATGAAACTCGAAAGTACACATAAGTCGCCGAAAATCTGACAGCGACATAAATAGTTGACAAAATATTACAAATTTTAACAGTCCGTATTCCGAAATTTGCATAAGGATTTAAATTTTATAATACAAACAAAATTTAGGTGTTTACATTTTCCGCTTTTTATGTTATTATCTTAATGCTTATGTCAGCTTTAGCTGACGAGCATCAGAGATTTGTATAAGCTGATTTGAATATTTACTCGGAGGAAACAGATATTTATATCTGACAGGAGTGAGCGCATATGAAAAATTTATTCGGCAAATCGCAAAACGGCAAGGCTTCGGAAAATGAAATCGAATTATTGAAACAGCGAGTTGAAAACCTTGAGGTTCAGCTCAAAAAAATGGATTCCGACGCCCGTTGCATTGAGCTTGAGGAACAGGTCGACAAGATCAATAAGTCAAACAAGACCAAATATATCCGACAGATCATGGAAAAGACCGGCTGGGATTATAACCGTGCCAAGAATATGGTCAGGACCGCATACAGAGATTGCGGCGTTTCATGCAAGACTTACTTTTTAAATGAGTTTTATAATATTCCCCGTGAGGAACAGCCCGAGGCTTATAAGAAAATCGTCGCCGATAAAAAAAGAGCCAAGGAAGAAAAGCGTGAAGCGAAGAATGAAATGTATTTAAACATGGTCATTGAAGCGACAGGCTGGTCGAGAGAACACGCTGTTAAGGAGATTTTAGCCGCCCGTGAAAGAAACGGCGCTTCATATGAGCATTATGCCGTATACGGCTTTTGGGATCTGAGCGAAAAAGAGCAGGACACCTATTTCACAAAGGGCGACGCAAGAAAGCTCTCAAAACTTTATAACACAAATAAAAAGCTTATCAGAATATTCATGGATAAGGATCTGTTCTTGAAGAATTTCGATCAGTTCATCGGCAGACCGTGGATAGCTACCGACGAAATGGAATATGACACGTTCAAACAGAAATTCGCTTCCGAGAAAAAGATCATATATAAGCCGATTTCTTCGTCCGGCGGAAAGGGCATAGAGGTCTTTGAGCTGAACAAGGATAACAGAAAGGCTGTTTTCAGTCAGCTCAAGGAGTACCCGAGAGGAATAATCGAGGGCTTTGTCAATCAGCATCCCATGATGAAAAAACTGTCTGTCAACTCGGTCAACACTATTCGTGTCGTGACTGTTCAGACATATAACGATATTCCGGGTGTCGAAAAAGGAAAAGTCCATTTCCTTTATGCCGGAATCAGAATGGGCTGCGGCGACAGCTATGTCGATAATCTCCACAGCGGCGGAATGATGGCTAATGTTGATATAGACACAGGCGTTGTTGTGACGCCAGCTGTTGACTTTAACCGCAATTCTTATACACATCACCCCGAGACAGGCGAAAAGATCCTCGGCTTTAAAGTCCCGTATTTTGATGAGATAAAGAAGCTGATAGTCTCGGCTTACGGCTCACTTCCCGGATATTACGGCTGGGATATAGCCATAACAGAGAACGGCCCTATTGTCATCGAGGTCAACACAGCTCCCGGTGCTGTTTGTTTGCAGTCACCGTTTGTACCCGAGAAAAAAGGTATGAGACACGTTATAGCGAAGTTCTTAGGTGAGGGTGCAGAGAGAAAAAGCAAGTAAATCAGGTAATTCTTAACCTATTAAAATACAGCTTACAAGCTTGATGAGCATAAAGAGGCTTAATTTTAATCATATGAAAAGCCGAACGGTATGTTTTACAGCCCGTCAATGCGGAATAATAATACTAATAAGGTGAAGGGGTAAGAGATGGAAGATAATAAACCTTTGGTTATAGTTCTTGGTAGAAACTATTCTACAACTCTCAGCGTTATCAGATCCTTGGGCGCTGCCGGTTATACGGTCGATTTGGTCGCCAGTGCATATAGACAGGGCGAATCGCAGGTTGCTTCTTGCAGTAAATACGTACGCAACTCTGTCGAGGTAGTCTCCAAAAAAGTAAAAGACGGCGAGAAGGACGAAGCGTTTCTTAATGAGATTTTAAAGTACAAAGATAAATACAGCTATAAGCCGGTTTTGTTCCCGACCGATGACTACACGACATCGGTAATGGATCAAAGCAGAAGTGAGCTTGAGCCTTACTTCATAATGCCCACCATAGTCGGCGGCGGTGACGGTTGCATAACACAGCACATGGACAAGAAGTTCCAGGCAGGTCTTGCAAGACAGGTCGGACTTTCGACTCCGGATGAATGGATAATTCCCTTAAATGATGAGATAGAGATTCCCGAGGATATGGCGTATCCCTGCTTCTGCAAGCCTATTGAAAGTGTATCCGGCTATAAGCGTGAGATGAAGGTATGCAGAACGAGAAAGGGCTTGAGAAAGCATCTTAAAAGCTTGCAGAAAAAGAGCAGCAACAGAAGTATTCTCGTTCAGGAATATCTGGCTATAGATGATGAGCTTGACCTGTCGGGCGTTTGTCTTGATCAGGAGGTCATAATTCCTGCGGTCATCAAAAAGCTTAATGTCGCTAAGTACGAGAGAGGTGTTACCTTAGCGGGAAAAGTCATCTCGGTTGAGGAGATAGGCGAGCTTTATGACAAGATAATCGAAATGATGAAGCAGTTCCACTATGTCGGAATGTTCGATATGGAGTTTAACATAGTCGGAGACAAGATATATTTCAACGAGGTCAACCTCAGAAGCGGCGGACCTAACTTTGCATACTTTATGTGCGGAGTGAATTTACCCGCTCTGTTTGTCAAGGAAGCATTCGGCGAAAGACACACCGAGCAAGAGGAAAAAATAACCGATATAGGAAAGACCTTCGTATACGAAAAGGTCGCATGGGAGGATTATCTCCACGGCCATATGAGCAAGAAAACGCTCAAGAACCGCATAAAGCAAGCGGATATAAGACTTTTAAGCAACAAGGACGATCCCGAGCCGGCGAAGCTCTTTAACAAAAAGATGCGCCGCTCGATTATCGGAAAGAAGCTTAAAAAACTCAAAAAGAGCTTACGCAAGAATAAAAAGAGCAAGGTCAAGAAGATAAGACGAAGCTTCAAGAAAACACGCAAGAGAGTATATAAGCACTTGCGTCCCGTTATCAATTTCCTTCGCAGGATAAAATACACCATACTTCAGTATCCGCAGGCTAAAAAGGAAAACCACAGACAGCTTCTTGCGGACAAGCCACGTGTTATAGTTGCAGGACGAAACTATTGCTCCAACCTTTGTATGGCGAGATCTCTCGGTGAGGCAGGGTATGAGGTCGAGGTGCTCAGAATCTTCCAGGTCAAGCCTAAGCGCACTAACCTTATGAAGCTCATGAAGCCCGACGCATACAGCAAATATGTTAAAGCATATCATGTATGCGTATCTCAAAGAAAACCGAGCCGAATCGTCAAGAGACTTATCAAGCTTTCGGATAAATACCGCAAGATGTTGCTTATTCCAACAGACGACTTGGTCGCAAACATTGCGGATACCAACTATAAAAAGCTCAGCAAGCATTACTTGATACCCAACGTCAACAATAAGAGCGGCGAGATAAACCGCCTTATGAGCAAGGAAGTTCAAAAAGAGCTTGCCAAAGAAGCAGGCTTGCCGGTTCTCAACAGCTGTATGATCTCCGTCAAGAAGGGCGGCGAGGTCGTCATTCCCGAGACCGTAACCTATCCTTGCTTCGTTAAGCCGAATATCAGCAAGAACAGCTCTAAGAGCAGAATGAGAAAGTGCGAAAGCGAAGAAGAGCTTGTCGAAACACTCACGGAGTTCTCTCGCCGCAAGTCCATCGAGATGCTCGTTGAAGACTTCGTCGAGATAAAGAAAGAGTTCTCGATTCTCGGTCTGAGCACAAAGGAAGGCGTTCTTGCGCCGGGCTTCTTCTGCGCAGAGGAGGGCGGACACAACGAACGCAGAGGTGTCGCCATGATAGGTAAGATGCTTCCGTGTTCACAGGAGCAGGAGCTCATTGATGCTTGCTCCGACTTTATCGCCACTCTCGGTTATGTCGGCTTATTCGATGTCGACTTGATTCAGACAGCCGATGACAAGCTTTATTTCGTCGAGCTTAACCTCCGCTATGGTGCATCGGGCTACGCTGTCACTCAAAGCGGTGTTAACCTTCCGGGAATGCTCGCCGATTATATGTATTTCGATAAGCCCGTCGATATGAATTGCAAGATTGAAGAACCGAACAAGCTGTTCATAAGCGAAAAGGTCATGATCGAAGAATACCTTCATGACTTGCTTTCATATTCCGAAATGATGGAACGCATGGACAGCGTGGACATTCATTTCGTCAAGAACGATGATGATATGAAGCCTTACAATCACTTCAAGAGATTCTATAAAGTGGCTGCTTTTATGCGTAAAGGTATGAAATATAAAGCAAAACTTTAAAGTCAAAAGGTCTGCCGTTCGCTTTTGCGGATAGCAGACCTCGATTTTTGTCATGATTTTATATTGAAAGAGAGCATAAAATACTGTATAATATCGGTGACAACAATTAAAATAACCGTTGGAGAGGGAAAAGCATGAAATCTAAAGCAGGAGTATATCTGAGAAATATCGCAAAAATGGCGGTGCAAAATTGCATACTTCCGATAGCTTATAAAATAGCCAAGCTCGGTTGCAAGGGTGAAAAGACACTTTACGTCTTTGCCGATGCTCACCATACGTCATTGCCGTTCAGCCTTGAGGCGATGTATAAATATATCGTGGCGCAGGGCATAGAGCCTGTTTGCCATTTTTACGATTATACCCATGAGGGATATGTGAAAAGCCTTATCCACGCCGCCTCGTTTATGAAGCTTCTGGCTAAGGCGAAATACGTTTTCATATGCGACAATTTCGTACCCGTCTCCGCTTGCAAAAAAGATAAAGACACAAAGGTCGTTCAGCTTTGTCACTTTTCGGGTCCGTTTAAGAAGATAGGCCATGCGACAGCCGACGACGTGCCGAGCTATTATAAGGGCAGTGTATATAAAAATTACGACTTAGTTTCCGTCAGCTCGGAAATGTTTGTTCCGATAATAAAAGATGCCATGCGACAGCCCGACGGCGTTGTCAAGGCATTCGGTGTTAGCCGCTCCGATCTTTACTATGATGAAGAATGGGTCGACGAATGCAAAAAAATCTTCTATGAGAAGTACCCCGATGCGTACGGCAAAAAAGTTCTCCTGTGGGCGCCGACCTTCAGAGGAAACGCCGCTTCTCCGAATATGCTTGACAACGAGAGTATGTTCGGCTTACAGGAAAAGCTCGGCGACGGGTGGCTCGTTTTGATAAAGCACCACCCCCACGACGACGCCATCGAAACCGACCCGAGATACCGCTCAAACTGCGACATTCCGTCTGAGAGACTTCTTCCGTGTGTCGATTTGCTCATCACCGACTATTCGACAACAGTCCTCGATTTTCTTGCGTTTGACCGTCCTTTTATTTTGTATGCGCCCGACTTGGCGGAATATGAAAGCACCCGTGGCTTTTTTGTTGATTACCGCAATATAACGGAAAACTTGACCGAGACAGCCGAAAATCTCGATGAAACGGTCAAGCGTGTCTATGCCGATTGGTTAAACGGCGACAGGAAAGATATCGACTGTTGCAAGGAAATGTTCACCAAGATGTGTGACGGCAAAGCGACCGAGAGAATAGTTGAATATATCAAAAGTGCGGAAAACAAATGATAAGAGGAGAAACTATGCGACCTGTCAAAGCGTTGGAAATATGGCGTGAAGAATGTGAAAAGCATAATATAGAATGGTTTATATATAAAGAGACCCTACTTTGCGCCGAGGGTCTCGGAGTGTTCCCCGATGAGCTTGAATTTGCTCAAGTTGCGATAGGGGAGAGCGACATTATCGCCGTACTCAATGAGGTGTGTACGGCATTAGAGAAAAACCTGAAAAGCAACAAAAACACCTTTTGGGATAGCAGAGAGCTGGTATTCACCGACGGTGACGGAAAAGTCCTCACTGTATCGGTCATAGCCGACGAGCTTTCACAAAACGCAAAGACCGAAAAAATAACAGCCGACGGCAAGGAGTACCCCGTATTTTTCGGCTATCGTGAATACCTTTCCGATGTCTACGGCGACTATGAAAACGGACTTCACGACAGCATAGGTGTCGGACTTACCGCCGAGGACAAGGAAGCGTTGCTGAAGCACCAGGAAAGATGCCTCGAAGCGTTGAGCTTCTTAAAGAGCGTTGCCGACGAAAACGGACTGTCATATTGCCTTCTTGCCGGCAGTGTCTTAGGTGCGGTACGTCACGGCGGCTTCATACCGTGGGACGACGATATCGACGTCGGAATCCGAATCGAAAGCATGGATAAATTGGAAGAAGCGCTGAAAAAGAATATTTCAAGGTTGCCGAGCGGCTTCACACTCGAACAGGCGAAGCCACACAGAAGCTATCCGAGAATGTTCTCTAAAATTTGCTTCAACGGAAGATGCTGTATAGACCTTTGGCCGCTCACTCCGACATATTTCGGTGGCTTTAAGGCGAAGCTCATCTGGTTTTACGGCAAAATGATAGCTAAGCTTCACTACTATAAGCTCGGAAAACGTGATTTGAAATACTTAAAGCTTGTCAGACTTCTTTGTCTGTTCCTGTCGGACAAACAGATAATGACACTGTCAAGACATAATGAGCGAAGATACGTCAAAAAAAACGCACCGGCATATATAAATCTTTACAGTGTATATTCCCGAAGCA
The DNA here is from genome assembly GCA_964480405.1 of uncultured Faecalibacterium sp. Taxonomy (GTDB): domain Bacteria; phylum Bacillota; class Clostridia; order Oscillospirales; family Acutalibacteraceae; genus UBA6857. The sequence goes on along the minus strand of CAYZOU010000002.1, from coordinate 63,946 downwards.
AGGAGACCGTGAAAAGAGAGTGGCTCGACAGTTGTGAAACGGGATATTTCGGCGGGATAGAAGTGCCGCTCATGGGCTGCACCGACGAATATTTAACTCAGCTTTACGGCGACTATATGAAGCTGCCTGCGCCGTGGAACAGGGCATCAAGACACGTTGAAATGTTTTTGACGGAAAGCTCCGAAAGCAACTGAACAATAATCGAAGCAACAGATAAATAAAAAAGCTGTGTGAATGCAAACGCATCTACACAGCTTTTGTGTTCGGGATTTATCAGTCAACGTGCTGTCCGATTTTCTGAGCGAATCTTTTAAGCTTTCCCTTTTCAAGTCCGAGATAGACCTTTTTAACGGGAGGAACAATGGCGAAAAGAACACCGGAAAGTGAGAATAAGAAGCTCGGATTAACGCTCTTTTTGCCCTTTTCGATTCCCTCGACCATTTTCTTGGCGACAACGGCAGGACTTTGAACGGGGAACGGACGCTCAAACTCGACCTTGTTTGCTGTCGCAAAGAAGTTAGTATCCGTTGCGATGGGATAGAGACAAGTCAGCTTAACATTCTTCGGAAGCTCAAAGCGGATACCCTGCTGGAAGCCCTCCATAGCGAACTTGGAAGCCGAATATGTAGTGAAGCCGGGCATAGCCATTTTGCCGATAGCCGAAACGGTTATGCAGAAATGACCCTCTCTGCCGTTCAAGTGCTTGACATATTTTTGATATGAATAAATGGGTGAGTAGACATTCGTCTCGAACATTCTCGCTGTTCTGTCCCAATCGACATAGTTCATAAGCTCGTAATAGGGATAGCCTGCGTTTGCGTAGAAAATGTCGATCTTTCCGAGAGCCTCCTCGGCTTTCTCGAAGATAAGATCAACGTTCTCCTGAGACGAAACATCGCATACAAACGGAATTACATTTGATGATACCTTGTCCATGTTTTTGCAGTTGAGATCAACGGCGAAAATTTTGTTTGATTTTTCGGCGGCTAAGAGTTTGAGTACCTCAAGACCGATACCGCTGTCCGCACCTGTGAGGACGATTTTTTTGTTGGTGATCACACACATTTCTCCTTTAATTATACCTAATAATCGAAGCCAAATTCGTTTCGAGCTTGACTTCAATTCATATGATATTCTAAATTTAATCATATGTCAATAAACTGTTGCTTTTTTTATCTGAAAATGTTAAAATCCAAGGGAATATAAAATCGAAAGGATTTGAAAATATGAAGTACGAGAAGCTTTTTACTCCGATCAAAATAGGCAAGGTCGAAATTAAGAACAGAATATGCATGGCACCTATGCTTATGGACTTCGGACAGTTCGACGGAAGAACCACCGAACAGCTTATGAATTACTATGAAGAAAGAGCCAAGGGCGGAACGGGACTTATCGTGACGGAAATAACTCGTGTCAACGATGTCACGGGCGGCTCGGCTTTCGCACAGCTCGGAATGAGCCACGACTATCAAATCGAGGGCATGAGCGAGCTTGCAAGAAGAATACATTCTCACGGCGCAAAGCTGTTTGTTCAGCTTCATCACCCCGGCAGACAGAACATGGGACTTCTCATAGGCACTCTGCCTTTGAGTATCACCTGCAATAAAGCAATGCCGTTTTTCAAGGATATGCTTTATAAGGTCGTACCGGCAGGTAAGCTTTTAATGGAGCATCATATCGTTCCGAGAGTTGTAGCGCCGTCAAAGTGTGAAAACAGCTATTTCTCCGACGGTAACAACAGGGGACTTACAAACAAAGAGGTCAAAGGGCTGATAAACGACTTTATCAATGCGGCGGTACGTGTTAAAAAGTCCGGCTGTGACGGAGTTCAGCTTCACGCATCTCACGGCTATCTTATTCAGCAGTTCCTGTCACCCAACACAAATAAGCGTACAGATGAATACGGCGGAAGTCTTGAAAACAGAATGAGATTTCTGCTTGAAATAATCAGCGGAATCAAAGAGAGATGCGGCGAGGATTTTCCGATAATCGTCAGACTTACAGTTGACGAATGTTATTCAATGATAGGAAAACCCGGCAAGGGATACGATTTAACAGAGGGTGTCAAGATGGCGAAAAGGCTTGAAGAAGCCGGCATCGCCGCTATAGATGTATCATCGGCGGCTTATGACACATTTAACTATTGGCTTGAGCCGACCTCGTTTGAGTGCGGCTGGAGAAAGTATATGGCGCAGGCGGTCAAAAACGCTGTCAACATTCCCGTTATCGCCGCCAACCTCATCAGAAGCCCCGAGCAAGCGGAAAGTCAGCTTGAGGAGGGCGCACAGGATATGATATCGCTCGGCAGACCGCATATCGCCGATCCCTATTGGGCTAAGAAAGCCGAAAGCGGACATCCCGAGGATATCAAGCGTTGCATTTGCTGTCTTTACTGTATTGAAAGTATGCAAAACAATGCCTATACGGGCGACCACGGCTATTGCGCCGTGAACCCGTTCGTCGGAAGTGAGGACTTCGAGTTCGCAAATGACGGCAACGGCAGAAAGGTACTTGTCATCGGATCGGGCCCTGCAGGTCTCACTGCGGCAGAGCTTTTGGCAAAGAGAGGCTTTGAGGTCACCGTCGCCGAAAAGAGCGACAAGCTTGGCGGACAGGTCGATCTGGCTGTTAAACCGCCTCATAAGGATAAGCTCTATTGGTGCATCGAGGATCTTCATACAAGCTGCGATAAGCTCGGTGTCAAGTTCTTGATGAACACGGAAGTCACCGAAGAATTTATAAGTGAATTTAAGCCGTACGCTACGGTTTGTGCGACGGGAGCGAATGCGGTAAGACCTAAGTTTATCAAGGGCAGTGACCGTGAAAACGTATACACAACAACGGAAATACTCGACGGAAGCGTTATTCTTAAAGACAAAGCCGTCGCAGTTATCGGAAGCGGCATGACAGGACTTGAAACCGCAGAATTGCTGACCTGTACCGATAACAAGGTGACGGTAGTCGAGATGGCTGACAAAATAGCCCCCGAAGTTTGGCATCAGCATATCAACGATATAATGCCGAGACTTTCTGAAAAGAATGTCGGCTTCCTGACATCAAAGAAGCTTGTCGAGATCAAGGACAAGGCTATTGTTGTCGAGGATAAAAACGGAAACCGTCAGGAGATCGAAGCCGATAATGTCGTGCTTTCACTCGGCGCAAAGAGCGAAAACTCACTTTATCATAAGCTCAAGAGCACAGGTAAAAACGCTTTCATTATAGGCGACGCCGAAAAGGTCGGAAGAATTGCCGATGCCACAAGAAGCGCTTTTGAATGTGTTAAGAAAATTTAATCGACAATTGACGTGAAAATAGCGTAGCCGCTTGAATTCGGTGCGTATTCATGCTATAATTCATATCCGATACGGAGGTGAATGCATGAATAAATCGAAAGGAATACTCGGCGTATGCACTTTTGCATTCGGCTCGAATTTGCTGTTATTTTTCGTGAAGCTTTATGTCGGCTTGAGCGCTAACAGTATCAGCATTTTTTCCGATGCGGTGAACAACCTTTTTGATTCGCTGTCGGGTCTGTTGACGCTTATTTGTCTTGCGGCAGTGATGAAAATGACAGATGTTTCGACACGGTGCATCGTCGGAAAAGCCGAACAGCTTTTGTCTTTCATAATGGCGATAACCGTCGCCGTTGCAGGATTTTACTTTGCCTATTCGTCAGCCGAAAGACTTATGTATCCCACACCTGTGTGGTATGCGGAGAAGTATCTCATAATGCTTATAATGACCGCAGTCGCCAAGTTGCTGATGTGGTTCATCTATAAAAAATGGGCGGAAAAAGCGGATTCGCCGATAATCAAGGTCATGTCTGTCGATTGCGTTCTTGATTTCTTCATCACGGCTGTGACGGTGCTTACGCTCATACTGTCAAAATATGAGAGCTATTCAATAGATGCGATAGCCGGTCTTTTAATAAGTACGGTGATAGTGATATCTGCCGTGAAGCTTATTATCTCGCAGGCAGGCAAGCTCATAAACTACGTTTCGCCCGAAAAGCGCAGTGAAGTGACCGAAGCGCTCGAGAGGCTCGGCGGAAAAGCAGAGCTCGGCGGTGTCACATATTACACGGACACAGATCACACTGCGGCGTACATCAAAATAAAAACCGAATATTCGGCAGAACTTTCAGATGTCCTTGAAAAGGTGAAAAACGACTGCAAGGAAAATGCGGACATAGACGTATATTTTACAAAAATATAAAACAAAACCGAAAGGAGAACGGGGAGACCCGAACAACATGGAAACTAAGGAAAAAAAGCAAAAGGTTAAGGGCAAAAAAGGTAAGCTTGCCCTGAAAATAATAGGAATAATTTTAGCTGTGTTGGTGGTATTTATCGGCGTGACGGCAATCGTCAGCGCTGTCGGAAACAAAGCCAACACCGAAAAAGCCAACTCATTTGAAACTGTCGTGAAAGACGATACGCTTGTTCCCGAGAAGGACGATAACGGCTATTGGACTTTCACAACGGACAGAGACTTTAAGGTCTTACAGCTGACTGACGTTCATATCGGCGGCGGTTGGATGAGTCTTAAAAAGGACGCTATGGCGATAAACGCAGTTGCGGCAATGGTTACGGCGGAAAAGCCCGACCTTGTTGTCATCACAGGCGATATCGCTTATCCCGTTCCGTTCCAGGCAGGTACGTTCAACAACCTGTCTTCCGCTAAGATTTTCGCCGCTTTGATGGAAAAGCTCGGCGTTTATTGGACACTCGGCTTCGGCAATCACGACACAGAGCTTTACAGCTTCTATTCAAGAGAAGATATATCCGATTTCTATGAAAACAGCGGCTTTAAGTACTGTCTGTTCCAAAGCGGGCCCGATGATATCGACGGCTACGGAAATCAGGTCATCAATGTCAAAAACTCAAAAGGCATAATCACTCAGTCACTCTATGTCTTTGACAGCCATTCATACACAGGCGGCGATTTCCTCGGTGTTATGTGGAAGTATGATAACATTCATGAAAACCAGATTCAGTGGTATAAGGAAAATGTCAATTCTCTCAATGAGCAGAATAATAAAAGGTACGCCGAGCTCGGTATGAAGAAGAAGTCCGATATCAAATCTGCGGCTTTCTTCCATATACCGCTCACCGAGCAGAGAGACGCTTGGTATGAATATGCCAACAACGGCTTCAAGGATACCGAAAATGTTAAGCTTATCTACGGCACGGCAGGCGAGGGCAGTAAGGTCGTTTATTGCGGTATCGGTGAGGACAGCCTCTTTGAAACCATGCAGGAGCTTGGCTCAACAAAGGCTATATTCTGCGGACATGACCACAAAAACAACTTCTCACTCGACTATAAGGGAATCAGACTTACCTATGGCATGAGCGTTGACTATCTTGCTTATCCGGGAATATATAAGCTCGGCTCACAGCGTGGTTGCACAACGATCACATTCTCACCCGACGGCTCATTCGACTGTCAGCAGCAAAGCTACTATCAAGATAAATATGTCTCACTTTATGATAAAGAGCCTGTCACTATGCAGGAACTTGAGACAGTCCCAATAACCGAATAATATCATGCGGCAGGTCGAAAGATTTGCCGCATTTTTGTATATTGAAATCAAAATGCCCGACTCTACGATTCATAGGTTGAATTCTCACGCAGTTTTTGCTAAAATCAAGTTGAGGTGATGATATGGATACATTGAAAATCGGCGAATTTATAAAAAGCCAACGAACACAACTTGGCATGACACAGAAAGAACTTGCCGATAAGATCGGTTGTACGGATAAAGCGATCTCACGGTGGGAAACAGGAAAGGGTATGCCCGACGTATCGTTTTTGATACCGCTGTCAAACGAGCTTAACATAACGCTCAACGAGCTTTTAAGCGGCGAAAGGATAATGCCCGAAGAGTTGATTATATCACAGGAGGTCAGCGAGATAATCGAGAAAGGAGACGAGGTTTTGATGAATGTTATGGAAGAAAGTCAAAAGACGGTTAAGCGGCATAAGACAATATCAATCAGCTTGTTAATTCTTTTTATATTGCAAATGATGGTTTTCTTTGTTTTTCCCAATTTTTTATCGAGTACGCAAGATCCTATTGAATTTATTGTGATAACATCCGGTGTTATTTTTGCCGGAGTCAGTCTCATTAAGAATAAATGGAAATGGCTGTTTCCGATTTTAATGTATGCTGTATTTGTTGTATATGATATATTCAGCGTATTTGTGCTCGGCAATGCCAAAGCTGATTTTCCCGGAATAATCGGCTTTTACGCTATGGTTTACGCTTTTCTTGTAATGGGCTTGACATCACTTGTTATATTTTTAGTTGGAAAAATAAAGGAGAAGAAGTTTAGATAGTGCGAAACCGCCCGCAAAGCGGGCGGAGCGATGAAATTGTGCCACCCCACCGACGCAGTCGGTGGGGTGGCCGATTTCATCGCTGAAGAACCGAAATTTGTGCAGTATTTCAGCTTGTCGGTCGGCGGCGAGTACGGCACCCGTCGCCTGCGGCTCGGGGTGCACGCCCTCGCCGCCCCGCCCGCTTTGCGGGCGGGGTTCACACAAACCCGTTGACATTATAGAAAATATGTGCTAAATTTAAATAGGATATATTATAATATTCAAAATATATTTCAGAGGTGAAAATCAGAATGAAGAACATCGGAAAAATTATACTTTTAGTTGCGTTGCTGTGCGTGGTCGTGCTTGCTTTTTCCACAAACGCTTCGGCAGGGGATGATGATTTTATCTATATTCCCGATAAAAACTTAAAAGCCGCTTTGATAAAGGCGGGAATCGACGTTGACTCAAACGGCGAAATTGATAAATCCGAAGCATATTCTCCGTTTGAGCTCAATATCTCGAGAGCAGGCATAAAGGACATCACGGGCTTGGAAGAATTTACCCAGCTTGTTTATCTTGATGCCAGCGAAAATGATATAAGCGATATCACCGCTATAGGCAAAATGACAAGATTAGATACGCTCTTTCTCAGAGATAACAATATCTCAAGTGCAGCTCCGCTTAAGAGCCTTAAAGAAGCAACATATATAAATATTGACTATAACAATATCAGCGACTTGACACCGTTTTTGTCGATGCCTAAGCTTTGGTATCTCTCTGTTGCTAATAATAAGCTGAAAACAAGCGTGCTTGCGGGAACGAGCAGTAAAACGTTGGATACTCTTTCAAAGCTTCAAGCTACGCTTAAAAGCAATAACCCCGATTACGGCACTGTCTATGGAGTGTACGAGCAAAAGATGACATATGATGCGTCAAAGATTTCCGAAAGCGCTCCGACATATAAGGTACTCGTGGCGATCGTGCCGGATATAGATGCTCGTGCGAAGGTTTCAGATTCCGAGACCATCAGATCAAAATATAAAATGAGCGATAGTGAAATTAAAATTATTAAGGCGTACGCAAAGCTGTTTGAGAAATATGCCGAAAAGCTGTCGGGATATAGATTCAACGTCGATTTGGATATCTATGTCGCAAAGGACAAGCTGAAAAGCTTATATGCTCCCGCCGCCGATATGGGCCTTTATGAATATGACATTTTTGCGCCTGATGTACCCGAGCTTGTGTCAAAGATAAACAAATACGATACGACGATCACGGTCGGTTATCTCGATTCAAGACTTCACAACTCATCGGGTGTGGCAGGCTTCGGCTGGCATAGCGGTGACGGTAAATACTACAGCCGTGGAGTTGTGTTTGTTCCATGGGATCAGTATGCTTATGCAGATCCGATCTTTTATACGGAAGAACACGCAGAGCAAATGTGTTACGACACATTGATAGATACGTTTATCCATGAATTTTGCCATACGCTTGAACAGTATGCACCGCTTTTGGGCTACAATAAAATAGAAGAATTTCATACCGCTTTGGGTAAGATCGAACACTCCGACGACAACTCGGGGGCAATAGCAAAATATCTCAAGGGTGGGACATACGATGACGGCCTCACAGGCGTGCCTAAGACGGTTTTCGCTAATCCGCCGTTAAAGAGATACGCCGCACCGAAAAGTGTCGGTAGCGTCAAAGCCACCGCAAAGAGCTCTGAACGTATTGATCTGAGCTGGACAAAATCCTCGGATGCCGACGGATACAGAATTTATATATATAAGAACGGCTCGTCTAAATATACGATGAAAACCACAACGTCGACAAGCATCAAGCTCACATCGCTTTCAGCCGGCACGGAATATAAATTCGCCGTTCGTCCGTATAAGTATCTGAAATCAGAGGATAGATATATCTTTGGAAGTCTGACCGGTAAGGTAACAGCCATAACAGATCCCGGAAAAGTATCAAGTCTAAAGGCAACTTCCGTTTCGACAAGCAGCATGACTCTCAGCTGGAAATCGGTCAAGAGTGCCACGGGATATAAAATCTCAAAGTATAACAGCTCAGAGAAGAAATGGGAAACCGTTCTTACAACACGCAACACATCGGCGAAAATCTCAAAGCTGTCCTCCGCCAAAACTTATAAGTTCAGAGTTACGGCTTACAGAAAGACGGAAAAAGCCATATATTACGGCGACTATGTTTCATTATCGGTCTCAACAAAGCCGAAAGCTCCTACCATTTCTTCCGTCAAGCGCTCGGGAACTAAGCTGACGGTCAACTTGAAAAAAGTCACTCGAGCCGATGGCTACGAAGTTTCGATTAGCACAGATAAAAACTTCAAGAGCATAAGCAAGAGGGTAATTTCGAACAAAACTACAATTACGTTGAGCGGACTGAAAAAAAGCACAAAGTATTATGTGAGAGCTCGCTCGTATTATGAAGTCAACGGAAAACGCATTTATTCTTCATACACCATTCAAAAATAGATGACATCTAAGTGGCCACCCGCTTTGACGGGTGGTCTCATTTTATCTTCGGAACTACTGCGGATTTTCGGTTTCTCGGCGGCGAGTACGGCACCCGTCGCCTGCGGCTCGGGGTGCACGCCCTCGCCGCCCCGCCCGCTTCGCGGGCGGGGTTCACACCCAATTTTTTCAAAACAAATGTTCTTTTATCTGTTTACATTTAAAATAATATCTGTTATACTTATATCCGAACTTGATTTTAGGGGTGATGGTATGGATAAATTTAAGCTTGTTTCAGACTATAAGCCGACAGGCGATCAGCCGGAAGCCATAGCGGCTCTTGTTGATGGCATAAACCGAGGCGATACCGAACAGATTCTCTTGGGCGTCACAGGCTCAGGCAAGACCTTTACCATGGCGAATGTTATCGAAAAACTGAACAGACCTACACTTGTTTTGGCTCATAACAAGACCCTTGCCGCCCAACTTTGCTCCGAGTTTAAGGAATTTTTCCCCGAAAACGCCGTTGAATATTTCGTCAGCTACTATGACTACTATCAGCCCGAAGCGTATATCCCGACAACCGACACCTATATCGAAAAGGATTCCGCCGTCAACGATGAAATCGACAAGCTCCGCCACTCCGCAACCTCGGCTCTGTCTGAAAGGCGAGACGTCATAATCGTCGCAAGCGTCTCGTGTATCTACTCCTTGGGCGACCCGATAGACTATAGAAGCATGGTCATTTCGCTGAGACAGGGCATGGAAAAATCAAGAGATGAGCTTATCGAAAAGCTCGTCGAGATACAATATGACCGAAATGACGTCAATTTTACGAGAAACAAATTTAGGGTACGGGGAGATACTGTCGAGATCTTCCCTGTGTACTCGAATGATAATGCGATCAGAGTCGAGTTTTTCGGCGATGAGATAGACAGAATAAGCGAAATAAACGCACTCACGGGCGAGGTGAAATCGACCTTGTCACATGCGGCGATATATCCTGCGTCGCATTATGTCGTAGCGCCCGATAAAATGGAAAGAGCACTATGTGAAATATCGGAAGAAGCGGAGAACAGATATAACGAGTTCGTCTCACAGGGAAAGCTGCTTGAAGCCGAACGCATAAAGCAGAGAACCTCATACGATATAGAAATGCTGAGAGAAACGGGATTTTGTAAAGGTATCGAAAACTACTCACGAATAATGTCCGGAAGAAAAGCGGGCGAAGCTCCGTTCACGCTTTTGGATTATTTCCCCGATGACTTTGTTCTGTTTGTTGATGAGTCCCACGTCACCTTGCCGCAGGTGAGAGCTATGTATGCAGGAGACAGAGCGAGAAAGGAAAGTCTTATTGAGTTCGGATTCAGACTCCCGTCGGCATACGATAACAGACCGCTGATGTTTGATGAGTTTTATCAAAAGACACATCAAAGAATATTCGTCAGTGCAACACCCGGACAGTTTGAAAAGGATATAGCTCAAAACACGGTCGAGCAGGTTATCAGACCGACGGGCTTGCTTGATCCGGAAATCATCGTTAAGCCCACCGACGGTCAGATAGACGACCTCGTTTCGGAGATAAACGAGAGAAGTGCGAGAAACGAAAGGACTTTAGTCACAACGCTGACAAAGAAAATGGCAGAAGATCTGACCGCATACATGGAAAATCTCGGAATAAAAGTCAGATATATGCACTATGATATAGATACGATAGAACGTATGGAGATAATCCGCAATCTCAGACTCGGAAAATTCGATGTCTTAGTCGGAATCAACCTCTTGCGTGAAGGCTTGGATATTCCCGAAGTTTCTCTTGTCGCAATACTCGATGCCGACAAAGAGGGCTTCCTGAGAAGCGAGACCTCACTCGTACAGACGATAGGCAGAGCGGCGAGAAATGCCGAAGGTCAAGTCATTATGTATGCCGATGAGGTCACACCGTCAATGGAAAGAGCGATAGACGAGACAAACCGCAGGCGTCAGATACAGATGAGATATAACGAAGAACACGGTATAACGCCTAGAACGATAATAAAAGATGTCCGAGATATCTTGGAGATATCAACGCATGATGAAGATGACAGCGCCGACGAAAAGTTCATGACGAAGAAAGAGAAACAGGCACTTATCGAGAAACTCAGCAAGGAGATGAAAGCCGCTGCGAAGATGTTAGAATTTGAGTATGCGGCATATCTCAGAGACAGGATAGAGAAATTGAGAGGTTAAAAATGTCACAGAAAGAAATAATTGTCAGAGGTGCAAGAGAGCATAACCTTAAAAATGTAAACGTCACCGTTCCGAGAGATAAGCTCGTTGTTTTCACGGGTCTTTCCGGTTCGGGCAAGTCCTCGCTTGCGTTTGACACAATTTACGCCGAGGGACAGCGCCGCTATGTCGAGTCGCTCTCGTCATATGCAAGGCAGTTCTTAGGTCAGATGGAAAAGCCCGACCTTGACAGCATAGAGGGTATTTCCCCGGCAATATCCATAGATCAAAAGACCACAAGCAAGAATCCCCGTTCAACAGTCGGAACTGTCACGGAGATATATGATTATTTCCGTTTGCTTTATGCCAGAGTTGGTATACCGCACTGTCCGGTTTGCGGAAAAGAGATAAAGAAGCAGACGGTCGATGATATAGTCGAAAAGATCCTTGAGCTTGATGAAGGAACAAAGATTCAAGTTATGTCGCCGATAGCGAGAGGACGGAAGGGCGAATACGTCAAGGAGCTTGAGGGTGCAAGAAAATCGGGCTTCGTCAGAGCGAGAGTTGACGGAATCGTCTATGACCTCGGAGAAAAGATAAAGCTTAATAAAAATCAAAAGCACAATATAGAAATAGTCGTTGACAGACTTGTTATAAAGAAAGACATACGCTCAAGACTTGTCGATTCACTCGAAACGGCGCTCAAGCTCGCCGACGGACTTGTGTTGATAGATGTCATAGACGGCGAAGAACAGCTTTATTCACAGAATTATGCTTGCCCCGATCACGGTGTCAGCATGGGTGAAATATCGCCGAGAACGTTTTCGTTCAACAATCCGTTCGGCGCTTGCCCTAAGTGTTCGGGCCTCGGCGTTTATATGAAATTCAGTCCGGAATTGATAATTCCCGATGAAACGCTTTCTATAAACAGCGGCGCAATAAAGGCTTTCGGTTGGCGAAAGACCGACGGCGGAACTATCGCAAATATGTATTATCAAGGTCTTGCCGAAAAATACGGCTTTACACTTGACACGCCGATATGCGAATTGTCCGACGAAGCGGTCAATGCTCTGCTTTACGGCACGAACGGCGAGAAGATGAAGCTTCAACGCTTGACCTCGTTCGGCGGCGGAACATACGAGACCGCATTTGAGGGCGTCATCAACAATCTTGAAAGACGTTACAAGGAGACGACAAGCGAAACGGCAAGAGCCGAGATGGAGTCACTCATGAGTGTCAACGACTGTCCCGAATGTGGCGGAGCGAGACTTAATAAGGAAGCACTGTGCGTGACCGTAAACGGAAAAAATATATACGAAGTTTGCAAAATGAGCATCAGCGACGAAATCAAGTTTGTTGATACGCTTGAATCTAAGCTGACCGAAACTCAGAATTTCATTGCAAAGCCGATCTTAAAGGAGATAAGCGAAAGACTTAAATTCCTTGAAAGTGTCGGACTCAGTTATCTTTCTCTTTCTCGTTCATCGGGAACGCTTTCGGGCGGCGAAAGTCAGCGTATACGACTTGCGACACAGATAGGCTCATCACTTATGGGTGTGCTTTATGTTCTTGATGAGCCGAGTATCGGACTTCATCAAAAGGATAACGCACGGCTTTTGGAAACGCTCAAGCATCTTCGTGATATCGGAAACACGCTTATCGTTGTCGAACATGACGAAGATACTATGTACGCTGCGGATTACATCGTCGATATAGGTCCCGGAGCCGGAATTCATGGCGGCGAGGTCGTCTGCGCCGGCACTGTTGAGGACATCAAAAATTGCGAAAACTCAATCACCGGGCAGTATCTCAGCGGAAGAAAAACTATACCCGTACCCGAAAAAAGAAGAAGCGGAAACGGAAAATTCCTTGAGATATTCGGCGCAAGGCAGAACAACCTAAAAAATATCAATGTCAAAATTCCGCTTGGTGAATTTGTCTGCATTACAGGCGTTTCCGGCTCCGGTAAGTCGTCACTTGTAAACGAGATTCTCTATAAGGAGCTGTCAAATAAGCTCAACCACTCAAGAAAGGTTTCGGGCACATTTGACAGAATGGTTGGAGTTGAAAATCTCGACAAGATAATCAGCATTGATCAGTCTCCGATCGGAAGAACGCCGAGGTCGAATCCTGCGACTTATACGGGCGTTTTCAACGATATCAGAGAGCTTTTCGCCGCCACGCAAGACGCTAAAATGCATGGCTATACCGCAAGCAGATTTTCGTTCAACGTCAAGGGCGGCAGATGCGAAGCGTGTCAAGGCGACGGAATCGTCAAGATCAAGATGCATTTCTTAGCTGATATTTATGTTCCGTGCGAGGTTTGCGGCGGCACTCGTTACAACCGAGAAACTCTCAGCGTGAAATATAAAGGCAAGTCGATTTACGACGTTCTCGAAATGACTATTGAGGAGGGCATGAACTTCTTCTCGGCTGTTCCCAAGATATACAATAAGCTCAAAACGCTATATGAAGTCGGTCTCGGATATGTCAAAATCGGTCAACCGGCGACTACACTTTCGGGCGGTGAAGCTCAGAGAGTCAAGCTTTCGACAGAGCTTTCACGCCGTGCAACCGGCAGGACAATTTATATTTTAGATGAGCCGACTACGGGCTTACACACAGCCGACGTTCACAGGCTTATAGATGTTCTTCAAACCCTTGTCGATAACGGAAACAGTGTCGTTGTCATTGAGCATAATCTTGATGTTATCAAGACAGCGGATCACATCATCGACCTTGGCCCTGACGGTGGTGACGGCGGCGGAACGATTGTCGCCGAGGGTACACCGGAAGAAGTCGCAAAAGTCGAAGGGTCATATACCGGACAGTATTTGAAAAAGATACTGTTATGCAATGATGTCACAAACGACGGTTGAATTAAGTGAAAAACGAAATGATTTACAAAATACTTTGCTCCGCATATCCGATAGGAGCAATAGCCTATCTTGCTTATTGCAAAATAAATTGCTGTTTTATTTCAAGTGAGCTTTTGCTTTTTACAGCTTGGGCGGTCACACGCAGTTCAGATCTTATAACTCGGAGGAAATTGTCGAAAGCTATAAATCCGATGATACACCGACAGGCTTTTTAAATGAAGAACGCTTTGTCGACGAGATAAACGAAAATACAACAGCATACAAGTACTTTTCAACGGGATTGTTCCAACAACTCTCCTACACCATGATAACAAAGTACGATAATAATGACTTTGACAAAAAGACAGCGGAAATTGACGAGAAATATTCGTTTTGTGAAAAGACCACCGACGACGGCGCAGACTGTCCGTTCAGCTGTTGGGGATTTAATTTCAGACTGATATATTCTCCAAACGACAGCTATCCGAAACAAATGCGTTTTATCGGTATAAACGACACGACAAAAGAGATCGCTTATATCACTTTTGAGGACGGTGAGCTTGACAGCGTTTCCGATTTTTCGGGGTTGCTGGCTAATAGTTGCGGTTGGATTTATATAGCAAATGAAAGAAATTATCTCATCGAAAAGCCGATAGCATAGCTTTAAACGGTTGACAATTTCAAAATTCGGTAGTAAAATAACACTGTAATCAATATTCATGCGTTGACGGAGAATGACCGCTTCAAAGGCTCAAAAGAGAGAGAAACACGTGGCTGAAATGTTTCTTTGAGTACGGCACGGTCTGCTGCTCCCGAGCAACTTCCCGAAAGAGAAGCGCAGTTCTGCGATAAAGACAAAGAGTGGTGCATAGCACAATTTGGGTGGTACCGCGGAGTTAACGCTTCGTCCCTTGTATAGGGGCGAGGCTTATTTTTTCGCCTCCATTTGCAAATTGGCTGTTATCCGAATTTCCTTAACGATGAAATCGGCACTCCGCGCTCCTGCGTCGCACAGGAGTACACGATTTCATCGTTCCGCCCGCTTCGCGGGCGGGTTTGCCCCATCTCAAACGTAAATTACTTGAAAGGAATATATATTATGGAATTTATGAAACTTAATGACATTCGTGAGAAATATCTCGAGTTTTTCGAGAGCAAGGATCACCTGCGCCTGCCGAGCTTTCCGCTCATTCCGCAGGGCGATAAGAGCTTGCTTTTGATAAACGCCGGCATGGCTCCGATGAAAAAGTATTTCACAGGCGAGGTCACACCGCCGTCAAAGAGAGTTACCACTTGTCAGAAATGTATTCGTACACCCGACATTGAGCGTGTCGGAATCACAGCCAGACACGGAACATATTTTGAGATGCTCGGTAATTTCTCGTTCGGTGACTACTTTAAGAAGGAAGCTACCTCATGGGCGTGGGAGTTCTTCACTAAGGCACTTGAAATTCCCGAGGACAAGCTGTGGGTCTCAATATATGAGGAAGACGATGAAGCCTTCGATATCTGGACAAAGCACGTCGGTGTTTCAGCCGACAGGATCGTAAGACTCGGCAAGGAAGATAACTTCTGGGAGCACGGTGCAGGTCCTTGCGGCCCGTGTTCTGAAATATATTTCGACCGTGGCGAAAAGTACGGCTGCGGCTCATCGACTTGCGGTGTCGGCTGTGACTGTGACAGATACACGGAAATATGGAATCTCGTTTTCACTCAGTTTGAAAATGACGGCAACGGAAACTATACAAGACTAAAACACTGCAATATAGATACGGGCATGGGCCTTGAGAGACTTGCTTGCGTTATGCAGGGTGTCGATAACCTCTTTGAAGTCGATACGGTCAGAAACATCATGCAGCACGTTATTGATATTTCCGGCGTTAAGTATCACGAGAGCGAAAAGACGGATATTTCTTTGAGAGTTATAACCGACCATATCAGAAGCTCAACATTTATGATAGGCGACGGTGTAATGCCGTCAAATGAGGGCAGGGGATATGTTCTCAGAAGACTCTTAAGACGTGCCGCAAGACACGGTAAGCTCTTAGGTGTCAACGAGCCGTTCTTATATAAGCTTTGCGACACTGTTATAAAAGAAAACGAGGGCGCATATCCGAACCTCAGAGAAAAGCAAGAGCTCATAACCAAGGTCATCAAGTCCGAGGAGGAGAATTTCGCAAGAACTATCGACAATGGACTTAATATGTTAAACGCAATAATCGAAAAGCACGAATCGCTTATCTTGGGCGGCGCAGATGCTTTCAAGCTTCAAGACACTTTCGGCTTCCCGATAGACTTGACAAAAGAGCTTCTCAGTGAAAAAGGCATGACAGTCGATGAGGAGGAGTTCAAGAGAATTTCTCTTGAAAGCAGAGCGGCGGCAAGAAAAGCAAGAAAAGATGCAGGCGCAGAAGCATGGAAAGGCACGGCAACCGTGCTTAAAGATATAGCTTCCACAGAAGCCGAGTGCTACGACAAGCTCACATCGGAGAGCGTAATCGAAGCTATCGTTGTTGACGGAGAGAGATGCGAATTTCTCGGCGGCGACAGTGAAGCTGTTCTCGTTTTGAAAAATTCACCGTTCTATGCCGAAAGCGGCGGACAGGTCGGCGACAGAGGTATCATTTCTACCGATAACGCAGTCTTTGCTGTTGAGAACACGACCAAAACGCAAAACGGTGTCATTCTTCATACGGGACACATAGTCTCGGGTGAGAGCGTAGGTGTCGGCGAAAAGGTCAAAGCCGAGGTCAACGAGGAAACACGCAAGGCAACAGCGAGAAATCACACGGCGGCTCACCTTTTGCAGGCGGCACTTCGCAAGGTTTTGGGAACTCACGTTGAACAGGCGGGTCAGCTTGTCAACGAAAATGCCGTTCGCTTCGACTTCGTTCACTTCTCGGCAATGACGACCGATGAAATAAAGCAGGTCGAGAGAAAAGTCAACGAGGAGATAATGGCGGCTGTCGAGGTCGAAAAGAAAGAGATGCCGATAGATGAAGCCAAGAAGCTCGGCGCAATGGCTCTTTTCGGCGAAAAATACGGCGATGTTGTCCGTGTCGTGAAGATTGGCGACTTTTCCGTTGAGCTTTGCGGCGGTACTCATGTTGACAATACCGGCGAGCTCGGCTTGTTCAAGATAGTCAACGAGTCATCCGTTGCGGCAGGTGTGAGAAGAATTGAAGCTTACACGGGCTTCGGAACTTCCGATTATATTGACGGTACACTCGAGCTTATGCGTAAAGGCGCAGCTTTCCTTAAAATTACAAATCTTGTCGATTTCGCAATAAGAGCCGAGGTTATCGCCAACGAGCTTAAATCGAAAGACAAGGAAATAGAAAAGCTCAGAGCTGAAATCGCAAGTGTAAAGGCTTCATCTGCACTCGGCACGGCGAAAGAGATCGACGGCTTGAAGCTGCTCACCGCATACCTTGACGACACAACACCCGATGAACTTCGCAAAATATGTGACACAGTCAAGAGCCAAGGCGATGAATTTATAGGCATTGCGGCAGGTATTCAGAAAGCTAAGGGCAGCGGAAACATCTGTGTCGTATGCGGTAAGGCGGCAACGGCAAAGGGCGCTCACGCAGGAAACATCGCAAGAGAAATCGCCAAGCTTGCAGGCGGCTCGGGCGGCGGAAAACCCGACAGCGCAATGGCGGGCGCAAAAGAAATCGACAAGCTTCCCTCAGCTTTAACGCAAGCCGAGGAAATCATAAAAGCAATGCTTTCATAAGAAAGGAGAAAAACAATGAACGATTGTCTTTTTTGTAAGATAGCGGCAGGGGAGATCCCCTCAACAAAGGTCTATGAGGACGAGACGGTTTTTGCTTTCAGAGACATCAATCCTCAAGCGCCGACACATATTCTCGTTATACCCAAGGAGCATATCGAGAGTGCGGCAACGGTCGACGAAACAAACAGTGCGGTAGTGGCTCATATTTTCGAGATAATAGCCAAGATCGCAAAACAGGAAAAGCTCGATGAGGGCTTCAGAGTTGTCAGCAACATCGGCGAAAGAGGACAGCAGTCGGTCAAGCATCTTCATTTCCATGTCCTCGGCGGCAGGGATATGACATGGCCTCCGGGCTGATAAATAAAAGCGCATACAAAGCTATATCTTGTGCGGTCACTCCAAACAAGATATACGCTTTGTCGAAATTAACAACAGCAGGAAAACATAAATCAAAAGCAACTTTAATCGGAGGTAAACTAATATGAACACTTATAAAATAAACATTGCGGGTCTTGAAAGAGATCTCCCCATTTGTCCGGTCAATGATAAGCTTGATATTGCCGCATTCGTTATTTTCGGTGATGTTGAAATGACCGTCACATCGGCTACGGAGCTTTTGAAGAAATGCCCCGATTTCGACTATATCGTTTCACCCGAAGCTAAGGGAATCCCGCTCGCATACGAAATGGCAAAGCAGAGCGGCAAGCCCTACTTCATTTGCCGTAAGGGTGCAAAGCTCTATATGAAAGACCCCGTTTCCGTTCACGTTCGTTCAATAACAACAGATGCGCTTCAGACCGTTTATCTTGACGGACTTGAGGGCGAGCAGATGAGAGGCAAAAAAGTTCTCATAGTTGATGACGTTATAAGTACGGGAGAGTCACTTCTTGCCGTAATTGCGTTGATCGAGAAGTTTGATGCAAACATCGTCGGAAAAGCGGCAATTCTCGCCGAGGGCGATGCGGCAAAGCGTGATGATATCATATTCTTACAGGAGCTTCCTCTTTTCATTAAGTAATGGCAATAATTGACGAAAGCGGAATAAAAACACAAATCAGAAGTAAGGCATACTCAAACGTCTATCTTTTCTGCGGCGAAGAAAGCTATTTGAAACAGCTTTATATCAACCGCATAATTGACAGAACGGTTGACGAAAGCTTTAAGACCTTCAATTTGCATACAATAGACGGAAAAGACGCAACACTCGACATGATAGCCGAGTGCTGCGAAGCATTGCCTATGATGGGCGAATACAGTGTCACATTCGTCAACGATATGCCGCTTAACAAGCTTAATGCGACTGAGTATGCAAAGCTCACAGAGCTGATAAGCGACGTTCCCGAAACGTCGATACTCATATTTTGGCAGGACACTGCCGAGGTCGATCAAAAGGACAAAAAGTGGGCTGAGATAACAAAACTCGTTTCCGCAAAAGGCAGTTTAGTGAAGCTGTCGAAAAAAACACCGTCGGAGCTTGTGAAAATACTTGTCGCAGGCGCTCAAAAGCGTGATTGCACTTTGTCAAGCGACACCGCAAAATATCTGTTGTCCGTCGTCGGAGACGATATGACAGTGCTTTTAAATGAGCTTGACAAGGTTTGCTTTTTCACAGGTACGGGAGAGGTCACGAAAAAGGCGATAGATGCGGTCGCAGTCAAGTCACTTGAAGCGACAACATTCAGTCTGTCGAAATATCTCGTTGCGGGAAACTTTGATAAGGCATATGAAATGCTCGATATTCTCTTTTTCAGAAAGACAGAGCCCACACTCATCATGGGAGCTTTGATAACCGCATATGTTGATATGTACAGAGCAAAGGTCGCATTGACAAACGGAGAAAACGCAACGGCTTTAGCGTCGTCTTTTAACTACAGAAACAAGGAATTCAGATTGACAAACGGAGCGAGAAGCGCATCAAAGCTCAGCATAAGTCAGCTGAGAAATGCGCTTGATATCCTCGCCGAAGCCGACGAAAAGCTGAAAACCGGAGTTGATGCAAGCGGAGCGAGACTTGCGATAGAACAGCTCATGGTGAGACTTATGATGATTTGAGAGGCAAATATGATAAAACTCGAACAGGCGGTTATTGTTGAGGGAAGATATGACAAAATCAAGCTTTCCTCTATAATAGATGCTCTTATAATAGAAACAGACGGCTTCGGCATTTTCAAGGACAAAGAAAAGCAAAGGCTGATAAGACGTCTCGCCGAAGAAAAAGGCATTATAATAATGACCGACAGCGATTCGGCAGGCTTCAAGATACGCTCATTTCTCGGCGGCAGTATTCCGAATGACAGGATAACTCACGTCTATATACCCGATATCTTCGGCAAGGAAAAACGTAAAACCGAGGCATCAAAGGAGGGCAAGCTGGGAGTTGAGGGCGTACCGAAAGAAATTATTCTCGCCTCTCTCGAAAAAGCGGGCGTGACCTGCGGCGAGACACGAAAAAGCGACAGACGTGAAATTACAAACGTCGATTTGTACGAGTTGGGTCTGTCGGGCGGCACGGACAGTCGCTCGAAACGTGAAAAGCTTCTGAAATTTTTAGGCTTGCCGACAAGACTTTCAACTTCGTCGTTTGTTAAAATTCTGAATACATTCACGACGTACGACGAATTTGTCGAAAAATCAAGAGAATGTTTTTCAAAGGAGGAAACGCAATGAGGATCGGACACGGATATGACGTGCATAAGCTCGTCGAGGGAAGAAAGCTCATAATCGGCGGAGTCGAGATTCCGCATGAAAAGGGACTTTTGGGTCACTCGGACGCCGACGTTTTGCTCCACGCTATCTCGGATTCCCTGCTCGGAGCGGCGGCGCTCGGCGACATCGGACACATGTTTCCGGACACAGACCCCGAATATGAGGGCGCAGACAGCTTGAAGCTGCTGTCGGAAGTCGTCAAAGTGCTATCCGAAAACGGGTGGAAAATAGTCAATATAGATTCGACCGTGCTCGCTCAAAAGCCGAAGCTTGCGCCCTATATCAAACAGATGAGGGAAAACATCGCTCTCGCTTGCCGACTTGACATAGACTGTGTAAGCGTTAAGGCAACGACCGAGGAGGGCTTAGGCTTCACGGGCGAACAGCTCGGAATCGCCGCCCACAGCGTGTGTTTGATTGAGAAAGTCCGGCAAAAACAGTTGTAATTTATCTCGAGCTTTTTGCAGCATATACAAATATGAACAACGAATGAATAATTTACAGGGCAAGTAGTGCCGAGGCTTTATAAACCTCGGCACTCTTTTGGTAAATACTACAAAAACATACTTGACTAACTCAATGTATTATGTTATTATTTAACAGTAAAACTATACTTAGGAGGACAAAAAGTATGAAAAAGTTTATATCGTGTGTTTTAGCACTTTGCTTGCTGCTTTCTGTCGCAGCACCGGTAGCCGGAGCAATTTGCGGCACTGACAGCGAGCCTGTGCTTCGCCTCATCGTTCCCGAGGATTGGGAAATGGATATAGGCGACAGCAGAAGTGTTGACGCAGCATTTTCGGATGGCGTAACCGACCGTATGCTTACATGGACATCGGATAACGAAAGCATCGCAACGGTTGACTCATGGGGCAGAGTTACGGCTGTCAGCGCAGGTAAGGCTAAAATAACAGCCACGACCGATAGCGGACTTACCGATACGATTGAGCTTAATGTTGTCACTGAGCCGACGAAGCTTGCTTCCGTTAAGGCTAAGTATGACTACAAGGGCGAAGCTGTCGAGGAGACCGAGAATCTTCAAAAGTTCGTCTCACGCTATGAAAAGGACAGCAGTGAAGTCCCCGCACAGCTTAAAGACGAGAGCGCATACGCTTCACTTCAGAGCGCAGTCACCGCCGACGGTGCAACTTGGACAATCACAAACTACGGCGTACTTCGTGTTGATGAGAAAGCGGAGAACAGCCGAGACAAAGAGCAGCGCTTCATGGGCGACAGATATTTCTATTCCAAGGATTCCGGCGACGGCAAGGTCTTAGCTATCCTCGCAGACGGAGCTAACGGTATCTGGACAGCTATGGCTGAGGGTTACACTCACATAGAAATGCTCGAAATGGACGGCACGGACAAGGCCGCCTACATGAGCGACAACACTCAGAAATACGTCGCAAGACGCAGCATGGTTTCAAACTCATTCCTCATGAATGACGAATGGATACCTGCCGAATCAGATAACGACGGTCTTTGGACAGGTATGTACGGCGCAGGCGAGCTCATGAGATACGCAGTTCTCAGAGACGACCCGAATGCCACAGCGGAAGAAATTGCCGCAGCAAGAGAGACAGCTTACCTTTCAGCCGAGGCTGTGCTGATGCTCACATACATCTCAATGCGTGAAGGCACTGTTGACAGCTATGTCAGAGCTCAGCAGAACGGTAGAGTTTTCGATCTTAACACAGGTAAATACTACACATCGGGCGCACTTATCGAGGGTGGAGATTATTCTCAGAACGTACCCTTTGAAAGCCCTGCGTCAATGTTTACCTATATGCAGAAAAGATACATGAGTCCGCTTGCTCAGTCAACATATATCATGGACTCCGACAACCTCGCTCTTTACAGCCCGTCAAGCTGGATAAATCCGCTTGAGGACGATTCACAGACATACGCTAAGAGAACAAGAAATCTCGAAGGCTTCTGGGCAAGAACATATTCAACAAAAGAAGAAAAAGAAAAGTATTGGGACTACAGCGGAAACATTTACTGGAGTCATAACGGCGACGGAACAGCTACCGGTATTTCCACTAAGACTCCCGACAGAGCCGAATATTACCTCAACGGCGAAAACCTCAGAGGCGTAACAGTCAACGCAACAAAGGAGATCCCCGAAAGACTTTGGAACGATCTTATCGGCTCCGACTATAATATAGAAGACCTTGTATACAAGGGAGACACAAGCGCCGACGAAGTTATCGGACATCTGTTTATCTATAAGCTCGCTTATGATATTCTCGGTCCCGAGGATGAGGAGATAAGACAGATCATCATTAACACAATGGATTCGTTCGCTCAGCATCTTGTCGATAACGGCTATGCTCTTGTTGACGGTACGGGTCAGCCCACTACATGGGGTAAATTCTCTCGCACGTATTTCCACAACGGTCAGGTGCTTGGCGGTGTTCCGCTTCAGGCAGCAGTGCTTCTTTGCACATTCAAGCTTGCCGCATATGTAACAGGCGATCAGAAGTGGGAGAACGAATATAAGATGGCGGCATTAGATCCGCAGTATGAATACGCAAAGGCACTCGCACAGGAGCTTGAAAGATACACAATGTCGATAATCGACTACGGTAACGGCGTTCACAAGATCCTCGGTATGATAATGAGACCTCTTGTAAACACCGAGCTGTTCAAGGTCGTTTACAGACTTATTCTCAATGATTCAGACGAAGAAATGGGTATGCTCGCATACTATCTTCTCTTCCAGCTTGAAGACGATGAGGAGCTTCTCGGCTATTACAGAGAGGGCGTTGACGATTGGTGGTACTCGATCTCACATTCCGAGAATCCGCTTTGGTACTACATTTATCAGCTTGCTTATCCCGACAAGGAAGTCACCGACTACTACGGCAACAACCTTATCGAAACAGCATCATGGTCACTCAGCCGTCATCCTGTCGACACAAGAAGATACTTCGCAACAAATGAAAACCGTGACGATATAGCCGAGCTTGATCTTGAGGATCTCGGAATCGGCGGAACGAACGAGCTTTCATACAGTCTTTCAAAGAAGCCGTTGTTCTATAACAGCGACAACAACATTCTTAAAATTGTCGGTATCGTTCTCAGCGCAAGTCGCTTCCAATGGGCAGTAGCCGCACCCGACGAGAGAGCACTCCACAAGTTCAACACGGGCACATACGTCCTTGACGGATGCTACAACCCGAACGAAATGGAAGGCTCAACGACATACACATTGCCTTATTGGATGGGCAGATATCACGGAATGCTTAAAACAGCTGAATAATATCCGCAAATAAATTTAAGCGAGCTTTCTTCGGAAAGCTCGCTTTCTTTACAAATAGTCCCTTTTATGATACAATAAATACGTAAACTGATTAAGCAGGTGATACTTTGTCGAAATTTATATGTCCCGTCTGCAAAAAGCCTCTGTCATCTTCGGAAAACTCGCTTGTTTGCGAAAACAATCATTGCTTTGACAAAGCAAAAGAGGGGTACGTTCATCTTTTGCCGTCAAATAAAATGCATTCTCGAGTTCCGGGTGATACGAAAGAAATGGTTATTGCCCGCCGTGAATTTCTCGGTGGCGGATACTATAAGCTTTTTTCCGATAAGCTTAATGAGACAGTGCTGAATTATTCAAAGAGCGGCTGTCATATCGTCGACGCAGGCTGCGGCGAGGGCTACTATACGGAAAATATGCTGAGATACTTGAGTGAAAACGGTGTCAAAGCCGATATCAGCGGATTTGATATTTCAAAGTCAGCGGTAAGACTTGCGGCTAAGAGCAACAAAGAGATAGAATACGCAGTAGCAAGCATATTCGATATACCTATAGCCGACGGCGGTGCGGATACGGTTATAAATATATTTGCGCCGATAGTTGAGAAGGAGTTTTGCCGCATACTCAAAAGCGGAGGTATACTTATTATTGCCGTTCCCGGAGAATATCATCTTTGGGAAATGAAAACTCTCGTCTATGATGAGCCGTATAAAAACGAAGTGAAGCATACGGAATATGACGGGTTTGAATTTAAGGAGAGAATACCCGTCAAGAGAGAAATTGAGTTAGACGGCAACAAACAGATAGCGAATCTTTTCTCAATGACGCCGTATTATTGGAAAACGGGCGTTGACGGAAGCCGACGTATAGCGGAATGTGAATATCTGAAAACGCAAATACACTTTGATTTTTTGGTGTATAAAAAGCTATAATTTTAACGAAAACAGTTGTAAATATATTAAGTTTGAAGTATAATATTTTAGTATGTTCTAAAGCTTACGGGAGGTAGAAAATGTCAAAGTATTCGGTTTCACTGAAAAAAATCATAAATGACCACAGCTTCGAGCCTTTGTATCTTCCAAAGGACGCAGATGAGATAATGATAACCTCGCCCGACGTTAACAGACCGGGTCTTATCTTCTCGGGATATGAGGACTTCTTCGATCCGACGAGAATGCAGTTCCTCGGACGAAGCGAGGTGGAGTTTTTAAATCAGATATCCGAGCCTGTCCGACGTTGCAGGATCGACAGATATATGCAAAAACAGCCTGTTGCGATCGTCGTCACGAGAGGGCTTGAATGTCCGAAGGATATTATAGAGCTTGCCCCGAAATACGGAGTTCCTGTTTTGTCCTCAACGGATACCACGTCACGTTGCATGGCATCAATAATCGCTTATCTTAATATCGAGCTTGCCGAAAGAATAACAAGACACGGCGTTTTGGTTGAGGTATACGGTGAGGGTGTTCTGATTTTAGGTGACAGCGGTGTCGGTAAGAGTGAAGCGGCGGTTGAGCTTATAAAGCGAGGCCACAGACTTATAGCCGACGATGCGGTCGAGATAAGAAAGACATCGGCTAAGACTCTCATCGGCTCAGCCCCCGATAATATTCGCCACTTCATAGAAGTCAGAGGTGTCGGTGTCATAAACGCAAGACGTATTTTCGGTATGGGAGCTGTTAAGATCAGCGAAAAGATTGATATGATAGTCAAGCTTGAAAACTGGGACAGCGAGAAAAACTATGACAGAATGGGACTTGAAAGCGAATATTCCGAGGTGCTCGGAATCAAGATTCCGATATCGACAGTTCCCGTGAAGCCGGGCAGAAATATCGCCATAATCATTGAGGTTGCGGCGATGAACAACAGACAGAAGAAAATGGGATATAACGGCGCCAGAGAGTTACTCGAAAATTTGGGTATGGCTGAGGATATACCCGAAGAAAAGAGCGAAGTTCAAGTTTGGCATAATTTCAACTAAGGAGGATAATTAAAATGTATAGAATAGGTGTAGACTTAGGCGGCACTAATATTTCGGTAGGTGTTGTCGATGATGAATATAAAATTGTCGGCAGAGGCAGAGTAAAGACCAAGGCTAAGAGAACGGCTGAGGAAATTTTCGCCGACATGGCAAAAGCAATTGAAATGGCTATGGACGATTCAAAGATAAGCGTATCAGACGTTAAGAGCATAGGCATAGGTGCGCCCGGCTCAGTCGATAAGGCGAGCGGCGAGATAGTTTTCGCCAACAACCTCTATTTCCATCATGTTCAGGCGAGACAGCTTTTGCAAAAGTATTTCGATGTTGATGTATTTTTAGATAACGATGCCAACTGTGCGGCTCTCGGTGAGGCTGTCGCAGGTGCAGGCAACGGCAAGAAGAACTTTGTCGCTATAACTCTCGGAACGGGTGTCGGAAGCGGCATCATAGTCAACGGCAAGATAGTCACCGGTTGCAACGATGCCGGCGGCGAATACGGTCACATGGTCATTCAAGTTGACGGTGAGCCGTGTACCTGCGGAAGAAACGGTTGTTGGGAGGCTTATGCGGCGGCTACTGCGCTTATAAAGCAGACAAAGGACGCTATGCTTAAAGATAAGGACAGCGTTATGTGGCAGCTGGCAAGCGGAAACATAGAAAACGTCAACGGAAGAACAGCCTTTGACGGAATGAGAATGAAGGACAAGACCGCTAAAGAGGTAGTTGACAGATATATCAAATATGTTGCCGTCGGCACGGTCAATGTCATCAACGCTTTACAGCCGGATATGCTTTGCTTCGGCGGCGGAATCTGCAATGAGGGCGACACCTTGCTCGACCCGATAAGAGAATATGTTAAGAAAGAGCGCTACAGCCGCTACGCCGATGTTCAGACGGAAATTTCAAGAGCTATCCTCGGCAATGACGCCGGAATAATCGGTGCGGCACTTTTGAGCGAATAACGGAGAGATGAGCGTGAGCAATTTTTACGGTGAGATGACGAACTGCGGAATCGAGATTTTGAAAAACGAGCCGCTTAAGAATCACACGACGTTCAAAATCGGAGGAAAAGCCAAATATTTCGCTATCCCGAAATCCGAGAAGGAGCTTTCCTCTATATTGCGGTACGCCCGTACCTTCAACAAGAGGACAGTAGTCATCGGAAACGGAAGCAATATGCTCGTCACAGACGATGACATAGACGCAGTGTTCATCTATATCGGCGACAAAATGAGCGAGATAACGCTCGTCGATGAGACGACGATAAAATGTCAAGCGGGCGCATTGCTTTCGAGAGTCTGCAAATTCGCCTTGGAAAACTCGCTGACGGGAATGGAGGCTTCTTTCGGTATTCCCGGCTCGGTGGGCGGCGGACTTTTCATGAACGCAGGCGCATACGGCACGGAAATGAAAGACTATGTCGTCAAAGCCGAATACATGACCCCCGACGGCGAAACAGGCGAATGTGAGCTTGAGGACATGGCGCTTTCATACAGACACAGTATTTTCAGTGAAAACGGCTGTATAATAACCAATGTATATATAAAGCTCAAAAAGGGCGACAAGGACGAGATAAAGGCTAAAATGGCTGATTATATGGGCAGGCGCAAGGATAAACAGCCGCTTGAATTTCCGAGTGCGGGAAGCGTTTTCAAACGCCCCGAGGGATATTTCGCAGGCGCTCTTATTGAGGAATGTGGGCTTAAAGGCAAGTCTGTCGGCGGCGCTCAGGTCAGCGAAAAACACGCAGGCTTTATAATCAACAAGGGCGGTGCGACCTGCCGAGACGTTGTTGAGCTTATAGAATTTTGCAGACAAACGGTAATGAAAGAAAAAGGCGTAGATCTCGAAACCGAGATCAAAGTATTAAGCTGATTCAAGTCAGCTCAAACGGGAGAATACGATGGAGCTTATTGTTATAACGGGAATGTCGGGCGCAGGCAAGTCGAGCGTTGTCAATGCCCTTGAAGATATCGGCTGGTTCTGTGTCGATAATATGCCGCCCGAGCTTATAACGACCTTTGTCGGTCTTTTCTCCGAGAATAAATATAAGAGAACCGCAGTAGTTACAGATGCAAGAACAGGCAGTAGCTTTGAGCGACTTTTTGATGCGCTTGACGAAATATCCGAAATGGATGTTACGTATAAGCTGATGTTTATTGATGCCGATGATGATGTTCTCGTCAATCGCTATAAGGAAACAAGACGTCGCCATCCGCTTCTCGGTGACAGCGTTTTCACTGTTGAGGAAGCCGTTGCCGCCGAGAGAAAAATGATGACTAAGGCGAGAGCCGTAGCCGATACGGTTTTCGATACAACGGGACTTTCGGCTATTCAGTGCCGAGTTCGTGTGTCGGATATGTTTTCATCTGCCGATAGCGACACCATGAGCGTTCATTGCGTTTCGTTCGGCTATAAATACGGTGTTCCGAATGATGCCGACCTTGTTTTTGACGTCAGATGTTTACCGAATCCTTTTTATGTACCCGAGCTTAAGAGCTTGACGGGCTTAGATGCTCCGGTCTTTGATTACGTTATGAAATACAGCGAGTCAAAGGAGCTTGCCGATAAGCTCTTTGAGCTTGTTGATTTCAGCTTACCTCTTTACAGAAAAGAGGGGAGAAGTCAGCTTATAATTGCCTTCGGCTGCACGGGCGGACATCATCGCTCAGTGACATTTGCAAGGCTTATGTATAAACATCTCAAAGAAAAAGGCTACAGAATGAGCATAAGCCACAGAGATCTGCTTAAGCATTGATTAAATAACGGAGGAAAGAAAAATGTCATTTTCAGCAAATGTCAAGCAGGAATTGATGGAGCTTGAAACCGAGAATCCCTGCTGTATTAAATCGCTTGCCTATGGTATGCTTTTATTCGGTCGGTCGTTTAACCATCATTCAATTTCGATGATGACCGATAATAAAGCTGTCGCCGATGCATACAGAAAAGCGGTCGAAAAAGCGACGGGTGTCATTGTCGATTGCGATAATACACCGTCGGGAAAATATGTTCTGTCGGTCAAGAAAAAGTCGGACAGAGAAAAAATCTTCGATTGCTACGGCATGACAGGCAAGGAATATGCGCTGAGAATAAACAGAGCGATACTCACAAACGAAGCCGATGATGAAAACAACTGCTGCTTTTCGGCCTTTGTCAGAGGCGCTTTTCTGTCCTGCGGAACGATGTGTGACCCAAATAAAATGTATGCACTTGAATTTGTCGTGCAATATCTCAAGCTCAGCGAGGACATGAAAGCCTTGCTCGGCGAAATGGGACTTGCGCCGAAGGTCACACAAAGACGTGGAGTGAGGGTCGTATACTACAAGGACAGCACAAATATCGAGGACATCTTAACGCTGATGGGTGCAACGATGTCATCGCTTGAAATAATGGGCGTCAAGGTCTATAAAGACATGAGAAACCGTGTCAACAGGAGGACAAATTTCGAGACGGCGAACATAACCCGTACAGTCACCGCCTCCGTTGATCAGATAGATGCTATAGAATACCTTGAGGAAAACTCGGATATGAGTCTGCTGCCGCCGGATCTTAGGCAGGTAGCGGCATTAAGACAGGAAAATCCCGACATGAGCCTTCGTGAGCTTGGCGAATGTTTTGATCCGCCGATATCAAGATCGGCTGTCAACAACAAGCTTATGAAGCTGACGAAAATGGCTAAAAGCCTAAAGGCTCAGAACGGTGATATATAAAAGCATAGGAGAAATGTATATGAAAACTAAAGAAATGACTCCCGAAAAGCTGGCAAAAATTGCCGCAAGAAAGGAAAAAGAGATCGCAAGATGGGAAAAAGAAAAGGCGAGACCTAAGAGAAATTATTACTTCGCTTATCTTGTCCTTATAATTTGTATCATTTATGCGACAGATGAGATCGCATCTCAGATCGGAACGCTGATGAAAACCGAGATAGCAAACGACCTACTTTCACGTTTCGGTCAAAGCTCTGTCGGTATTCTCGACATTCTTTCAATTCTCATCGTACCGTTTCAGGCTATAGGTCTTTTATACAGACCGCTTGCCGACCGCTTGGGCAGAAAGCTTTTCCTTGTTATAAATACATTCGGTATGAGCTTTGCCCTGTTTATCATTTTCCTTTCAAACAACCTGTTCCTTTATTTTATCGGCGCTTGTATGGTGCAGTTTTTCATTCCGCACGATATGCACGTCGTATACATAATGGAATCGTCACCGTCAAAGAACAGGGCGAAAATATATTCATCTATAAAGTTTTTTGCGAATATTGCGGTTATGATAGTGCCCCTTTTAAGACGTCTGCTTATGCAGGATGCATCGCAGTGGCGTAACGTCTATCTTATACCCGCTCTTATCGGTATCGTAACCTCTCTTATAGCTCTCTTATTCGCAAGAGAAACAGATGCGTTTATAGATTCGAGACTTGCATATTTGAGAATGAGCGACGAGGAGATAGCCGCCGAAAAGGCAAAGAAAGACGAACAGAATACGCAGGGCGGTTTGTTTGCGGCTTTGAAATTCGCCATGAAGCATAAACAGCTTCGCTGGCTCTATATAGCTTCGTCAATGGCAAACCTCGGCTTTATCGGAACTATAAATTATCAGGTCATCATGACATACGGATATGCTCAGAATTATGTTGATAAAGGTTTATTTGCAACACTTGAAGAAGCTCTTAACGCAGTCAGTATCGGAGACGTAACAATGGCGCTGTTTATGTTCCCGATAGGCTGTGCCGTAGCGCAGGTAATCATGGGCTTTATATCCGACTCAAAGGGCAGGAAAGCGGCGGCTATAACAACAGCTTTTGACTGTCTTGTTATGTTTATTCTTTTCTCTGTCGGTTCTTCAATGGCGTGGAATCCGTATCTTGTCGGCTTCTTCTGCGGCGCTTGTATCGGCAGCTACTACTCAACAAATGACGTTCTTATCATGATGATAGGCGAATCGGCGCCGACAAATCTGCGTTCATCTGTTATGTCGGCTCAGTTTATAGTCACAGCCGTCGGATTTGCGCTGTCATATGTCATAGCGCTTCCGCTTATGACGATCTTTGGCAACGGCGTAACCGGTATAGTTTCGTTTGCGTTGCTTGTTCCGGGCTTTGCGATGGCTCTCATAACGATGATAAAGAAAACACATGACACAAAGGGAATCGACCTTGACACGGTAACAGGCTGTGAATGGGACGAAATATAAAATAATAAAGGAGGAAAATTCATGCTTAAAATTATTGCATTATTAAGTGATCTGCCTCTTTATATCAAAGCATTGATCGCTGCTATTTTCGGCGAATAATTTGTTTTGGTACTGGTAGGTTTTACGAGTCAAACGAATATGTAACTCAAAAATAAGCAGCTGCTGCGGCGGCTGCTTAAGCATTGAAGTCAAATCCGAAGTCGCCTAAAACGGCGTATTTTCGGTGCTTTGCGGATTAAATCCACTCGCAAGGCGACAGCCTTGCTTCCTGTCTTTGCACCGCAAATCCCTCGAAACTCCGGTCGTTTTAGGTCGCAGAATTTGTTTCGAGAGAAATGATTGCAAATGCAAGGCAAAAGCGGAGCAAATCCTGACGGATTTGCGAGCATTTTAACGAAGCAGTTGCGGCATTTATCCGAAACAAATCGATTTCGGATTTAACTTCAATGCTTATGTTATATGAATATGTTCGTGACAAGCAAGCAAATACTGCCGCATATTCCCGAGAACGCACAAAATATCATCGTAAACCAATTAACCGCTATGCTCACACCCGTCACGCTTGATAGGAGATTTACGGCGAAAAGCGAGCCGAGTCCCGACAGCGCCGAGGTCAAGATTGCCTTGAAGAAGTGGCCGCTTCTTATCATTTTTATCAAGCATATCAAGCAGACGACGCCCACCGCACCGATTAAAATTTTCGCTCCGACAGGCATTTATTCCGCCTTTTGATATGCGCCGAAAACGACCTCGCCCGACTGTAAGTTTTGCATTTTCGCTTGCTTCAAAAGATAGCTGTATTTCGCTCTGAGCGCTTGAATTTCAAATATACAGGCCTCGAGAAGATCGTTGTCGGTCAGATTTTGAAATTCGCCGTACGCTCTGTCGAGTTCTGATTTTAATCTTTTCAGCTCGAGAACGACATCAACTTCGAATTCGTCATTTTCCTGCGGCTTCAGCAAGATTTCCTTTAGCTTCATATGTGAGCCTCCTTTTGAAAAAATTATTGGTTTACATTCAAAAATTTATTCACTCTTATTGCAATTTATAACCGTGTTTGATAAAATTTATGTGGAGATGATTATAATGTATGCAATGAAATTGACCGCTCCCATCAAAGATTATCTTTGGGGAGGAACAAAGCTCACTCGTGAATGGGGCTTCACTTCATTTGAAGATAAGCAGGCGGAGGCGTGGGTGCTTTCATGTCATAAAGACGGCGAAAGTCTTATTGAAAACGGAGAGCTCAGCGGAAAAAGTCTCGCCGAGGTTTTAAGTGAGCATCCGGAGTATATCGGAACAAACGATAAAAAAGGCGAGGGCTTGCCGGTTTTAATTAAGCTTATCGACGCCGCCGACGACCTTTCCGTTCAAGTTCACCCCGACGAAGAATACGCAATGAAAAATGAGGGCGATCACGGAAAAACTGAGGCATGGTATATTCTTGACTGTGACGAAGATGCCGAAATAATCTATGGCTTTAAGGAAGATATAACAAGAGACGAGTTTGAAAAAGCTGTCAAGGAGAACAAGCTTTCCGAATACGTCAACCGAGTAAAAGTAAAGAGGGGAGACGTGTTCTTCATAAAGGCAGGCACTCTCCACGCCATATGCAAGGGCATAATGATATTCGAGGTACAGCAAAATTCCAACGTCACCTACCGTGTCTATGACTACGGCAGACTTCAAAACGGAAAGCCGAGACAGCTCCATGTTGAAAAGGCACTCGATGTCACCGTTCGCACTAAAGCCGGCGTACCGAAAAATAATAAGGACGTCACCGATTGCGGCTCATATAAGAGAACGAAGCTTGTCTCATGCGATATCTTTGAGCTTGAACAGCTTGACGTTGAGTCGGAAGCCGAAATCGAAGCTGACGAAAAAAGCTTTGTTTCGCTCGTCTGTATCGACGGCAACGGTGTTCTTATCTCAGGCGATGAAGCTGTTACGCTTTATAAGGGTGACAGCCTGTTTATACCTGCCGGTATGGGCAAATGTCAAATTTTGGGAAAACTTTGCGTACTTGAGACAAAAATCCCTTGACAAGCGGAATATACGGTTATATAATAAAGAAAACTTCAGGGCGGAGTGCAATTCTCCACCGGTGGTAATGACCTTTTGGTTTAGCCCACGAGCTGCTGCAGATTTCGGTGAGATTCCGAAGCCGACGGTATAGTCCGGATAAGAGAAGACATATTCAATGCTGAATTCATTGTGCCCTGTTCGCCTATATGAACAAGGCGCAATTTGTTTTTGGGATGTGGTAATTATGAAAAACATGAAAACCGTCACTACCGTCACACTCGCCATGCTTTCGGCTATTGCATTCGTGCTGTTCTTGCTCGAATTTCCGCTCATACCGGGCAACAGCTATCTGAAGCTTGATTTGAGTGATATCCCCGCTTTGACCGGCGGCATAATGTTCGGACCGGTTGCGGCGATAGTGATAGAAGCTGTCAAAAACATCATCGAGATGCTTATCAAGGGAATAGGTACGCAGATGGGCTTCGGCAATTTGATGAATTTCATCGTCGGCTGTGCATACACCGTGCCGTTTGCTTTTCTTTACAGAAAGCTCGGCAAAACGAGGAAAGTTTCGGTTTCGATAATCATATCCTCAGCTGTCGGAATCGTTTCGATAGTGGTTATCGGTATACTCGGCAACTCGCTCATAGCGCCGCTGTTCTTTAAATATTTCATGGGCGTTGAGCTGTCGAAAGAAGCGCTTACGGTGGCGGTCGAATCGGCAACGATAATCAACTGCGTCAAGGGAATCATGCTCAGCATAGTAAGCTTTCCCATTATCCAAGTCTTGCTTAAACGCATAAAACGCTTTGATTTAGAAAATTGACAAATAATTTTGAAAAAACTATTGCTTTTTGTTACGGTTTGTGATAATATACTAAAGCATTTGTATCTGTCGCATTGCGGCAAGGTTTTAATGCCGAAAGACATTTTAACAAACGGTCCTCTGTCACCGTAGGTGTTAAGAACGTTTCAATTTCAGGAGGATTCAAAATGGACGCACTCAAGTTAATCTCAGACGCAAGCCTTAAGGCTGACGCTCCTTCAATCAAGGTCGGTGAAACCGTTAAGGTTCACGTTAAGATCCGTGAAGGCAACAGAGAAAGAATTCAGGTCTTTGAGGGCACGATCATTGCCATCAAGGGAAGCGGAATCGCTCAGACATTCACCGTTCGCCGTGTTTCTTACGGTGTCGGCATCGAGAGAGTATTCCCCGTTCACTCACCCAACGTTGCAAAGGTTGAGCATGTCAGATACGGTAAGATCCGCAGAAGCAAGCTCTATTATCTTCGTGACAGAGTTGGTAAGGCAGCTAAGGTTAAGGAAAAGCTCAGCTGATAAGCGAACAAAGAAAAAAGGACAGAGCCGAAATTCGGCTCTGTTTTTTTTGCGTTATGATGAAATCTTACAATATCTTATCCGTTCTGTAAGCGACGACTATGTGAGGGTCGTTTTCGTTTTTCACCGTGACATTTTTTCTCTTGAACGGACTGTCGTTCTTTTTTGTCTGACTTATAATTTCCTCGGCTGTTTCTATTTGCCATCTGAGACCGTCATGGTCAACAGCGCCACGTCCGTGACCGCCGTAAAATTCACAGCCGTTCCACAGCGGAAGCAGGCTGTTGACGGCATTAGTCCACTTAGAGAGGCTCGCCGCATGATCATATATAAGATAGAGGGCGGGGATAAGCGAATCACCGACAAAGACGATGTTTTCATTTTCTATCTTAAAGCAGGTCGAGCCGACAGTGTGACCGGGAGTAAGATAAGCTTTTATCTTTCTTCCGCCTATGTCAAATTCGTGCCCGTCGGAAAACGGCTTAACAGTAAGATACGGCTTGTTCTTAGGAAAATGCTTATAGTCAAGACCGAGCTTTTTTGAAAGCGGATGCATCTTCAAATATTGGCTTCGCATCAAATACAGCTGTTGAAGCGGCGCATACAACGCTTCCTTATTGTGAACATAGACCTTACCGAATTGCCTTGCCGCACCTATATGGTCGATATGAGAATGTGTTCCGACAAGTATTATCGGTTTGTCGGTTATTGATCTCACTAAGCTTCTCATGTCGCCCGTTCCGACAGTGCAGTCGATGAGCATTGCTTTTTCGCTTCCTATAACGAGATAGCAGTTAGCGATATTATATTCGCTTATCTTATAAATGCCGTCTCTGATTTCCTCGATTTTATAATTTGTGTTGTCGTTCATTGTTCTGCATCAAGCTCCTCGTCGATCACTTTTATTCCCTCAAAGAAATTATTATAAGCGTTAGCCCATTTTTCAATGGCTTCGCTGTCATATTTGTCGGGGAAGAAGCTTTCGACAATTTTATATCTCGCTATCCATTTTACGAACTGCGCCAAGGTTTTTCTGATTTCGGGATTCACGAGTACCTTTTTGGTTTTGTCGTTGATTTTGCTGAGATTCAGCGATCTGAGCATTGTTACTGCGCTCGCTTCACTGCCGAAAAGTGTCAAGTCCTCGCTTGTGACAACGTTTTCGGTGAAAGCATATTCAACGATTTCCGATTGAAGTGTCGGAAATTTATTTTTGAGTATCGCTAAAATGCAAGAGCCGAATCCGATATAGTCGAAATATTCCTTTTGGTACGCCCAAAGCGTTTCTCTGTTAAAGAGTCTGTTCTCGTCGGCAAGCATACAGTCGGCGAGCATTTTTCCGGCTCTCATAGCGTAGCCGATGCCCGAGCCCTTGACGGGTACTGTCATAAAAGCGCTGTCACCGATAGCGGCGTATCCGTCGGCAACTAAAACCGCAAGAGGCTGTCTAACGGGGATCTCAATGACCTTGCCGCCTCTGATAAGCTCATCTGAAAGATTGGCGTTATCACGCTTATAAACTTCAAGCTGATGATTTATATTTTCCTCGGTAATACCGTTGAAAGAGCCTAAAAGAATATCAATCTGATCTTCTTCCGTAATATACCAGGTTATACCCGTGAAGCCGTGTAGCAGCAGTGAAACTCTGTATTTATACGGTGAATCCGGCTCGTTTTCACGCTTTTTGAAAACAGCTCTGTAAGCGCTGAGAATATCATATTTGCCGGGTTGCTGCTCGATATGCATAAAGTCCGGAAGCTGACTTCTGACAGGGGAATGAACACCGCAGGCATCAATTATCATGTCACCGTAAAAATCGCCGAGAGATGTCTTGATGCCGACTATTCTGCTTCCGAGTCTTATCGGAGCTAAAACCTCGCAGTCGTATACGACCTTGACTCCCGCTTCTGTGGCAAAGGAGAGAAGATAATCATATAAAGCCTTGCGGTCGATACATACGTTTTTAAGATTTTCGTCCTCAACCTGGCTCACAGGCTCAACATCGCTTTCGGGCAAGCAGAACGAAATAGGGGTGCGTACTTTCATATATTCTTCGGGTATGGGTATTCCGGATCTTTCAAAGCCGTCGAGATGAATGAAGTCGGATTGATCGTGACCGAGCTTTCCCTCAGAGCCTTTTTCATATATCGTGACGTCGAAGCCTTCCTTAGCCAAATAATAAGCCGCAACGATTCCGCCGTGACCTGCTCCGGCAACTAAAATTTTGCTTTCCATTCGCTGACTCCTTTTTATTTTGTGACTGTCTGTTTAGCCGATATGCAGTCGTTATAATATCTGATAACAGTGTCGATAGCTATTTTGCCTGCCTTGCTTTCGGGTAAAATAACGCTGAAAACGTGCGGCAGATTTTCACCCTCGAATTTATCGAAATCAAGAAGCTTTGACGGCATATTCTTGTTTTTCATAAGCTCGGCGAAATGCCTTGTCTGTTTGATAGCGATGAAGTCGCCACTGCTTGTGATAAGACAAGTCGGAGGAAGCTGACCCATATCCATAATATCGCTGAAATTCATATAAGGATAGGTTGGCTTCTGCTTATAGTCCTCGCCCCACATAGCGGTTGTGTAAATACCCAAAGGTGCGCCGGGGTTCATGTCGGCAACAGGCGAGGTGAGCGTGAGCGCTGTCAGCTTCATGTTGCAGTCAACGACGTCGAAAATATCACGAAGCTTGCCGTTTGTCATAAGTACGGCTGAGAATGCTGCTAAATGGCCACCTGCCGAGTCGCCCGTGAGCATGATATTATCCGAGTCGCACGGATATTCGCCCATGTGTTCACTTATCCATTTAAGAGCGAAAGCGCAGTCTTGAAGTTGTTCGTTGACGGTTACGCTCGGAACAAGTCTGTAGCTTATGTTGAACACAACAAAGCCTCTTTTCGCAAGATTCAAACAGTATATCTTGTTAAGCTCCTTGTCGCCGTACATCCAGCCGCCGCCGTGAATGTCGATTATTACGGGAACATTTCCCTTTATATTTTCGGGATAGTATACGTCAAGCATATGATAGCGGTCACCGTCATCAATATACGCAAGATCGCATATACGCTTGATGCCGTCGGGCTCGGTGAGCGTTGCTATACGCTTATCATCGGACTTTTTAGTGTTTTGCCAGAATTTATCGGCAATCGAGAAGAATGCGTTTCTAATCATATTGACCTTCCTTTTCATCCGACCGTGACTCGATATCTGAAGCTCGGTAACAGCAAAGCTTACCCGTACCGAAAAAGTGAACCGTCGGAGTTTATAATTTGTTAATTTTATTATATATTACCGAGAGCAACTATGCAATTAAAACTTTAAATATTCACATAAAATTTATTGATTATCACTCAGATATACTATATAATACATTAGTTTGATAAAATTGTATTACTATGGAGGAATACGGCATGAAAACGGATGTTGTAATCATCGGTGCAGGCCCGGCGGGTATTTTCACCGCACTCGAAATGATAAGAAAGGGCACTAAGCAGAAAATAGTATTGGTCGAAAAAGGACAGCCTATCGAAAAAAGAGCTTGTCCGAAATCAAAGACAAAGCAGTGCGTTAAGTGCAAGCCATACTGTCACATAACAACGGGCTTTTCGGGCGCAGGCGCATTTTCCGACGGCAAGCTTTCACTTTCATATGAAGTCGGCGGCGATCTTCCGACACTCATAGGCGCTGATCTTGCTCAGGAAACTATAGACTATGCCGACAAAATATATCTCGAATTCGGCGCTGACACTCATGTTGAGGGCATCAGCAATTATGAAGAAGTCAAGGACATAAGAAAGAGAGCCATTCAAGCGGGATTAAGACTCGTCGACTGTCCCATTCGTCATATGGGAACGGAAAAGGCTCAGAATATATATCTCGGAATCGAAAACTATCTCGCCGATAACGGAGTAGAGATGATGTTCGGCTACGAGTGTACAAACGTCTTACTCAATGACGGCGTATGCGAGGGAGTAGTCATAAACAACGGCAAGCTTGAGCATACGATAGAAGCAAAGAGAACGGTTATAGCGACAGGCAGAAGGGGAGCTGAGTGGCTCGAAAAGATCTGCGCTGAAAACAACATCGCTCATCAGCCCGGTACGGTCGATATAGGTGTTCGTGTTGAGGTCAGAAATGAGGTCATGGAGACCGTCAACAAGGTGCTTTATGAATCAAAGCTCATCGGTTATCCCAAGCCGTTCAAAAATAAGGTGCGTACATTCTGTCAGAATCCGGGCGGATTTGTCAGCCAGGAAAACTACGACAACGATCTCGCCGTCGTAAACGGTCACTCATATAAGGAATTGAAGTCGTCTAACACGAATCTCGCTATTCTCTGTTCACACAACTTCAATGTTCCGTTCAATCAGCCTATTGAGTACGCTCAGAAGGTCGGTGAGCTGACCAATATGCTCGGCGCAGGTCACATTCTCGTTCAGCGCTACGGCGACATTCTCGACGGCAAGAGAACATGGGCGAAGGAGCTTGCTCAATCCAACATCAAGCCGACGCTTCCCGATGCCGTTGCAGGTGATATCACCGCCGCAATGCCTTACAGAGCCATGCTTAACATCATCAACTTCATTCAAGCTGTTGACCATGTTGTACCCGGCTTCGCATCTATTGAGACGCTTCTCTATTCACCCGAGCTTAAATTCTATTCAAACCGTGTCAAGATGGACGAAAAGTTCAACACAAGTGTAAAGGGACTTCACTGTCTCGGCGATTCAAGCGGCTGGACAAGAGGTCTGATGATGGCTTCGGTCATGGGTGTTCTCATGGGCAGAACTATTATCGAAGAAGAAAACGCCATATAAAAAACAACAGTCTGTATCACGTCGATACAGACTGTTTTAAGCTTTTATAGCTTCATTAAGCTTCTATAGCTTCCTTTGCTTCGTCGGCTTTCGAGATCTCGGCTTGCTTTTTCTCCTTACTCTTGCTGATTTTCATAACCGCAAGGAATATGACTATTGCTATTATCATTCCGAAAATGGCGGTCGTTAAATCGAAGAAGGTATCGTAAAGCGGTCTTTGACCTTCATTTTGTGCGCCGAAGCCGAATATCTTAAACCAAGGGTTGTCGTCGGAATATGTTATGCCATAGCCTTGATTGCATGAGCCTGCTATGTAGTAGTCGGCGAAGAATTCGAACATTTCCCATATGATCATAAGGAACACCGAAAATCCGACACCGCCGCAAAGCTCCTGTTTTTTGTCAAGCTTAGTTTCGGGCGATATTGCTCGAAGCAGGACACAACCGAGGAATACGCCCAACAGACCCGCAAAGAAATGAAGCCACTTATCAAAATAGTTGACGTAGTCTCCTATGTCTGTGCATTGGTGAAGGAATGAGCCGACAAAGACGAAAAAGTTGATATAGCTTTGGGCTCTGAACGGAAGTCTGCCGAAATAAAGCTTTTGCGGAAACAGCGCCGACAGGAGAGGGATCGCAAATGTCGCCAAGGTGTTTCCGAAAACCGCCAAAATAAGCTGACTCGGAAGATTCTTCACAGCATAGAAGCAAGACCAGAACATGACGCCTCTTGTGATCCACCACCATATGTATTCGGGCAGTTTGATCTCCTGTTTAAAACGCTCGAATTGCGAGCGGAAGTGCTTTTCAATTTTCTCTTTCATTTTTTCAATTCTCCTCAAAATTTTTGGAGCAGACCCGCCTGCGAAGCAGGCGGAACAGCGACAGCGTGTACCCCCGAGCGATAGCGAGTGGGGTGCCGATGTCGCTGTTGCAGCTAACCGGATGCAACTTATCCGAGTCGCATCAGCGGGCACGGGCTTGGCACCCACTCGCCTGCGGCTCGGGGTACGCACGCCCGTGCCTAAAGCGAAGCTCCATTTCGCTTATAATAATATATTAAAGTATTTCGCCCATCATGCCGGGAACAGTGCAAGCAGCGTTTGCTTCGTCTGTATCAATGTGCATTGCAAGAGCGTATTTGTCGCTGACTCTGACAACGACATCGCCGAAAATGAGGCTTCTGTCGGGTGTGTCAAGCTTAACGGATACTATCTGCTTGTCCTCAAGACCGTATTCTGCGGCATCCTTAGTTGTCATGTGAATGTGTCTCTTGGCGATGATGACGCCTTTCTCAAGCTCGATCTCACCGTTAGGGCCGACAAGCTTGCAAGCGCCGCTGCCCTCAAGCTCACCCGATTCACGAATGGGAGCTTTAACACCGATAGAACGTGCGTCTGTTGCCGAAAGCTCAACCTGTGTTTCGGGACGGACAGGGCCTAAGATAGAAACTGCGGGGAAGCTTCCCTTTGAACCGATGACCTGAACTCTTTCTTCACAAGCGTACTGACCGGGCTGTGAAAGATCCTTTTTCTTTGTCAGCTCATAGCCCTCACCGAAAAGAACGGCGAGATCCTCTTTTGAAACATGGACATGGCGAGCGGAAGTTTCAACTAAAACTGTTTTTGCCATTTTTAATTCCTCCGAATATCTGATAATTGTTTTATATTTGCGACGAAGTATTCATCGGTCATCAGCGTGACATTACTGCCGAAGCAGAGACGGAATACCGAAATATCGCAAACAAACAATATATTACAACATTTTTTTAAAAAATTCAACAAATGACAGAAAAAATATGATATAATATCCTATCGGTACTGTGCCGAATTAGAAAACGGCGGCTTTTACGGGAAATTTCTGCCGTATTCGCAGTATAATAAGCTGAAAATAAACATTTTTAATTATCTTTTTATTAAGATATATTTGACTTATGGGGTGTATGTATGTATAATTCATGGAAAGAGCTTAAAACGGATTGTATGCAGTGTGAAAAATGTGAGCTTTCTGAAACACGCACAAATCTCGTTTTCGGCTACGGCAACGAGAACGCCGAGGTCATGTTCATAGGTGAAGGGCCGGGTGAACAGGAGGATATCCAAGGCAAGCCGTTTGTCGGAAGAAGCGGAAAGCTTCTCGATATGTATCTTGAGCATATCGGCTTGAGCCGTGAGAAAAACATTTATATAGCGAACATGGTCAAGTGCAGACCGCCGAAAAACCGTGATCCGAAGCCCGAGGAGCAGGACACCTGCATTTTCTGGCTCAGAGAGCAGGTCAGACTTATGAGACCGAAGATAATCGTCTGTTTGGGCAGGATCTCCGCTCAACGTCTGATATCACCCGATTTTAAGGTTACTCAGCAACACGGCGAATTCATCAATAAAAACGGAACTTTAATGATGGGTACGTTCCACCCGGCGGCACTGTTGAGAAATCCCAACAACAAGGGAGCGGCGATGGACGATTTTCTTGCATTGCAAAAAAAGATCGAGGAAGTATGCGAGCATACTTAATTAAGGAAAAAGCGTTATGGGAAATATAATCAAGATGCCCGATCAGGAGTATCGTGCGTGGGTCAATCTCAATAAAAAGGCGGTCGACGAGATAATCAAGACCAACCGAATAGATCCCTATTGGCTCATGAAGGGCAAAAACAAGGAATACTTACAAAGATATTTAGGTGAACTCGGCTATAGACTTAATTTTTAGCCGTTCATAATATATTTTAATTTTACAAAGACGAAGAATTTTCCACGTTTTATGTACGGGTCGGTGTACCGAAAAAGGAAAATTTAACGTCGAAACCGAGTGTACGCAAAAACTTGGCGTATACCGAAAACTGAAAGGAGTTTTTGAACAAATGGACGACCCCGGTGCGACCGGCATTATTTTGAAGCTGGTTCTACTATTATTCCTCATCATTGTTAATGCGTTTTTCGCAATGAGTGAAATAGCGATAATTTCGCTCAACGACAATCTCATTGAAAAAATGGCTGAGGACGGTCACAAGAAAGCAAAACAAGTAGTTAAACTGACGAGCAACGCAAGTAACTTCCTGTCAACGATACAGATAGGCGTTACCTTGGCGGGATTTTTGACATCGGCTTCCGCATCTCAAACCTTTGCGGCGATGCTGACAAGCGCTGTGATGAAGGCGTTCCCGAATGCGCCCGAATCGGCGATCAACGCAGTTTCGATTGTTGTCATCACGATTATAATGTCATATTTCTCGCTGGTATTCGGCGAGCTTGCTCCGAAGCGTATGGCAATGCAAAAACCCGAAAAGATATCATTTGCCGTTGTCGGGCCGCTGCTTTTCTTCTCAAAAATATCCAAGCCCTTTGTAAAGGTGCTGTCGTTTTCGACTAACTTGGTAGTCAGGTTGTTCGGCTTTGATCCGAATATTGACGAAGAAAACGTCACCGAGGAAGAAATAAGAATGATGGTCGATGTCGGAGAAGAAAAAGGTGTTATCGAGAATATCCAAAAGGAAATGATAAACAACATCTTTGAGTTTGACGATATTGACGTTGCCGATATAATGACCCACAGAACCGACATGGTCGCTGTTGAGGATACGGATTCAATAGAAACAGCCGTTGATCTTTCAATTAAATACGGCTATTCGAGAATACCTGTGTTC
This sequence comes from uncultured Faecalibacterium sp., assembly GCA_964480405.1. Lineage (GTDB taxonomy): Bacteria > Bacillota > Clostridia > Oscillospirales > Acutalibacteraceae > UBA6857. The sequence continues at coordinate 21,374 of CAYZOU010000002.1, read as the reverse complement.
CATGAGGATCAAGATAACATAATAGGTATAATCTACATCAAGGATCTTCTTAAATTTATCGACGAGGAGCTTCCCGACGATAAGGGCCCTGCCGATATAATGCGTCCTGCGTATTATGTACCCACAACAAAGAGCTGCGGCGCACTTTTCACGGAAATGACCGAAAAGCGTACTCAGTTTGCGGTTGTTGTTGATGAATACGGCGGAACTGCGGGCATAATAACCTTAGAGGATCTTATCGAATCTATCGTCGGTAATATTCAAGATGAATATGATCAAGAGGACGAGGAGATAGTTGAGGAGAGCGAAAACACATTCACCGTTGACGGAACTATCTCAATAGAGGAAGTAAACGAGCTTGTCGGTGAGAAGATACCCGAGGGTGATTACGACACTCTTGCCGGCTTCGTTATAAGCAAGCTGGGATACCTGCCCGAAAAAGATAAAAACGATGAGGTCGTATTTGAAAATCTGCATTTTACGATCCTCAGCGTTGAAGAAAGACGTATAGAAAAAATAAGAATCGTCATAACTCCGATAGAAAAAGCGGAAGAAGACGAAGATGAGTAATTTTTTTCGATAAATTTCTCCGACTGCTATTGCAGAAAAGTATAATATCGGTTATAATATCGAGTGGTATTTAGCCGAAATATAATATATCTTGAAAGGAAAAACGGTTATGAACTACTCTAATGAAGTGGAAAATATGTGCCTTGTTGCCAAAGGACCGCATCACGGTCCGGCGCCGATCCCCGAAGAGGGCAAGTGGGTCAAGGCATACGAAATCAAAGACATCTCAGGCTTTTCACACGGCATAGGCTGGTGCGCTCCTCAGCAGGGCACTTGCAAGCTTTCACTCAATGTTAAAAACGGCATTGTTGAGGAAGCTCTCGTCGAGACTATCGGCTGCTCGGGTATGACACACTCAGCTGCCATGGCTGCCGAAATACTTCCCGGTAAGACACTCCTTGAGTGCCTTAACACAGACCTCGTTTGCGACGCTATCAACGTTGCAATGAGAGAAATTTTCTTACAGTTCGTTTACGGCAGAACACAGTCCGCTTTCTCCGAAGACGGTCTTGTTATCGGCGCAGGCCTTGAAGATCTCGGTAAGGGACTTCGTTCACAGGTCGGCACAATGTTCTCAACAAAGGCAAAGGGCGTTCGCTATATGGAAATGGCTGAAGGCTATGTCACAAGAATGGCTCTTGATGAGGACAACGAAGTTACAGGCTATGAGTTTATCAAGCTTGGCAAGATGCTCGAGGATATCCGCCACGGCAAGCCGGCTGACGAAGCTCTCAAGGCAAACACAGGTCACTACGGTCGTTTCGAGAATGCTGCAAAGTATATCGATCCGCGTGAAGAATAAGACTATAAGGAGGACATTTAATCATGGCTAACAATGTTGTATTTGAAGGCAAAGAAAGAAGAATGGCCAAGATCGAGAAGTGTCTTGCTCAGTATGGTCTTCAGGACCTCGAGGCAGCTCGTGATCTTTGCTTATCAAAGGGTATAGACGTAGAATCTATCGTAAAAGGCGTTCAGCCGATCGCATTCGAGAACGCAGTTTGGGCATACACATTAGGCGTTGCTATCGCTCTTTCTCAGGGCATTAAGGACGCATCTCAGGCAGCAGCTGAAATAGGCAAGGGCTTACAGGCTTTCTGTGTACCCGGTTCTGTTGCAGAGCAGAGAAACGTCGGTCTCGGCCACGGTAATCTCGGCGCTATGCTTCTCAAGGAGGAGACAAAGTGCTTCGCTTTCCTTGCAGGTCACGAATCCTTCGCAGCAGCCGAGGGCGCTATCGGTATCGCAAAGACAGCTAACAAGGTTCGTAAAGAGCCCCTCAGAGTTATACTCAATGGTCTTGGCAAGGATGCCGCAATGATCATTTCAAGAATTAACGGCTTCACATATGTTAAGACAGACTATGACTTCTTCACAGGCGAGCTTAACATCGTCAGCGAGAAGGCATACTCAGACGGCGACAGAGCAAAGGTTAAGTGCTACGGTGCTAACGATGTTCTTGAGGGCGTTGCTATCATGAAGCATGAGGGCGTTGACGTTTCCATCACAGGTAACTCAACCAACCCGACCAGATTCCAGCACTTAGTTGCAGGCACATATAAGAAGTGGGCTATGGAAAATGGTGTTGCTTACTTCTCAGTTGCTTCAGGCGGCGGTACGGGCAGAACACTTCATCCCGATAACGTTGCAGCGGGCCCCGCTTCCTACGGACTTACAGACTCAATGGGTCGTATGCACGGTGATGCTCAGTTTGCAGGTTCATCATCTGTTCCGGCACACGTTGAAATGATGGGTCTTATCGGCATGGGTAACAACCCGATGGTCGGTGCTACAGTTGCTTGCGCAGTTGCAGTCGCAGAGGCTATGAAATAAGCTAAATCACAATAAATAATTATTCAAACACATTATCTCGGTCATGCTGAAATAATGTGTTTGATTTTGTTTATAAAGGCATTGACATTATCACGGTATCGTGATACAATGCAACTGTGATACTGATTGATTATCGTGTCGCATATCCACACAATATATAAAGATGACGTTGCTTCTGTTGACTTTATGACCGGTAGAATACTTGACGGATATCTGCCGCCCAAAGCCATGAGCATGGTATTGGAATAGATTTCAATTAACAGAGAAGAACTGAAAACAATTTGGGAGACGCAAGAGTTTAAAAATTTGCCGCCATTAGAATAAGGAGTTTAGAATGTTTCATAAAATTAAAAGCGTATCACCGCTTCCCGAATACAAACTGAGTATACAGTTTTCAGAGGGAGTGACGAAGATTTATGACGTCAAGCCGCTGTTTGAAAGAATAAGTGTATTCAAATCACTTGAAAACAGTGAACGCTTCATCGACGTATGCGTTGACGTTGGCGGTTACGGTATCGTTTGGAATGATGAGCTTGATTTGTCTTGTGATGAATTATGGGATAACGGTACGGAAGTTAAAACGCCGTTTGACGGATTGATTGCTTTTTCCGATGCAACTCAGCTGTGGGGACTTAATGAAAGCACCCTGCGTAAAGCTATTTCTTACGGAAAGCTCGTCAACGGTGTCGATGTTTGCAAGTTCGGAAAACAGTGGGTCGTTTCGATAGAAGCAATGAAGCGTGAATACGGTAACATTGCTAATTAAAATACAGTCTAAATCCGCAAAGGAGGCGATTTAATGACAAACAAAAAGCTTCTCAAAGAGATTGATGAATGGGAAAAAGAAAACATAATCGACACCTACGCTGCCGACAGGCTCAGGGAAAGATATTCAACGAAAGGGAAAGTAACGCTTGTTACGATCTTTTCAATTTTAAGCTCGGTCTTGATAGGCGCAGGTGTGATCTTGATTTTCGCAACAAACTGGAAAAACCTGCCGCTTGCCGTGAAAGCGTTTGTGTCGTTTTTGCCGATGCTCTTGGGGCAGGGTGCGGCTGTGTTCACCGTGGCGAAAATGTATGAAAGAACGGTAATTCGTGAGTGCGTATCTATTATCTATACGGCAGGCATCTTCGCCACACTCGCTATGGTGGCGAACAGCTTTGACCTGTCGGGTGACATCGGCCGTTACATATTGGTCTGCAGTGTCTTGACCTTGCCCGTGATATATGTCCTGTCGGCTGTGTCTCCGCTTGCCGTATACTTCGCAGGCGTGCTTTTCAATGCACTGCAAAACAGCAACGATATCGGCTTGACAGAGCTCGTGATATATTGCGCCTTGACGGCCATCGGTGCTTTGTTCTTGCTTCGTGTCAAGCATGAAGAAGCTCCCGACCCGAGACGTATCGGCTATGTGAAATGGCTCAACACTGCGGCATCGTTTACGTTTATGATTGCTTTTATCGCCGCCGCCGACCTTGAGGGCCTCACAACCTATCTTGCGTATTTTGCTTTGATCATGGCTTTTTCGCCCGTTGACAGCGAGAGCCTGAGCCCCTTGAAATTCTTGGGTGTGATTGGCTCTGCGGTGGCTGTCGGCGTGTTTTCACTCGGTCATTCGTGGTATACCGGCGGGTCTGATTTCGACTTTTTGTCGAATCTCGTCGGGATAATTCCTGCGATTTTGATGTGTGCCGTGGCTCTCGTTTCGGCTTTTGTCAAGGGCATAGATAAGCTGAAAATTACCGTTGTTGCGGCTGATATCGTCTGTGTCATACTGTCGAGCCTTTGTTATATCGGCTTCATTTCCGAGAGCGTTATTCTGACCGTCATAGCCAACGCCGCTATGCTCGCTATCGGAATAATGCTGATAGTCTGCGGCACTGCCGATTGCGACACGTTCACGACCAACGCAGGACTTGTGACCGTGGGCGCAGTTGTGATAATGCGCTTCTTCGACTGGGATCTTGATATATTTATGAAAGGTATCGCATTTATCTGCGCAGGCGTAGTTTTGCTTGTTGTCAATAAGCGACTTGCTAAAAAGAGAAAAGATATGACGTACGCAGGGGAGGATGATGCTGAATGAAAAAGAGAATACTTATTCCGATACTCGCATTGATCATAGTTTTTCAGCTTGCCGTGCCGCTCGCTATGATAGCGGAAAAATATGATATTTCGCAGAACGGCGACGAATTCAGATTCAGAGTCAGCGCATACGCCGTAGGAAAAAAGATAAAATTCGATCTAATTGATATAGACTATTTTACTCCGTCAAATAACGACGAATACGGTGTGATAACAGTCGGCGAGGACGGCTTTGCACATATAAGCCGAATGACAAGCGAAAAGCCGAGCCAGCCATATGTCAAGAGCGACGTGAAAGGCAATTTCGTATTTCCCATAGATTACTTCAAGCTCAACAGCAGGGCATACGAAGCTCTGTTTCACAAGATAAACGAGACAGGCAGCACCGTATACATAAAAGTCAAAGTGAAAGACGGAAAAGTTGTTCTTGATAATATGTACATCAATGATATGACAATCACACAATTTTTAAATATGTAATAAATTGTTAACTTTTTTAAAGAGATATTGACCATTTGTTGATTATCATGTTAGAATGTCAATAGTCATCAAGTGTCTACGATTTTAACTGAGAAGCTATCACGCTTGGTGTATACATTATTAGCGGAGGTCAACTTATGAAAAGAAAATCTTTCAAAATCGCAGTAAGCTTAATTCTTTGTGTCAGTATGCTTATCGGTATCAGCTTGCCTGCATTCGCAGAAAACGGCAAAGGCAACAGATATCCGTTCATATTCGTTCACGGTATGATGGGCTGGGGTGAAGGCTCTGAATACGAAGTGGAAACACCTTATTGGGGAATACAGCCCGAAAATAATATCATGACATATCTTAGAGGCAAGGGCTACGACGTCTATAATCCGCCTGTCAGCGGTATGGGCAGCGCTTGGGACAGAGCCTGCGAGTTATACGCTCAGCTGACGGGAACGGTCGTTGACTACGGCGAAGCACATTCAAAGAAGTGCGGCCATGAGAGATACGGCAGAGATTACACAGGCAAGGCAACCATGGGCGAAGCTTGGAATCTTGAAACGCCGCTTAACCTCGTCGGACATTCATTCGGCGGAGCAACCGTTCGTCTTTTCGCTTCACTTATCGCATACGGCGACGAGGAGGAAATTGCGGCATCGGGCGAGAACTGTTCGGGTCTTTTCAAGGGCGGACACGAAAGCGCCATATATTCCGTAACCTCTTTAGCCGCACCGCATAACGGTTCAACTGTTGCAAATTATATTTTCGATCCCATCGTACCGGCGGTGTTCGTCGTTCTTTTGACACAGGCGAGCATTAAAACGGGAATGAACAACATGGACTTGATGTTCGACCAGTGGGGAATCAGCGCCGATCCTGCCGTAAGCGAACAGCCGAAGCTGAGTCTCAGAAAATGCATCAAGGCGGCGGTTTCAAAGGACAACTGCGCTTACGATATGACAGTTCAGGGCGCAGAGGAGCTTAACGAGAAGATAAAGACAGTTAAGACAGCGTATTACTTCTCATATTCGACTTGCGTAACCGAGACCGACAAGCTCGGATACACAAAGATCAATGATGATTACGACAATATATTCGAGCTGTTTAAGTTCACATCGAGAATCATTTCCGCTTCCGTCAATGTATTCCTCGGCGGAAAGTTCATTGATAAGTCTTGGGGCGCAAATGACGGCATCGTTCCTCTTACAAGCGCAATGTATCCGTCTAATGCGGAGCACACTGACTATGTCGACGGCTGCGAATTACAAACAGGCATATGGTATGTTATGCCGACGATAATGGGCGCAGATCATTATGATTTCTGCACTGCGGCAGAAACAGGCGAGTTAGGCACGAAAGAAGAATTTTTCGGCTTCTATACAAATCATATCGAAAGAATTTACGCCGCTTGACCTAAATGACGAAAAAATGTATAATAACAGGAGCAGTGAGATCCACTGCTCCTAATTTGACTTTATACGGACGGTGATATATATGGCTGATTTTCAAAAACAAACTGTGCAGTGGTTTCCGGGCCACATGGCGAAAACACGCAGACAGATAAAAGAAAGCTTACCGCTTGTCGATGCGGTGACTGAGCTTCTTGATGCGAGAATTCCCATGAGCAGCCGAAATCCCGAGCTTGACGAGCTGACACAGAAAAAGCCGAGAATCGTGCTTCTCAACAAATGCGACATGGCTGACGAAAAGACAACAAAGCGTTGGATAGAATACTTCAAGGCTCACGGACAGTATGCGATAGCTGTTGACTGCCGAAGCGGAAAAGGCCTTAACGCATACATTCCGCTTGTAAGGCAAGTGCTTCGAGACAAGATAAGATCAAATGAAGAAAAGGGCATGGGCGGAAAAGCGCTCAGAGTTATGGTCGTCGGAATCCCCAACACGGGAAAATCGTCATTTATAAACAGAATGGCGGGAAGAAGCCGAGCCAAGGTCGCCGACAAGCCGGGTGTCACACGCCACAATCAGTGGTTCGTTATCGGAAACGGAATCGAGCTTCTTGACACACCGGGTGTATTGTGGCCTAAGTTTGAGGATAAAACCGTCGGCGACAGACTTGCTTTTATCGGCTCTGTTAAAGACGATGTAACCGATACACAGACAATGGCTTTGAGACTTTTGGAGGTTTTAAAGAAGGATTACTCCGACTTGCTTTGTGGGAGATATAAGCTGAAACCCGAAGATGTTGAATCAAACGAAGCGTATGAGCTTATTGAGCTTATCGGAAGAAAAAGAGGTATGCTCATAAGCGGCGGAGAGATCGACACGGAAAGAGCATCGGTCATGCTCCTTGATGAGTATAGGGGAGGAAAGCTCGGCAGACTGTCTTTTGAAGTGCCGGAGGATTACCGATAATAATGATTAACGCCTCAGCAAAAGCTGAGGCGTTAAATTTTGTCTTAAATTTGTCTTGAATATACGACAGATATTTCTCAGTTATTCTCTATCCAAGCTGCTGCCTTGTCTTTAGACATACGCTTGATGTCCTCTGTCGGATACTTTGAGTCTGCGCCGCCGTTGACATAGAGGAAAAATGTTCCCTTAGCGGTCTTGTAAAGGCTTTCTTCGTAGCCGTCGCTGTCGCCGAAGTTGCCGAAAGTGTTTTTCTTGACAAGCTCTGCGTTTTCGGTATCGTATTCGACCTTGCAAATAATCTTTTTCATAAATGAAACTCCTTTTATTACTTAATTTACTTTGCTGTATATAGTATACTTATTTTTCTCTGATAAATCAATGCGAACAATCAATAATATTCACAATACGATTTGCGAAAGTTTTGGTCGAAATACACTAACCGCCGAGCAGAGCTTGGAATTTTCGTCTCAAACCGACACGTACGGCATAAATGACTTTACAAAAAGCGTTTATAGGTGTAAAATAAATATGTCTGTTAAACAGACGGAAAGGAAGAGTGAAATGGAAAAGAAAGAAAATGAGAAAAAACCAAGATCGAAAAAGCAAAAAATGCGAGTGGCTTTGATTTGTCTCTTTGCGGTATGCTGTTTAGGTGCTTGCGTCGTTTTCGGCGTTGATATCTATGTTAAAAAGAGCGCCGCTCCACAAGTTGTGACACCGGAGCAGGCGGCTGAGATCGAAGACGTCGACTGCATACTCGTGCTCGGATGTGCGGTATACGGCGATGAGCCGAGCCATATGCTAAGTGACAGACTTTCACGGGGAGTTGAGCTTTACCAAAGCGGCGCCGCTCCCAAGCTGCTTATGTCGGGAGACCATGGCAGAGAGGAATATGACGAGGTCAATGTCATGAAAACCTTTGCCACGGACAGAGGCGTCGAGAGCGAGGACGTGTTTATGGATCACGCAGGCTTTTCAACGTACGATTCGGTATATAGGGCAAAGGAAATATTCAAAGCCGAGAAAATAATTATCGTCACGCAGGGATATCACCTCTACAGAGCGTTATATATCGCCGATAAGCTCGGACTTGAAGCTTACGGAGTGACCTCGGATCAAAGACGGTATATGGGTCAGCTGAAAAGAGACATCAGAGAAATCCTCGCAAGAGACAAGGACTTTGTCAAATGCATGATAAAACCCGAGTCAATATATCTCGGAGAGGCGATACCCGTCAAAGGAAACGGCGATTTGACCAACGATAAGGACTAAAAACCGCAAATTTTCTCAATTTATGTCAATTGCTTTTTTGAGCGCAAAATAATACAATATCTGTTAATACATTCGACCGCACGAGCGGCAAAAAATAATTTTTACGGAGGACTGACAACATGGCATTTTATTACGATGAGCCGTCAAGAACATTCAGCGAATACTTACTCATACCCGGTTACACAAGCCCGGAATGTATCCCCGACAACGTTGATCTTAAAGCACCGCTTGTCAAATTCAAAAAGGGCGAACAGCCGGCGCTGAGCCTTAACATTCCGCTTGTTTCGGCTATTATGCAATCTGTTTCCGATGATACAATGGCTGTAGCTCTCGCTAAGGAGGGCGGCGTATCATTTATTTACGGCTCTCAGTCAATCGAGAGTGAAGCGGCGATGGTCGCAAAGGTTAAAAGCTATAAGGCGGGATTTGTTGTCAGCGACTCAAACCTCAAGCCCGATGCAACTCTTGCCGACGTTTTGAATATCGTTGAAAAAACAGGTCATTCAACAATAGCTATCACGGAAGACGGAACAGGCAACGGCAAGCTTCTCGGTATCGTAACAGGCAGAGACTACCGTGTCAGCAGAATGTCTACCGATGAAAAGGTATACACCTTCATGACACCGTTTGAAAAGCTTATCACAGCTCCCCATACAACAACGCTCAAGGAAGCTAATGACATAATCTGGGATCACAAGCTCAATTCCCTTCCGCTTATTGACGAGAATCAGAGACTTGTATATCTTGTTTTCAGAAAAGACTATTCACAGCATAAAGAAAATCCCCACGAAAACCTTGACGCAGAGAAGCGTTATATCGTCGGCGCAGGTATCAACACAAGAGACTACGCAGAACGTGTTCCGGCTCTCGTTGAGGCGGGCGCAGACGTACTTTGTATCGACTCATCGGAGGGATACACTTGCTGGCAGAAGCAGACTATTGACTTTATCAGAGAAAAATACGGCGATACGGTCAAGGTCGGCGCAGGTAACGTCGTTGACAGAGACGGCTTTATGTTCTTAGCTGAGGCAGGCGCAGACTTTATCAAGGTCGGTATCGGCGGCGGTTCTATATGCATAACCCGTGAAACAAAGGGTATAGGCAGAGGACAGGCTACGGCTCTTATCGAGGTTTCAAAGGCAAGAGACGAATACTACGAAAAGACCGGTATTTATATTCCCGTTTGCTCTGACGGCGGCATCGTTCACGACTATCACATGACTCTTGCTCTTGCTATGGGTGCTGATTTCATGATGCTTGGCAGATACTTTGCAAGATTCGACGAAAGCCCGACACCGAAAATCAACATCAACGGCACATACGTTAAGGAATACTGGGGCGAAGGCTCGAACAGAGCGAGAAATTGGCAGAGATATGACCTTGGCGGCAAGTCAAAGCTTTCATTCGAAGAAGGCGTTGACTCATACGTCACATACGCAGGCTCACTTCACGATAACGTTGAAAAGAGTCTTTATAAGGTTAAATCAACGATGTGCAACTGCGGTGTACTTTCAATTCCCGAATTGCAAAAGAACGCAAAGATGACCGTTGTTTCTTCAACGAGTATCGTTGAGGGCGGTTATCACGATGTTATACTCAAGAACAAATAAGGAAGTGTTTTGAATGTCATTTGATGCACTCAAGGTCAAGAACGACATTGTTGACTGGATAAGAGCTTGGTTTAACGAAAACGGCAAGGGCTGCAATGCTGTTGTCGGAATTTCCGGCGGCAAGGACAGCTCAATTGTTGCTGCGCTGTGTGTTGAAGCTCTCGGCAAGGATAATGTTATCGGAGTTTTGATGCCCAACGGCGTACAGCATGACATTGATATGGCTCAGCTTCTTGTCAGTCATCTCGGCATAAAGAGCGTCACTGTCAACATAAAGTCAAGCTATGATGCACTTTATAAGGAAGTTGAAGAAGCGATAGGTGAGCTCAGCGTTCAGACAAAGAATAATCTTCCGCCGAGACTGAGAATGTCCGCTTTGTATGCGGTCAGCCAATCTGTCAACGGTCGTGTTGCGAACACTTGCAATCTTTCCGAGGACTGGGTCGGCTATTCCACAAGGTACGGTGATAATGCCGGTGATTTCAGTCCCTTATCGAAGCTTACCGTTCAGGAGGTCAAGGCTATCGGCAGAGAACTCGGACTTCCCGAAATTCTCATCGAGAAGCCGCCTATTGACGGTCTTTGCGGAAAGACAGACGAGGATAATCTCGGTTTTACCTATGCGGTGCTTGACAAATATATCAGAACGGGCGTTTGCGAAGACGAAGAAACGAAGCAAAGAATCGACAGAATGCACAAGCTGAATCTTTTCAAGCTTGAGTATATGCCCGTGTTTGAATACACACCCGAAAATTAAATCAGATTTTGAGATTCCCTTCTGTACAAGAGGGGAATTTCTGCGTTTTCGGTTTGTGCGGTCAGTTTCATCTTCGGTCGGTTTCTGCGTTTTTGCCGGTTTGTGCAGGGGGCGAGCAACGCTGCCTGCGGCAGCGTTCACGACGGCTTCGCCGTCGTGGTTTCTGCCTACGCAGAAACGCTCGCCCCCGTACTTCCCCACAGCACAAACCAAAAAGAAAAACCTCCCATTCGCAAAAAGCGGACGGGAGGAGAAAAATCAAAATCTTATTCGGCGAGAGCTCTTTCAAGCCAAATGCTTCCGATATCCATAGCGTTGTGAAGACCTTTCTTTTCGGTCTTTTGAGCTATCCTGTCATGAGGTCTGACATCGGGATCGGTGTTGATAAGCTGAACGGATACCTTGTCGGCGACGCTGAGTCCACCGAGATCCTTAGTGGTGAGTATCTGAAACATTACAACATACTTGTCGCTCATACTGCCGTAATAAAGCGTGTTGCCGCTGCGAACAAGCGGTCTGTTCTTATAGGTTAAAAATTCTTTCTGCTCTTTCTTCGTTGCCATAGTTATCTCTCCTTAAAAAATTTATTTGTTAAGGTAGCTGTTTAAAAGCTCCTGTAACAGTTCATCACGGTCAAGCTTGCAGATGAGACTTCTTGCGTTATTGTGAGTGGTTATATAAGTCGGATCTTCCGAAAGTATATAGCCGACGATCTGGCTGATGGGATTGTAGCCTTTCTCTTTAAGTGAAGAATATACGATCGAGAGTATCTCTTTCATCTCATTTTCCTTGTCAAGCTTTAAGGTGAACTTGATTGTTTTATCTGTCATGTTTAAACCTCCGATTAAAAGCTATTTCATCTACAAATACATTGTATAACAAAACCTGCAAAAAAACAATGTAAAATTGAAAAGAAATTGAAAATTAACATAAAAACTATATATTCCGCCGTTTCAATATATATGAAAACAGCTTTTGAATCATACAATATCTTGGATTTTGGTCAAGACGATAAAAAGCCGAGTGCGGCGAGGGTCAAAATTTGTCGGATTATACAAAGTTCGGAATGTTACGACTTTTTGTGTTGACTTTGAACATTTTATGTGTTATCTTTATTGCGTAAAGAAAGTGAATATTTGCCGATATAGATCCGGATAGACGGCCCGGATGTTTCTACCGTAAAGCCTACATTTACGACTATTGGTCAAAGAGCTTTTGAGGTACGCTTTGGTAACAGCTCTTTTGAAATTCATGTCGGCGGCAGGCAAACTCCTGTTGCTTTTAATTTTTTTCGGAGGTATACACCGTGAAGGCTCTTGAAAATAAAATTTTAAATGAAGGCAAAGTCTATGACGGAGGCATTTTAAAGGTCGGCGGCTTTCTTAATCAACAAATAGATTCCGATTTCATGATGGAGATGGGAGAGGAAATAGCCCGTCTTTATAAAAACGATAATATAACAAAGGTATTGACCGTTGAAGCATCCGGTATTGCAGTTGCTCTTGCGGCAGGCGCAAGCTTACACGTTCCGGCTCTTTTTGCAAAGAAGCATAACACAAGCAATATTCAGTCCGATGTCTATTCATCGGTCGTTTATTCGTTTACACACCAAACCGAATATAATATAGTCGTCAGCAAGGATTATATTTCAAAGGACGACAAAGTTCTCATCGTCGATGATTTTCTCGCTAAGGGCAATGCGATAGTCGGTCTCATTGATATCGTTAAGCAGGCAGGCGCCGAGCTTGCGGGTTGTGCCGTTGCTATTGAAAAAGGCTTTCAGCGTGGCGGCGACGGACTCAGAGAAAAGGGGATAAGAGTTGAGGCGTTGGCTCTTATCGACAGCATGAGCGAAAACAGTATCGTTTTCAGACAGTAAAACAGTATGTAATTATTTTTACATAAATATCAAAACTCTAACGGAGGAACAAGGTAATGAAAAAAATTCTCGCAATCGTTATGGCACTTGTGCTTGTAGTAGCTGGCGTTGTTTGTCTTACTGCTTGCAACGGTGATAACGACAACACAACAAACGGCACTTCCGATAACGCAGGAAGCGACACAACAGATAACAGCGAAAACAAGGTTGACGTTTCAAAGGTTAAGCTTGGTGTTATCTGCCTTCATGATGAAGATTCGACCTATGATCTTAACTTCATCAACGCAGTTAAGGAAGCTCAGAAGAATCTCGGTCTTGCTGATGATCAGGTTATCATCGTCAGAAACATTCCTGAGTCAAACAAGTGCTACGAAGCTGCTGCTGACCTCGTTGACGAAGGCTGCAACGTAATCTTCGCTGATTCTTTCGGCCATGAAGATCACATGATCAAGGCTGCTAAGGAGTTCCCGAACGTTCAGTTCTGCCATGCAACAGGTACAAAGGCTCACACCGAGAAGCTTGCTAACTATCACAATGCATTTGCTTCGATCTACGAAGGCAGATATCTTGCAGGTATCGCTGCAGGTCTCAAGCTTAACGAGATGATCAAAGCCGGCACAATCAAGGAAGATGAAGCTCTCATCGGCTATGTTGGTGCTTTCACTTATGCAGAAGTTATTTCAGGTTACACATCATTCTACCTCGGCGCTAAGTCAGTTTGCCCGAGCGCTAAGATGAACGTTCAGTTCACAGGTAGCTGGTATGACGAGACAGCAGAAAAGACAACTGCTCTTTCACTCATCAGCGGCGGTTGCGTACTTATCAGCCAGCATGCTGACTCAATGGGCGCTCCCTCAGCTTGTGAGGAAAAGAATGTTCCCAACGTTTCATACAACGGCAGCACAGTTGAGAGCTGCCCGAACACATTCATCGTTTCATCAAAGATCAACTGGGCTCCCTACCTCGAGTACATCGTTACATCTGTAGCAGAGGGCAAGGAGATCGACACAGACTGGACAGGTACACTTGCAACAAACTCAGTTCAGCTCTCAGAGATCAACGACAAGGCTGCTGCCGAGGGCACTGCTGAAGCTATCGAAAAGGCAAAGGCTGACCTCGAAAGCGGTAAGATCCATGTATTTGACACAGCTAACTTTACAAGCGAAGGCAAGACTGTTGACAGCTACAAGGTTGAAGAGACAAACGAAGTTATCAAAGACGGTTACTTCTCAGAGTCAGACTTCCGTTCAGCTCCTTATTTCGATCTTAAGGTAGACGGTATCACAAGACTCAACGAGGACTTCGGCGACTAATATTTTCCTGCAAAGGCGGGGCTTTTGCCCCGCCTTAATTTGATTTTATTTTAAATCAATAGGGAAGAACCGATAAAATCCGGCGATTTTTCCCTATTGATTTCAACTGAAATGAGACTCACACCAACGTGTACGGAAAAGCGAGCGGTGGAATCGAGATAATTCAACGGAGGTAAGGCTATGGCTGAAACAGCAATCAAACTTGTCGGAATAACTAAGCGATTTGGAAATATCGTCGCCAACCATGATGTTGACCTTGACGTCATGAAGGGCGAGATACTCGCTATCCTCGGTGAAAACGGATGCGGAAAGACAACACTGATGAATATGATCGCAGGCATCTATTTCCCCGACAGCGGAAAAATATTCGTTGACGGTAACGAGGTAGTTATCCGTTCGCCGAAGGATGCTTTCAAATATAAGATCGGCATGATACATCAGCATTTTAAGCTTGTTGATGTTTTCACAGCCGGTGAGAATATCGCTTTGGGAATCAATGACGGTGAGAAATACAACATGAAGAACATCACCGCAAAGATAATGGAAATAGCTTCACGCTATGGCTTCAATATTGATCCTCAGAAGAAAATACATGAAATGTCTGTTTCGGAAAAGCAGACCGTTGAAATACTCAAGGTGCTTTATAGAGGCGCTGACATTTTGATTCTCGATGAGCCGACAGCTGTTCTCACACCGCAGGAAACTCAAAAGCTGTTTGAAGTTTTGCGCCGAATGAGAGCGGACGGAAAATCAATAATAATCATCACTCATAAGCTTCATGAGGTGCTTTCGATATCAGACCGTGTAGCTGTTTTGAGAAAAGGTGAGCATATCGCCACTGTCAACACAGCCGAAACAAACGAATCCGAGCTTACCGAAATGATGGTCGGTAAAAAGGTTGATCTTAACATAGAAAGAAGCGAACCGAAAGATCCGCAGCTCAGACTTCAGGTCAAGGGTCTTAACAGCACTAATTCCGAGGGCGTACAAGTTCTCAATGACGTCGGATTCGATGCGTATTCGGGAGAGATTCTCGGTATTGCCGGTATTGCAGGAAGCGGTCAACGTGAGCTTCTCGAAGCTATAGCCGGACTTGAACATCTCGATTCCGGTGAGATAACATATCATGATCCTAAGACAGATAAGGATGTTAACCTTCGAGATAAAACCCCCTTGCAGATACGTGACCTCGGCGTACGTCTTTCATTTGTTCCCGAGGACAGACTCGGCATGGGTCTTGTCGGAAACATGAATATCACCGATAACATGATGCTTCGTTCATATAGGAGAGGCAAGTCCGCTTTCCTTGACAGAAAGAAGCCGAAAGAGCTTGCCGAAAAGATAATATCCGATCTTGAAGTTGTCACTCCGGGAACGGGAACCCCCGTCAGACGTCTTTCGGGCGGTAATGTTCAGAAGGTGCTTGTCGGCCGTGAGATCGCCGCCGCACCGTCTGTACTCATGGCGGCGTACCCCGTAAGAGGTCTTGACATTAACTCGTCATATATGATATATAATCTTCTCAATAAGCAAAAAGAATCGGGAGTTGCTGTCATTTTCGTCGGCGAAGATCTCGACGTTCTTATCGAGCTTTGCGACAGAATACTCGTCATAAATGCCGGCAAGGTTACGGGCATCGTTGACGGTAGAACGGCAAAGAAAGAAGAGATCGGACTTTTGATGACAAAGACTGATACAATCGAAAACAAGGAGGGTGCGAACGATGCAGAATAAAGAAACAAAGGTTCGTGAGCCGCTTTTTCATATTTCCAAGCGAAGCTCAATGCCGCTTTGGCAGTCGTCGGCAATTCGTGTCGCTTCTATCGTTTTGGCACTTTTACTTTGCGGTGTACTCGTTGCGGTATTCTTGCGTGAAAGCCCGATTGATTTTTATACGTCGCTTGTTAAAGGCTCGTTCGGTTCTCAGAGAAAGCTGTGGAAGCTCTTTAAAGATATTGCGGTCTTGCTGTGCATCTCGGTCGCCGTAACGCCTGCGTTCAGAATGAAGTTCTGGAATATAGGCGCAGAAGGTCAGGTCCTTGTCGGCGCACTCGCTTCGGCTGCTTGCATGTATTATCTCGGCGGTAAAATTCCCGAGGTTGCGCTTATCGCACTTATGCTCGTCACTTCGGTTATAGCAGGAGCAATTTGGGGCTTGTTCCCTGCGGTTTGCAAGGCACTTTGGAATACAAACGAAACGCTGTTTACTCTTATGATGAACTATGTTGCGACGTTTTTGGTTGCATATTTCCTCATCAGATGGACTCCCGACGGCTCAAGCTCACTCGGAATCTTAGAACACGGACACCTTCCAAAGCTGTTTGACAACGAGTACGTGCTCTTAATAATCGTAGTCATTCTCCTCACGATAGGAATGTATATATACCTTGACTATTCAAAGCACGGATATGAGATCTCGGTTGTCGGCGAAAGCAACAAGACAGCCTGTTATATCGGAATAGACGTCAAGAAAGTCATCATAAGAACGATGATAGTTTCAGGTGCTGTATGCGGTGTTGCGGGCTTCTTAATAGTCGGCGCTCTCGACCACTCAATAACAACGGAAACAGTCGGCGGACTCGGCTTCACGGCTATCATGGTTTCATGGCTGGCTAAATTCAATCCTCTTGTTATGTTTATCACTTCATTCCTGATAGTATTCCTCAATCAAGGTGCTTCTCAGGTTACACAGACCTTTGATATAAGCAGTGCATTCCCGAATGTTGTTGTCGGCATAATCCTGTTCTTTATCATCGGCTGTGAATTCTTTATAAATTACAAGGTAAATTTCCGCTCGGAAAAGGAGGGTAAATAAGATGACGGTTTTACTCAAAATTCTCGATTATTTGCTCAGTGCTATTCCTCTCGGAATGACTTTCCTTTACGGCTCGGTCGGTGAGATACTTATTGAAAAGGTTGGACATCTCAACCTCGGTATTCCCGGTGTTATGTGTGTCGGAGCGGCAAGCGGCTGTGCGGCTCTCCAAGCGATGTATCAAAGCGGAATACCGTCTGTATTGATCGTCATAATTGCGATATTGGCTTCGTTTTTAGGCGCTGCGGCTATGGGTGGAATTTACAGCCTTTTAACTGTTACGCTCAAGGCTAATCAGAACGTTACCGGTCTTGCTATGACGACGTTCGGTGTAGGCTTAATGAAGTTCGTCATGTCGAAGCTGACAAATATCAGATATCTTTATGCCTTGGAATTTTTCCGTTTCCCGTTTGCCAAAAGCGATAATTCGCTCAAGTATTGCGGCGTTATGGTTTTCCTTGCAATAGTCATTGCGATAATCGCATCATACATTCTCAATAAAACGAGAATAGGCTTGCATATAAAAGCCATAGGTGAAAATCCCGCAACAGCCGATGCTGTCGGAATCAATGTCAACGGCTATAAATATGCTGTGACCTGTATCGGTTGCGGTATTTCGGGACTCGGCGGGTTGTTCTATATTATGGACTACGCCGGTTCGCAGGAAGCATATCTCAGTATTGAGGGCTTAGGCTGGCTTTCTGTCGCTCTTGTTATCTTTGCCTTATGGAAGCCCGTTGTCAGCATTTTCGGCTCGGCTTTATTCGGCGCACTTTATGTTGCCGGCTCATATATTCCCGGAGTCAGAGAACTTCAAGTCAGCATGGCGGCAACTCCGCTTCTCAAGATGCTTCCTTATGTTGTCACGATAATCGTTCTTGTTATCATAAGCGCAAGGAACAAAAAAGAAAATCAACCTCCTCAAAGTTTGGGTGTTACCTATTTCAGAGAGGAAAGATAATTCTGATTCAAAAGCGGCAGGCGAGTTCTGCCGCTTAATTTTGTGCGAGTTTTGGCAGGGGAGTTTGTCAAGCCTTTAAACGAATTGCGAAAACTCGGTTTGTTCAGCGGGGCGGCCGATCGGCGTCCGCTCGTGCTTCGCACTTCGGGACGCACGCTCGACCGCCTTGTCGCCCTGCTTCGCACCCCGACCCCCACCCGTCAACCCTTGACAACCCCCAAACTCTAATATATAATTAAACTATAATCTCGGTTCGTCTCGGCTGAACGCCGACGCATACCGAAAACAAGGAGGACACTATGAACACCGGAATCTTCACCCGATTATTAGCCATTATGTTGGCGGCGATAACGTCGTTGGCTTCAGTCGTCAGGTACGGGGGAATCGTTATCAAATCGAAATTTGACGGCGATGATTACTCTATCACAAGAATCGACCTGAGCGTTAAGCCCGACGGTATCAGCGATGAATTCGACTATCTTTATGAGCTGACGACTCTCGATAATTCAAGAGATTACATGGCTCACCCCGATTCTGTTCTGCTTAAAAACGGAAATATTTTGACAATGTATCCGGCAGGTCACGGCAAGGGTGCAGTTCTCAACAAGGTCAGCACAGACGGCGGCAGAAGCTGGAGTGAAAGCATCGAGAACACCCCATCAAGCTGGGAAAATTCGCAGGAAACACCGACAGTATACCGCTTGACATTCACAGACGGAAAGACAAGCGATAAGCTTATAATGATCTCGGCTAATCCGAAATGGAACAATAATCCGACCACGGGCGGCTTCAACTGCTCAACATCAAATGACGAAGGTCAAACATGGTCGGAATTTGAGCTTTTCTACGCTAAGGACAGTGACGGCGGAGTTATTCCGATAGTCGCCATGTCAAGCTTAACTCAGCTTAAAGAAAACGGAAAATTCGTCGATAAATGGATGGGTCTTTTCCATGACGCCGATTTCTATAATTACAAGACTATCCTCACCTTTGATGAAAACGGAAATATGCAGTGGAGTAAGCCCGAGAAGTATTTCGCCGCATACAGAGACATCGAGAAAAAGACAAATATGTGTGAGGTTGAGGTCATTCGCTCGGATATGGGTCAAGGCGACGAGCTTTGCCTTATCACAAGAAGCAACACGAAGTCCGCTAACTCTCTTATCTCGTTCTCGCAGGACGAGGGTAAGACATGGTCTGAGCCGGTTTATGCTCCTGCCGCACTCAACGGCGAGAGACATAAGGCAGACTACACTCCCGACGGCAGACTGTTTATAACCTTCCGCTCAGTTGAGAGGGGACAGAAAGCCGCTGACAATTCACCTATCGAGAACAGAGACGGCTGGATGAGTGAAGGCTGGGTCGCTTGGGTCGGCACTTATGACGATCTCAAGAGCGGCGCCGAGGGTCAATACAGAATAAAGCTTGCCCATACATATCTCAAGCTTCAGGAAAACAAAGAGTATGCCGCTAACTCCGACACCGGATATTGTGGAAATGTCGTTCTCGATGACGGAACTATCGTCACCACAAGCTACGGTTGCTTTGATAAGAACGATAAGACGGGCGTATTCGAGCTTCGCACATACATCGCTTCAAAGCGCATCAATCTCAACGATATAGATAAGCTCGCTGTTGAGTTAGCGCAGTAAATCAAAAACTCAGCTGACGAATAAAACCCAGCTGACGAATACGAATTATCATAAAAAGCCGAAGCTTCCGATGTGGATTTTCGGCTTTTTTGTTGTACCGCCGAGTATGAGCGTGAAGTAAAATCCGAAATCGGCGCTAAATATTTTCATAGATGTTAATAGACATATTGATTAAAATGTCAATATCATCTATAATATAAGCGATTTCAACCAAGAAACAGCAAAAAAATTGCAGTTGCAACTGCCGGTTGACATATTGTCCGCTGCCGATTGGTAGCTTGCAACCGAGAGATACGCTATAATTGACCCACAGCGATCATACAAGGAGGATACATTTATGATTTTCGCAGACAAGCTGATACAGCTTCGCAAAAAAGCAGGCTGGTCACAGGAAGAATTAGCCGAGCAAATGAATGTCACCAGACAGTCTGTTTCAAAGTGGGAAGGTGCACAGTCTGTTCCGGACCTTGAAAAGATCATTCGTTTGTCAGAGCTGTTCGGTGTAAGCACGGATTACTTACTTAAAGACGAAATAGGGGATACGGAAAGCAAGATCCCGTCTGACGATACGCCCGATTTAAGACGTGTATCTTTAGAGGAAGCGAACGCTTTTCTCTCGGCAAAGGCGGCTACGGCTAAGACGATAGCTTTTGCAACATTCTTGTGTATTATATCGCCGATAAGCCTGATGATATTGGCGGCACTCAGCGAAGTACCAAACAGCGGAATATCAGAGAATGTCGCCGCAGGTATCGGAATGATAGTTTTGCTTATTTTTGTTGCGACGGCGGTTGCGATATTTATTTCGAGCGGCAGAAAAACCGAGGTGTACAGCTATTTAGAGAAAGAGATATTTGAAACGGAATACGGTGTCAGCGGCATGGTATCTCAGCGGAAAAGCGAATATAACTCAACGTATACCCGAAAGAATATAATCGGCGCTTGCCTTTGCATAATGGCGATGATCCCGCTTTTCGGCGGAATTGTCTTGAACGAAAACAACGATTTGCTTTTGGTTATCATGCTTTCGGTATCCATAGTCATCATCGGAATCGGAGTTATGTTCTTCATAAGCGGCGGCGTCGTGTGGGCGAGCTTTGAAAAGCTGTTGCAGGAGGGCGACTACGCAAAGGAGAAAAAGAAAAATCAAGCGGCAAGCTCCATCGTTTCCACGGGCTATTGGCTCATCGCCACCGCAATATACTTAGCCTACAGCTTTTCAACGAATGGCTGGAATCGCAGCTGGATAATATGGGTCGTCGCAGGCGTTTTGTATCCTGTGGTTTCGATGCTTGCGAACGTGATCACCAAAAGAAAGTAACAAAGCAAACGAAGCAAGGCTGAACGCAAGACCAATACACAGCACAAAGCACGGCAGAATACAAGGCCGATCATACAGAAGAAAATACGGCTGAACGCAAGACCGAACATACAGCAGAACACACAGCAGAACACACAGCAGAACACACAACTGAGCATATGACGGACAGGCAGATATATTTCACTTTTAAGCATATATCTGCCTGTTTTAAGGCAAAATCAAGCCACCAAATCGGTGTATAAAAATGTATGTGAAAATATTAGAAAAACCCTTGACAAACGGTGAATATTAATATATAATATCAAAGCTATCGGGGTGTGGCGAAGTTTGGTATCGCGCTTGGTTCGGGACCAAGAGGCCTCGGGTTCAAGTCCCGACACTCCGACCATAGTGAGTATTCATAAGGGATTTGACTTTATGAATACTCGATTTTTTTATTTTCATTTTGTTTTCGTC
>CAYZOU010000001.1:4351-127987 GCA_964480405.1 uncultured Faecalibacterium sp. | reverse complement strand
AATATACGCTCTTTCGTGGTATCTGTCGATTGTATTCTATAAAAAGCGAGAATTGGAATAATATATTTACTTATAAGGAAACATCAATGGGGCAACAGATATGAAACATAAAAAAGCAAGGCAAAGCTGAATTGAAATTATATCTGTATTAACTATTCTTTTCATAGTTCTAATGATTTCTGCTACCACCCCTTGAATTTCTAAGCAAAATCGTTTGACATATTTACATACCACATTGATATTATCCACGGTGAATTATTCTTGTCATCAACCTCGATAACAAAATGATAACAAGTGCGGTTTAACACAGGATAATACAGATATATCGTGTATCAAAAAAATTAAGACTAACGAGAAGCGAAAATATATGGACAGAATTGTTTAGTCTTAGCGGAGTGGGAATAAGAACAAAAAGACCGAAACCTCTTGCACATCAAGGGATTTCGGTCATGTTTTTTGCCCGACGCACCAAAAGTGTACCGCTTCATTCAGTCACCTCAATGTCCTCTCAAACTCCGAGTGAACATCAAACTAATTCTCACCCCGCACCCTCCGAGCGAGAAGAATCCTCTTACTGATTCTAATTTTTTTCCAAAACCTCTTGACAAATATATCGTACTGCGATATACTGCATACATCGAAGTGCGATATATCGCACCGACATATATACGGAGGTTAGAATATGGATCAGCATATCAGAAAAGTATACGTTCCTATGACCGAAACCGCTTTTTACATCTTGCTGTGCTTGCGAAAGCCGAATCACGGCTACGGCATCGTTCAAACGGTCGAAAAGATGACAGACGGCGCAGTTAAGCTCGCACCCGGCACGATGTACGGCAGCTTATCTAAGATGGAAAAAAACAAAGTGATCCGCTTTATCCGTGAAGAAGAAAAGCGGAAAATATATCAAATTACGGATTTGGGGTCAGAGGTCTTACAGCTTGAATTAAAACGAATCGAACGTCTATATAAGATAGCGCAGGAGGAAATGTGAAATGGAAACTAAAAAGCAATTCAAATGGTTTACAATATTTGAATATGAAAAAGAACAGGCTTATCTTCGTGATATGCATAAGTCGGGTTGGAAATTTACCCAAGTAAAAGGTCTCGGAGTGTATCACTTTGAGAAGTGTACGCCTCAAGATGTGGTATATCAGCTTGACTATAACAATGAGGGTCGGGACAACAAGGAAGAATACTTGAAAATGTTTGACGATTGCGGCTGGGAGTATATACAAGACTATGCCGACTACAGTTATTTTCGTAAGCCTGTTTCGGATAGCGGCGAAGCGGAAGAAATTTTCTGTGATGAGGAATCAAGATTTCAGATGATGAAGCGTGTGATGAAAGGCAGAATGTTGCCACTGCTTATGCTGTTTTTTGCGGTATTATTGCCACAGCTGCTTATAAATCTGTTCAGCACGCATAATTATTTTATAGCGTCTTTTGTCGGCGGTGTTCTTGTAGTGTATCTTGTGATATTCACTATGTGCCTTGTAAAATACACGCAGTATAAGAACCAAAGAAAATATTGAAATTGAAAAGGTGTAGTTTAGACATACGAAGATATTTAATGAAAAATTTCGTATACCTAAGAAGAAAGCGGTAGTTGAAACAACTCAAATCAATACAACTCAAACAGTCGATGAAATCGAAGCGGCAGTATATTCGCATCTCAAACCGTTTGGATTCAAAAAGCACGGGAGGACGCTTCACCGATTTGTTTCCGAAGATATTTCTCAAGTGATTCATTTTCAAAGCGGTAAGCTGATACATGGAATGGGCGGACTTATGTGTGTGAATTTGGGAATCCGTATTCCGGAATGTGTCGAGAGAACATTTCATCCCGATACCGAAATGAAAAAGTATTATCATGAGTATGAATGTAACATTCGTTCGAGATTGGGAACGGTCAGCGGCAAGAGTGAAACTTGGTACGATCTTCACGATAAAACAGATGGAATCATAAAAAGTATTATTGATGAAATCGAGCAATATGTTTTGCCGGCTTATGAAGCTTTAAATAGCAGAGAGGCTATCCTTGCAAACAGAAAAAACTATCCTTTCTTAGACAGTATGGCTCATCGTGTCTCTTTGGAAGAATGTATGATATACGGCCATCTCGGTAACATCGAAAAAGCTAAGGAGCTGTTCGAGGAGTATTATCGATCTGCGGTAGATGAATATAATGACTTTGTGAAAAACGGACGTAAGCATTATCTCAAAAAGGGTGATCGGGTGGTTTATATGGATCAAGACATAACCGCCGAAAAAGACGGATATGTGACCTTATACGGAGCCGACCGCAGACCTATTGACTATCTTGACGAATTGGCTGTTACTCTCGGCTTGAGATGAATTGCTATAAGTACGCACCGAGTGATCTGCTAAACACAATCAGCCATACCTTCAAAAGAAAAGCGGTCAAGTCAATACCGCTTTCGGCTATATAAAAACCGCAGGCAACCGCCGCTTTAATGCTGACGGTTGCCTGTTGATTTTATTTTTCGGAATATATCTTTTTCATTTCATCGACTCTGCCGCAGCTGAATCTTCCCTCGGGACATCTTCCCGAAACAAAGCAGCTCGGCCCGTAGTGCTTGCCCAAGCTCGGCGACACTTTTCTAAGCTCGTCAAGCATCAGATTTGCGTGGTCTCGTATCTCCCACTGCGCTCTCGTGCAAGACCTAAGTCTGAAAAACAGCAGCAATTCCCGTGCGTTCATCGTCGCTGTGACGTCTATAACATTGCCGGCGAGGAGAACATAGACAAGCTCATTTTCATCTTCGCCGAGAGCTTTAAGCTCACCGTAAAGCTCGGCTGTCTCTGAGAAAGCCGAATCGTATTCGGCGAGAAGCTCGCTGTTTGTCTTGATACTTTCGGGTACGACATGGCGTGTTCTGTCGCAGGTGTTTATATCGGGAATCAAAAGCGACTGCATACGGTGACGTGTCAAATGTGTCAGACATGCAAGGCTCATATCGGTCAGTAAGAATCCGAATTGCGCTTGCTCCAAGGCTCTCGGACGTGACGATGAAAATATCTCGTCAAGGATTTTTTCAAGGTTATCTTCATTTGAAATAACTTCGTCTATTTGCGAAAGTCCGAGTGACGTGCTTTCAAGCAAAGCCGCTTTAGCTATGACCTTTTCGGGCTCGGGTGTCGATGAGATCAAAGCCGTTTTTCTGTCGCCTTGATTGCTTTCCGCCTTTATAAATGAGAAGTCCGCCGTGTCTTTCGTGTTTTCGAATTTCTTCTCAAAATCGGAAAATACGCCCGGTGTCAGCTTCTTGCATTGCTCATAAAGCTCAAGTCCTATAGTCTTTATCTCCGAATATTTACTGCCTCTGCCGTATATCATGCTTTTGAGCACGTTTAACAGCTCTCTTGCATTGAGCGAACAGAAGAAGTTACTTCTGAAGCAGTAGGGGAGTACGAATCTGGCGTCTTCTTTCGGGATGTCGGAATCGGTCAGCTTTTGATAAAGCGCAAAAAGCTTGTCCATGTGAGAAATATATTTTTCCCTTGAGCTCTCATTTTTAAATTCGGGCACACGGTATCCGCAATCGCTGAAATCGACGTACCTCCGAGATTGAACGGTAAAAGAAGCGAGTCTGAATTCTATCATGAACTGCTCGACGATGACCGAAACGTTGGAAAAGGCGAGGTTATAGAAGCAATGCTCAAGGGTCGAGGTGTGTCCGGATCTTGTGACCTTTCCGATAAGCGAAGCGTTTTTCTCTTTGTCGTGAGACTTTTCGTATATCTCAAGCGCTGTGCCTTTCTGAGTTGAAATTCTTCCGCTTGCGGCGCAAAGCTCCTCTCCGGTGCTGCTTATGCCTATGACGTATGCGCCGGGTCTTTTCATGTCATCCATATCTTTTACTCCTTAAAAACTATATCTTGTATCTAATTTTAGAATATAACGCTCATAAAGTCAACATGAAGAAGCCAAAAAGTATTAAAAATATCTTTTAACCTATTGATTAAATCTCGAAAAATGGTATAATATACTGTAATTATTATGGGTAAATATTGATTCGTTTTAAAGAGGTATCAATTATGATAAAAAGAAAAGATGACATGATAAGCGAAATTAAGCTCCATATGAGAGACGGCGACGGCCAAGCCGTGATAACTCCCGTTCTTTCAAAGGGCGAGTATAACGGACATTCAAGACTTGTCGCAACAATAGTTCTTGAGCCAAACTGTTCTATCGGACCTCACGTGCACGAAAACGAGGAGGAGATATTCTATATCTTAGAGGGACAGGCGACATATCTTGATAACGGCGATACCGTTATTTTAAACGAGGGTGACAGCTGTGTCTGCCTTTCGGGTCAAACTCACTCGATAGCCAACAGAGGCGACAAGACGCTGAAGCTCTTCGCCGTTATTCTGACTTATTAAAGGGTGCGACAATGCAGGGCAAAATGATAGTTATTGAGGGACTTGACGGAAGCGGAAAAAGCACGCAGGTCGCTCTGTTGAAAGAAAAGCTTGAGAAAGAAAATCTCAACGTCTACCGAATAAAGCTTCCGAATTACGATGACCCTTCAAGCACACTGGTGCAGATGTATCTCGACGGTCAGTTCGGTGAAAAGGCGGACGACGTCAATGCCTACGCCGCATCGACGTTTTTCTCGGTCGACAGATACGCAAGCTTCAAAAAGCATTGGCAGAAGGAATACCACGGCGGACTTATCTTAGCCGACCGTTACACAACGTCAAACGCCGTTCATCAGATGACAAAGCTCCCAAAAGCCGAGTGGGACGAATATCTCGACTGGCTGTTCGACTTTGAATATCGGCTCCTCGGAATCCCGAAGCCCGACTGCGTTATCTTCCTTGATATGCCTGTCGATATATCACAGAAGCTGATGACCGACCGCTACGGCGGAGACGAAAACAAAAAAGACGTACACGAAAGAGATGTCGAATATCTCAAAAAGTGTTACGATTCCGCTATGTATGCGGCGACTCGGTGCGGCTGGGAAACGGTCAAGTGCTTTGACGGCGACAGCGTGAGAAGCATTGAAGATATCGGCTCGGATGTTTTTGATAAGGTTATGAAAATTTTAAAATAAGCGAGGCAATAATTATGATATACGTTTTTTTAGCTGACGGCTTTGAAGATATCGAAGCGCTTTCACCCGTCGATATACTCAGACGTGCAGGTGTCGAGGTCAAGACCGTCGGTGTAACGGGAAAGACTGTTATAAGCTCACATAAGATACCCGTCACGGCAGACATCGAAATAGGCGAAGCTGTCAAAGACGGACTTGAGGCGATAGTTCTTCCCGGCGGTATACCGGGTACACCTAATCTCGAAAGCTCACCCGAGGTGCAGTCGTTTATCGACTATTGCTCGGAAAACGGAAAGTATATCTGCGCTATCTGCGCCGCACCGTCTATCCTCGGACACAAGGGTCTGCTTAAAGGCAAGAACGCTACAGCGTACCCCTCATTCACAAGTGAGCTTGACGGAGCGACTCTCAGCGACAAATACGTTGTCTGCGACGGAAATATCATCACAGCAAGAGGAGCAGGCGTATCGCTTGAATTCGGAGCAATGATAGCTTCAAAATTTGTCGGAGAGCAAAAGACAATGGCTATTCTCGCATCAATGCAATGCGAATAAAATACAGAGAAAATGTAAAAAACAGGAGGTGTTTGCATGGACGATAAGGAATACAAGGGCCGTTTTGATTTCGACCCTACGGATATTTTCGAAAGTGACAGAGAAGATATAAGCAGCAGACGTTCACCTATCGAGACAGGCGCTCAGGATAAAGCGCATTTTGTCGTACACATCGACGAGGATGCGGCGGATAGCTTCGAATATGACTTTGAAGCCTTTTCAAGTGCAAGCGAAAGAGAAGCCGAGAGAAGACGTAAGGAAGCGATGAATAAGAAGTTTGACGATCTTGAAAGAGAGCTTGGCCTTTCTTCAAGCCGACAGGCTCAGGATAAACAGCCGACCGAAAAGAAGGCAGTCGCACCTAACCGCAGACCGAACACGGAGAAAACACAGGCTTCGCAAAAAAGCGGCGGCTATGCCACCGTTTCGAGATCGGACAGCATTAAGAAGCCCGCTCAAGCGCCTGCCCCGACAGGCACGGCTTCGACAGCACCGACAGGCGAGAAGCGACAGGTCAGAATGAAAACGACATCGGCTAAGTCGAGGTTTGCGACTTTGATATTCTTCGTTGCGGTCGTAGCTGTTTTCACGGCTTCATTCACGTTTATGGCGATGTCGGCTATAGATGACATTCTCGCCATAGACAGAACGGAGGAATCGGTCAGAGTTGAGATTCCCGCCGATCCGGATATGAACGACGTTATTGATGTTCTTCACGATGCAGGTCTCATAAAGCAGAAGCTTCTGTGTACTATCTTCGCCAAATACAGACATTTTGATGCCTACACCGACACAGAGGGTGTATCTCACGATGTAAAATACATTGCCGGAATTTATGACCTTGAGCCTAAACAGGGACTTGAGGGAATGTTGAATGCGGTCAAGGAGAGCAAGGGCGGAGCGGAAACCGTTAACGTCACCTTCCCCGAGGGCTGGACTATTACGCAGATATTCGAGCGACTTGAAAAGAAAGGCGTATGCAACAAGAGTAAGCTTTACGCTAATCTTGAATCTGTCGCAAAGCAGTATGACTTCTACTATTCTCTTCCCAAGAGCGAGGCAAGATATCTCGGAGTTGAGGGCTATCTTTTCCCCGATACTTATGAATTCTATAAAAACGAAAACGCCGTATCGGTCTTGAAGAAGCTTTTCGATAACTCTGAAAAGAAGTGGAAGAAGGACTATGAAGCCACGGCTAAGCAGCTCGGCTACACGAGAGACGAGGTTCTCATAATCGCTTCTATCATTCAGAAAGAAGCGGCTAACAAGGGACAGATGGCTGATGTTTCGGCTGTTATTCATAACAGACTTAAATCCTCAACTTATCCCAATCTCCAGTGCGACTCGACCTCGGACTATGTAACAAACCACGTTAAAGCTCAAGTCGATTCAAGCCATGCGCAGATCTATGCCGATTCATATAACACATATAAGGTTGAGGGCTTGCCTCCCGGACCGATATGTAACCCCGGACTTGATGCTATAGAAGCGGCGCTGAATCCGAGTGACACGAACTATTACTTCTTCTGTCACAACAATCAGGGCAAGATATATCTTTCAAGCACTTATGATCAGTTCCAGAAGGATTCTCTTCAGGTCATAAACGACAACAACTCAAACGGATGATTCCGAAAAAGCGATAACAGATAATTTGCTTTTAAATAGTAATTCCTCCGTTTTCGGGGGAATTACTAATTCATAGCTATGAGATATTTTTTTCTATAATTTATAAATAGGGCAAAAGACGGTATATTGAAAGGAAGAAAGATGAAAAAGCCTGAACTTTTAGCACCTGTCGGCGACATGGAAAGACTTAAAGTCGCCGTAAAATTCGGTGCAGATGCGGTTTATCTCGGCGGAAAGACCTTTGGAATGAGAGCCTCACCGGCGAACTTCAGCGATGAGGAGCTTGAAGAAGCGGTCAAATTCTGCCATGAAAACGGAGTCAAGCTGTATCTGACCTGCAATGTTCTGCCGAGGAACGATGAGCTTGATGAGCTTCCGTCATTCTTAAAGCATGCAGAAGCTTGCGGCGTCGATGCGTTTATAATTTCCGATCTCGGAGTGCTTGAATATGCTAAAAAGTACGCTCCGAGTGTGGAGATACATATTTCGACTCAAGCGGGAATCGTGAACTATGCTGCGGCTCGGGCTTTTTGCAAGCTCGGTGCGAAGCGTATAGTCACAGCCCGTGAGCTTTCCATGAAGGAGATAAGACAGCTTCGAGATAATCTTGACGATGATATTGATATCGAATGTTTTGTACACGGCGCAATGTGCGTGTCGTTTTCGGGCAGATGTCTTATTTCAAATTACCTCGTCGGCAGAGACTCAAACAGAGGCGACTGCGCTCAGCCTTGCAGGTGGAAATATCATCTCATGGAGGAGACACGTCCCGGAGTTTATTTCCCGATAGGCGAGGAAAACGGCGGAACATACATTCTCAATTCAAAGGATATGTGCATGATCGAGCATATCCCCGAAATGATAGAAGCGGGCATAACCAGCTTCAAGATAGAGGGCAGAGCCAAGTCAGCATACTATGTCGCAGTAGTTACCAACGCATACAGAAAAGCGATAGACGGATATTTTGAAAATCCGACCGAGGATTACAGACCGGAAAAGTGGATAATCGACGAAATGCGAAAGGTCAGCTACAGAGACTATTGCACGGGCTTCTACTACGGCGATCCGAGCGACGACGGAAACATCAGCTATAAAGGCGGCTATAACCGTGAGTGGGACGTTGTTGCGGTCGTGGATAAATGCGAAAACGGCATAGTTTATTGCACTCAGAGAAATCGCTTTTTCGAGGGCGATGAAATAGAAATTCTCGAAAAAGGCAAGAAGCCGACAAAAGTAAAAGCCGTTTCACTCAAGGATTCCGACGGCTTACCCATAGAAAGCACAAACAAAGCAATGATGAAGTTTTCCTTTGAATGTGAAACCGAATTTGAGGAGGGCGCACTCATCAGAAAACAGAAAGACGAGCCAATGAGAGTGACGGTCTGACAAGTATACAATAAAAAAAGAAAAAGGCGGTGAGAGCATGAGCAGAAAGAAATGGATAATTCCGAAAATCGACAAAGTGAGAGCTATGGAAATAGCCGAGAAATACGACATAGATCCGCTTGCGGCGTCGCTTTTGATATCAAGAGGAATGGATTCCGACGAGAGGATAAAAGACTTCTGTTCACACGAAATAACGCTCTCCGATCCGTTTGAGATAAAAGACATGGATAAAGCGGTCGAGGCTGTCGGCGAAGCGATAATGAACGGCGACAAAATAACCGTTTACGGCGACTATGACGCTGACGGCGTAACTTCAACCGCAATAATGTATTCGTTCCTTGAGGCGCAGGGAGCGAACGTTGCGTATTACATACCGGACAGAAACACCGAGGGCTACGGCATGAATATTGCCGCCATAGAAAGAATAGCCGCTGACGGAACGAAGCTTATCGTGACCGTTGACAACGGAATCTCGGCGCTCAACGAGAGCGAAAGAATATATGAGCTTGGCATGAAGCTTGTCGTAACAGACCACCATAAAGTGCCGGAAACGCTTCCGAGAGCCGAGGCTATAGTCGATCCGCACAGACCCGATAATCCGCTGAAATTCGATGAATGGTCGGGCGCAGGCGTTGCGTTCAAATTTGTCTGCGCCATGTCAGAGCCCGATGATGCTCCGATGCTCCTTGATGAATTTGCCGACCTTGTCGCTATCGGCACTGTCGCCGACGTTGTGACTTTGACGGGCGAAAACAGAGCCTTGGTCAGATACGGAACTCAGAGGATAAACGAGACTCAAAGGGTGGGACTCATAGCGCTTAAAAATATTGCCGGAATCGGAGAAAAGACCGTCAGCTCAACCACTGTTGCCTTTTCTATTGTACCGAGAATAAACGCTGTCGGAAGAATGGAACACGCCTCACTCGCAGTCGAGCTTCTCATATGTGACGATTTTGACCGAGCGACTCAAGCGGCGGCAAGACTACAAGAATGTAACATTCAAAGGCAGAAAATTGAAAACGAGATAACTCTTGAAGCTATGAAACAGCTTGAAGAAAATCCGCAGATGATATACGACAGGGTGTTAATCTTCGACGGAATGAATTGGCACGGCGGCGTTATAGGTATCGTCGCATCACGTTTTGTTGATAAATTCGGAAAGCCCTGCATAGTTATAACAAGTGACGGTGTTGAAGCTAAAGGCTCGGGAAGAAGCATTGAGGGCTTCTCACTGTATGATGCCATAAATTCAGCGAGACATATGCTGACCCACTTCGGCGGCCACGTTCTTGCGGCAGGCTTTGGCGTGAAGCATGAAAACATTGAGCTTTTCAGAAAGACCGTCAACGATTACGCTAAGACCGTTGAAATGCCTTATCCGACGGTCAAGACGGATTTCAGGCTCAATCCCGAGGGGATATCCGTCGATATCCTTGATATGTTCGAGCTTCTTGAGCCGTTCGGCGCAGGCAATCCTCAGCCGCTTTTTGCTCTTTGCAATATGCGAATTGAGAATGTTTCGGCTGTCGGCGGCGGCAAGCACCTTAGATTGACGCTTTCAAACGGCAGGTCAACATTGACCGCCATGAAATTTTCGACCACGCTGAACGACTTCCCATACAAAAAAGGCGACACGGTTGACGCCGCAGTCAGACTTGACAGAAACGAATATATGGGCGAAGTACGGGTCAGTGTTCACATAAGGGAAATAAAGGACTCGCTGACAAGCGACGACAAGCTTTTAGGCTCTCAAAGAATATTTGAAAAGCTGATGCGAAACGAAATGCTCAGTCAAGCCGAAAAACGCATAGCCTTAGCCGAAAGAAGCGATGTTGTTAAGGTCTATAAATATATAAAGCAAAATACTGCGATATCCGATGACGGACAGCTGCTTTGCTACAGATTGGAAGATGACGGAGAAAACCACTGCAAATATCTCGTTGCGGTTGAGGCACTTTGTGAGCTGGGCTTAGTCGAGAAAACGCCCGACGGTGAGCTGAGACTTACATCCGATCAAAGCAAGGTCGATCTTGAATCGTCACCGATACTTAAAAAGCTCAGAAACATTTAATTGCGGACAGGTGATAACAATGGCGGACGAAGTAAAAACCTTATATGAAAAATTGCATAGCTCGATCGCTGCGGCTTACAGTCCCGAGGAAATAGAAAAAGTCGAAAAGGCATATAAGCTTGCCGACGAATCACATGACGGTCAAAAAAGACTGTCCGGTGAGCCGTATATAATCCACCCGATATCGGTCGCTCAGATACTTGTCGATATGGGAATGGACTGTGACAGCGTATGCGCCGCACTTTTGCATGACGTCGTCGAGGACACAAAGGTCACATATGACGAGGTCAAGGATCAGTTCGGCGTGAGCGTAGCAAATCTTGTTGACGGAGTTACAAAGCTCGGTCTTGTTTCGCTGACCACAAAAGAAGAAAGACAGGCGGAAAACCTGAGAAAAATGCTCATAGCTATGAATCAGGATATCCGTGTTATCATAATTAAGCTCGCCGACAGAGTTCACAACATGAGAACTCTTGAGTTTATGCGTGAGCAGAAAAGGCGTGACAAGGCGCTTGAAACCTTGGAAATATATGCGCCGATAGCTCACCGCCTCGGTATCAGAGGCTTCAAAGAGGAGCTGGAAGACCTCGCCATAAGATACCTCGATCCCGTTGCATACAACGAGATAAAAAGCTCACTTGAGCTTGCCGGAAAGTCAAGGAACAAATATCTTGATGAGATCAAGGAAAAAATATATAACCGCATAATAAAGACAGTTCCCGATGCGCATATCGAGGGAAGAATCAAGAGCGTTCACGGCATATACAGAAAAATGTATATGCAGAATAAAAATCTTGATGAGATCTATGATATCTACGCCGTGAGACTTATAGTCGATTCGGTCTATGACTGCTATAACTGCCTTGGTATCATTCACGATATGTATACGCCGATACCCGGAAGATTCAAGGATTACATATCGACCCCGAAGCCGAATATGTATCAGTCGCTTCACACGACCGTTATCGGCAAAGAGGGGATACCGTTTGAAGTTCAGATAAGAACATGGGAAATGCAC
Organism: uncultured Faecalibacterium sp.; assembly: GCA_964480405.1. Classification (GTDB taxonomy): domain Bacteria; phylum Bacillota; class Clostridia; order Oscillospirales; family Acutalibacteraceae; genus UBA6857. Next base: position 116,242 of record CAYZOU010000001.1, on the reverse strand, counting down.
CAGACGGCTGAATACGGTATTGCGGCTCACTGGAAATATAAGCTCGGAATCAACGGCAAGGCAAGATTTGAAGAAAGACTCGCCTGGATAAGACAGCTGCTTGAAGAACAGAAGGATGCCGAGGATGTCGAGGATATCGTCAGAACGATAAAGAGCGACCTTGTTCCCGAGGAGGTATTCGTTTTCACGCCGAAGGGCGACGTTATAAATCTGCCGATGGGCGCAACGATAGTCGATTTTGCGTACGCCATACATTCTGCTGTAGGTAACAAGATGGTCGGCGCAAAGGTTGACGGAAGAATTAAAACTCTCGACTACGTCGTCAACACGGGCGAAATTATCGAGATACTGACAACATCGGCTCAAAATAAAGGGCCGAGCCGAGACTGGCTGAAATTCGCCCACACCTCCGCCGCAAGAAGCAAAATAAAGAATTGGTTCAAGAAAGAATGTCGAGAAGAAAATATCGTTCAAGGCAAGGAGGAAGTCGAAAGAGAATTCAGACATAACAGGATAAACTTCACGGATTCTCAGCTTCAGGAATATATAGCGAAGCTTGCCGAAAGACAGCATTGCAAGAGTATAGACGACTTCTATGCGGCTATCGGCTACGGCGGAATATCCATAGTCAAGCTTATGCCGAGAATAAGAGACGACTATAATAAGCTCGTCAAGGAGCTTGCGGCTAAGGAAGAACCTGCCGAGGACATAGTTATTTCGCAAAGCAGAAAGTCAAAGAGTACAGACGGAATAATCGTCGAGGGAATCGACAACTGCCTTGTCAAATTTTCAAAGTGCTGCAATCCGCTTCCCGGTGACAATATCATAGGCTTTATCACTCGTGGACACGGAGTTTCAATTCACACAAGGGAATGCCCGAACGTACCTAAAAATATTTCGTCGGCAAGTGAGCCGGAGCGTTGGGTCAGCGCTTACTGGGATAAAAACACCAAGAGCGAATATAAGGCAACGCTTCTTATCACCTGTATTTCAAGAGTGGGTATGCTTGCCGATCTGACAGTGGCTCTTGCCGGTATTCACGTTATGATACATAACGTCGTCGCCAAGGACACGAACGACGGCAGAAGCGAAATGTATATGACCATCACGGTCAACGGCGCAGAGCATTTGAACAATGTTATGACGAGACTTAAAAAAATCGACGGCGTTTTAGGCGTCGAAAGATCGGGACTTTAAGGAGTATTAAATGAAAGCTGTTATACAAAGAGTCAGTCACGCTAAGGTGACGGTTGACGGAAGAATAACCGGAGAAATAAAGCAAGGCTATCTTATCCTGTTGGGTGTCGTCGAGGGCGACGGCGAGGACGAGATGAAGCTTCTCGCCAAAAAGACGGCGGAGCTTCGTATCTTCAGCGATGAAAACGGAAAGATGAATCTGTCGCTTTTGGATGTCGGCGGTGAAGCGCTTGTCGTGTCGCAGTTTACGCTGTGCGCCGATGTTTCTCACGGAAGACGTCCGTCATTTATCGGCTCGGCTAAGCCCGACAAGGCTAATGAGCTTTATATAAAGTATTGCGATGAGCTTCTTTCGCTCGGAGTTGAAAATGTTCAAACGGGCGAATTTGGGGCTGACATGGCTGTTGAGCTTTTGAATGACGGCCCTGTCACCATACTGTTTAACACTGACGAATGGAAAAAGAAAAGAGGCTGACAGTATGACTGTTAAAACCGTATGGCTTGGATCTTATCAGGCGAATTGCTACCTTTTAAAAGACGATGAAAGCGGAAAATTTTCGCTTATAGATCCCGGCTTTTATTCAAACCGCCTTGAAGCGTTCCTTGAAGAAAACGGCGTGAAAGAACTCGAATACATACTCTTGACACACGGTCACATGGATCACATATGCGGTGCGCCTTACGTCAAGGAGAAATTCGGCGGAAAGCTCGTCATAGGTGAAAAAGATGCGGAATTTTTGGAAACCTACCGCTTTCTTGACGATGCCTACGACTATGAAAACGCATTCAAAAGTGCGAAGGCAGATATCACGGTAAGCGACGGCGATAAGCTGAACTTCGGCTCAAGCGAAATTTCTGTTTTGCACACTCCCGGTCACACGATGGGCGAGGTCTGCTATCTCACAGGCGACCTGCTTTTCACAGGTGACGTGCTTTTCAAAGGCTCGATAGGCAGGTCTGATTTTGAAAACAGCAACCTGTTTTTGCTCATAAAATCGCTCAAAAAGCTGCTCGCCCTCCCCGGAGATTACCGAGTTTTGAGCGGTCACGGAGCGGAAACGACCCTGTCATACGAGAGGCAATTTAATCGCTATTTGGAGAATATCAAATGAATCTCAATATCATAGATCACCCGTTTCATTACGAAATGGAAAAATTATCCCGAATTTTCTTCCCCGATGACGTCACCGTCTACCAAGAAAAAAACGAAAGCGGAAATTACGTCACGACGGAAAGAATAAAGGCGGAAAACGGCGATATAATTAAGGTGAAAGCCGTTTTTTCCTCTGACGTACGGGAACACGAATGCTTTGTTGAGTATTGCGATCGGTTTGATAACGCCTGCGAAAAGAAAATGGCTCAACTGCTGTTTAAGGCGTTGTCGGAGATTACAGGCTACACACCGCCGTGGGGAATACTCACGGGTGTCAGACCTGCAAAGCTCATGCAAAAGCATATCTCGCAAAACGGAGAGCAAGCCGCACTTGACTACTTCCGAAACGAGCTTTTCGTCAGCGAAGAAAAGTCTGAGCTTGCCATGACGGTAGCGGAAAATGAAGCGCCGATAATAGACAAAAGCCGAGAAAACTCATTCTCGCTTTATGTCTCAATACCGTTTTGCCCGACAAGATGCAGCTATTGCTCATTCGTTTCCCATTCAAATGAGCAGGCAAAAAAGCTCATGCCGGAGTATGTTGATAAGCTTTGCCAAGAGATAAAATATACAGGTGAGCAAATACGCAAATATTCAATGAGACTTGAATCCGTCTATTACGGCGGCGGTACACCGACAACGCTTTCAGCCGAGCAGTATAAGCGTATCAGCGACGCTATAGCCGAAAGCTTTGACCTTTCGACCGTTGAGGAATATACAGTCGAAGCCGGAAGACCCGATACTGTGACAGACGAAAAGCTGAAAGCAATAAAAGACAGCGGTTGCACGAGGATCAGCATAAACCCTCAGACCTTCAACGACAGTGTTCTTGAAGAAATAGGAAGAAAGCACACAAGCGCACAAACGCTTGAAGCGATGAGAATGGCGAGAAGCAACGGCTTTGACAATATAAACACCGATCTTATAGCCGGACTTCCGACAGACACACTCGAAAGCTTCAACAAAACCTTAGACACGGTGCTGTCACTTTCTCCCGAAAGCATAACCGTGCATACGCTGTCAAAAAAGAGATCGTCAACAATATCGACAGATCATCTTGAAACTAACGATGCCGAGCTTTGCGGAAGAATGCTTTCATCGGCGAGTGAAAAGCTTATAGGCGGCGGATATGAGCCTTATTATATGTATCGCCAGTCAAAGTGCCTCGGCAATTTTGAAAACGTCGGCTGGGCGAAAAAAGGTTATGAATGTCTTTATAACGTCTATATGATGGAGGAATGTCACACGGTCATAGCCGTGGGCGCAGGCGCTGTCAGCAAGCTTAAAAACCCATACGGCGACGAGATAAAACGAGTGTATAACTTTAAGTATCCGTATGAATACATAAATAAATTTGAAGAGATAATAAAGAGAAAAGAACAAATAACCGAGTTTTGCTCAGAAATATTTAAGAGGTGAGCCATGTGTCAAAATTCACACTTGACGGTATCAACGAAGCTGTAAACGCAAACGCAGACTTGTATATAGAAGAATGTGAAAATGCGTACAGAAAATCACTTGAAAGAGTCAGAGACAAAATAGTTTCATCGAGCGGCAGAAAGCTTGTCATGCTCGCAGGACCGAGTTCATCGGGAAAGACGACCACGGCGGGCATCATCTGCTCACTGATAAAGCAGACGGGCAGAAACGCAATAACCGTCTCGCTTGACGATTTTTATAAGGATCAGAAATTTGCACCGAAATTCGATGACGGCTCGCCGGATTTCGAGACTGTCCATGCTCTGGATATCGACAAAATCGACGAATGTCTTAAAGCATTGATAACAACAGGCGGCGTAATGCTTCCGAAGTTCGATTTTGCAACGAGAACACCGATAGAAAACGCACAAAAGGTCGAGATCGGCGACAACGACGTCGTGGTCGTCGAGGGACTTCATGCGCTAAATCCGCTCATAACAGAGCCTCTTGAGAGCGAGGAGCTTATCAAGCTTTATGTCAGCGTTTCATCAAGAGTTTATGATAGAAGCAAGGTCTTGTTCACAAAGCGTGATATCAGATTCATAAGAAGAATGATAAGAGATTATCAATTCAGAAACAGTCCTGTCGATTTCACGTTTTATCTGTGGAAGGGTGTCAGAACAGGGGAGGACAGATATCTTTTCCCGTTCAGTGACACAGCCGACATAAAGATAGACTCGATTCACCCGTATGAGCTTTGCGTATATAAGGAGCTTGCCGAGGAGTTACTAAGCCACATAAAAAGCGACAGTGTTTATTATTCTCAGGCTCAAATTTATATAGACAAACTCAGCCGACTTCAAACACTTGATAAGAATAAGCTTCCCGAAAACTCGCTTCTTCATGAGTTCTTAGGATAACCGCCGTTGCATTTTAAAGAAAGGAAGAATTTTATGGCTAAACAAAGAAAGCAAAATCTGCTTAATGCCGCAACTGTCCTTGTCATTTCGACAATGATAGTCAAGGTCATAGGCGTAATATATAAAATACCGCTCGTCTGGATAATCGGCGAAACAGGCAAGGGCTATTTCCAGCAGGCATATGATATCTATTTGCCGTTCTATACTATCTCGATGGCAGGCTTGCCCGTTGCGATCTCAAGACTCGTTTCCGAGAGCATTGCGGAGAATAAATTCCGTCAAGCGGAGCAGACCTTCAAGGTCGCAAGGAAGCTCTTTCTGCTTCTCGGCTCGTTCGGCAGTTTGCTGCTGATAGCTGTCGCTTATCCGTATTCGAAGCTTGTCATAATGACACCTGAAAACTGGGTCAGCATCGTCGCCATCGCACCGTGCATTTTCTTCTGCTGTATGATGTCCTCATACAGAGGCTTCTATGAGGGCACAAGAAATATGTATCCGACAGGCATTTCGCAGGTTATAGAGGCGACCGGAAAGATGGTCTTGGGTCTTTCCATGGCGTACGGGGTAATGAACTACGGGCTTAACGTTTTCAAAAGCGCCGGCGGAGAAGATGTTAAAGTATTCGGAACGGTTGTTTCAACAGAGCAGCAAGCGATGAGTGCTATTTTCCCGTATGCGGCGGCGGCTGCGGTTTTGGGCGTTACGATGGGCTCATTCTTCGGAATGGTCTATTTGATGATAAGAAACAAGAGATCGGGCGGAGCATTCACAAGAGAGGAACTTGTAAACTCACCCGAGCCGATGAACTCCAAGGATACCGCAAAGAAAATAATCAGCATCGCAATTCCGATTGCGTTAAGCTCAATAGTCCTCAGTATCAGCAACTTTATTGATTCCGTTACCGTAAAAAACAGACTTGCTTATGCGATGGAAATAGGTGCGGACACGATAAAGCAAATGTATGAATGGTCGCTGAACGCTTCCGAAGTGCTCGATAAAGATATTCCTACATATCTTTACGGCGTATACGGAAACGCTCTTGACGTTAAGAATCTGATCCCGACACTGACAATGACGCTCGGCGTCAGCGTTATACCGATGCTCTCGGCGGCTTGGGTCAGCAAGGACAAAAAGGCAATCAAACAGAATATTGATTCCGTTTTCAGAATAACAATGCTCGTCGCCATGCCGGCAGGCTTCGGTCTTGCGGCGCTTGCGACACCTATAATGAAGCTGATTTACGGCGCTAACAGCGCACCGATAGCGGGCTCGATACTGTTTGCATACGCACTGCCCATGGCGTTCTATGCTATATCAACTCCGCTGACGAATATGCTCCATGCGGTCAACAGAATGGATATCCCGATAAAGTCGATGATATTGGGCTCTTTGGTGAAGATAGCGTTAAACTTTATCCTTGTCGGAAATCCGAATATAAACATCAAGGGTGCGCCGTATAGCTCGCTTGCTTGCTATGCCGTGATAGTCATATATAATCTCATAGCGCTTATCAGAGAAACGGGTATCAAGCTTGATTTTGTTTCGATCTTGATAAAACCGTTGATCTCCGGTGTAATGTGCGGCGGTGCGGCTTATTTATCTTATAGTCTTATGTACACCCGACTCGGTATCGGAAACACGGTTTCAACCTTAGGCTCGGTCGTTATCGGCGCAGTAGTTTACTTTGCAATATTGCTTTTGATAAAGGGATTTGCCCGAGATGACATAGAAATGTTGCCAAAAGGGGAAAAAATTGCAAAAGTACTTGAAAAACTCAGATTATTAGGGTAAAATATTAGAAAGTGGATTTAATCGGTGATTTGCACCGAACATAACGAGGTTTGAAATGACAGAAGGCTTTAAGTTTAAGGATAAATACAACGCATACGATCTCGTTGAAATAATGCGTATTCTCAGAGAACCCGGCGGCTGTCCGTGGGACAGAGAGCAGGATCATGAAAGCATAAAGAAAAACTTCATCGAGGAGACCTATGAGGTAATAGAAGCGATAAACAAGAACGATAAAGAGCTTCTTTGCGAGGAACTCGGCGATGTAATGATGCAGGTAGTTTTTCACGCTCAGATCGAAACCGAACAGGGAAGCTTCAACTTTGATGACGTATGCGACGGAGTATGCAAGAAGCTTATCATAAGACATCCGCACGTTTTCGCAGATGAAAATGCAGAGACCTCTGACGATGTTCTTGTTAAGTGGGACGAGATCAAGAAAAAGACGAAGAATCAGAAAACTCAGACTTCGGTAATGCAGTCGATTCCGAGAGAGCTTCCGGCGCTGATGAGAGCCGAAAAGGTACAGAAAAAAGCTAAGAAGGTCGGCTTTGATTGGCCCGACATTCAAGGAGCTTTCGATAAAGTCGGAGAAGAAACGGCAGAACTTAAAGAAGCCGTAGCGAGTGGAGATAAAGCGAAGATTCTCGATGAGCTTGGCGATCTTATCTTCTCGGCAGTAAATGTCGCAAGATTCGTAGACATTGACCCCGAGGAAGCACTCACGCATACCACGGACAAGTTTATCGGACGTTTTGAAAAGGTCGAAAAACTTGCAAGCGAGAGGAATATCGACATGACAGCTTCAAGCTTAGAGGCACTTGACGAGCTTTGGGATGAAGCTAAAAACGACGTAGGAAACCAATAAGGCTCAGCCTTATGGAAATATATTATTGGAGGAACATAAACAATGAATAAAACCGAATTAGTTAATGCGGTTGCTCTCAAGAGTGAGCTTACAAAGAAGGACGCCGACAAGGCAGTAGCAGCAGTTTTTGATGCTATCAAGGAAGCAGTAGCAGCAGGCGAGAAAGTTCAGCTCATCGGCTTCGGTACATTTGAAGCTAAGGAAAGAGCAGCAAGAGAATGCCGCAACCCGAGAACGGGCGAGACAATCACAGTTGAAGCAACAAAGATCCCCTCATTCAAGGCAGGTCAGGGCTTCAAGGATGCTGTTAAATAATTAAACGGCAAATTTACAGACCCATACCGAATTCGGTATGGGTCTTTTTCTGCTTATCCAGCCTATCCGACGAAACTGTTGTATCGGCTAAATTTTCGGATGAAACGGGTTATACGCTTCTTCTTGATCGGGCTTTTTGATTTTCATAGCCGATGCACGAACAACGGCAGAGTTTCCGTATTTCTCTCTTATTTTGTCAACGTGATCTTCTAATTTTTCAAGTCGCTCATTCCTCGTGTTGTCACAAAATAGGCTGTATTGGCAAGCTTCACCGTCGTCAACGAAATTACACGCATGAATCGTCACCGAACGCACCTCGCATTGCCAACCCCAATTTTCAGTGAAAAGCTCCATTGCCGTCGAGACAAGCTCATCGACAAGCCTCGTCGGTTGGTCAAGCTTTCGCTGACGTTCTATGACGGCGAGATGCTCGTCTCTTATCGAAATTGACACGACAGAGGCCAAGACCTTGTCTTTTCTTAGATTGTGCGCTACGCTTTCCGCAAGCGAAACAAACGTCGCTCTGACTTCGTCGTTGTTTGTGAGATTCTTGGCTTGTGTCGTTCCGTGACTGTAGCTTTTGGCTTTCGGCAGAGAGTCGGTTTTCAATACAGGTGACGTGTCGTATCCGTTGACGACCTTCCAAAGCTCTAAGCCGTTCTTTCCAAGTTCCAATTCGAGAAGCTTTGTTTTGCATCTTGCGACGTCGCCTATGGTGTGAAGACCGATACGCTCAAGTGTTCTCATCGTGGATTTCCCGACACCTATCAGCGAGTCCGCCGGTAAGTGCCATATTTTTTCCTTGAAGTTTTCCTTTGAAAGAACAGTCACCGCATCGGGCTTTTTGAGATCGCTTCCGAGTTTTGCGAAAACCTTGTTGAAGCTTACGCCGACCGAAATAGTAACACCTATCTCATTTTTTATTCTTTCTTTTATTTGGTATGCGATTTCTTCGCCTGAGCCGAATAACAGCGAGCTTCCCGTCACGTCAAGCCAACATTCATCTATTCCGAACGGCTCAACCATGTCGGTATATTCGGAGTATATCGCCCTTGCTTTGCGAGAGAAGTCGGAGTATCTGTCGTAGTGCGGCTCAACGCAAACTAAGTCGGGGCATTTATTTTTAGCCTGCCATATCGGCTCGGCTGTCTTGACACCGTAAGCCTTGGCTTTTTCATTTTTCGCAAGTATGATTCCGTGCCGCTCAGCTTGACTTCCGCAAACAGCCATGGGAACGGATTTAAGCTCGGGATTATAGAAAGCCTCCACCGAGGCGAAAAAGTTATTCAGATCACAATGTAAAATCACTCTGTTATTATATAGAGAGGGCATACGCTCACCACCTAAAGAACATTTGTTCGTCTATATAATACACTTATAGCCGCTCTTTGTCAATAGCAATCTTATAAAAAGCCGATAAATTTGATAATCCCACTCACTGCGTGTCCGCCCGCTTTGCGGGCGGGTGTACAAAAAAACACCACCGAAAGCGAGCCTTTCGGTGGTGTGAATATCATTCAATTATTACTGCTTAGCGCCTGCATCGAACATTTCGAGAGCCTTAACGCTTGCTGCGAAGCAACCTGCAAGACCGTCTTTGTTCATGTTGTCATAAGTATCTCTTCTTGTGTGATAATATGACTCAAGCTTGTGGTTAAGTCCCGTAACGCCTGTTGCTCTGAAGCCAGCCTGTGCGAATGCAGCAGAGTCTGTAGCACCGCCGAGAGGGGGAATCCAGCCCTTGAGACACGGAACGTCGATCTCTTTGCAAGCTTCCATAAAGAGGTCGGAAACATCTTTGTCAGCCTTAACAGTACCGTTGAGGTCTCTGTAGTTTGTCATGAGATACTTGGGATCGTGAATCGTATCGTAAGAGAAGATGAATGTCGGAACGTCGTCAAATTCGCCCTTATGCTGTTCGCACCAAGCCTTTGCGCCTCTGAGACCTGCTTCTTCCGAGCCTGTAAGAACAACGCCGAGCTCTGTGTTTTCAAGCTCAATGCCTTCGTCCTTGAGAGCCTTGAGAATAGCTATACCCATATAGCAACCGGAAAGGTTGTCGTTTGCGCCGTCAACGATCATCTTCTTGTTCCACATGAAGTAGAGACCGAACCAGAACGGAGTGAAGATAAGACCGATAAGACCGAGAGTCTTAGCTGTTTCGGGAGCAACTGCGCCTGCAAGGCTGAGAATTGAAATAACTATAAAGTAGAGAGCGCCGACACCGCAAATGATTGCGTGAGCTTCAAAACCGACACCGCCGAGCTTATAGTTTACGGGCCATTCCCAAGCTGCGTCGGGATGTCCGTTGAATATGATTCTGCGCTTTGTTTCACCTGTGCACTTTTTGATAGCTGTTACGTTGTGACCTGTCTTTTCGGGGAAAAGGAAGTCAACTGTTTTCTTATACATACCGAACTGTAAGAAAGCGAGAGCGAGACCGAAAACGATAAGAATTATCGAAACTACGGGCATAAAGAAATATGCAGCCAGAGCTATGAAGCAGCAAGTGATGGTTATGTATATCCAACCATAGAATGAGCCGGGATTCTCTTTGAAGGACTCGACGTCTGCTCTGTCACAGCCGCATTCTTCCTTGAGAACCTTAGCCATGTATTCACATGCCTGTTTCTCACCGACCGAGCCGGGATCTCTCTTTTCCATGTTTTTGCAGATATGTGTGATCTCATCGATCATGTAATCCGCATAGTGGTTCTTTTTGCTGATGATTGATTTTAAATCCATTGTAATACCTCCGTTTGTTTCTTCATATGAACTATCTCAAGGATCATTCACACTCAAAAACCCTCAAAATTTTTACATACATGATTTTATACTAAATTTTAGCATTTGTCAATCAAAAATCAGTTAAATATCACAAAAAAATAGGACTGTCGATTAAATCAGCCCTATTTTATTATGATTATTTGCTTGCCGACTCTATAAGCTCGATAAGCTTCTCTTTTTCAACGTACCCGACGGACTCTGCAAGCTTTTCGCCGCCCTTGAAGATCATGACCGTGGGAATACTTGAAACGCCATAGCTTATCGCCAAATCTTGAGCGTCGTCGACGTTGAGCTTTCCGACTTTTATCTTTCCGTCGTATTCATCGGCGAGTTCTTCTATAGTCGGAGCTAACATTCTGCAAGGGCCGCACCATGTTGCCCAAAAGTCAACGAGAACGGGAATGTCGGATTTTATGACTTCATTTTCGAAATTTTCGTTTGTTAATGTAATTTCCATTGTTATCATCCTTTCTTCTGTATTTTATCACAAAGCTTCGGATTTATCAATAGTGCGCTACGGAAAATGAGTGCCGGCGGGGCGGACAACGCTGCTTCGCAGCGTTCACGGCGGCTGCGCCGCCGTGGTTTATGCCGCCTGCGGCGGCATAAACGTCCGCCCCTGTAGAAACTCCCCACAGCGCACAAAAAACGTCGGGTACAAAGACCCGACGAAATTAATTGATATATCAGCCTTATTTTCCGTCTCTTTCTCTGATAACAAATCTTGTCGGTGTTCCCTCAAGTCCGAATACCTCTCTGATCTGGTTTTCGAGATAGCGTTGATAGCTGTAATGGAAAAGCTCTTTTTTGTTGACGAAGCAGACGAATGTGGGAGGCCTCGTCGAAGCTTGCGTCATGTAGTATATCTTAAGTCTCCTACCTTTGTCTGTCGGAGGCTGAACTCTTGCTGTCGCAGAAGCCAAAACATCGTTGAGCTTGCCTGTTGAGATACGCATTACGTTTTGCTGATCGACGAAGCTTATAAGCTCGAATAATCTGTCTAAGCGTTGACCTGTTTTTGCCGAGATAAAAATTATCGGCGCATACGACATAAACGAGAAATCGTTCATCAGCTTCTTTCGGTAGCTGTCCATGGTCTTGCCGTCTTTCTCCAAGGCGTCCCATTTGTTGACCGCAATGATGCAAGCCTTGCCCATTTCGTGAGCGATGCCGGCGACCTTGCTGTCCTGCTCGGTGAAGCCCTCGACCGCATCTATCATGATAACGCAAACAGTCGCCCTTTCGACAGCCATCTTGGCTCTTATGACGCTGTATTTTTCGATTTGATCCTCGACCTTGCTTTTTCGGCGAAGACCTGCGGTGTCAATGAACATGAAATCGCCGTGTTTATTTGAAATGTACGTGTCGGTCGCATCTCGAGTCGTGCCTGCGATGTCGGAAACTATGGCTCGTTCTTCGCCCGAAACCGCATTTATCAGTGATGATTTTCCTACGTTGGGCTTACCTATGACGGCGACCTTGATAACGCTGTCATCTTCGTCATCTTCTTCCTGCTTAGGGAGAAATTTTACTACCTCATCAAGCAGATCACCCGTGCCGTGACCGTGAATGGATGAAACCTGAATCGGATCGCCTAAGCCGAGATTGTAAAACTCATAAAATTCAAGAGGCGGCTCACCGATACGGTCGCATTTATTGACACAAAGTACGATCGGCTTTCCGCTTTTTTGAAGCATTGCGGCGACCTCCTCATCGGTAGCGACAACGCCGCTTTTCATGTCTGTGACGAGGATTATTACATCGGCGCTGTCAATAGCCAGCTGCGCCTGACGTCTCATCTGAGAGAGTATGATATCGTTTGATTTCGGCTCAATGCCGCCTGTGTCTATCAAAAGGAAATTGTAGCCGAGCCATTCGCAGTCGCCGTAAATTCTGTCTCTTGTTACGCCGGGCGTGTCATCGACTATAGCCTTTCTTTGCCCCGTCAGCTTGTTGAAAAGTGTTGATTTTCCGACATTAGGTCTGCCGACGATGGCAACTATCGGTCTTGCCATTGATTTTCCTCCTTATCTGCCTAACATTTTATCGAGCAGGTCAAAGCCGTCAACGTCGCAGACGGTCATTTTGACTTCGAGTTTTTCCTCTATCTCATCAAGAGTCATGCTGTCGAGGAACATATCCCTCTCATGTCTCAACATTACCGAGGGAATAAGCAACTCATTTCCGAGCGATTTTCCGCTTAATTGTTTGATGAGATCCTGCCCGACAATGAGTCCTGCGACGGTTATATTTTCGCCGAAAAACTCATTTTCTATTTCGTATACGTCTATTTTAAGTCCGCTGAATTTCTTTTCGGCGGCTTGTGAAAGCTCTTTTAATAGGGGGTACGCCGCAACGCCTGTCGCAAGGGAAATTTGTCTGTCGGATTTTAAGTCGCCCGTGTCCTCAAGGTCAAGAGCCGAGTAAAACTCGGATTTAAGGCTTGCCCATAGTCCGACACCGTTTTCTATCTGAGGGAAGTCCTCATAAAAATCCGCCGACGGTATCTCTCTTTCGGCTTTGAGATAAAACTCATCAGCCGCAAACGCTAAGCGTGTACCGTGAAAATAATTAAAGTGATCGGCAAAGCATTCTATTGTATCAATGACTTCACCGGCTGTTTTTTTGTTGTAGCAATCGAGATGACATAAGCCCTCTCTGTGTTTTGTCAGTCCGACGGGAACGGCGGCGATGCTCTGCACATGAGGATAAAGCTTGCCGAGCTGTTCGAGCGAATACTCAAGCTCTTTTCCGTCGTTGATGCCGGGGCAGAGGACAAGCTGTGTGTTCATCTGAATACCGGCTTCGGCGAGACGGTGGATTATATCAAGGCTCTTTCCGGCGTTCTTGTTTTTCATCATTTGCACTCTAAGCTCGGGATTCATCGTGTGAACGGAAATATTCACCGGACTTATATGCATTTCGATTATTCTGTCAACGTCATGCTCGGAAAGATTGGTCAGCGTGATATAGTTTCCGAATAAAAACGAAAGTCTCGAATCGTCGTCTTTAAAATAGAGACTGTCTCTCATTCCGTGGGGCAGCTGATCTATAAAGCAGAAAACGCATTTGTTTTTGCAATGCTGCTGCTTATCCATGAGATATGTCTCAAAATTAAGACCGATATCGTCGTCGGCGTTCTTTTTTATTATGAGATACCGTCTTTTTCCGTTTTCATCAAGAAGCTGTAAGGCTACAGTGCTTTCTTTTAAATAGAATTGATAGTCAAGCACGTCGTTTATCTCATGAGAGTTGATCTTCTCAATAACACAGCCATGACGGATATTGTGACGGTAAGCGATCGAGCCTTTTTCGACCGATTCAATTCTGACTGACATACTTTCACCTCGCAAATCAAAAAGGCAGAGATATATACCATCTCCGCCTCTTCGCCGTTCTCAAAGACTAAAATAAAACTCGAGTAGTCGTTTACAAAGACTTATTCAGCGTCATCCTTAACGACAACCTGCTTGCCCTTGTAGTAACCGCAGTTACCGCAAACCTTGTGCGGCTGAGCATATTCGTTACAGTTGGGGCACTTAACGAGAGTGGGAGCTGTAAGCTTCCATACGCTTGAACGTCTCTTGTCCCTTCTTGCCTTTGAAACTCTTCTCTTTGGTACTGCCATGTCAGCACCTCCTTATAAAAATCTTATTATAATACTTAGCTGTCACCTTGCAATAGATCCTGCAAGGCCTGCAAACGGGGATCGACTTCCTTTCGGCAATCGCAATGTCCCTCGTTGAGGTTTTTGCCGCAAGTCGAGCAAATTCCCTTACAATCCTCTTTGCATAAAGTTTTCATCGGCAGCGAGAGATAGATATCTTCTAAAACAAGCTGTTCAATGTCAAGCTTCATGCCCTCAACGAGAATAAATTCGTCGTTGTCCTCATCGTTAAGCTCGGAAACGAGGATATGTTCAACGGGAACGGTCATGTCCCTTGAAAACTCAGCGGCACATCTGTCGCAAACTCCGTCGAAGCGGAACTCGGCAACAGCTCTGAGATAAACAATATCGGTTTCGTTTTTTATCGAGCCTCTTAATCTGACAGGAGTTGTGAATGGATACACTCCGCCGACATCAGCCGAAGAAAAATCGAAATCGAAATCTGTTCTTATTTCATCTGCACCGTTGTTGAATACATTTTCAAGATTTATAAACATAACTCACCTCATACTCAAAATATTATATAGATGTAAGGTGCTTTTGTCAATATCATTAATGAAAATTTATCTAATTTTTCTGTCAAAATTCCACAGGAACTCGTTCCACGGGAATAATAAACTCAATTTCGGGGTGAGTGTCTTTCATAATGTCCCTGAATTTCTCAACGCAGACACGTTTTGTCAGCGGAGGAAATGCATCGTCGAAATGATCGACAAGTACTCTTTTCGGGTGTGTCCTTTCAATAAACGGCCTTGTAAGCTCGGGTATACTCAGATTGCCGCCGTTAGCCAAAATGAACATATCGCTGTCCTTCGGATAGTCGACACCCTCGACCGTTCCGAACGAGCCGGAGAGTAAAATGCTCTTACCCTCGCTTTCTATTTTATACATGACGATCTCGTGATTTTCGGGCATTCTCATGTGCTTTGCAAATTCAAACAAAAGCTTAGGAAATTGAACGGCGCATCTGCCGAAAACCGAGAGTATGTAAGCGGCGTCGAATTTTATATGCTTGCTTTGATAAGCCGTAATTTTAAAGCTTCCTATCTCGAATGTTTCGCCTGCTCTTATGACACGTATTCTGCTCTTATCAACGCCGTTTTTTTGAAGTGTATCCGCCGGTGTTTCGGTGCAGTAAACGCTGACCTTTTTGTCAACTTGCATAAGCTTCGGGATATCGAGAATGTGATCGAAATGCCCGTGTGTTACCAATATCGCATCGAAGTCCGCAAATCCCTCGATGGGGGTCGAGTTGCTCAGTTTTTTGTTTCTTCTGACGAACGGGTCAAATATGATTTTGGTTTTCCCGTCGTCGATCCCTACGGTTGCCGTACCGTACCATGTTACCCTCATAATAAATCCTCCTTTGCCGTCAGCCAAAAGGTGAAATGTGAATTTGAAAATATGTTATCAAATCGCCGTTTGTTATCAATCGCCTTTTGCCTATTCAACATCGAAATGATATCATACCGAGGGTGGAAATTCAACGTGTGTATTTTATTTTAATTTTATTTTTACATACAGTCAATTTTGTTCATATTTGATTAAAATTTATACAATATTGCGGATAAATTGTGCAATATGCGGTCATTTAGCCTGTCGTCGACAATTTTTCGCTTCTTTGATTTTCAACGTTTTGAGGTACGCTTTGGTGTCTGCTGAGATTCGGTTGCTTTCAACGGCTTTTTGAATCGTCTTGTTATGCACCCAAGGGGATAGCTTTCCGTCAATTAGGAAAGGCAGAGTCTAATAAAGCCGTTGCGAAAAAACGGCTGAATCCGTTCACAACAGCTTGCGTTTCGAGCTGAATGTTCGTTTCGGCACTCGTCTGCTCGTACTGCCAAGTATAGCGGTCGTTATATAAAAAGTCAACAACTGCTTATCATCTGACGAAAATACAGTCGGCAAAAGTTAAAAAAACATTTCATGCCGACCGAAAATATTAAGAACTTATTGTGAGATTGAAAAAATCTGTGTTAATACTTGCTTTTTTTAGACAAATGGTATAAAATTTACGGGTATAGTTTTGCGGTGAGTATTGCACCGTGACAAAAAATAATATGAAAAGGATGAAATAGGAAAAATGGCGAAAAATTCCGAAAAGACACAGGCTGAGATTTATCGTGAGGAGCGTAAAGCAAGACTCGCTAAAGCAGCCGCCAAAAAACAGAAAAGAGCCAACAGAGTCAGCATGACAAAGGGCACTAAGACAGCAATAGCACTCGTTGTTGTAATCGCACTCGTAGCGGGCATCGCAGGCTTTGCGATCTCCAATTCGGGAATCAAATACAGAAAGGCAGCGGCACTCTCTATAGGCGATGTAGGTAATATCAGCGCCGCAGAATACTCTTTCTATTACCGCACGATAGCAAACAACTATTTTGAATACGGCTATTATTACGATTCACAGTACGGCACAGGCTACGGCGCTATGTTCATGGGCGGCTATGACTACACAAAGTCTCCCGATGAGCAGGCATACGGCGAGGAGCTTGAGGGATACGAAGATCCGACATGGGCCGACTTCTTTGATTACACAGTCAGAACAGAGCTTACAAAGATCAAGGCTTTCAACAAGCTTGCCGCCGAAAAGGGCATCACACTCGATGAAGACGAGATCGCATCTATCGACGAGCAGATGGCATCAATAAAGGAACAGGCAGACAGCAACAACTACTCACTCGGCGCTTACTTAAAGGCAAGCTACGGTGAGGGTGTCAACAAGAGCCTTTTCAGAACGATACTCGAAGAACAGCAGATCGCCACAAAGTATCAGAACACCGTAACAGACGAGCTTATTGATGAGCTGACAGACAAAGAGATCGAGGCTGAATATAAGGAAGATACAACAGCTTATGACAAGGTAGGCGTTGCATATTATCTCGTTAAGGCGGAGACAAAGACAACAACAGATGACGACGGAAATGAAAGCTCCGCTGTCACAAAGGCAACAATGAAAGCCGCTAAGAAAAAGGCTGAGGAACTCGCCGAAAACAAGACAGTCAAGGCTCTTTCAAAGGCTGTTGACAAGCTCGCAGGCGCAGAAAATTCTCTTTATCAGACCGACGCCATGAGCAACGAAACACTCACAAATTCAATCAGCTCGGATGCCGCTAAGTGGGCATACGGCAAGAATATTAAAGACGGCGACACAAAGATATTCGAGGTCGAAGACAGCGGATATTATGTCTGCATGATAACAAAAGCACCCTACAGAGAAGACAGAAGCACTATCGACGTTCGTCACATTCTCATCGGCTTCACATCGGAGGACAGCTCAAGTGACAGCTCCTCAAGCGACGACACAACAAGCGACAGCACTTCAAAGGCGGCTGAGGAAAAGACCGACGACAAGGATATCCCCGCACTCGACAGCTTCAAGGACGCTCCCGTCAAGATGAGCGTTACAGCCGACACGGCAAAGGATAAGGAAGCATACGAGAAGGCAGAGCTTATTCTCCGTGAATACCTCAACGGTGACAGAACAGCCGAAAGCTTCGGCGCACTCGCAACAGAGAACTCAGAGGACACAGGCTCACAGGAAGCAGGCGGACTTTATGAGGATGTTGCTCCCGGAACAATGGTCGCAGAGTTCAACGATTGGTGCTTTGACTCAAGCCGCAAGGCAGGCGATGTAGGTATCGTTGAGACAAGCTACGGTTATCACATTATGTATTTCGTTGAGACAAACGAGGATTCAGAGTGGAAAGCAAGCATCAAGGCTCATCTCGGCGAGCACGAATTTGAGCATTTCACCGAGGAAAATATCACTGATGAAAAGTATCCGTTGACGGTTGCAAATCAGTCATATATCGACGAGGCTGTTTCTTCGACAAACAAGGCGATCAAGAGACAGATTCAGAATCTCAGCAGCGCATCAAGCATTTATTAATCTCAAACCGAAATTAAGAGGTCGATGAAAGTCGGCCTCTTTTTTATGCGACAAACAGGGCGGGGGAGACCGATTTTTCCCCCAGCTCTTGACGAAACACGAATTTCTGCTAAAATAATGTCATAACATAATGAAAGAAAACGAAAGGAGCTGTTGTCATGACGGTCGGCGGAGCTGTTTGCGAATTTAATCCGTTTCACAGCGGTCACAAATATTTTCTTGAGAGTATGCGCCGAAACGGTGCTGACGGTGTGGTCTGTATCATGAGCGGAAATTTCGTTCAGCGTGGCGAAATCGCCGTCTGCGACAAGTATGCCCGTGCCGAAGCGGCGGTCAAAAACGGTGCGGACCTCGTGCTTGAACTGCCTGTGCCGTATGCGGTGGCGACTGCTGAGACGTTTGCGAGAGGAAGTGTCGGCTTGCTCGACAGTCTCGGTTGCGTTGATAAGCTGTTTTTCGGTGCGGAGGATTCGCTTAATGATATTATGTATGCGCTGAGCGAGTGCGAAACTCAAGAGTGTCGAGACGAGATAAAGAAACAGCTTGATTTGGGCTTATCCTATCCCGATGCCGTTGCGAAAGCCATGAACAGCCCGATTTTAAGCGGCGCAAACAATGTCTTGGCGATAGAGTACATCAGACAGCTGAAAAGACTTGAAAGCGGGATAACACCTGTCCGTATAGCACGAATCGGAGCGTACCACGACAGCAAAGACGAAGCAGACGGTTATCTGTCGGCATCGGCGATAAGGGAAAGGCTGAGAAAAAACGAAGCTTGCGAAAAATACCTGCCCGAAAGCATCGGCGAAACAGCGGATCAAAGCAAGCTTGAAATTGCGATATTATCAAAGCTCAGGACAATGACGACGGCTGAGCTGTCACGGATAGCTGATGTCAACGAGGGGCTTGAATTCAGACTCAAAGAAGCGATAAACTCATCGGAGAGTGTATCGGAAATCATGGAAAAGGTGAAAACCAAGCGATACACAAACGCAAAAATAAGACGGATAATACTCTGTGCTTACCTCTCGGTGACGAAGGAAATGCAAAACGCACTTCCGAAATATGTGAGAGTTTTGGCTGTCAACAAAACGGGGCTTGAGATAATAAAAATGATAAAGGAGAACTCCGACATTGCCGTTATCTGTAAGCACTCGGAATCCGAAAGCCTCAGCGACGGCGACAGAAAGCTTTATGATTTTTGCAATATGTGCGACGACGTTTATGCGCTCGCTTTTCAAAATGTTCGCCGTTGCGGATATAATCAGAGCAGAAAATTCAAACTTACCGACTAACACAATATTCGTGTTGAAGCAATATTCAAACTGACAAATGTCAAGCCGGTATAGTCCGTCTTGACATTTTTTGCCGAATAAAAATGAGATATTTCGTTATACCGATTGACAAGCCGATATAAATGAATTATAATAGTTAATGCAGATTAACTTAAATATTTGATTGGTGGTATCATTATGAACAAAGAAGGAATATATGAATTTATCGCAAGACATAGAACATCGGTTATATCCTCTGTCGGTGAGGACGGATATCCTGCGACAAGAGCATTGATACAGCCCGTTTTAATCGACGGAAACGACATTTATTTCGCAACATATACATCTTCGAGAAAGGTGGCTCATTACCGTGCTAACCCGAAAGCTTGCGTTTACTTTTATGAAAAGGGCAGAAGCTTTTCCGGAGTTGAGATAAAAGGCGAAATGGAAGTGCTTACCGATTCGCATACGAAACAGCGTTTTTGGAAGCCGTTTTTCACGAGGTTTTATAAAAAAGGTGTAACAGATCCCGACTATTGCATTTTGAAATTCACCGGCTTTGAAGCGCAGTGGTTCACAAATCAACACACCGAAACGGTGAAGCTTTGAGGTAATATCCATGGATAAATATATGAGCGCAAATATAATCTTTTCTAAGTTTTCAAGGAACTATATGGAGCTTAAAAAAGAACTTCCGATAAGACCGAGCGAAATGGCAGTGCTGAATATCATCACGCAAAGAGGCGGCAAGTATACACCCTTGATGATAGCGGAGTTGCTTGGCGTATCAAAGCCCATGATAACGGCACACATTCAGGTGCTACTTCAAAAAGGATACATCTTCAAAGAAGTATCGGCTGATGATAAGCGCAGTTTTTATGTGCTTCCGACAGAAAAGGCGATTGAACTGACAGACAGTTATAAGATAAAACAGGCAGATTATCTGAAAACGATCGAAGAATCACTCGGAGAAGACGACTTTAACGAGCTTGTCCGGATGCTTGACAAGACACTGCCTATATTTGAAAAAATGAGAGAGGAATAGAAATCATGCAAAACAACGAAATCAGCAAAGCGGTGGCATGGAATCCGTGGCACGGCTGTAAAAAAGTAAGCCCGGGATGCAAAAACTGCTTCGTTTATAAAATGGACAGACGCTACGGCAGAGATACCACGGTTATAACAAAGGGTAAGACCACCTATGAATTGAAAGACAAGGACTGTCCATACGGCTCGGTCGTGAAGCTCTGTTTTTCGTCGGACTTTTTCATTGAGGAAGCCGACGAGTGGCGAGACGGCTGTTGGGACTTTATCCGTCGCCGCAAGGATTGCGTTTTTGTCACCACAACAAAACGCCCCGAAAGGATCAAGGACTGTGTTCCCAACGACTGGGGCGAGGGCTGGGAGCATTTTCATTTAAGTATCTCAATTGAAAATCAAGAGATGGCAGACAAGCGCTTGCCTTATTTTTTGGACGCTCCGTTAAAGCACCGTGAGGTTTTCTGCTCTCCGCTCATCGCACCGATAAAGCTCGGAAAATATCTTGATACGGGCTTGATAAAGTGCGTCAATGTCGGCGGTGAAATGTCGCCGAAGAATGAAGTCCGCCCAATCATGTGGGAGTGGGTGCGTGATCTTTATTTAGAGGCAAAGGATAGAAATATCGAGTTTTATTTTCACCAGTGCGGCTCAATGTTCATGCGTAACGGCGTGAATATCGGCAAGTGGAAGTTGAACGAACAGATAGTCCGTGCAGAGGAGATCCAACACGAGTTGGAAGAAATGTACGGTGCAGCACCGAGAAGCGGATACAGACCGACCTGCTGCTGAAAGCGCACGTGCGACATTCATTATTAAAAGACTGACGGCATAGATCCATCGGTTACAGAAGACAGCAAAATGATTCGTGAAGAAGCGAATAAAAAAGACCACTCTCAAATGAGAATGGTCTTTTTCTTTGGTGATCCATCGGGGATTCGAACCCCGGACACCTTGATTAAAAGTCAAGTGCTCTGCCGACTGAGCTAATGAATCATATTTAAACAGCTCACATATAATATATGATTTTATCGAGTTTGTCAATAGTTTTAACAAAATTTGTTGAAATATTTCCTGCAATGTGGTTTTTAACGTATATGTGAGATTTTTTTGCCGCTATATGATCTGCTTTCATTTTTTACGTTGTTTTTATTGAAAATTCAAACGCTTTGCTGTATAATAACAAGGATACTGTTTTTAAGGTGATCAAAATGAACAAAAAACGCATAAGCGGTGTTTTGATGCCGCTTTCATGTATAAACGGCGATTTCGGTGTCGGCGTTATGGGGGAGGAAGCTTTTGAGTTTATCTCAAAGATAAAGCGTATGGGTTTTTCCTGTTGGCAGGTCTTGCCGGTCGGAATGACTGATCAAATGAATTCCCCGTATTGCAGCTGCTCTGCCTTTGCCGGAAATCCCGTTTACATCGACCCTCGAGGCTTGCCCGACGGCTTGCTGACAGAGGCGGAAATATCCGAAAATATATATAACGGCTCATGCTATACGGCTGATTACGGCTTCGCATTCGAAAAAAGAATGAACTCGCTGAGACTTGCTTTCAGCCGTGCTGACGAAGCTTTGCTTAAAAAGGTCGAAGCTTTCGCCGAGGAGAACGCATTTTGCCGTGACTTTTCGCTCTATATGGCGCTGAAAGAAAAATTCGACCTCGCACCTTGGTGGGAATGGAGCGATGAATACAAAAACTATTCGTCGGCGGTTTCGTCTGTCAACGGCGATGTCCGAGCCGAAGCGCTGTTTCATTCCTTTGTGCAATATATATTTTACACTCAATGGGGTACGCTCAAGGCTTATGCGAAAGCTCAAGGTGTGGAGACGGTTGGAGATATGCCGATATATGTCAGCCTCGACAGCGCAGATGTCTGGGCGCATACAGAGCTGTTTAAACTTGACAAAAAAACGCTCAAGCCGAAAAAGGTCGCAGGCGTTCCGCCCGACTATTTCTCGTCCGACGGTCAGCTTTGGGGCAATCCCATATATGACTGGGATAAGATGGAACAAGACGGCTTCAAGTGGTGGATAGAGAGAATCGAATTCGCCTTGAATATGTATGACACGGTGAGGATTGACCACTTCAGAGCGCTTGCGTCTTATTGGGAGGTCGATGCCGATGCCGAGACGGCAAGGGTCGGCGAATGGAAGCAAGGCCCCGGAATGAAATTATTTGACAAGGTATGCGAGAGACTCAGCTCGCCGTCAATTATTGCCGAGGATCTCGGAACGTTCGGCGAGGACGTTGTGAAGCTTCTTGAAGACACGGGCTTTCCGGGAATGAGAGTCATTCAATTTGGCTTTGACCCGAACGGCGACAGCACACATCTTCCGCATAACTTCCAAAGAAACTGTGTCGCATATGTCGGCACTCATGATAATAATACGCTTTTGGGCTGGCTTTATGAAGCTTCACCCGATGAAAGAAAATTCGCTCTTGACTATTGCGGCTATAAAGGTCATAATTGGGGTGAGGGCGGCTATAAAAGCGAATCGTGTCGCAGTGTGATCGAAACGGTGTGGAGATCCTCTGCATACCTCGCAATAATATCATTTCAAGATATGTGCGGCTTCGGAAGCGATGCGAGAATGAACAGACCGGGAGTAGCCCAAGGCAACTGGCTTTACAGAGCAGGCAAAGACGCTGTCAACAGCGTTGACGAAGAATATTATAAGTATATCAACAGACTTTACAGAAGAAGCTGAAAGGAGCATAAACATGATAGAAGTCAAAAACAGCGGGGCATACCTGTTAAACGGAAACGAGATAGTTTCACAGGATGATCCGAGAGCGAAGAATTTTTCATCTGATGAAGCGAGAAAGGGTACGATAGCGTATTCTATCCTTTCAAGCCACAACACCGCAAAATCGGGCGAGGTTATGAAGATCAAGTTCGATTCCCTTATTTCGCACGATATCACCTACGTCGGAATTATCCAAACAGCAAGAGCGAGCGGACTTAAAAAGTTCCCCGTTCAGTATTCGATGACAAACTGCCACAACAGCCTTTGCGCTGTCGGCGGAACAATAAATGAAGACGACCATATATTCGGTCTCTCAGCCGCTAAGAAATACGGCGGCGTATACGTTCCCGCTAACCAAGCCGTCATTCATCAGTTCGCAAGAGAGACTATGACAGGCTGCGGAAAAATGATCCTCGGCTCAGACAGCCATACCCGTTACGGCGCAATGGGCACTATGGGTATCGGCGAGGGCGGTCCCGAGCTTGTTAAGCAGCTGCTTTCAAACACATACGATATCAAGACACCGCAGGTAGTTCTTGTGTACCTCGAAAATAAACCGAGAAAGGGCATAGGCCCTCACGACGTCGCACTTGCACTTTGCAAGGCTGTGTTCAAAGATGCGCTCGTCACAAATAAGGTTCTCGAATTTGTCGGTCCGGGCGTAAAGAATCTCCCGATGGATTTCAGAATCGGCATTGATGTTATGACAACGGAAACAGCTTGCCTTTCATCGGTTTGGACAACAGACGAAACAGTCAGAAATTTCTATATAAACCACGGCAGGAGCGAAGAATACAAGAAGCTTGAGCCGGCTGATGTGACCTATTATGACGGTGTTGTCAAAATTGACCTCGCTAAGATCGAGAGCATGATAGCTCTCCCGTTCCACCCGTCTAATGCTTACACGATACACGAGCTTCAGGAGAATCCCGTTGAGATACTCAAGAAGGTCGAGGAAAGCGCTAAGGCTCAGTTCGGCGACAAGGTCGATTTCCACTTGACAGACAAGGTCGTTGACGGAAAGATCATGGTCGATCAAGGCGTTATCGCAGGTTGCTCCGGCGGTATGTTCGACAGCATATGCGGTGCGGCTGATATCTTAGACGGCGGAAATATCGGCGACAGCTACTTCTCACTCAGCATTTATCCGTCAAGCGTTCCCGTAAATCTCGCTCTTATCAGAAACGGCGTTCAGGAGAGACTTCTCGAATCCGGCGCTGTATTCAAGCCGAGCTTCTGCGGCCCTTGCTTCGGTGCAGGTGACGTACCGGGCAACAACGGACTTTCGATAAGACACACAACAAGAAACTTCCCCAACCGTGAGGGCAGTAAGCCGGGCGACGGTCAGCTTTCGGCTGTCGCATTGGTCGATGCACTTTCAATTGCCGCAACAGCTAAAAACAAGGGTGTTCTCACCGCCGCAACCGATGTTGACTACGTTGAGGGCAACTACACCTATTCATTTGACGGCAGTGTTTACGATAAGAGAGTATACAACGGCATAGGCAAAGCCGATGAAAATTCGGCGCTTCGTTTCGGCCCGAACATCACCGATTGGCCTAAGATGTATGCGCTTGAAGAAAATCTTCTCGTAAAGCTCGCTTGCGTTATCCATGATGACGTCACCACAACAGATGAGCTTATCCCGTCGGGCGAAACTTCAAGCTACAGATCGAATCCGCTCAGACTCTCCGAGTTCGCTCTCAGCCGCCGTGAGCCGCAATATGTTCCTCGCTCAAAGGCGATAGCTAAGACAGAGCAGGCGAGACGTGACGGAGAAAAGCCCGAGGAGCTTTTGAATGTTCTTTCTAAGGTCTGCGACAATGCCGAGGAAGCAATAAAGCATACACAGTTCGGCTCATGCGTATTCGCAAAGAAGCCCGGCGACGGCTCGGCAAGAGAGCAGGCGGCTTCATGTCAGAAGGTACTCGGCGGCTTCGCAAACATCTGCTATGAATTTGCGACAAAGAGATACCGCTCCAACTGCATAAACTGGGGTATTCTTCCGTTCACTATTGATAAGGACAGAGCATTCGATTACTCGGACGGCGACTATGTATTCGTTCCGGGTATCAGAGAGAAGATAAAGAACGGCGAGGAGGTCATTCCCGCTAAGGTTATCACCGCTGACGGAAAGACAGAAGACATCACGCTTTATGTTAAGGGCTTGACAGACGATGAAAAGACTATCATCTTAGACGGTTGTCTGATGAACTATTACAAGAATCAGGCTAAATAAAAGATAAAAATCAAAAGTGTATTGTGCGTTATTTCATCTGCACAATACACTTTTTCTGTGTCAAAAAATCCCCTAAAGTCAGCACTTTAGGGGATAATTTTTACATCAATATAATTTTGCACCTGCGGGGATATGGTCGTCAACCATGAGAAGATGAAGCTTTTCTTCGCCCTCCTCGGTGTGAATAGCCGACAGGAGCATACCGCATGAATCAATGCCCATCATGGCTCTCGGCGGCAGATTTGTTATGGCGATGAGCGTCTTTCCGATAAGCTCGTCCGGCTCATAGAAAGCGTGAATACCGCTTAAAATCGTGCGATCCTCGCCCGTGCCGTCATCGAGAGTGAACTGCAACAGCTTCTTTGACTTCTTGACCGCAACGCAGTCCTTGACCTTTACGGCTCTGAAGTCCGACTTACTGAAGGTTTCGAAATCAACGAAATCCTTGAAAAGAGGCTCGATCTCAACCTTTGAGAAGTCGATAACCTCCTCGACTTCTTCTTCCGGTACGCACTGACCCTCTGCTGTTTGAACGCTTGCCTGCTGCTTTGAAGCCGAGCCGCCGACCGACTTCATTGTCGGGAACAGAAGCACGTCTCTGATAGCTGTGCTGTTCGTCAAAAGCATGATCATTCTGTCAATACCGAAGCCGATACCGCCTGTGGGAGGCATACCGTATTCGAGAGCGCAGAGGAAGTCCTCATCTGTGTGGTTGGCTTCGTCGTCGCCTTGAGCGAAAAGCTCCTCTTGAGCCTTGAAGCGTTCTCTTTGATCAATGGGATCGTTAAGCTCGGAATAAGCGTTTGCCATTTCCCAACCGTTCATGAAGAACTCGAAACGCTCAACATAATCGGGATTTTCGGGCTTTCTCTTAGTCAGCGGAGATATCTCGACAGGGTGATCCATGAGGAAGGTCGGCTGAATGAGATGCTCCTCAACATATTCCTCAAAGAACAAATTAAGTATATCGCCCTTCTTGTGTCTTTCTTCAAATGCAAGACCCTTTTCTTTAGCGAGAGCCTTGGCTTCGTCATCTGTCTTTACGTTTGTGAAGTCAACTCCGGCGTACTTCTTAACGGCGTCGATCATCGTGATACGCTCAAACGGCTTTCCGAGATCCATTTCAACACCGTTGTAGACGATTTTGGTCGTACCCAAAACCTTCTCAGCCACATGGCGATAGAGATTTTCCGTAAGATCCATCATTCCGTGGTAGTCGGTGTAGGCTTGATAAAGCTCCATGAGCGTGAATTCGGGGTTGTGTCTTGTGTCGAGTCCCTCGTTGCGGAAAACTCTGCCGATCTCGTAAACCTTCTCCAAGCCGCCGGCGATAAGTCTCTTTAAGTAAAGCTCAAGCGAAATTCTCAGCTTGAAATCCTCATCAAGAGCATTATGGTGCGTTGTGAACGGTCTTGCCGCCGCACCGCCTGCGTTTGAAACAAGAATAGGAGTTTCGACCTCAAGGAAGCCTTGAGAATCGAGATAACTGCGAATCTCTCTTATGATAAGAGAGCGCTTGATAAATGTATCTCTTGATTCGGGATTAACGATAAGATCAAGATATCTCTGACGATATCTTGTGTCGGTATCTTTAAGTCCGTGGAATTTTTCGGGGAGGGGGAGGAGAGACTTTGAAAGAAGTCTGACTGACTTAGCGTGAACGGATATCTGACCTCTCCTTGTTCTGAAAACGAAGCCCTTTATCTCAACGATGTCACCGATATCCCACTTTTTAAACTCGGCGAAATTATCCTCGCCCAAGTCGTCTATTCTGACGTATACCTGAATTTTTCCCGTGCGGTCGCTGACTTCTATGAAGTTAGCCTTGCCCATGTCTCGCCAAGCCATGATTCTTCCGCAAATCGAAACGTCGCTGTTTTCAAGCTCATCGAATCTTGCTTCGATCTCGGCTGTTGTGATCGTCTGTTCCGCCTTTGTTATGTGGAACGGATCCTTGCCTGCCTGTTGCAAGGCTTCAAGCTTCTCAACTCTTATCTGTCTGAGAGTGTTGACGTCCTGCACTTCCTGCTCGGCATTTAAAATCTTTTCGTCTGCCATTATATTCACCTTATTTTGAAATTTCCTTTATCATGTACTTGATAACTCCCATCGGAGCTTCAACCTCAACAACATCACCGGCTCTGTGACCTATGAGAGCCTTAGCTACGGGTGACTCGTCGCTTGTGAGATAGTCGCTCTCCTTGTCCTTTGACGTACTCGTTGAGCTGATTATCTGATATCTGTATTCGTCGCCGTATTCAACGTCAACAATAGTGACCTTTGAGCCGAGCTGAATAACATCGGTTGAAAGATTATCTTCATCAATTATCTTTGCGTTTTGAAGTATACCTTCGATCTCGCTGATTCTTGCTTCAAGCTTTCCCTGATCGTTACGGGCTTCCTCATATTCGCTGTTTTCGGAAAGGTCGCCGAATGAGAGAGCAACCTGAATCTTTTCTTTTATCTCTTGACGGCCGACAACTTTAAGGTGTTCAAGCTCGTCCTCCAGTTCTTTTTTGCCCGAGGCGGTCAGTAAGATTTCCTGTGCCATGTGTAATCTTCCTTTCATTACATAAATTATCAGTATATTATTATATAAATATTTGGCTTTAATGTCAACATTTATTGCCGAAAAAGTCGCCGATAATTATTGATCTGCATTTTAAAGCGAGATTATCAGTCTGCGCTCTTGCTCAAAGGGGAAGCTTGTGATATAATTGACCTATCACTCGGTATGCTCCTATACGCACACACCGGCGGCGTACCGCAAAAGAGAGGTATTCATGAAAAAGGTTTATTTATATACAGACGGCGCTTGCTCGGGGAATCCCGGGCCGGGCGGCTGGGGAACGATTTTGAGATATAAGGACAACGAAAAGCGCATATCCGGCGGCGCAAAAGAAACGACCAACAACCGCATGGAGCTGACCGCTGTCATCGAGGGATTGAAAGCCTTGAAAGAAAGCTGTGAGGTCGAGCTGACGACCGACTCAAAATATGTGGCTGACGGAATTTCAAAGGGCTGGGCTCGCTCATGGAAAGCGAACGGCTGGCGCAAAAGCGACAAGAAACCGGCGCTGAATCCCGAGCTGTGGGATGAGCTTTTGACGCTTTTAGACAAGCATGAGGTACACATAAATTGGGTCAGAGGCCATGACGGGCATCCCGAAAATGAGGAATGTGATAAAATGGCTGTCGCCGAAAGTCTGAAATACAAATGATCTTCTTGATTTGCAGGTGCTTTGCATCTGCTTTTATTTTTTGCGTACCAAAACAAAAACGGGAACGGTCGCCCGTTCCCGAATAATTTGATTTGTATTAATACATTCCGCCGCCCTGCTGAGCCATTGCAGCTGCTGCGGCTGCATCTGCGGCAGGATCGGGAATATCGCTGACAAGGCTTTCGGTCGTCAATACCATTGCCGCAACCGAAGAAGCGTTTTCAAGAGCCGATCTTGTTACCTTAGTCGGATCGAGAATACCTGCCTTAGCCATATCGACATATTCTTCCTTTGCGAAGTCAAAGCCGTAGCCGACCTTGCCGGAGGCTTCGATATTGTTTATGATGACCGAGCCTTCAAGACCCGCATTCTTAGCTATCTGACGAACGGGTTCTTCGAGTGCCTTAAGAACGATCTTAATGCCTGTCTTTTCATCGGCATCGTCTGTTGAATCAAGAAGCGCCTTAACAGTCGGTATCGCATTGAGAAGTGCTACGCCGCCGCCTGCGACCGAGCCTTCTTCAACAGCAGCCTTCGTTGCCGCAAGAGCATCATCAATTCTGAGCTTTTTCTCTTTCATCTCTGTCTCTGTTGCCGCACCGACCTTGATAACAGCTACGCCGCCTGCAAGCTTTGCAAGTCTTTCCTGAAGCTTTTCTTTATCAAACTCGCTTGTTGAAGCTTCGATCTGCTGCTTGATCTGGTTAACTCTTGCCTTTATAGCGTCCTTATCGCCTGCACCGTCAACTATGATGGTGTTTTCTTTTGTGACCTTGACCTGACGTGCCTTACCGAGCTGTTCCATGGTTGCCGTCTTGATATCAAGTCCGAGCTCCTCTGTGATAACATCGCCGCCTGTGAGAATAGCGATATCACGAAGCATATCCTTTCTTCTGTCGCCAAAGCCGGGAGCTTTGACTGCAACGCAGGTGAATGTTCCTCTGAGCTTATTGAGAAGAAGTGTAGCGAGTGCCTCACCCTCAACGTCCTCGGCGATTATAACAAGCTTCTTGCCTGCCTGAAGCACCTGTTCGAGAAGGGGAAGTACCTCTTGAATGTTCGAGATCTTCTTATCTGTGATGAGAATGTAAGCGTCATCAATGATAGCTTCCATCTTGTCTGTGTCTGTTACCATGTAGGGTGAAACATAGCCTCTGTCAAACTGCATACCCTCAACGACCTCTTTGCAGGTCTCGGCTGTCTTTGACTCCTCAACTGTGATAACACCGTCTGTTGAAACTATTTCCATAGCTTCCGAGATAAGCTCGCCGACATTCGGATCGCCCGATGAGATAGTTGCGATTCTTGCGATATCCTCACTTGTTGTGACGGGGCTTGAGTTCTTCTTAACAGCTTCAACAGCTGCATCAACGGCATTCTTGATGCCCTTCTTGACGACCATCGGATTTGCGCCGGCGGCAACGTTCTTCATGCCCTCACGAACAAGAGCCTGAGCTAAGAGAGTAGCCGTTGTTGTGCCGTCGCCTGCGACATCGTTTGTCTTGATGGAAACTTCCTTGATAAGCTGAGCGCCCATGTTCTCGAAAGCGTCTTCAAGCTCGATTTCCTTTGCGATCGTTACGCCGTCATTTGTGATAAGCGGTGAGCCGTATTTTCTGTCAAGAACAACGTTTCTGCCCTTAGGGCCGAGTGTTATTTTAACTGTATCGGCAAGCTTATCAATACCGTTCTGTAATGCTTTTCTGGCTTCTTCGCCGTAAATTATCTGTTTTGCCATAATATTTCCCTCCGTTATTATTCGACTATTGCAAGAATGTCATCTTGACGGACGATGGTGTATTCAACGTCATCAAGCTTGACCTGTTTGCCTGTGTATTTATCGGTGATTACCTTGTCGCCGACCTTGATATACATTTTGATTTCTTTTCCGTTTACCGTACCGCCGGGGCCTACTGCTACGACCTCCGCCATCTGCGGCTTTTCCTGTGATGCCGCCGCCAATATAATGCCGCCCTTTGATGTTTCTTCAGCTTCAACAGCTTTAAGTACAACTCTGTCAGCAAGTGGTTTAAGTGTCATGATATATACCTCCAATATTTAAAATTGCTATGTTTTAGCACTCGTCAGCTTCAAGTGCTAAGTATTATTATAGGCCATTTTTTATAAAAATCAAGTCTTTTCATAAAAAATAATAATTTTATTTCGGAGTTTTTTGGAAATGCTAAGAAATATAAGGAATTTCGGGGAGGAATCAGCTTGTTTAAAAGGTCTGTCAGTGTTTTTCTTGCGGTATGCGTGGCGTTTTCGCTTCTCACAGTTAAAATTATATCATTGAACTACTCGTCTTATGCCAAAGCCGACGGTGCGACGGCGACCAAAACCTTGAGCATCGGCTCAACGAGGGGCAACATTTACGACATAAACATGAACAAACTTGTCAATTATGAAGAAAAGCTTCTCTGTGCGGCAAAGCCGAGCGCCGATGCCGTTTCCGTTGTACGGGAAAGTCTGAGCTCAAGTGAGTCCGAAACCGTCATCAAGTCTCTTGCCGAGGGATATCCGACCCTGTTTGAAAGTCAAAAGGAGATAGACACCGACGATATCAAGTCGTTCAAAGTGCCGATAAGATACAGCGAAGCTCAAGTCGCAAGTCACATAATCGGATATATTGACGGAGAGGGCAACGGCGTTTCGGGAATCGAAAAAGCTTATGACGACCTGCTCAAGCAGGCAAGCGGTGAGATATCGGTCACATTTTCCGTCGATGCCAACGGCAGAATACTGAACGGAATGACACCGACGGTCAACGACAAAAACTTCAATTCAAAGCAAGGCGTAGTTTTGACAATAGACAAAGAGATACAGCTTGCGGCTGAAAAAGCAATGGAAAAGATAGAAAAAGGCGCTTGTGCAATGATCGACTGCAAGACGGGCGCTTTAACGGCTGTTGTCAGCAAGCCCGATTATGACAGAAAAGATCTCGGCTCTGCGCTCACATCGAATAGCTCTCCTCTTGTTAATAAGGCTTTCTGCGCCTACAGTGTCGGCTCGGTGTTTAAGCCGATACTTGCCGCCTGCGCTATCGAAAACTCCGCCGATATCACATTTGAACACGATTGCTCGGGCAGCCTCAACGTAGACGGAACATCGTACGGCTGTATAAACAGGGCATCTCACGGTGAAGTCGATTTAGCGAAGGCATTGCAAGTCTCGTGCAACACCTATTTTATCAAGCTGACACAAAAGATGACAGCCGAGGCCATACATGAGTTTTGCTCAAATCTCGGCTTCGGAACGGGCGCACAGCTCGCCGACGGAATGTATTCGCAAGACGGGATCTTGCCCGAAACAGACGAGCTTAAAAACAGCGGAAAGCTCGCTAACTTCTCATTCGGTCAAGGCACTTTGACCGCAACTCCCGTTCAGCTTGCAAGCGCATATGCGGCGATAGCCAACGGCGGCGAATATAAATATCCATATCTCGTCGAAGGCACTGTCGATTCCGACGGTGTGTTGACAAAAATCGACAAAAAGCCCGACAGCAAGGTCTTGAGCGAGGAGACAAGCGAAGAAATGAAAAAGCTTCTCGCCTCCGTCATAACCGAGGGAAACGCTTATTACGGCGAATCGAGCCTTTGCGCTGCGGCAGGTAAAACGGGAACGGCTCAAAGCGGTATAAGAAACGAGAACGGAGACGAGATACTCAGAACATGGTTTGTGGGATTCTTTCCCGTCAATGAGCCGATGTATGCCGTGGCGGTGCTTTGTGAAGACGGAATAAGCGGCGGAAAGGACTGCGGCCCCGTGTTCGCCGAAATAGCCGACAGCGTGATGCAAATTATGATAGACAGAGCCAATAAGCATTGAAAGTTTACGCCGTTTGTGTTATTATAATCGAAAGGAGTGAGGCGATATGAAATATAACATTGACCCACAGATAAAAATGTTTTGTATAAAAATTCCGTTCAACGCTCAAATAGCATCGCTGAGCCATGTACCCATGACGGTAATGCTGAAATTTGTCGGAAAAAGCGGTATCAAAGTCAGAAAGGACAGTTATTGCGGCTGTCCGATATACATAATAGAACCGAACGGCATTAAAAGCGATGCACCCTGTATCGTCTTTTATCACGGCGGAGGCTTCGGCTTCAAAGCCGCACCGCATCATAAGTCGCTTGCGTTAAAGCTTGCAAGTGAGATAGGCTGCCGTGTCGTTATGCCGGACTACAGATTGCTTCCCGATAACCCGTACCCTGCGGCAAGAGAGGACGCTTTAAGCGCTTATCGCTATGCCTGCCAAAACTTTCCGAACAGCGATTTAGCCGTTATCGGTGACAGCGCAGGAGGTGCTCTTGCGATATATTCGGTGCTTGATGCGGAAAACGACGGGCTTAAAGCGCCGAAGCTTCAAATGCTGCTTTATCCCGTTGCCGACGGAGAGTGCGAAACGGAGTCAATGAAGAAATACACCGACACTCCGCTGTGGAACGCTCGCAATAACAGAGTGATGTGGTCGATGTATCTCGGCAAGCATGATATAAAAGAAGCCTCGCCGTTTCATATAGAGCTTCCGAAAAGCATACCCGACGCATACATAGAAACAGCTGAATTTGACTGCCTTCACGATGAGGGCATAGCCTACGCTCAAAAGCTTGAAAACGCAGGAGCAAACGTCGAATTACACGATATAAACGGAACACCTCACGGATACGACATCGCAGTCGGAAGCCGAATAACTCAAAAATGTATGGCTATGAGAATAAGCGCACTCAAAAAAGCATTCGGCTTAAATGCTTGAAGTATCGCTCTCAAAGCTATTGACATATCGAATTGAAAATAGTAAAATATATGTTCTGATAATATGTATAACTATGTCTTTTTAACAGACTTTAATTTTAATACATAATTAATATAAGAAGGAGGACGGATCACACGAATGGCTGAAAACAAGGTGACGGATAAGAAGAATCCGAACAGCAAGCCGAACCGTACAGGCAAAAAAAGCACTCAAACCAAAAACAATCAAACAAAACAGACGAAGTCTAAAAAGAATGATCAAACAAAACAAGCAAAACAGACAAAACAGACGAAGCAGAAAAAGTCGCAAGGTGAACAGATGAAGCAAAATGCGGCATCAAAGAAGAGTAAATCGACCTCAAAGAGCGGTCAAAGATCAAAAAAACAAAGTAACAAAACGAAGAGCAATACAGAAAAGGTTAAGATATCATTCCTCGGAGGCATAAACGAGGTCGGAAAGAATATGACGCTTTATGAATACGGCAACGATATGTTCATCGTTGACTGCGGTTTAGCGTTTCCCGATCAGGATATGCCGGGTGTTGACATTGTAATTCCCGATTTCACATATATCGAGAAGAACGCCGAAAAAATCAGAGGCGTTGTCATCACGCACGGACATGAGGATCATATCGGCGCTTTGGCATACCTTTTAAAGACGGTCAACACTCCCGTTTTCGGAACGAGACTGACAATAGGTCTTATCGAGGGCAAGCTTAAAGAGCATAATATGCTAAACAAGGTCATCTTAAAGACGGTCGAGCCGGGTGACGAGATAACCCTCGGAAAATTCAACGTCGAATTTATCCACGTCAACCACTCCATACCCGACGCTGTCGGACTTGCGATAAAGTCGCCCGCCGGAGTTATAGTTCAGACCGGTGACTTTAAGATCGACTGTACGCCCATAGACGGCGGAATGATCGACATAGCGAGATTTGCTCAGCTCGGAAGTGAAGGCGTCTTGGCTCTGCTTTCCGACTCGACAAACGCCGAAAGACCGGGCTTTACCGAAAGCGAAAAGATAGTCGGAGAGTCATTCGAAAGACTTTTCAGACGGGCGGGACAAAGAAGAATAATCGTTGCGACCTTCGCATCGAATATCCACAGAGTTCAGCAGATAATCGACGTTGCGGAAAGTCTCGGAAGAAAGGTCGCTCTATCGGGCAGAAGCCTTGAAAACGTTGTCGCCATAGGCGCTCAGCTCGGCTACCTTAAAGTGCCCGACAATATCTTGATAAGCATAGACATGATAAACAGATATACGCCCGAACAGCTTGTTCTCATAACAACGGGAAGTCAGGGCGAGCCGATGTCCGCTTTGACGAGAATGGCGTTTTCGGATCACCGCAAGGTATCAATAACACCGAACGATTACGTTATCATTTCCGCAAATCCGATCCCCGGCAACGAGAAAACCGTCGGCAATGTCATAAATGAGCTTATGCGCCTCGGTGCAGAGGTCGTATATGAAAAAATGTATGACGTTCACGTTTCGGGTCACGCTTGTCAGGAAGAATTAAAAATGATGCTCGGAATCGTCAAGCCGAAATATTTCATTCCCGTACACGGTGAGCAAAAGCATCTTCAAAAGCACGCAAAGCTCGGCGAAAATATGGGAATTGACAGCAAGAATATAATGATAGTCGAAAACGGCTGTGTGCTTGAGCTTTCGGAAACGGAGATAAAGAAGCTCGAAAAAGTTCAGGCAGGTCAGGTCTTTGTCGACGGCTCGGGTGTCGGCGATGTCGGCTCGGTCGTTATCAGAGACAGAAAGCATCTTTCAAACGACGGACTTATTATTGTCGTCGCAACGATAGATTCCGTGACAGGCGAAATACTCAGCGGTCCGGATATCGTGTCAAGAGGCTTTGTCTATGTCCGTGAATCCGAGGATCTTATGACCGAGGCGAGAGACATAGCCTATGAATCACTCAGCAAGTGTCAGACAAGACATATTCATGAGTGGAATATGATAAAAAGCCGCATAAGAGACGACGTGTCCAAGCTTATGTATGAAAGGACAAAGAGAAGTCCGATGATATTACCGATCATAATGGAGGTGTAAGAATTGAGAAGCATATTGCGTAAGTATATGTTCGCATTTATAACAGTGCCCGTTGTGCTGATATTTTCGGCGATCACATGGGTATACAATAAGCCGCTTGCTGTCATTGAGCTTGTTGCGCTTGTCGCTTTATGCTTCGGATACATTCTTCATATTTCCGTCAACGATGTTAAAATAGCCGCAAAAATACGTGCGGTCGCCTCCGAACTTGACGTTAAAACGAGCGCAGTTCTCCAAAGCGTACCTTTTTTGTGTGTGGCTTTTGATGAGCTCGGCAAGGTCTTTTGGGCGAACGACAGCTTTTGCGAAGCGTTTTTCAAAAACGGAAGATCGAGAAGCGAGAAAATTTCCGACATATTGGGTACGAGAGCACTTGATATAATAAGCGGAAAAAGCGACCGTATTGAAAGCTCAGACGGCAGACAGTATGCCGTATACTGCGTAACGTCAAACGATAAAAACGACAAGCAGTTTTATGTTTTCTATCTTGTCGATAACACAGAGCTTCGCCGAATAGAAAAGGAATACTACGAAACACGTCCGTCGGCTGTCTTGATAGCGGTCGATACCGTGGAGGAAATCAGACAAAGCTTTAAGGACAGCGAATGCGGTGCGATCTTCGGCAGGATAGAAGAGATCGTCGATAACTGGGCGG
The DNA here is from genome assembly GCA_964480405.1 of uncultured Faecalibacterium sp. GTDB lineage: Bacteria > Bacillota > Clostridia > Oscillospirales > Acutalibacteraceae > UBA6857. Next base: position 80,230 of record CAYZOU010000001.1, on the reverse strand, counting down.
GAAAATTCAATTGCGTATCGAAAAAGCTGTCAACGGGCAGATTCTTTGTCGTTGCAGAGGAAAGAAATCTCAAAGCAATGATGGAGGATAAGTTCAAAATTTTGGAATATGTCCGCTCACTTTCCTACGCCGATAAAAAGGTCAATGCGACACTTTCCGTCGGTATCGGCAAGGAGGACAGCCTCCTCAACTCAAACGATGCCGCAAAGGCGGCTCTTGAAATGGCGCAAAGCCGAGGCGGAGATCAGGTCGCCATAAAAGACGGCAAGGACTATACCTTCTTCGGCGGTGTTTCCGCAGGGCCGGAAAGGTCGAACAAGGTCAGAACGAGAATCGTTGCGACTGCATTTTCCGAGCTTATCGCCGGCTGTGAAAACGTCTTGATAATGGGTCACCGATACGCCGACCTTGACGCCTTCGGCGCTTCAATGGGCGTTATGAGCATTGTCAAGAGCATGAAAAAGCCCGTTAATATCGTCATAAATAAAGAGACCGCTCTCGCATTACCTCTTATAAAAAGAGCGGAGCAGGCAGGTCTCGAAGACCATTTGATAAGTCCGGAGAAATCAAAATATATGGTGTCTCATAATACGCTTCTCGTTGTCGTGGATACTCATAAGCCGTATTTTACGGAGTGTCCGGAGCTTCTTGAAAAGACAAACAAGATCGTAGTTATAGATCATCACAGAAAATCAGTAAACCATATCCAAAACGCCGTTTTATTCTTCCATGCTTCGTATGCATCGTCTGCCTGCGAAATGGTGACAGAGCTCGCTCAGTATATAGGCTCATCTTCGCCGATAGACAGACTGACAGCCGAGGCTCTGCTTTCGGGAATAATGCTCGACACAAGAAGCTTTATCTTGCATACGGGTGTCAGAACATTTGAAGCGGCGGCATACTTAAAGAGCAGGGCGGCTGACACCGTAGAGGTCAAAAAGCTGTTCAGCAACGATATGGACGTTTATAAATTCAGAAATCAGATAATAGATAATGCGTTCACTTATAACAGCTGTGCGATATCAATTGCCGATATCGACACCGACAATGTCAGACTTGTCACCTCGCAGGCGGCTGATGAGCTTTTGAATATCGACGGTGTGAAGGCTTCATTCGTGCTGTTTGAGGTTGACGGTCAGATATGTATTTCAGCCCGTTCATTCGGTGAGATGAATGTTCAGGTCGTTATGGAACGCTTTGGGGGCGGCGGTCACAGAACAATGGCGGCGGCTCAGATAGATAATTCCGAGACTGAAGAAGTCGTGGAAAGATTAAAGCAAGAAATCGACAATTATTTTGCCGAAGTATAAATTTGAAAGGACGATGACAAATGAAAGTTATTTTGAAAGCTGATGTTAAGGGCCTCGGAAAAAAAGGACAGCTTGTCAATGCCTCAGACGGATACGCAAGAAATTTCCTTTTCCCGAAGAATTTAGCCGCCGAAGCCAATGCACAGGCTATGAGCGAGCTTAAAAATAAAGAGGATTCCGAAAAATACAGAATAGCGACAGAAAAGGCGGCGGCTCAAAAGGCAGCCGACAAGATCGGAGGAAAAACCGTTAAGCTCACCGCAAAGGCAGGTCAGAACGGAAAATTATTCGGCTCTGTCACATCAAAGGAAATATCCGAGAAGCTTAAAAGCGAATTTGATATAAGCGTTGATAAGAGAAAGATAGTCATGGACGATATAAAAGCGTTCGGAACATATGAAGCCGAGATAAAACTCTATAACGGAATTTCGGCTAAGATATATGTCAACGTCGGAGAATAAAACATAAGGGGTGGTAATATGCCAACCGGTTCATATAACGGATTAGACGACATAAATTTGCCCTACAGTCTTGAGGCGGAGCAGGCGGTGCTCGGCGCTATACTCATGGAGCCGTCTTGCATAAATCAAGCGATGATCTATGTCAAAAACGACTATTTCTATCTGCCGCAGCATAAAGCGATATTCTCCATTATGCAGAATATCGACGCCGCAGGCGGAAAGATAGATCCGCTTATCGTTCTCGAAGGACTGAAAAAGGAAAACATATATGACGATGCCGGAGGTAAAAACTACCTGTTCCAGCTCGCTCAGGTCGTACCGTCAACGGAGAATATCGAAAGCTACGCTAAGATAGTCCGTGAGAAATACTATACGAGAACGCTCATAAACACGAGCAGAGAGATAATCGACGAAGCGACAAACAACGATGAAAGTGCCGATATGCTCCTCGACTCAGCCGAGCAGAAGATATATAACATCAGACAGGGACGTTCGACAAGCGGACCGTCGCTTATAGGTGATATTATCGTCGGCAATGTTTATGATACTCTCAAAAAGTTAAGCTCAGAGGATGCCGACCAATATAAAGGCTTCACAACGGGATTTTCCGATCTTGATAAGGTCATGACGGGTCTTAACAAATCGGACCTTATAATCGTCGGCGCACGTCCCGCTATGGGTAAAACGAGCTTTGCTCTTAACGTAGCGAGAAATGCCGCCGTAATGGCTAACAAAAAGGTCGTGTTCTTCTCACTCGAAATGACAAAGGAACAGCTGGCGCAAAGAGTGCTTGCGATGGAAGCGAGAATCGAAGGCTTCAAGATGCGTACGGGAGAGATACATGATGAGGAATGGAAGCGTATCGCCGCCGCAACAGCGGTTCTGACGCAGTGTAAGCTTTATATCGACGACACATCGCTTATAACCGTTCCCGAAATAAAAGCAAGAGTCAGACGTCTTAAAGATGTCGATCTTGTCGTAATAGACTACCTACAGCTCATGAAAGGCTCAACGAGAACGGATAACCGTGTTCAAGAGGTTTCGGAGATAACGAGAAGCTTGAAGCTTATGGCGAAGGATCTCGGAGTTCCCGTTATCACTTTGGCTCAGCTTTCACGTTCGACCGAGGCGAGAGGAAAGTCTCACAGACCTCAGCTTGCCGACCTTCGTGAATCGGGCTCTATCGAGCAGGATGCGGATATAGTACTCATGCTTTACCGTGACGAGTATTACGATGCCGACAAGGACAAGGACGAGCCTGACGGCGAAAACGAAAATCAGAACAGCGGAGTGAATATAGCGGAGGTCATAGTCGCCAAAAACAGACACGGCATGACAAGCACGGTCGAGCTGTCATGGAATCCCGATTACACGATGTTCGGAAACTTAGAGAAATTCAGATGATAGATAAGGTCAGAGAAACCGTTAAAAAATACGGAATGATAAAAGAGGGAGACACCGTGACCGTCGGACTTTCCGGAGGTGCGGATTCCGTCTGCTTGCTTTATATTCTCAATGAGCTGAAAAACGAGCTGAGCTTTGAGCTTAAAGCGGCTCATATAAACCACGGTATCCGAGGCGCAGAGGCAGATTCCGATGAAGAATTTGTCAAGAAGCTTTGTGAAAAATATTCTGTCGAGTTGACGGTTTTTCACAAGAACATACCTCTTGAATCCGAAAAAACGGGCGAGAGCGAGGAGGAGTGCGGCAGGCGTATTCGCTATGAATGTTTCTCCTCACTCGGCGGAAAAACGGCGACGGCTCACAGCCTCACCGACAGCATCGAGACGACTGTTTTTAATCTTATAAGAGGCTCATCGCTCAAGGGCGTTTGCGGAATTCCCGCTGTTCGTGACAGCATAATCAGACCGCTTATCGAGTGCGAAAGCGATGAGATCAGAGCTTTTTGTCGTGAAAACGGGCTTGAATTCGTCATTGACAGCACCAACCTTGAGACCGAATACACCCGAAATTATATCAGACAGGAAATTTTGCCGAGATTTGAGAGAATCAATTCGGGGTACGGGCGAGCACTTTCGAGATTTCAAGCTTCTGCTCGGCGTGATAACGAGTATCTTGATAAAGAAGCAAAAGCCTTTTTGTCTGTGAATTCAGATAAAAAAGGTTGTGACTGCCAAAAGCTTCTACAGCTTGATGAAGCGATACTTTACAGAGTGATAGCCGGTTTCGTAAAAGAGCAAAGCGGAACAGAGCTTGAATTCAGACACGTCGACTTTATTTCGAAGCATCTTGAAAGCGACTTCGAGCTTCAATTAAGCAAAGATTATTTCGTACAGTCAAAAAACGGGATCTTGACCGTTATAAAAAAAGACAAAAGCGAAAGCGAAAAATTCTGTTTTAAGCTTGAAATGGGTATGAATAAAACACCGACAGCCAAAATAGAAATATCCGTTTTCGATGCAGACAAAATAAAGTTTAATAAAAAAGACACAGCCAATATATTTGTTTGCAACATTGATTATGATAAAATAGACCGCAATACCGCTGTTATAAGAAGCAGAAACGATGGCGACGAGATCACACTCGCCAAAAGAGGTGTGACCAAAAGTCTGAAAAAGCTGTATAACGAGATGAAGATTCCGACAGGCAGACGCAACAGCGTACCCGTGATAGCAGACGGCGAAAAGGTTATATGGGTATTGGGTGCGGGATATAATAAAAAATGTGAGATAACAAAAGATACAAAAAAAATAATGACTATAAAAGCGGAGGAAGATCATGCTTAACGATATTGAAAAGGTACTTTACAGTGAGGAAGAATTGGAGGCTATTTGCAAACGCTTAGGCGAGCAGATAAGCGAGGACTACAAGGACAAAAATCTCCTGCTCGTCAGCGTTCTCAAGGGCTCGGTTGTTTTTATGGGCGATCTTATGAGAAGCATAACCGTGCCTTGCAGAATAGACTTTATGGCGGTTTCAAGCTACGGCTCGGGAACGGAATCGACCGGCAGAGTTAAGATAAAGAAGGATCTTGATATAGATATCTCGGGCTACGATCTTCTTGTCGTTGAGGATATACTCGACAGCGGAATAACTCTTGATAACCTCAGACGTATACTCATGCTCAGAAATCCCAAGAGCATTAAAATATGTACACTTCTCGATAAGCCCGAAAGAAGAAAAGCCGATATCAAAGCCGATTATGTCGGAACTATCGTACCCGATGAATTCGTTGTCGGATACGGTTTGGATTATGACGAAAAATATCGCAACCTGCCTTTTATAGGCGTGTTAAAGCGTTCAGTATATGAAAAATAAAGCGGAAAAGGAATAAACAGTTAGGAGTGATCAGTAACTTTGGAAAAGCGCAGCAAAATTTTCACCTTACTTGCTTATATACTTATCCCTGTTGTAATGATAGTTGCAATATCGCAGTTTTCATCGTCTCAAACCAAGACCAAGGATTTGAAATACTACGACATTGTTGCTCTTTTCGATGAGGGTAAGGTCGCATCCTATGAGCTGAATTTAGGCTCGGGTGCTTTGAAATATAAGCTCAAGGACGACACGAAGGAGTATAAATACACCGTGCCTAACGTCAATATTTTCATCGAAGATGTTCATGAAAATGTCGTTGAGTATAACAGAGAGAATCCCGACAGCAGGATAGAGTTCAACTACAGATCCGGTTCGCAGTATTCCGTCTGGAACAGCATTTGGCCCTTGCTTCTTGTTTCACTGCTCATGGGCGGTGCGGCATACTTCATACTCAGAAGAAACACACAAAATCCCAATAACGAGTTAAATCAAACGCTTTCATTCGGAAAAGCACGGGTAAAGCTTGCTAAGGATCAAAAGACAAAGGTCACATTTGAGCAGGTCGCAGGTGCAGACGAGGAAAAGGAGGAGCTCAGCGAGATAGTCGAGTTTCTCAAAGCACCTCAGCAGTTCAGCGCACTCGGCGCAAGAATCCCCAAGGGCGTATTGCTCGTAGGCCCTCCGGGCACAGGTAAGACGCTTCTTGCCAAGGCAGTTGCCGGAGAAGCGAACGTTCCGTTCTTCTCGATATCGGGCTCCGACTTCGTTGAAATGTATGTCGGTGTCGGCGCATCGAGAGTTCGTGATTTGTTCCAAAAGGCTAAGAAAAGCTCACCGTCGATCATCTTCATTGATGAGATCGACGCCGTCGGCAGACACAGAGGCGCAGGCATGGGCGGCGGTCATGACGAAAGAGAACAGACACTCAACCAGTTGCTCGTTGAAATGGACGGTTTCGGTGTGAACGAGGGCGTTATAGTCATAGCGGCGACAAACAGACCCGACATACTTGATCCGGCGTTGCTCAGACCCGGAAGATTTGACAGACAGGTCACAGTCAACTATCCCGACATGAAGGGCAGACGTGAGATACTTGCCGTTCACGCTAAGGGCAAGCCTTTAGCACCCGATGTCGATCTTGACACAATAGCAAGCTCAACAGCAGGCTTCACGGGTGCAGACCTTGAAAATCTTCTCAACGAATCCGCACTTCTTGCGGCGAGAAGAAAGAAGAAAGCCATAACCATGAAAGAGATCGAGGAAGCGACGGTCAAGGTCGTTGTGGGAACGGAAAAGCGTTCGCATAAGATGACCGACAAGGAGAAGCGACTGACCGCATACCACGAAGCAGGACACGCAGTCGCAACTTATTCGCTTTCAACGCAAGATCCCGTTCATGAGATATCAATTATTCCCAGAGGCATGGCAGGCGGTTATACGATGTCTATACCGACGGAGGATAAGAGCTATAAGAGCCGACAGGAAATGCTTGATGACTTAGTTGTTCTTTTGGGCGGTAGAGTCGCAGAGGCACTCGTTATCGGCGATATTTCAACAGGCGCATCAAACGATATAGAACGTGCAAGCGATATTTCGAGAAAGATGGTCACGAAATACGGCATGAGCGACAATATAGGTCCGATCTCATTCGGCTCGGAAAATGACGAGGTATTCCTCGGCAAGACCTATAACCATGTTCGCAACTATTCCGAAAAGACCGCTTCCGAGATCGACGCCGAGATCGACAGCATCATGAAGAACGCCTACGCAAGATGTGAGACTATCCTCAAGGAAAACATGGATAAGCTCAGCACTGTTGCGGAATACCTTATCAAAAACGAAAAGGTCGGCGGCGAGATATTCAAGAAGCTTATGCTCGGTGAGAATATAGAAGCCGAAAAGACAGAAGAAAAGTCGGAGATTTCCGACGAACAGAAAACAGAAGAATAATTCAAGCGGCAGGGGAGACCTGCCGCTTTTAGCTTGTATTTTTATTTCTTCAGCCTTTCGACTTTTACTTTTCCGACTTTTCATCAGCGGGCTGCACCTTCGGCGCCCCACTCGCTTCGCTCGGGGGCGCACGAAGCCGCAGCTTGTCGCCCTGCTGCGCACCCCGACTCCCACCCGTCGAAGCCTCACCTCATCGCATTTATCTGATAACAAAGCGTCATTAAGCTGTCGGATAAATGAACATTTTCAACTACGACCTCGGGATGCTTTGCCTTGATGTCAATGTGAGTGAAATTCCAAAAAGCCTTTATGCCCTTTGCGATGAGTCTTTCAATAAGCTCCTCGGATTCCGCTGTCGTCGGAATACACAGTACCGCAACGGTCGGAGCGTACTTATCACAAAAACGCTCCAGCTCATCAGCACTTCTGACCTTGAGATTTCTGATCTCATTTCCGACGAGTGACTTGTCCTCATCGAAAATTCCTACGAGCTTAAACCCACGTTTTTCGAAGGACATATGACGTGAGATCGCCTGTCCGAGATTACCTGCGCCGATCATGACGGTCTTTTTCTCCTTGTCAACGCCGAGAATTATCCCAATCTCGTCATAAAGCATACTGACATTATAGCCGTAACCCTGCTGACCGAAGCCGCCGAAGCAGTTGAGATCCTGACGTATCTGTGAAGCGGTCAGCCCCATCTGTCTTGATAATTCAAGCGAAGATATGCGCTGAATATTTTTTTCTTTAAGCAAGCCTAAAAATCTATAGTATCTCGGCAGTCTTTTGATAACAGACATCGAAATGCTTTTTCCGTTAGACATAATATCACCTGACTTATTCATTTTTTTAACAATCTATATGATAATACATAATAATTTTTTTGTCAATATTTTATTCTAACAGTTGATGAATTTGTAATAATGTGGTATACTTTCATAAGCACTTGTTTTATCGGGTGTCGAATGAATGTTAAAGTTTGATCAAAAGCCGACTTTAATATGCCGTATGCGCCGGTTTTCCGAACGGGGAAGACAGCGCTCGGATTTAAAAGGCTTGCGAAATTTAAGTAAAAAGATAAAGGATGTATGAATCATGATTGAAACATTGAAAATTGTTTTGCTTTCGATAGTCGAGGGAATCACCGTCTTGTTGCCGGTCTCATCACTCGGACATTTTTCACTTGTCAAGGAGGTCTTCGGCTTCACCGACGAAAACTTCAACGCAAGCTTCTATTATGCCCTGTTCTCACTCGGCGCAGTGCTTGCTCTTTATATCTTCTACGGAAAGATGCATAAGAACGTGCTTGCCAATATGTTCAAATCGAAGAAGAACATAACAGACGAAAAATCAATGGCGTTTAACAGAGCCGGAAGAAATGTTCTTCTTTCTCTCGCACCTCTCGCCGTTCTCGCCATACCGACGAGCAAGTCTCGCTTTGTCGGCTCGCTTTGGACATATTTCCTCAGTGACGGAAGCTTGCTGTTTGTCGGAATATCAAGTATATTCTGCGCTATACTCATGTTCATTTCCGTCTGGTATCTCAAGCAGAATGTTGACGAGACAAGCACTCTCCTTGAGCCGAAAAACGCAGTTTTCTTCGGTATATTCCAAATTCCCGCATACATTTTCCCCGGTCTTTCCCATGTGGCGATCGGCGTTTCGAGAACCTCGATTTGCGATATTGACAAGAAGAACATCTTCAAGGAGGCGTTCCTTTACATAGCTCCGGCTTACCTTATCGTCAATCTGTTCAGAGTTATCTATTATGCCGTGACCGTCGGCGGAATAAACATCGTCGCTTCGATAATCGGCTTTATCATCAGCTTTGCGATCTCGTTCTTTGTTCTCAAAACGGTTAATAAATACTTCAATTCCAAGTCATATACGGCGTTCACGGTCTACACTCTCGTGTTCGGCGTTGCCGTCACCGCAGTTTCGGCTATCCAGATGTTCGCATAATATGGCTTGACCGATATCAAAATATCGAATACACATAAAATCTAATCGTGTTTGACTTTCGTCAAATGAAATATTTTTCGGTACGGGTAAGTATCATCTCAGTGAAAGTCGGGCAATCGGGTCCGACTTTCATTTGCCAATAACTTTACTGAGCTCAGTGACCGATACGGAGGGACTAATGGCTAAGACAGAAAAAAAGACTGCCGAAAAGGGCGGTAAGACTTCTGAAAAGAAAAACACTAAGAATACCAAGGGCAAGAGTGTTCCCAAAAAGAACGCATCGTACGGCAAAGTGCCAAAGGAACAGCTTAGCGAAAGCAAGACCTACGCCGAAAAGCAGCAGACGTATGCGCTGTGTTTTATTTCCGTGGGCATTTTGCTTTGTTGCTTTGCGCTTATCCCCGGAATAAAAGTGTGGGCAAGCATAAGAGGCTTCCTTTTTGCCGTATGCGGAAATGGATTCTTCCTTTTGACGCTTTTGATGTTCGTCTTCGGTATCATCGCCGCAACGAATAAGTTCAAAAAGAATCCGGCAAGTTTCGTCTATCTGAGCGTTCTGCTGACCTGCCTCTTTTCAAGCATCATACATATTTGCACAAATACGGTCGCTGACGGCGGCTTTTCCGAATGGTGGCTTCAGCTTAGCAAAAGTGCGGCAACGGGCTGGTTTGTCAGCGAAAACGGAATGCATCTGACAGGCGGCATAATGGGTGCGGCTGTCGGCGGTCTGCTTTTGCAGGCGTTCGGAAAGACAGCGGCTCTTGCAACGGTGATAATACTTTTCCTTGCGAACACCATGTTTTTAACGGGGCTTACGTTTAACATAATAGGCGCTTCGGTTAAAGACGTATTCCTTATACTCAAGGATAAATACTTCGAATACAGAGAAGTCCGCAAAGCCGAAAAAGAAGAGCTTGATAAGCGACTTGAGAAAGAACGACTTCGTGACGAAAGAGACAAGGCTCTCATAGCTCAGGCAATGGCTGAAAAGCAGGAGCAGGAGGAGATGGAGAGACGGGCGAGAATGGAAGCCGAAAGAAGAGCGGCGGAGGAAGCCCAAGAAAAAGCAAGGCTTGAGGAGGAAAGAAGAAGATCCGAAGCCGAGGCTTTAAGACAGCTTGAATACAGCGAACCACCGATAGCCGAGAAGAAGACCGAGGAAAGCTCAATTGCGAGCGTACAGGCGGATATCATGGCGAGTCTTGATGAGATTTTCGCTTTCAGAGAAAAGACCGAGCCGGCAACAAACGACGATCCGATAGCTCACTCGAATAATCCGAATTTCAGATTCACAGATCCGTTTCTCGACGTCAGCTCAAGCGCTGAGCCGACACCTGTTCCCGTGACCGAAGCTCCGATAGCGCCTGTCGCCGAGAGCTTCGCCGTCGCCCCCGAGCCGATAATCGAGACGGCAAAGCCCGATTTCGAGGGCGCAGAGCAGATCTCATTTTCGGATAGCGAAACCGACGATATAGTCAGACGTGCCAACGAGGAAGCGAACGAGAAGCAAAAAGAAAACATGGAATCGGTCAGAAAATTCAAGGATAGCGAAAAGCCGAAGCTTGAATACCGTCTGCCACCGATAACCTGTCTCGATCCGCCGAAATTCACCAAGGGCGACGACTTCACGGCTGAAATGAAATCGACCTCTCAAAAGCTTCTTGAAACGCTTAAAAGCTTCGGCGTTGAGACAAACCTTGTCGGTGTCAGCCGAGGCCCGTCTGTCACAAGATATGAGCTTCAACCCGCACCGGGTGTCAAGATAAGCAAGATAACAAATCTTTCCGACGATATCGCCTTGAACTTAGCTTCATCGGGTGTCAGAATAGAAGCTCCGATACCGAATAAATCGGCTGTCGGAATTGAGATTCCGAATAAAAACAAGTCAATGGTAACACTTCGTGAGATCATTTCGTCACCCGAATTTCAAAAAGCAAAGAGCAAGCTCAATGTTGCTTTGGGTAAGGATATCACGGGCAATGTCACCTGCGCCGATCTTGCGAAAATGCCGCACTTGCTTATCGCAGGTACAACAGGCTCGGGTAAATCGGTTTGCCTTAACTGCATGATAGTCAGCATTTTGTATAATGCCACACCGTCACAGGTCAAGCTTCTTATGATTGACCCGAAGCAGGTCGAATTTTCCGTCTATAACGGAATACCGCATCTTCTCGTTCCCGTCATTTCAAACGTCAGAAAAGCGGCAGGTGCTCTTGCGTGGGCGGTGACGGAAATGGAAAACAGATATAAGACCTTCTCCGAATGTACCGTGCGTGATATATTCGGATACAACAAATACTGCCAGTCGCATCCCGAGCTTGAGCCGATGTCGCAGATAGTAATTTTCATCGACGAGCTTAATGACCTTATGATGATATCGCCGAAAGAGGTCGAAGATTCAATATGCCGTTTGGCTCAAAAGGCGAGAGCCGCAGGTATGCATCTTGTCGTGGCAACACAAAGACCGTCTGTCGACGTTATCACGGGTATCATTAAAGCGAACATTCCGAGCCGAATTTCACTCTCCGTTTCATCGCAGGTGGATTCGAGAACGATACTTGACATGATAGGTGCTGAAAAGCTTTTGGGCAACGGCGATATGCTCTATAACCCTGTCGGAAACTCAAAGCCGACGAGAATCCAAGGCGCATACCTCTCGGATAACGAAAGAGAGCGTATAGTCGATTTCATCAAGTCACAGGAAAACTGCGAATACGATGACGCCGTTATGGAAGAAATCGAAAGACAGGCAACAGCCGACTCGAAGAAGGGCGGCTTTGACGATGACGAGGACGATGAGCGTGACCCGATGCTTGAAGCGGCTATAGAGGTGGTCGTCGAACTCGGACAGGCAAGCACTACCTTGCTTCAGCGCAAGCTGCGTTTGGGCTACGCCAGAGCGGCGAGAATAATGGATCAGCTTGAAACCAACGGAGTAGTCGGCCCATCTGAGGGAAGCAAGCCGAGAAAGGTGCTTATCTCAAAGGCACAGCTTTTGGAGATGAAAGCATACGCCGATAATACAGACGAAGAATAGGAGCTAACATGAGCTTTTTACCGATAACCGTCAAAGAGGTTGAAGAACGTGGCTGGGACAGCATAGACTTTGTTTATGTCTGCGGCGACGCATATGTCGATCATCCCAGCTTCGGAATGTCAATAATATCAAGAGTCCTCGAGGGCAGGGGATACCGTGTTGCGATAATATCACAGCCCGATTGGCATAGCTGTGAAGATTTCAAAAGATTCGGCAAGCCCCGTCTCGGATTCCTTGTTTCTTCCGGAAACATTGATTCCATGGTCGCTCATTACACCGCCGCCAAAAAGAGAAGAAACAGCGATGCCTATACCCCCGGCGGCGAGATAGGCAGGAGACCCGACAGAGCGGTAATTGTTTATTGCAACAGAATAAGAGAAGCCTACGGTGACGTACCCATAGTTATCGGCGGACTTGAGGCTTCACTGCGCCGATTCGCTCATTACGACTATTGGGACGACAAGATACGCCGCTCGATCATGTTCGACTCTCAGGCGGATCTTTTGATCTACGGAATGGGCGAAAATCAAATTATAGAAATAGCCGACAGACTTAACGCAGGGGAAGACATCAAAAAAATGCGTGATATCCGTGGTACGTGTTATGTCTGCGATGTCACCGAAACTCCCTTGACGGGGGCAGAGTGTCCGAGCTTTGAAAATGTCGTCAAAAGCAAGAAGGAATACGCTGTCTCATGCCGAATAGAACAAGATGAGCAGGATCATATCCGAGGAAAGCTGATAAAGCAAAGACACGGAAATAAGATGCTCGTTCAAAATAAGCCCATGCCGCCGCTTGAACAGCATGAGCTTGATTGGGTATACTCACTGCCGTATGAAAGAAATTATCATCCGAGTTATGAAAAGCTCGGCGGAGTGCCGGGAATAGAGGAAGTCAAGTTTTCCATAACGCATAACAGAGGTTGCTTCGGCGCTTGTAATTTTTGCTCTATAGCTTTTCATCAAGGAAGATTCATAACAACGAGAAGCAAAGAATCTATCATAAATGAAGCGAAGATCTTAACATCTATGCCCGACTTTAAGGGCTATATACATGACGTCGGCGGCCCTACAGCCAATTTCAGAAGAACCTCATGTGACGTTCAGCTGAAAAACGGACTTTGCAAGGGTAAAAAATGCCTCGCACCGACACCGTGCAAGGCTTTGCAAGCCGACCACACGGAATATCTCGAAATTTTAAGAGAGCTGAGAAAGCTTCCGAAAGTCAAAAAGGTGTTTATCAGATCGGGTATTCGCTATGACTATATGCTCAAGGATAAAGACGACACATTCTTTAAAGAGCTTGTCAAATATCATGTCAGCGGTCAGCTGAAGGTCGCACCGGAGCATTGCTCGGCTACGGTCTTAGATAAAATGGGTAAGCCGCATATCGAAGCGTATATCGAATTTTCAAAAAGATATTTTGAGCTTTCATCGAATGCGAATAAGGAGCAGTATTTAGTGCCTTATCTTATGTCGTCTCACCCCGGCTCAACGCTTGACGATGCTATCGAGCTTGCGCAGTTTCTCAAAAAACGCAGGATTCGACCCGAACAGGTTCAGGACTTTTATCCGACTCCGGGCACGATATCAACGTGTATGTTTTACACGGGAATTGACCCGTACACAATGAAAGAGGTCTATGTTGCGAAATCGCCCAAGGACAAGGCGATGCAGAGGGCACTGCTTCAATATTTCAATCCGAAAAACCGTGACCTCGTTGTCGAAGCGCTCAAGAGAGCCGGCAGAACAGACCTTATCGGAACAGCACCGCACTGTCTCGTGAACGCTCCGAATTTTTCACAAAACGCAAAACGCTATAACGGAGGAAAAAAAGAAAGCTATGGCAGGAAAAAGAAAGGCAAAAACAAAAAGTAAGATAAATTCGCTCATATTCATTGCCTTGGCGGTGTTGCTCGCCGTTTTCGGTGTTTCGAGGACCGACTTTTCAAGCGACGATTCGCTCACTCTCGATGACGGAAACATCGCCGTATACTTTGTCGATGTCGGTCAAGGCAATTGCACGGTGATACGCTCTGGCAATGAGGGTGTTTTGATAGATGCGGGCGAGCGTGAATATTCTTCAAAGGTGCTGACATTTTTGGAGGAGAACGGCATAACCCGCCTACGCTATGTTATCGCAAGCCATCCTCATTCCGACCATATCGGCGCTATGCCTGCGGTGCTTGATAAGCTTGACACCGACGAGATCTTCTTGCCCTATATCGCCGATAAGTACGCTCCGACGAGCAAGACATATATAAATCTGCTGTCGACCGTTGATGAGAGGGATATCAAGGCTGAATTTCTCGATGAAAACAAAACTCTCGATTTTAACGGCGTGAAAATCGAAATACTGACACCCGTTGAACAGACGAACAGCTATAACAATATGTCACTTATCACTAAGATAGAATACGGCGATATGTCGGCTTTGATATTAGCCGACGCCGAGAATAAAGAAATAAACTCCGTGATGAAAGCTAACAGAAGCTTCGACTTCTCATCTTATGTTATAATGCTCGGTCACCACGGCAGTAATACGTCGCTCAACGAAACACTGATGACAAAATCCGACAGCGAAATTGCGATAATTTCCTGCGGTAAGGATAACTCCTACGGTCATCCGCATAAGGAAGTGACGGACTATCTTGAGGAGACCGACACGGAATATTACCGAACAGATGAAAGCGGCACTGTCAGCCTCATCACAGACGGTAAAAAATACAATATCATAACAGAAAAGGGGAGTGCGGCATGAGACGTTTTTGCGTTGACAGAATAATCGGAGATATCGTCATGTGTGAGCGTGATGATATGAGAATGATGGATTTCAGCTTAGAGGACTTTTCCTTTGATGTACACGAGGGAAGTGTCTTTATTTTGAATGACAGCGGTGAATTTGAAGAAGACACAAGTGAGGAAGCAAAACGCAGAGCGCAGGTCATAGCACTTCAAAATAAGCTCAGAAACAAAAAGTAATGATATCACCCGTTGCCCCATAAAATATTATCGGGGTGATAATATGAATAAAGCGAATTTCACGGTTATAAGACTGACGAGAGTTTTGACGATGATAAGCACCTTGGTCATTCTCTCCGTCACCGTGTATGCGGTGTATCTTGCGGTGGACAACACTGTTTTGAGTAAGTCGGTCACAGCGACCGCCTCATCTCGAATGCCGCTTATAATAATCGACTCGGGTCACGGCGGCGAGGACGGCGGTGCGGTATCGGAGACGGGGATTCTCGAAAAAGATATCAATCTTTCCATATCGCTGTGTACGGAAAAACTGTTTGCTTTTTTTGGCTTCGATACGCTGATGACAAGGTATAAAGATGAAATGATATATTCGGACGGCTGTGAAAGTATAAGAGAAAAGAAGGTCTCGGATATACATAACCGAATGAAGCTCATTGAAGAAAATCCAAACTCGGTCTTTCTGAGCATACACCAAAATCATTATGAGGTCGAGAAATATAACGGAGCGCAGGTGTTCTATTCAAAGAACAACGAAAAAAGCCCGTTGCTCGCTCAGTCAATACAGGACACTGTCAGAAAAGATCTTCAAAATGACAATGACAGAAAAATAAAACAGACAGGCACGGAGATATATCTTTTGTATCACGCAAAAGTGCCGTGCGTCATGGTCGAATGTGGCTTTTTGTCAAACCGTGCGGAAGCGGAGAAGCTGAATGACAGCGACTATCAAAAGCAGATGGCATTCGACATATTCAAAGGAACATATAATTATTTCATCGGAAACGGAGGATAAAATGGCAAAGTCAAAATCAGTTTACGTTTGCTCAAGCTGCGGATACGAAACGCCGAAATGGCTCGGTCAATGCCCCGAATGTAAAGAATGGAACACTCTCACAGAGGAGATAAGAGCCGTTCAACCGGCAGGAAAAACAAAAGCCGTCGCAAAAGCGGATTCAAGCTTCAGAGCGCTTAAGCTCAACGAGATAAGCTCGGACAGAGAGGTCAGATATCATACGGGGCTCGGTGAGCTTGACAGAGTTTTGGGCGGCGGTATCGTCAACGGCTCGCTTGTGCTTTTAAGCGGCGATCCGGGAATAGGAAAGTCAACAATACTTTTGCAAATCTGCACATATCTTTGCAACGACAAGACAGTGCTTTACGTTTCCGGAGAAGAATCCTATAATCAAATAAAGCTCAGAGCGCAGAGACTCAACGTCTCGACCGAAAATCTTTATATTTTATGTGAGACGGACGTACAGCAAATAGGTGAATTTATCCGTCAGCAAAAGCCTGAGCTTGTTATCGTCGATTCGATTCAGACGATGAATTACACAGAGCTTCAGTCCTCACCCGGCAGTGTCGCTCAGGTCAGAGAATCGACAAACGTCTTTCTCCATGTTGCGAAAAGTCAGAATATACCAATAATAATCGTCGGTCACGTCAATAAAGACGGCAATATCGCAGGCCCTAAGGTGCTTGAACATATAGTCGATACGGTCTTATATTTCGAGGGCGACAGAAACCTCAGCTTCAGAATACTTCGTGCGGTCAAAAACAGATTTGGCTCAACTAATGAAATAGGCGTTTTCGAGATGCTCGACACGGGGCTTCGTGAAGTGATAAACCCGTCGGAAATGCTCATTTCCGGAAGACCCAAGAACGTTTCGGGAACGTGCATAACCGCCGTCATGGAAGGCTCACGGCCGATACTTGCAGAGGTTCAAGCGCTTGTCACGGCTTCCGGCTTCGGAAATCCGAGAAGAATGTCAACGGGCTTTGACTATAACAGACTCGCAATGATAATCGCAGTGCTTGAAAAAAGAGCCGGCTATTTTTATTCAAACAGCGATGTCTATGTTAATATCGTCGGCGGCTTGAGAATAGATGAGCCTGCTCTCGATTTGACAATAGCCATGTCGCTGATATCCTCGCTCAAGGATATACCGCTTCCCGATGACGTTATCGCTTTCGGTGAAATCGGTCTTGCGGGTGAAGTCAGAGGAGTTTCCTGCTGTGAACAGAGAGTTATCGAGGCGGCAAGGCTCGGCTTCACAAGGTGCATAATTCCGAGACACAATCTTCGAGGCATCACAAAGAAAACTCTTGACATGATAGAGGTCATCGGCGTCAATAATGTCAGACGTGCGTTCGAGGCGATAAATGAGTGAGTTTATTTTGTCGCCGAATTTGCCGACAGGGAAGATAAAGACCGTTGTTATAGGTCGTCATTCTGAAATTATTGAGAAGCTGAATTTGCTCGGAATTGAAACCGTCGTGTTAGATGATAACCCCGATATCGACTTCTCGGTGAGAAATCACGCAGACATGGCGGTCGTACATATAGGCGAAAATAATTTGATTTTAGATAAAAGACAAGCCTCGGCGGCTAAGAAGCTGACGTCGCTCGGCTTCAATGTCAAATTCACCGATGAGAATATTTCGGGCGAATATCCTTTTGATGTACGCCTCAACTTTGCGATAATAGGAAATAAATTGCTTTGCGGCAAGAAAAGCGAGCAGTCGGAGCTTTCTAAGCTGCCGTTTGAAAAAGTCGCCGTGAATCAAGGCTACTGCCGATGCTCGGTGTGTATTCTCAATGAAAAAGCGATAATAACCGACGATGAGAGCATATTTAAAAAGTGCCGTGATATCTTCGACGTCTTGCTGATAGAAAAAGGCGACATATTGCTTGAAGATAAGCCTTACGGTTTCATAGGAGGCGCAAGCGTAAAAGCCGACAAGAACACGGTCATGTTTTTCGGCTCGCTCGAATACCACCGTGACAGAGATAAAATCAAAGTGTTTCTCAAAAAATACGGCATGACATATATTGAACTTTTTGACGGTCCGCTGACAGACATAGGCTCAGTCACGGCTGTTTTACAGAACTGACGATAGACGCCACTGCACCGATCTCGATGCAGTGGCGTCGGCGCTGTAAGCATAAGATCGAAAATATGCTATTGCTTTATTTTCGGTTTTGGTTTATGATTACAGCAATGCAGAGAGTTTGTCGTCCGCTCCCTGCGTATATTCGGCGTTTATCCGAAGCTTTTTCGCATAAACGCAATGCAGAAAAGCTCGGCAAACGCTTATTTATCGACCTTTAACTGCTGACAATATTATGGACGAAAATTACGGCTTTAAACATAAATACTTCGGAAAAGAGTGGAAATATGGATTACGAATTTGAAAAACAAGCTATAAGTGACGGATTTATATCGGTATGCGGTGTTGATGAAGCAGGCAGAGGACCGCTTGCCGGGCCGGTCTGTGCGGCGGCGGTGATATTGCCGCTTGACTGCGAGATAGAGGGCTTGAACGACTCAAAAAAACTGAGCGAAAAAAAGAGAGACGCACTTTATGATATTATCAAAGAAAAGGCGGTCGCTTATTCAATAGCCATGGTCGATGAAAAAACAATAGACGAAATAAACATACTTCAAGCGACATTTAAGGCTATGCGTGAAGCCATAAACGGACTTCCCGTGAAGCCGGATTTAGCCTTGATAGACGGCAATCAAAAGCCGCAGTCGGGAATCGAGGAGCGCACGGTGGTCAAGGGTGATGCAAAGTCAATGTCAATAGCGGCGGCTTCTATCTTAGCGAAAGTCACAAGGGACAGATTCATGCTTGAGCTTGACGAAAAATATCCCGAATATCAATTCAAAAAGCATAAGGGCTACGGAACAAAGCTTCACTATGAAGCACTTGAAAAATACGGTGTCTCGCCCGTACACCGAGTTACGTTTTTGAAGAAGCTTTTCGACAAAGGGTGAAAACATATGATCGGAAACAAAAAGGGCAACATCGGCGAACGCTTCGCAAGTGAGTTTCTTAAAAAGCAGGGCTATGAGATCATAAAAGAAAACTACACCGACAGATACGGCGAGATAGATATAATAGCTGAAAAAGACGGTTACATTATATTTGTCGAGGTCAAGGCGAGAAAAACAGGCTCTGTTGTAAGACCGAGTGAGGCTGTCACACCCGACAAACAGAAAAAGATCATAAAAGCTTCAATGAGCTTTTTGCAAGGCTTAGACAGAGAGCTTCAGCCGAGATATGATGTCATAGCGATAGAGCTTGTCGATGAAAGGGTATGCTCGGTCAAGCATATAAAATCCGCTTTTGATGCGGAAGGATTTTTCATCTGACCGAAAACAGCGAATTTTACTCCGATGAGGAATTAAAACTCGGCATACAGACAAAATTTTCTTTGTTAAAGCACAAAAAATTGCAAATAAGTATTTGCAACCGACGTAATTTGTGATAGAATTTAAAATGAAATAGTTTTAGAATATTTTAACTGGAGGAATGTTATATGCTTTATACAAGCACAAGGGATAAGAGCGTGAAGGTCTCGTCAGCTCAAGCTATCGTTCAAGGTATTTCAAAGGACGGAGGTCTTTTTGTTCCGACCGAGATACCGTCGATAGATGCGGAATTTATAAATGAGCTGGCTTCGCTCGATTATATTTCAAGAGCCAAGAGAGTGCTTTCTCTTTATCTGACCGATTTTACCGATTCCGAGCTTGACGAGTGCGTAAACGGAGCATATAAAGAGGGAAAGTTTAACAGCAAGGCGGTCGTACCGCTTGTTAAATATAATGACGATGCGGACATTCTGGAGCTTTGGAGAGGCCCGACCTGCGCATTTAAAGACGTTGCGCTTCAGCTTTTGCCGTATCTTCTCACGGCTTCCGTCAAAAAGACGGTTGACGGAAAGACGATAGTCATTCTCGTTGCCACATCGGGCGACACAGGCAAGGCGGCTCTTGAGGGCTTTAAAAATGTTCCGGGCACGAAGATAATGGTCTTTTATCCGAGTGACGGTGTCAGCCCCATGCAGAAGCTTCAAATGGCTACGCAGGAGGGCGACAACGTCAGCGTTTGCGCAATAAACGGAAACTTCGACGATGCTCAAAACGGAGTTAAGGCTATATTCACCGATAAAGCCGTTGCCGAAAAGCTCGACAAAAACGGAATGATGTTCTCATCGGCCAACTCAATAAACTGGGGCAGACTCGTGCCGCAGATCGTTTATTATATCTCGGCTTATTGCGACATGATAAACGAGAGCAAGATCAAAAACGGCGACGAGATAAACATTGTCGTTCCGACGGGAAACTTCGGAAATATCCTTGCCGCATACTACGCTAAGAAAATGGGTATCCCCGTTAAAAAGCTCATCTGCGCTTCCAATGCGAACAACGTACTTACCGATTTCATCAACAGCGGAACGTACGACAAAAACAGAAAATTCTATCTCACGACCTCACCGTCAATGGATATCCTTATTTCGAGTAACCTTGAAAGACTGCTTTTCCACCTTTGCGGTGAAAATGATGAGACCGTCAGACAGCTGATGTCGTCTCTCTCAACCGACGGCAAATATACCGTAGACAGCGACACCTTTAACGCACTTAAAGAAATGTTTGATGCAGGTTGCTGTGACGATACACAGGCCGCCGAAACCATACATAAAACGTATGCTTCGGGTTATCTTCTTGACACGCATACAGCGGTCGCCGTCAATGTTTACGATTCTTACGTCGAAAGAACGGGAGACCATACGCCCACGGTCATAGCTTCAACCGCCAACCCGTATAAATTCTCTGCCGCCGTACTCAAGGCGATAGCAGGCGAGGGCACAACTCAGGGACTTGACGAGTTCGAACAGGTCTCAAAGCTTATCGAAACCGCAAAAGTACCCTGTCCGTCACAGCTTGCCGATCTTAAATCAAAGAAGATAAGATTTAACGGTTGCTGCGAAAAAGAGGACATGGCGAATGCGGTATACGAAATGTTAGGTATATGAGGTGATTTGTTGTCACTTTTTGCAATAGCCGACACGCATTTGTCGCTCGGAACAGATAAGCCGATGGATATTTTCGGCGGATGGCAGGATTATGTTCAAAGGCTCGAATCAAATTGGCGAAAGCTCGTCACGGATAAGGACACCGTCGTCATAGCCGGCGACATCTCATGGGCGATGAAATTGGAAAACTCGCTTGACGATTTCAAATTTCTCGATTCTCTGCCCGGTCAAAAGCTGATATTCAAAGGCAATCATGACTACTGGTGGCAGACGATGAAAAAGATGGATTCATGGCTTAATGAAAACGGAATGTATAGCATTAAAATAATGCATAACAGCGCTGTCGAGGTCGGATCTTTCGCCGTATGCGGAAGTCGGGGCTGGTTCTTCGACGCCGAGAACGATCCCGACAACAAGATACTTCTCCGTGAATCAGGACGTGTAAGACGGTCGATAGAGGAAGCCGAAAAGACAGGACTTGAACCGATAGTGTTTTTACATTATCCTCCGCTGACAACGTCTGTTGTCTGCAACGAGATAGTTGATGTTCTCAGAGAGAAGAACATAAAGCGCTGTTACTACGGTCATCTTCACGGCCCGTCACTCAAAAATGCATTCATAGGTGAGTGCGACGGCATAAAATTTGATGTAATTTCGGCAGATTTTCTTAAATTTTGTCCTAAACTTATTGAATTGGATTAAATTTTTGAAAAAACTATAGATTTTTAGATTTAATACTGATATAATATATCGGATAAAAATGGGACTAAGGAGTTTTAAAGAAATGAGTTTAAAATCTACTAACCAAAAAGAAACAAACATTTACGAGCTTGAAATAGCTATCGACAAAGAGACCTTTGCCGCCGCAGTCAACAAGGCATACGCAAAGTCAAAGAAGAAGATAGCTGTTCCCGGCTTCCGTAAGGGCAAAGTACCCAGAAGCATCATCGAAAAGATGTACGGTGAGAGCTTCTTCTATGAAGATGCGCTTGAGATCTGCTACCCCGACGTTGCGGAAGCAGCTATAAAGGAATCGGGTCTTGACTTCATCGCCACAAACAATGTCGATGTTAAGAAGATGAGCGTTGAAGAAGGCGTAGAGCTTGTTCTGACTATCACAGTCAAGCCGGAGGTTGAGATCGAGGAGTATAAGCTTCTCAAGGCAACTCAGAAGAAGGTCGAAGCTACCGATGAAGAGATCGACGCTAAGATCGACGAGCTTCGTGAGAGAAACGCAAGAATCGAGCCGGTTACAGACAGAAATGTTGAAAACGGCGATATCGTAACAATAGATTTCGAGGGCTTCGTTGACGGTGAAGCTTTCCCCGGCGGCAAGGCTGAGGAATATGACCTCACTATCGGCGCAGGTCAGTTTATCCCCGGCTTCGAGGAGCAGATAATCGGTCACGAGATGAACGAGGAGTTCGACATCAATGTTAAGTTCCCCGATGAATACACACCCGAGCTTGCCGGCAAGGACGCCGTATTCAAGATCAAGCTTCACGAGATCAAAGTCAAGCAGCTTCCCGAGGTTGACGATGACTTCGCTCAGGATGTTTCCGAGTTTGACACAGTTGATGCTCTCAAGAAAGACATCGCAAAGCAGATCAAGGAATCAAAGACAAACGAGAATGAATCCGAAATTCAGAGACAGCTTTTCGATAAGCTTGCCGAAAACTTAAAGGGTGAGATTCCCGAAGTTATGGTCGATCAGGAGCTTGACAGCGAGATTAGAGACATCGACTACAGACTTTCGATGCAGGGCATGAATTTCGAGACATATCTTCAGTATACAGGCATGACACTCGAAGCTTATCGTGAGCAGGCAAGAGACAATGCGGCTAAGTCAGTCAAGATTCGTCTTGCGCTTGAGAAGATCGCAGAGCTTGAAAATCTCGAAGCCACAGAGGACGACCTCAACGAGCTTTATGCTAAGTATGCCGAGCAGTATAAGATGGAGCTCGACGACGTTAAGGCGGCTATTCCGGCTGACGCTGTTAAGGGCGACATCGCAGTTGAAAAGGCGGTCAAGTTCGTTCGTGAGAACGCAAAGGTAACGACCTCCAGAAAGAAAAAGGCAGCTCCAAAGGCAGAAGCAGCCAAGGAAGAAGCAGCCGAATAATGATTAGCTTTCGTTAAAAGCGGCAATAATTTGATAGCGTGGTGCGCCTCGGCGTCCTGCGCTATCAATATTATCATTTTTGAGCGGTACGTTTAAGTGTATGCTTACCGAACGTTACAGCTCGAATTAAAAATAGAGAAGACGGGATCACACTTCCGGCTCACTGAGTGTGTACCGAAAAAAATATTGTGAGCAGAAAGGCAGAATAATTATGAGCTTAGTACCGTATGTAGTTGAACAGACAAACAGAGGAGAAAGACAATACGACATTTTTTCCCGCTTACTTAATGACAGAATAATCGTCCTTTCCGACGAGGTAAACGACGCCACAGCTTCACTTGTTGTCGCTCAGCTTCTTTACCTTGAAAGTCAGGATTCCGAAAAGGATATCAGCTTCTATATCAACAGCCCCGGCGGATCTGTTACGGCAGGCATGGCTATCTATGACACGATGCAGTATATCAAATGCGACGTTTCGACTATCTGCATGGGTCTTGCCGCAAGCATGGGCGCATTTCTGCTTTCCTCGGGCGCAAAGGGCAAGAGATTTGCACTTCCCAACAGCGAGATAATGATTCATCAGCCCTCGGGCGGTGCGCAGGGTCAGGCTACGGATATAAAGATCGTCGCCGACCATATTCTCAGAACGAAGGAAAAATTAAACAAGATCCTTGCCGACAACACAGGCAAGCCCATTGAAGTTATCGCCGAGGACACGGAAAGAGATAACTTCATGACAGCCGAAGAAGCCCTTAATTACGGCTTGGTTGACAAAATACTTTACAAGAGATAATTCTAAGAGGATAAATTATGGCAGACAACAGAGATAAGCCCGTTCGCTGTTCCTTTTGCAATAAGACACAGGACCAGGTGCAAACACTTATAGCGGGCCCCGGCGTTTATATCTGCGATGAATGCATAGAGCTTTGCCGCTCTATAATGCTTGATTCGCCCGAAGCGAACGGCGGAAAGAAAAAAGGTGAGCGTGATTTCAGCTCTCTACCTAAGCCCAACGAGATAAAAGCGAAGCTTGACGAATACGTTATAGGTCAAGACGAAGCTAAAAAAGTGCTCAGCGTTGCGGTTTATAATCACTATAAAAGAATTTTTACTTCATCGGCTGACGGAGTCGAAATTTCAAAGAGCAATATACTTATGCTCGGACCGACGGGTGTAGGTAAAACTCTCCTCGCTCAAACACTCGCCCGTATATTAGACGTTCCGTTCGCAATAGCCGATGCGACCACTCTCACTGAGGCGGGTTATGTCGGTGAGGACGTCGAGAATATACTTTTAAGGCTGATACAAGCGGCAGACTATGACGTTGAAAAAGCTCAAAAGGGCATAATCTATGTCGATGAGATCGACAAAATAGCGAGAAAGAGTGAAAACTCATCAATAACAAGAGACGTAAGCGGCGAGGGTGTTCAACAGGCATTGCTGAAGATCCTCGAAGGCACAGTCTCAAACGTACCGCCCACAGGAGGAAGAAAGCATCCTCAGCAGGAGTTTATACAGATAGACACGACAAATATTCTGTTTATCTGCGCCGGTGCGTTTGACGGAATCGAAAAGATAATCGAAAAACGTCAAGGCAAATCGGGTCTCGGCTTCGGAGCGGAG
This sequence comes from uncultured Faecalibacterium sp., assembly GCA_964480405.1. Lineage (GTDB taxonomy): Bacteria > Bacillota > Clostridia > Oscillospirales > Acutalibacteraceae > UBA6857. The sequence goes on along the minus strand of CAYZOU010000001.1, from coordinate 55,684 downwards.
ATAAAGAGCAAAAAAGAGCTTGAAGCGAGCGAGCTTTTACAAAAGACAGTTCATCACGATCTTGTGAAATTCGGTATAATTCCCGAGCTTGCAGGACGTATGCCTGTTATCGCAACGCTTAAACCGCTTGACGAGGACGCACTCATCAGTATCATGACAAAGCCGAAAAACGCTCTTATAAAGCAGTATAAATATCTGTTTTCACTTGACGGTGTCGAGCTTGATTTTGAAGATGCGGCACTCAGAGCTATAGCTAAGAAAACGCTTGAAAACAATACCGGTGCGAGAGGTTTAAGATCCGTCATGGAAAACCTGCTTATCAAGTATATGTATGACGTTCCGTCGGACATGACGATAAACAGACTGACCGTCACAGAGGACACCGTCAACGGAACGGGTGAGCCGTTGATAGAGCACACGGCAAGACGACAAATAAAGGGATAACACTTATAAAGTGTAAATGAAGGAGTAAAAAATTATGGACATTATCAAAAATCTGTGGACAGCTAATCCGCCTGCAACATTTGCGACGATCTGCCTTGCGCTTTATTTTTTCGGTATGGCGATCGTTTTCATCTCAAAGCCGCTTAAAAACGCCGAAAGCTTTTCAATAAAGCCTGTTGACAATGCCGGTAAGACCGAGATCCGTGTTTATTACGGCGGTATATCCTTCGCATTGGGCGCTTTTCTTGTTTATCTTGCGGTTGCGACGGGAACAGCTTATCATTCACTCATAGGCGGAATGTTCTTTGCGACGACGGTTTTCGTCACAAGATCAATATTCCTTTGTGTTGACAAGGGCTGGAAATGCCCCTACACAAAGCTTGCTATCCCTGCCGAGGGTGCATTCGTTATCGCTCTTTGGGTATCGTATTTCTTAGCTCAGAAATACGTATAAGTTTAAATATAAGGGGAAATTAATATGAAAAACAGAAAAATTATACGTTTTGTCGCTTTGCTCTTAGCCATTATGCTGGCTGTGATTCCGTCATTTTCGGCTGTTGCGGCTTCATCTGAGTTAAGCTATAATGTCAGCTGCCCGACGATAATGGTTCACGGCTTTATGGCAAGCGACGTTTATAAAAACCGCGGAACAGATTCTCAGGAAGTAATTTTCCCGATGTCATCTGATCTCGTCTTAAATCTTGTCAAGGACTGCATACCGGCGCTGACTGAATTTCTCATAACTAAGAATTGGGATAAGCTCGGCGAAACGGTTACGCCTATAGCAAGATCGTATTTCGAGGATATCATGCTTGACAACGACGGTGAAACTAAAGATAATTCGGGTGTTGTTTTCGAGTATCCCTCACCGGAAGCTATCGGCAAAACCTCCGTTATCGAATTTAGCTATGACTGGCGAGTTGACCCCACGGTCGTCGCCTCGGAGCTTAATGATTTCATTGATTACGTTCTTGATTGTTCGGGCGCTGAAAAGGTCTCTCTTGTCGGACACAGCTTCGGCGGTGTTATAATGACATCATATCTCGCTATCTACGGCTATGAAAAGATACACGGTGTTATTTTTAATTCGACGGCTATCTACGGCGAGACATACACGGGCGAGCTTCTCAGCGGACAGATAACCCTCAGCAAGGATTCTGTCAACGAGTATCTGAGATATACGCTCGATCAGACCGAATACGAGAAAACTGTCGGCGGACTTATAGATATTCTCACTGCGGCAGGCATCTATGATGTCCTTTTGCCGCTGACCGATGAGATTCTGCTGAACCTTTCCGACTACATTATACCCGGTGTCGTAGCTCCCGTATTCGGCGGCTGGCTCTCAGTTTGGGCAATGGTTCCCGATGAATATATGGCTTCATCTATGGACTATGTGTTCAATGAGGTATACAAGGATAACGGCGCTGAACACAGTGGACTTGTTGAGAAGATCGAAAGATACAACGAGCTTGTCAGAAAGAACAAGACTGAAGTTATAAAAGAGACCGAGAAAAACTGCCGTGTCGGTGTTTACGCAAGATACGGATATTCTTCGATTCTCGCAACTCCGTCATGGCAGAACATCAGCGACGGTACTATTGATACAAAATATGCTTCTTTCGGCGCAACTACGTCTAAGTACGGCGAAACTCTCAGCGACGCCTATCTTGCAAAAGTCGAAGGCAAGTTTGTTTCACCGGATAAGACCGTCGACGCTTCAACCTGTCTGTTCCCCGAAAAGACATGGTTTATCAAGTTTCTCAAGCATGCCGCAAATTATAAAAATCTCGACGAGCTGACAAAGGCGATCCTGTTCGCCGATGAGCCTGTCACGGTCGATTCATATGAAGCGTATCCTCGCTATATGATCTACGATCCCGCCGCAGGAATAGTCAGAGCGGAGACCGAAAACGACAACATACCCGTATACACTCAGAGCACGTTCTTGAAGATATTCACTCGTCTCTTGGAGTTTGTACATAACCTGCTCAAATCAATTCTTTTTAAGCATTAAGAGCAACGGCTGCCTTCGATTAGGTAGCCGTATTTTTGAACCGATCGACACGTACCGCAAAAATATTTTCGAAAGAGGATAAATGATGTTGGAAACCGAAAGACTTATACTTAGAAAATGGAAAGAAAGCGACGCTCAGAGTCTATATGAATACGCAAAAGATCCCGATGTCGGACCGATTGCGGGTTGGCCGCCCCATAAAAATGTACAGGAAAGCCTTGACGTGATAAAAAATGTGTTCTCGGCGGCTGAGTGCTATGCGATCTGCGAGAAGGGCAGAGATGAAGCGATCGGAGCGATAGAATTAAAGCTCAACGGCCACACCGATATGACCGAGAGAGACGATGAATGTGAGCTTGGATATTGTCTCAGCAAGTTGTTTTGGGGCAGGGGATATATGCCGGAAGCGGTGAATGAGCTTCTTCGCCATGCGTTTGAAGACTTGGGAATGACGACTGTTTGGTGCGGATATTATGACGGCAACACTAAGTCCGCACGGGTTCAAGAGAAAGTCGGCTTCTTATATCATCACACTTGCGATGATGTGCCCGTTCCGCTGATGAACGAAACGAGAGTCGGCCACACAAATTATATGACAAGGGCGCAGTGGAACGAGAGGACAGGCAAGTAATTCATTATCATTTTTGATATTAAGATGAGTCGATTTAGATTAATCTTTGTGTAAAATAGCCTTTGAAAAGCTTTGCCCGTTGTGGTAAAATACATCCAACGAGTTGCAGAAATGCGTAAGTCCGGTTATCGGCCTTACGCATTATTTTTTTTGGAGGTTTATTTTAATGGAAGATCAGAATCAATCGTACCTTGTCAATGAAAAGATCGGCAAGCTTATGGCGAAATACGCCGTTCCGTGTATCGTATCGCTCTTGGTGGGTGCGCTTTATAACATCGTTGACCAAATATTCATAGCTAACGCATCATATCTCGGCTCATACGGGAATGCGGCGAATACTGTCGTTTTTCCGCTGACCGTCATCGCTCTCGGAATTGCGGTTATGATAGGCGACGGCTGTTGCGCATTTGTGAGCATTTCACTTGGAGGAAAAAAGCCGGAAAATGCGACAAAAAGTGTCGGCAATTCGGTGGTGCTGTGCCTCGCTGTGAGTGTTGTTTTGACCGTAATTTATCTCATATTTTCAGATGAAATACTCACAGCGTTCGGCGGAAATGTAAACAGCGAAACGTTCGAACTGTCAAAGGAATATTTCTTTTGGATAACCGTCGGAATCCCGTTTTATATGTTCGGACAAGCATTGAATCCGATAATCCGTGCTGACGGAAGTCCGAAATTTGCCATGGCATCGACTTTGCTTGGAGCAATTTTAAATATTATCCTCGACCCGATATTTATTTTTGTCTTCAAGTGGGGAATGATGGGTGCGGCTGTCGCCACGGTCATAGGTCAGATAGCAACGGCTGTGCTTTCGGCTTGGTATCTGTGTCGTGCGAAGCTTATAAAACCACGCATAAGCGATTTAAAGCTTGACAGAAAAATCGTATCAAAGACACTGTCGCTCGGACTTTGCAGCTTCTTAGCTCAGATATCACTTGTAGCCGCAATGGCAGCTATAAACAATATGATCCGCAAATACGGCGCAATGGACGAAATATTCGGTCAGGAGCAATACGCTCAGATTCCCATGGCTGTTGTCGGAATAGTTATGAAATTCTTTCAGATAGTTATTTCTGCGGTAATAGGCATGGCGGCAGGCTGTATTCCGATCGTGGGCTACAACATGGGTGCAAAGCAATTTGAAAGAGTGAAGTCACTGTTCACTAAGCTGTTGATATCGGAGGCGTGTATAGGCACTGTTGCGCTAATAATAGTTGAAGCATTTCCACAGTTTTTAATTAAGATATTCGGTGCGGCAAACGAAAGCGTGTATTACACCGACTTTGCCGTTAAAGCATTCAGAATCTATCTTTGCATGATGATCTTAGCCTGTATAAATAAGGCGACATTTATATTCTTGCAAGCTATGGGAAAGGCGGTCGAATCAACTATGCTGTCGATGGTTCGTGAGATAGTGTTCGGAGTAGGTTTTGCTCTCTTGCTTCCGCTGTTTTTCGGTTTAGACGGCGTGCTTTATTCTATGCCCGTATCCGATGTGCTTACGGCGGTTATCTCTCTTGTCATTATTATTAAGACTTATAAGCAGTTGAGTTTTGACGGTAAGGCTTTGAAAAACTGAATTGTATCGGGAAGTCAAATTAAGTGCTGTTTTGAAGCTTTCGTTTCTACAGCCTTCAAAGCGGCATATAAATTCAAGACAAATCAGCGGGGCGCCGCCTTGGCACCCCGCTCGCCCTACGCCTTCGGCGAGCGCTCGGGGGTACGCAAGCCGTCGCCGTTACGCTCGCTTCGCTCGCTACCGAAATTTTGCACATTTTACCACTTTAAAGCGAGACTGTAATTGTGCAGTTTTAACGAAATCACTTTAAAGCGATAAAAAGTTTGAAAAAGTTGTTGACTTTCCGTTTTTTCGGTGCTATACTTTGGACAAATTCCGGAGAGGAGATAAGCAAACATGAACTCGATTCGTTTTGTAAAGGCATATCGATTTTATTACTTTTACTTTTTTAATGACAAAAAAGTAGAAGCGATTTGTGATGCCCACAAACGGAACGAAGCTTAATACAATGTTTGATCTGATTTTCGGATAACAGGATTGTAATAAGAATGCCGTATGGACCGCAAGTCCGTACGGCATTAATTTTTTGCATCGGTACGGATGCGTTCATAAGGCGCAATCCCGAAAAAATATTTATTGGAGGTAACTCAAAATGAAAAACCATCGCAAACTCACAGCCGCCGTCGTAGCGGTCGCACTCGTAATCACAATGCTTGCAGTTTTAACAGGCTGTCAAGGCAACGAAAGCAAAGTCTATAACATAGGCATTTGTCAGCTCGTTCAGCATGAAGCTCTCGACTCAGCAACCGAAGGCTTTAAGACAGCACTTATTGATGCTCTCGGCGAAGAAAATGTTAATTTCGACACACAGAACGCTCAGGGCGATCCGAACACCTGCTCGACCATAGTCAACTCATTCGTCACAAAGAAGGTTGATCTCATCATGTCGAACGGAACAGCGGCTCTCCAGGCGGCATACAACGCAACACAGACGATCCCCATTCTCGGAACTTCAATCACCGAATACGGTGCGGCTCTTAAGCTTGACAATTTCAGCGGAACAGTCGGCGGAAATGTTTCCGGTACATCGGACCTCGCTCCTTTAAGCGAACAGGCTGATATGCTCATGGAGCTTGTTCCCGACGCTAAGACGGTCGGACTTCTCTACTGCTCGGCTGAGGACAACTCAGCATACCAGATAGACGTTGTTGAGGAATACCTGACATCTAAGGGCCTCAAGTGCGTACGCTACTCATTCAGCGACTCAAACGATGTCGCATCCGTAACAACAAAGGCGGCGGCTGACAGCGACGTAATTTACATCCCGACAGATAACACGGCAGCATCTTGTGTCGAGACGATCGGCAACATAGTCAAGTCGGCAAAAACTCCCGTAATCGCAGGCGAGGGCGGAATTTGCAAGGGCTGCGGTATAGCAACACTCTCAATCAGCTACTATGAGCTCGGCTACAAGACAGGCGAAATGGCAGCGAAAATTCTCAAGGGCGAAGCTGACATCTCGGAGATGCCGATTGAATATGTAAGCGCAGTTAAGATGTACAACCCGACCATTTGCGAGGAGTTAGGCATAGCCGCTCCCGAGGGATACGAAGCATTAAGCTAAGTTCAGAAAAAAACGAGCGTAAGGGCGCAAGCCGTCCTTACGCAGACAAATTAAGGATAGGTGTAAAAAATGATAGGTTTACTTTCAGCTTTGCCGGGCGCAATCGCTCAGGGTCTTGTTTGGGGCATTGCGGCAATCGGAATTTATTTGACATACAGAATACTCGACATCGCCGACCTCACAGTTGACGGCACGATCTGCACAGGTGCGGCGGTATGCACGATGATGATAGTTTCGGGCTGCAATCCGATATTGTCGATATTAGTTGCGGTCATTGCCGGCGCTCTTGCGGGAATGGTCACGGGTCTGCTTTATATCGTACTCGGAATACCTGCTATTCTTTCGGGAATACTCACACAGATGATTTTGTGGTCGGTCAACCTTAAAATATTAGGTACGTCCAACCAAGCACTGTCGGCAAGAAGCAACTCGGTTATTTTAACTCAGATGAATATTCCGAGTGCAATAATCATACTTGCCGTTATAACAGCGGCGGTTGTAGCTTTGCTTTATATGTTCTTCGGAACGGAGATCGGCTGTTCAATAAGAGCGACAGGCTCAAATGAAGTGATGAGCCGAGCTCAAGGCATAAACACCAACTTAACGAAGATAATCGGACTTGCGCTTTCAAACGCAATGGTCGCTCTTTCGGGCGCACTTCTTTGCCAATACCAGGGGTTTACGGATATAAATATGGGCAGAGGCGCAGTCGTTATCGGACTTGCCGCTGTTGTTATCGGAGAAGCAATAGTCAAGAGGATCTCGACGAACTTTGCGGTCAGACTCACGGGAGTTGCCGTCGGAGCGGTAGTATACTACATCGTATACCAGGTCATTATATTCCTCGGATTTGATACAGACCTGCTGAAGATGCTCTCGGCTCTCGTCGTCGCAGTATTCCTCGGCGTACCTTATATAAAAAATAAAGTCACAGCTTCACACAAAGCATCGAAAAACGTAAAAATGCCGAAAGGGGAGACAAACAATGCTTGAAATGACGAACGTCACAAAGGTTTTCAATCCCGGAACGATTGATGAAAAAGTCGCACTCAACGGCTTATCATTGACAATAAAAGACGGAGATTTTGTCACCGTTATCGGCGGAAACGGCGCAGGCAAAAGCACGATGCTCAACGCAATATGTGGCGCATGGCTTCCGGATTCGGGCAAAATTACGCTCGACGGAATAGATGTCACGTCACTCCCCGAGCATAAAAGAGCGAAATATCTCGGAAGAGTTTATCAAGATCCCATGATGGGTACGGCGGCAGGAATGCAGATAGAGGAAAATCTCGCACTCGCCGTAAGACGTGGAAAGCGCCGAACACTCCGACCGGGTATCCTCAAAAGCGAGCGTGAGGATTACAAGGAAAGGCTCAAGGAGCTGGGACTCGGACTTGAAGAACGGCTCTCAGCTAAAGTCGGAACTCTTTCCGGCGGACAGCGACAGGCGTTGACACTTCTCATGGCGACTCTCCAAAAGCCGAAGCTTCTCTTACTTGACGAGCATACGGCGGCGCTCGATCCAAAAACCGCCGCAAAGGTCATGGAGATCACGGATAAGATAGTCAAAGAGGATAACCTCATGACGCTCATGATAACTCACAACATGAAAGATGCTATCAAATACGGCAACAGACTTATCATGCTCCACGACGGAAAAATCGTCGTTGACGTATCGGGTGAGGATAAACAAAAGCTCACTGTAACTGATCTTCTTGAAATGTTCACACGTGCCTGCGGCAATGAATTTGCAAACGACAGAGCCATACTTTCATAAAGCCTATCATTCGGGTTGATAACTCGGCCCGTTAAAGCGGCATTATGTTAATCGCATGATGCCGCTACACCTAAAGATTGCTTATTTCTTTAATGTTTTTTTCATTACTTACAAAATGGCTGCCGATTTATTGTTGGCGGCTATTTTGGTTTATGCCGCCTGCGAAGCAGGCGGTAGGCGAGAGCGTGCGTACCCCGAGCGTCAGCGAGTGGGTGCCAAGCTCTCGCCCCGCTGATTAGACTTGGATTTTGTGCGAATTGCGGAGGCTGCTCAGATTATACGGGAAATTTCCTCCTCAACGCAAGTTTCATTTTCTTGCCGGTTCCTCAGCGATGAAATCGGCACCCACTCGCTGTCGCTCGGGGTGCACGATTTCATCGCTCCGCCCGCTTCGCGGGCGGGCTTCCCTTGACATTTCCAAAAACATATGATATTATAATATAAATTGAGGGAGTAGATGGCTTGATTATTCAAGTGGCAAGTCAACATACTGGTGCGTTAGCATCTGGCTTGTCTTAAATAGCGAGACTCAAGTATAGCTTTGCTGTGCTTGAATTTCATTTTTGTTTTCAGGTACGGTAAGTATCTGATTATTTTTTTGGAGGAAAACTTATGGGAATTTTAGAATTGCTACTGATTGCGCTCGGACTTTCAATGGATGCATTCGCCGTTTCTGTCTGCAAGGGACTTTCGACTCAAAAGCTGATGACTAAGCATTACCTCTTGATTGGCGCTTGGTTCGGTGGATTTCAGGCGCTTATGCCATTGATAGGCTATTTTTTAGGCTCAACCTTTGAGCAATACATAGTGGCGGTCGATCACTGGGTCGCATTCGTCTTGCTCTCGATTATCGGTGGAAATATGCTTGTAGAAGGCATCAAGAATGAAGACGACGACGTCGATCCGTCATTTTCATTTAAGACGATGATCGTTCTTGCGGTCGCAACAAGCATTGATGCTTTAGCTGTCGGTATAACCTTCGCTCTTTTACCCGATGTCAATATCGTCGCCGCCGTCAGCTTTATCGGAGTGATAACGTTCGCTCTTTCGGCTGTCGGACTCAAGGTCGGTAATATCTTCGGATTAAAATATAAGAGCAAAGCCGAGATCGCAGGCGGCGTTATACTCATTTTAATGGGACTCAAGATACTCCTTGAGCATTTGGGCGTTATCAATTTCTAAGCAATCCAAAGATTTTTTTGACGAAAAATACTTGACAATCAAATTTTCAAGTATTATAATAATCAAAACCGTTGAGGAAGAGTGAGTAGGTCTTAACACTGTTCTCAAAGAGAGTCGCTTACGGTGAGATTGCGACAGAATAAGAAAAGACCGAATGGACTTCCAAGGGCAATCGGAAACGAATTTTTTCGGAGTATGTGCGACGGAGTAAGCTCTCCGTGATCAAAAGTCGGCGTATATATGTACGTGCTGAGTGGGCACAAAATATTGTGTCAAGCAGGGTGGCACCGCAGGAATTATTACTCCTGTCCCGGCAAATTATTTAATTTGTTGTGGGACAGGAGTTTTTATATTCTGTCCCCGAAAGAAAGGAGACATTACTATGTCTGAGAAAAAAATCCCTTACAAAATCTACCTTGAAGAAAATGAGATGCCGAAGTATTGGTATAATCTCAGAGCCGACATGAAAAACAAACCGGCTCCGCTTTTAGATCCCGAAACGCATGAGCCGATGAGCGCCGACGGTCTTAAAGGCGTGTTCTGCGACGAGCTTATCAAGCAGGAGCTTGACGACACCACAGCGTATTTCCCGATTCCTCAGGAGATCCGTGATTTCTATAAGATGTACCGTCCGTCACCGCTTGTCAGAGCTTACTGTCTCGAGAAGAAGCTGGGCACACCGGCGAAGATTTACTATAAATTTGAAGGCAACAACACAAGCGGAAGTCATAAGCTCAATTCAGCAATCGCTCAAGCGTACTACGCAAAGGAACAGGGGCTTAAAGGCGTAACGACCGAAACAGGCGCAGGTCAGTGGGGCACGGCACTTTCGATGGCTTGCTCATATTTCGGACTCGACTGCAAGGTCTATATGGTCAAGGTTTCGTATGAGCAAAAGCCGTTCAGACGTGAAGTTATGCGCACATACGGCGCATCGGTAACACCGTCGCCGTCAATGGACACCGAGGTCGGAAAGAAAATACTTTCGGAGCATCCCGGCACGGGCGGCAGTCTCGGCTGTGCGATATCCGAAGCTGTCGAGATGGCGACAAAGACGGAGGGCTATCGCTATGTTTTGGGAAGCGTTCTCAATCAGGTCATGCTTCATCAGTCGGTTATCGGACTTGAAACTCAGGCGGCACTTGACAAATACGGCGTGACCCCCGATATTGTTATCGGTTGCGCAGGCGGCGGCTCGAATCTGGGCGGACTTATCGCACCGTTTATGCGTGACAAGATTTTAGGCAAGGCAGACTATAGAATTATCGCCGTTGAGCCGGCTTCATGTCCGAGCTTTACCCGTGGAAAATTCGCCTATGACTATTGTGACACCGGAAAGGTTTGTCCGCTTGCTAAGATGTACACCCTAGGCAGCGGCTTCATTCCGGCTCCGAATCACGCAGGCGGACTTCGCTACCACGGCATGAGCTCGACTCTTTCACAGCTTTATCACGACGGCTACATGGAGGCTGTCTCCGTTCCGCAGACGTCGGTGTTTGAGGCGGCTGAGTACTTTGCGAGAATCGAGGGAATTCTTCCCGCTCCGGAGAGCAGCCATGCGATCAAGGTCGCAATTGACGAAGCGATGAAGTGCAAGGAGACGGGCGAAGAAAAAACGATCGTCTTCGGCTTGACCGGCACGGGATATTTTGATATGTTCGCATATGAGAAGTTCCACGACGGAAAAATGAGCGATTACATTCCCACAGACGATGAGCTTGAGGAGAGCTTCAAAAAGCTTCCCAACATTGAAAACCGATAATTCGAGATGTCTTTTGCGGTACGGGTAAGCATTGCTCGTACCGCAAAATTTTATATCGGGGGAAAGTGAATCTAAAATTTATAGAAATACTCTTTCGGCTGTGCATTTCAGTTGACAGATTTCACGAAATGTAGTAGAATAAAATCGACCAAAGGGTCGAATGAAAGGAGAGACATTATGCAATACAGAATCGAAGGAACACCGCTTCCGGTCGTTACTTGCGAGCTTGGAGACGGAGAAAAAATGATAACTGAGCGAGGAAGCATGAGCTGGATGAGCCCCAACATGAAGATGGAGACGTCGAGCAACGGCGGCTTAAAGAAAGTCCTCGGCAGAGTTTTTTCAGGCGAAGGAATGTTCCAAAATGTTTATACATCACAGGGCGGACCCGGAATGATAGCTTTCGCTTCAAGCTTCCCCGGATCTATCCGAGCTTTGAATATCACACCCGACAGACCGATGATCGTTCAGAAAAGCTCATATCTTGCCGGTGAAGTCGGCGTAGAGCTTTCGGTGTTCTTCCAAAAGCGCTTTAAAGCCGGATTCTTCGGAGGCGAGGGCTTCATCATGCAGAAGCTTGCAGGCAACGGCACAGCGTTTATCGAAATCGACGGAACGGCTATAGAATATGATCTTGCCGCAGGTCAGCAATTAGTCGTTGACACAGGTTACCTTGCCGCAATGGACGTCACTTGCAGTATGGACGTAGTGTCAATACCGGGTGTTAAGAATATGCTGTTCGGTGGAGAGGGCGTATTCAATACCGTTATCACAGGCCCCGGCAGAGTTATTCTTCAGTCAATGCCCATAGCAGCGGTGGCGGGAGCAATAAATCCCTATATCGTATCACCGTCATCATAAAAACATATCCGCTTATCAAAACTGATAGGCGGATTTTTTTATATTTAAGCCGACTCCCGTCAGCTATATCAAATCGGCGGACACCCGAAGGTGTCCGCCGATTTGTTGAAAGACTTAGGAGCTTATGAAAGCTTCTTATTTAAAAAGATTCTTGAACCAGTTGATGATGTTCTGGAAGAAGGCTCTGATTCTGTCAAAGAAGCTCGGCTGCTTGATGGTGCTGCCGCAAGTGTCACATGCGTTGTCACCGTTTGCATCGGTGTGACCTGTTGCGGGGATAACCTGCTGAGCATCTATAACTGTTCCGCAATTTGAGCATGATGTGCCCGATGTCAAGCCGTTTGATGTGCAGGTTGCATCGTAACCGGGAACTGTTACCGGATTGTGAGCCGCAAGAGGAAGGTCTCTCTTTTGAACATCGCCGCAAGCGCAAGCTCTTGTCTCATAGCCTGCCTTAGTGCAGGTGGAAGCTTTGCCTGTTGTCCAAGCGCCGTAGTCGTGACCTGTAGCCTTGATGACTTCGTTGCCCGAAAGAACGTCACCGCAAGCTGAACACTTAGTGCCGGCTGTGTGTCCGTCTTTTGTGCAAGTAGCATCTTCTTTGGCTATGTTTATAATAGGACCGGCGTGAATAGCGTTTTCGGTTGTTGCTTCATGACCCGAAAGCCACTTGCCGCAATCCTTACATCTTGTACCTGCTGTGTAGCCTGTGAGGATACAGGTAGCAGGTATAGCCACAACGTCAACTGTGTTTGCATGAGCGCAGTCTGCGAATACAAGCTGAGAGAGTGCTCCGCTTTCTCTGAGGAGACTGAGAACTGCGGGAACAAGGTCGGTCTTAACGCTGTTAAGAGCCTTTATTGCTCTTGAGCCGATACCCTGAGCGCTGAGTGATGATGTGAATACATCTTGAACTGTGAGTGACTCGGTGTAAAGCTCAGCTGAAACCGTACCGGGAAGAACTGAATCAACAGCCTTATCAAGAGCCTTGATGAGTGCATAAGTTACGCTTACACCGTCTGCAACATCCTCGGTCTTTACCGATGTTTCGGCAAGGCTAAGAAGTCCGTCCATATCGCCTGCGAGTGCATCTGTGAAGATAACGTCGTTCACGATATGCTTAACGTCAACAGCATAGCCGTTGCTCTTGCAATTTGAGAAGAATGAGCCGATAGGAAGAACGGCGTTTGCGATTACGGAGATCTTATCGAATGTGTCTGCATTGGTATCAATGTCAGCTGCACAGATAAGAATACCGTCTGCAAGCTCAATGATTCTGTCAACCATAGCCGTGAGAGTAGCCTCCCAATCAGCGCCCTTTGTGACACCGAACTTGAAGTCAACTGTCGGAAGAAGGTCTTCTTCAAGCTTTGCGTTAAGCTTAGCGACACAATCGTTGATTATAGAATTGACCTTTGCTGTGCCCCAATCGTTGACAGCGTAGTAAGCGATGTCAACAAGCTTTGTCATGATAACGTTCTTAGCGTCAACATCATCGGCAACAGCGCCGACCGGAGTGTAAGTGTAGCCGAAGCCCTCAAGTGAGCCGATGACCTTTGCAAGTGCGTAATCAACAACTGCAACAGCCATTGCATCAAGAGTGCCGAGATCTTCAACGAGCATATGAATGTCGTGAAGTACGCCGGGCTGTTCATCGTCGAGGAAGTCACAGCCAAGTCTTATAGCGCATACATAGAGATTTTCAACGCTTGAGAAGTCAAGGTTGTAGATCATATCGGCATTGAAGCCGTGTGAAGAAGCGAAAAGATCGCTGATGTTCATGCTGTCAACGAGAGCTTTGAATTCTTCACCGCTGATAACCTGCTTTGCGGCGCTGAGAAGAGCGCTTGCTTTCTCGCAAAGCTTTTCAAGGTTAGCTGTGAGATTTTCGTTGCCGCCCTCTGTTAAAGCGAGATCTTCATAGCCCTCATCTGTGAGGAGCATATCGAGAAGGTCGCAGAGAACTCTGTTTACCTGACCGAAAACGCCGTTATATCTGTCATAGTTGCCTGCGAAGTCGATAACGCCCATATCAACTGCGAAATCAGTGTCGATGAAGTTAGCGAGATCAACAAGACCTGAAATATCCGTGTCGCTGCCGCTGAGATTATCCATAACAACAGTGGCGATAGGATCTTTAAGCATATCGGCTACCATGGAGTCAACAGTGCTTTGAGCGAAAGATGCCATTGAGCCGGAAAGAGTAACTACGGCTGTTGCGTCAACAACGCATACAAACTCATCGTCTGTAGCATAACCGGTGTATCCGAGAGTGATGTCAACACCGTCAACATTTACCATACCGCTGAAGCTTGCGGCTGCCTGCTGAGCCATCTCGAGAGCCTGAGCTTCTGCGTACGTTTCAACTTCTTCAAAAGAGATAGTTGTGTTGAGCTTAACGTCGTCGCCCTGCTTTACGAATACCTTGAGGTAGTCCTGCATAGCGATAGCATCGGCTGTTGAAATGATGTTAGCGTATTCTGTGGGAACAGCGTCAGCTGAAACTGTGATGTTTTCTTTAAGCTCTGCAGGAATCTGAGCCGCATACTGAGTATAAACAGTCGGCTTATAGTCGTCAACATTTGTTGATGTCGGCTTGTATTCCTTAACGAGTCTGTCGTTTGCGCCTGTGAAGATGTCAACAACGGGAAGCTCAAAGTCGAAGCCGAGAGAATTTTCCCAAGTGAGAGCCTTAGCGGAAGCGATTGTCGCATCCTCGGCTATAACGAACTGATAATAAGCGCCGTCAGCTGCTCTGTAATTTACAGTGCCGCCCGAAACTGTGTAAAGCATTGCGAGATCTTCATAAGTTGCTTTAAATTCGGCTATAACAGCGGCAGAAGCGTCAGCTGTGCCAACGACCGGTGAGAAGCCGAGAGCGGTCTTGAGAGCCGTTCTGATGATAGAATCAAGATAGAATGTGAAGTATGTCTTTTCAGCTACTTCATTGTCGCTTTGAAGGAGAGCGACAAGATTCTTCAGATGATAATAAATATCCTCTGTTCTAAGATCATAAGCCTTGAGAGCAGTAACCCCTGCGTCTGAAAGAAGACCCGCATCTTTTAACAGACCTGCAACCCAATTTATGATACCGTTGCCGATAGTCTCATCCAAGGTTTCGCCCTCGGCTACCGTGTAACCCATTTCACGAGCGATTTCAGATGTGAAAGCGGCTTGAAGGTCGTTGGAAAGAATATAGTTTTCATAGAAAACTCTGGCGTCGTATCCCTCGTCACCCTCGTTGAGAGTCATGAGATATTCGCCGACCTTGCCACAGTCGAAGGTCTCGTCTGTGTTGTCCCATGAGAATATCTTTCCGAAGTAGTCGGCGTTATCAGAAATAAAGCCGATCATACCGTAGATATAATTCACATCACCGCCGTCTCTTGAAAGACCGCTGAGAGCTTTTGCATCAAGCTTATCGAAGTCACCGCCGAGAAGATCGCCGTTGATAGCTTCATAAGCCCAATTTGTAAGTGAATTAACATCAAGCATATCGAGAGTGCTGATTTCGAAGCCCTCATAGTTGATGCTTACGTCAACGCCTGCAAGATAAGCGTCAACATAGTCGAGAATAATGCCTGCAATCTGGTCAACCGAAAGAGAAGCGATATAGTCAGCGTCGCCGGCTGCTACTTTGTCGCTGTCGTATGCGGCATAGCCTGTTGCGGGAGTGTAGTCAGCGGCGAAGCTCGAAACGGGGAGAATGCAAAGCATCATAACCGCTGCAAGAATGATTGAAAGTACCTTCTTCATTATTAAATTACCTCCTTATAATTTGTGGTACGTTCGAATGTGATAAGCGGATGAATTGCGATCTCGCATAGCAAGTCACCGCATTATCAAGCGATTCTATTATAATTTCCACAAAAAATATGGTCAACGTACAAAGTTTTTGTGCAAATATAATATTGGACAAAAACGGAACTTTTGTTGCATGAATAGTTAACTCCGTATTCACAATTTCAGACAAAGAGATACCCTCACCGACTAAAATCGGCAAGGGTGAAATACGAGTTATTCTTCGTCGGATTTTCTGTGAAACAGACAGATGACCATGTTATAAGCAAGCTCAAACGCTGTCTCAAGCGACATATTTTCTCCGTCGCAGGATTGGAATATCGAGAAGTAAGCGCAGTAGCATATCAGCTCAAAGGTTATGCGTCTGTCAAAGCGACAGTCATATGTTTCTGAGATGTAACCGTAAAACTTTTCGGAGAACTCTTTCGGAAATCGCAAAAACAAATTGTCAAAGCCGCTTAAACCGTTCATCAGCTTTTTACATATGCCGATAAAGGTTGACAGCTCGGATATGTCAAGAACTCCGTTATCAAGTGAGCGATAAAGACCGAAGCCTATTTTGACACCGACTTCAACTATTTCATTTTGAACGCTTTCGACAAAATCGGGTATAGATTTATAGTGATTATAAAATGTCGAATGGCTGACCTCGGCTTTTTCGCAAAGCTCGGAAACCGTTATTTTTTCGATATCCTTCTTGCGGCAAAGCTCAACGAAAGTGTTTCTGAGGCTTCTCTTGGTTTTCATAACACTGAGCCGTTCACGCTTTTGTGTCGGAATTATCGGATCGTCACTTTTTACCGTCGGTGCAGACAGCTTTGAATCGTTTCTTAATTTATCAAGAAACGTATAGATTATGTAGCTTGCTATCTTAACAAGCTCACAGTATACCTCATAGCTGAGTTCTTCTGTGTTGTTAGCTAAAAAATAATATATAGCTCCGTTAATTATAAATTTCAGAATATTGTTTACGGTTTTGTTGTTTCGCCATTCTTCATCTAAATAAGTCGGAACAGTTTCAATCAGATTCTTAAATGCTGTTTCGGCGAATTTGCGGTTTGTGTTCAGATGCTTTTGTATTGCAGTCAAAAGCTCACGGTCAAGCGCTTGAGAGTCGAAGCGTTTAAAATATAAATATGAAGCCTCAACATCTTCAGCCGAAAGTCCGAAATTATACATAGAGCCAAACGCTATAAAAGAGTTGAGAAAATAAGTTTCGATCTTTTCGTCAAGGTCGTAAATGTCATAATAGTGACGATAAAATGTCGAGCGATTGATATTTGCTATTTCACAAATCTCGGATACCGTTATCTTATCAATACTTTTTTCTTCAATGAGCTGTAGGTATGCCGAAAATATTTTTCTTTGTGCATTGCCGAGTTTCGGCGATGACACAGTCATTTCATTCATATTTAAGCCCCCGTTCTTTAAGCAGTGAAGCCAAATCCGAAATCGCCTAAAACGGCGTATTTTCGGCGTTCTGCGGCATTTATCCGAAACAAATCAATTTCGGATATGCTTCAATGCTTAAGCATTAAAATCGACTTCAAATTCAGCGTTAGTGCTTACAAATATATATATTAACGAAAGTTTAACAGTTTGTCAATAGTCACTTAAATATAAAAAGCATACTGTGTAGCTGCTTTACGCAACACAATATGCTTCTGTGTTTGATTATGAATCGGATTCTAACATCTCTTTCGGTATTCTTCTGTCCTTAAAGTAGAACTCTCTGTCATGTTCGCTTATTTCACGAAGCACATGGCAAGGATTACCGACAGCGACAACATTCGGCGGTATATCCTTTGTGACGACACTGCCTGCGCCTATGACGGAATTGTCACCGATACTGATGCCCGGAAGCACTATAACGCCTGCGCCGAGCCAACAGTTTTTTCCGATATGAACGGGTATGTTAAACTGATATGCCTTTTCACGAAGCTCGGGGAGAATAGGGTGTCCTGCCGTGGCGAGTGTCACATTAGGACCTATCATTGTATAGTCGCCGACAAAAATATCGGTGTCATCAACGCAAGTCAGATTGAAATTGGCATAGACGTTCTTGCCGAAATGTATATTCTTTCCGCCGAAGTTTGAGTGAAGCGGCGGTTCAACATAACAGCCCTCGCCGATCTCCGCAAACATATCCTTGAGCATTTCTTCACGCTTATCAAGCTCACTCGGACGTGTCATGTTGAAATCATATAATTTCTCAAGACACTTTCTTTGTTCAATAAGTATTTCTTCATCCTCGGGGAAGTATATTTCACCCGTATGTAATTTCTTGTTTTCTCTCATATTGCTAAACCTTTCAATTCGAGATTAAAGCTTATTTGACATCATACTTGCCCGTACCTGTCAGTCGGACACCTTGAACCTGTAGCCGACGCCCCAAACGGTCTCTATATATTTCGGATTTGAGGAGTCGTCCTCGATTTTTTCTCTTATGCGGTTAATATGAACGGTGACAGTCGAGGTTTCGCCGATAGCATCAAGTCCCCAGATCTTGTCAAAGAGAGCGTCCTTGCTGAAAACGACATTCGGGTGGGTGGCGAGATAGGTGAGAAGATCAAACTCCTTGTGAGTGAACGTGACCTCCCTGTCCGAAACGAAGACACGTCTTGACACCTTGTCAATAGTCAGCTCGCCGACGGTGAACGTGTCCTCGGGTATGCCCGTTGCTTTTTCCGTCAGTCGCTTATATCTTGCGATGTGAGCGCTGACTCTTGCGACAAGCTCGGAGGGATTGAACGGCTTGACAACATAGTCATCAATGCCGAGACCGAAGCCTTTGACCTTGTCTATCTCGTCCTTTTTGGCGGTGACCATGATTATCGGCGTGTCCATGCTCTCTCTGATTTTTTCGCAGATCTCAAAGCCATCTGTTTCGGGGAGCATGAGGTCGAGGATTATCAGCTGATAATCTCCGGTGAGAGCGGCCTTCAGACCCTCTTGTCCGTCGTTGTAGACCATAGATTTATAGCCGTTAATTTCGAGGTAGTCACTTTCAAGATTGGCTATATATTCGTCGTCCTCGATTATAAGTATTTTCTTATCCATTTTAAATCTCCTTAATTGCAGTTATCGGAAGTTGCAAGACAATTGTAAGTCCTTTGCCCAATTCTCCGTAGGCTGAAACTTTTCCGTTGTGACGAAGCACTATTTGCTTAACGAGTGTCAAGCCGATACCGCTTCCGTTTTGTACGTTTGACCTTGCTGCGTCGCTTCTGTAAAAGCGGTCGAATATCTTGTCCGCTTCGTCGGGGCGGATACCCATACCGTCGTCCGAGAGAATCAGCTCAAACATATGGTCGGCGTTTATTTTAGCCATGACCGATATATTGACGTATTCCTTATCGGGCTTTTTATATTTCAATGAATTACTGAGAAGATTATCTATAACACGCTCACATTGGAAGGTGTCTATCTTACAAAATACACGTCTGTCACAGCTATATGTGAAGCTCAAATGTATTTTTCTTTCTTCAAGCAGCTGACGTGACTCGCCATACCACTTATTGAGCAGGGAATACATATCATGCTCATGAAGCTTGAAAGAAACATTTTCGCCCTCAAGATCGGTGATCTCCGTCAGCGCATCCATAAGCTTTTCAAGGGTATGCGTTGAGTTGCAAATAGCGTTTATATATCTCTTCTGTTTTTCGGGTGTGTTTGCGACACCGTCAAGAAGTCCCTGTGAATACCCCTTTATAGTAGTCATAGCTGTTCTTGCGTCATGACTGAGGCCCGCATATGTGTTTTTCTTGTCTCGCTCATACTCCTGCCTTATCTCAATAGACTTTTTAAGCTCAATACGCATATTGTCAAAGTCCGTACACAGGTCATGAAACTCCTCTGTTTTTTCATCTATCTCAACAGGCTCATCGAGGATACCGTCTTTTATTTTATCGGCAGCTTTGCTCAAGCTCTCGATAGGCTTCATTATGGAAAGTGTCAGCGACTTGACAATAGCAACATCTGCCGCTGCGGCTATCGCTATAAAGGCTACCAAAAGAACAAAGAATGTCGCATCGGAAAACTTATAAAGTGTATACAATATCGAAGTCAATTCTTCTGCGTTTTCGCTGATATTCATGAAGATTATTTGATAGCGAGCGCCGTTATCGGCGACAATAGTGTCTTTGATGACAATTGAGCTGTCGTCATAATATACAAAATCCGATAAGTCTGTCTCGTACTCCTCACAGGCAGACAAGAAGTCCTCATTATCATAGCTGTCGGTTATGTAGCAGATTTTGGAATCGGACATCACACAGACGGCGATGTTATATCTCTCCATACGCTTGCAAGCTCTTTTGAATGAGCCGGTTTCAGTGAAATTATCGGGATTGTTCAATACCTTTTTTTCGATAAGTCTCAAATTATACTGGCAGTTATAGCTTGTGACAACACTTCTCGAATCGCTAACGACCGATTGCTTGTCCGTGCCGATGGATACCATTCTGACAATGGCTATCATCATAGCGGCGGTTATCAAAATCGCAAGCACAACGGGAATTATTGCCGAAGCGAAGTTATAAAGCGAAAACCGTTTGTGAAGCGAGATACGCCTATGGTTCTTATGTTTTCGGTTCATCTCATCACCTTTGAAAAACATTAGTTACTGTTAGTATAACATGACAGGTAAGATTTATCAACAAATTTAATTAAATATTTAGCATCAAATAAGCCATGATAGCCATGAGGATAATTGAATAAATGGAGGACGGAATGCTGACGACTGTTAAAAAATATATAATCATTTTCGGAATCGGCGCTATCGCATACAGCCTCATAGAAGTTATAGTAAGGCAATACACTCATTGGACAATGACGCTGACGGGCGGCGCTGTGTTTTGCACACTTTATTATATAAACACTCACATTAAGCTTAAAAGCTTATTTCTCAGATGTCTCATAGGCTCGGCAGTCATCACGGGGTACGAATTCGCAGTCGGAATGATAGTCAATTACACATTTCACATGGGCGTATGGGACTACTCAAGCAAATTTCTAAACCTTTTCGGACAGATATGCTTAAAGTTCAGCGTACTGTGGTTTTTGTTATGTATTCCCGTGACGGCGCTCATATATTTATTGAGGAACAAGCTTGATAAAATAATTGTATAAGAAGCAAAATAACCGCCAACACTCAATTTGAAAGGCGGTTATTTTATCATGAAACATAACTTCAAAAAAGAACATATCAAAAAATCACTTTTATTTGAGTCGGCGGTTTTATTCGGACTTATAATATCAATATTTATCTCATCGGCGGCGAAGCTCGAAACGACCTGTGATGATATCAGAAGCAGTGTTTTGCGTTTGCACGTTATAGCAAATTCCGATTCAAAGGCAGATCAAGAGTTAAAGCTGAAGGTCAGAGATGCGCTTCTTGAAACGGGAGCTGAGCTTTTTTCGGGCAGCGCCGATGTTTCGTCAGCCGAGAGCATAGCCGAAAGCGAGATATCACAGCTTGAAAAAGCGGCAACGCAGGTTTTGGCAGTTAACGGCTGCAATGACGTTGTTCGCATTGAAGTCGGTCAAAGCCGATTTCCTACGAAGACTTACGGCAATGTTACATTACCTGCCGGAAAATATGAAGCGGTCAAGGTCATCATCGGAAAAGGGGAGGGGCATAACTGGTGGTGTGTAATGTTTCCTCCCATGTGTTTACCTGCCGCTCAGGGTGAGACAAAGCTTGACGATGTTTTATCGTCCGACGGCATGGAGCTTGTTACATCGAATTCAAAGTATGAGATAAGGTTTAAGCTTATTGAATGGTACGAATGGGCGAAAGAGCGTATAGTTGGGGAGTAAGTGGTGCGCTTTTTTCGGTTTGTGCGAAGCCGCCGGGGCAAAATCTTCTTCGCTTCGCGAAGAAGCGCACAGGCTTCGCCTGTGCGGTTTCGCCTTCGGCGAAACATTTTGCCCCGACGGGCCTACTCCCTGCACAAACCAACAGCCGCACGTGAAACGTGCGGCTGAAAACTTATTTTCTAAGCTCAATTCCGATAGCGGCAAGCGCCTTGATGGCTCGCTTCATCGCCGCATCGGCTTCTTCATCCGTGAGTGTTCTTTCAGCGGATCTCATCTTGATGTTGAACGCAACACTCTTCATGTTGTCGGCTATCTGAGCGCCGGTGTAAACGTCAAACAGCGTGATACTCTCAAGTACCTTGCCGACAGCCTCCTTGATAATTCTTTCTAATTTGAGAACAGGAATGTCTCTGTCGCAAACGAAAGCAAGGTCACGGTTTGAAGCCGGGAACTTCGGCAATGCCTTGTATGTTCTCTTGCGGTTGCCCTTGGCTTCGATTGAGTTGAAGTCGATCTCGGCAACATAGGTTCTCGTTCCGATATCATAATTTGCCTGTACGGTCGGATGGATTTCGCCGAGAATACCGATCTCCTCGCCGTCTACCGTGATCTTCGCCGTTCTTCCGGGGTGGAAGGTCGGGTTGTCTGTGACAGGCTCAATGTCATATTCGTCAATACCGCACTTGTAAAGCAACTCCTCAACAACACCCTTGAGCGTGAAGAAGCTTACATTTGAGCCGTACATACCGATAGAAACAGACTGCTTTTCAATCGGAAGCTCCTCAGTGCCTCTGGGAATATATTGCATCGCAAGCTCGAAAATTTCAGCTGTGAGATTGCGGTTGTTGTAGTTTCTTGCAAGTACCTCAAGCAAGGAGGGGATAGCGGTCGTTCTCATGATGCTTGAGTCTTCACCGAGCGGATTTGAAATAACGATAGATTCACGAAGCTTGCTGTCCGAGGGGAGACATATTTTGTCGTACGCCTTGGGACTCATAAATGAGTAAGTCGATACCTCTGTCAGACCGCATCCGATAAGCGTGTCGGTGATGAGCTTTTCAAGCTGCTGAGTCTCGGTGAGCTTTCCATTTGCCACACCGCCTAACGGCCTGTTGGGAATGTTTGCGTAGCCGTAGAAACGGGCGATTTCTTCGCTGACATCAGCCTTGCCGATAATGTCGTTTCTGAATGACGGAATAATTATCTTGTCGTCCTCAATTTTGAAGTCGATAGCTTCAAGAATACGCTTTTGTTCTTCTTTGCTGCAATCAATGCCGATGAATCTGTTGACCCACTCCCAGTCAAACGGAAGTGTTCTCGGTGTCTTGTCCGAGTGGTCGCAGTCAACTATACCGCTGACAACGTCACCTGCGTCAAGCATTTCAACAAGCTCAAGTGCTCTCATGAGAGCCGGCATACAGCTTTGAGGATCAAGCTCTTTTTCATATCTTCCCGATGCTTCCGTACGCATACCGAGAGCTTTGGCTGTAAGTCTTGTCGTCGGGCCGTTGAAGCAAGCACTTTCAAATACTATAGTATCGGTGTCATCCATGATTCCGGAATATTCACCGCCCATAACGCCTGCAACAGCAACGGGCTTTTCGGTGTCTGCGATAACGAGCATCGAATCGTTAAGCTCTCTTTCGATACCGTCAAGAGTTGTTATCTTTTCGCCGTTTTCAGCCGTGCGGACAATAACTGAGTTGCCCTTTAAGAAGCGTAAATCGAATGCGTGCATCGGCTGACCGTATTCGAGCATTACATAGTTTGTGATATCGACAATGTTGTTTATCGCTCTCACTCCGCAAGCACGAAGTCTTTCTCTCATCCATCTCGGAGAGGGCTTGACACGTACATTCTTAACAACAGCGCCGCAATATCTGTAACAGCGTTCGGGATTGTCAATGCGTACCGAAAGCATTTCATTGACATCACCGCCGCAGGTCTTAACAACAGGTTCGTGCTTCTTCATCGGAAGCTTATATGTCGCCGCCGCCTCTCGTGCAAGACCGATTATGGAAAGACAGTCGGGGCGGTTTGAGGTGATTTCGAATTCGGTCACCGTGTCGTTGAGACCGATAGCGTCTTGGATCGGCATACCGAGAGTCTTGTCGCAGTCATCACCGAGGACAAAAATACCATCCTCGATAGCGTAAGGGAAGTCATGAGCGGTTAAGCCGAGTTCACCGAGAGAGCAGAGCATACCGCAACTCTCAACGCCTCTGAGCTTGCCTGTTTTGATTTCTTTTCCGCCGTGTACGACTGAGTTATCAAGAGCAACGGGAACAACGTCACCGACGGTTAAATTCTGCGCACCGGTAACGATTTGGAGATTTTCTTCCTTGCCGATATTTATCGAGCATATCCAAAGATGATCGGAATCGGGGTGCTTTTCGAGTGAATCAACACGTCCTACGACGATGTTTTTAAGCTCCTCGCCCTCTTTTTCAAAAGACTCGACCTTTGAACCGGAGATAGTTATAGCTTCGGCAAAGTCCTTATCGCTTGCATCTATAGTAACAAAATCGTTTAACCATTTTTTAGATAAATT
This sequence comes from uncultured Faecalibacterium sp., assembly GCA_964480405.1. Taxonomy (GTDB): domain Bacteria; phylum Bacillota; class Clostridia; order Oscillospirales; family Acutalibacteraceae; genus UBA6857. Next base: position 31,692 of record CAYZOU010000001.1, on the reverse strand, counting down.
CATTCTTTCGCACCTCCTTAGAACTGACTCAAGAAACGAAGATCGTTTTCATAATAAAGTCTCATATCGTCAACATCGAATCTGAACATAGCAAGTCTTTCAAGACCTATTCCGAAAGCGTAGCCACTGTATTCTTCGGGATCAATGTTGCCTCTGCGAAGAACGTCGGGGTGTACCATTCCGGCGCCGAGTATTTCGATCCAGCCTTCACCCTTACACATCGGACAGCCTTTACCGCCGCAGTTGAAGCAGCTGACGTCGATTTCACATGACGGCTCAGTGAACGGGAAGTGATGCGGACGAAGTCTGATCTTTGTCTGTTCGCCGTAAAGTCTCTTTGCGAAAGCTTCAAGGTTGCCTTTGAGGTCGCCCATAGTGATGCCCTTGTCGATAACGAGACCCTCTATCTGATGGAAAAGGGGAGAGTGAGTCGCATCGACCGAGTCCGAACGGTAAACTCTGCCGGGAGCGATGATTCTCAAAGGCGGCTTCTTCTGCTCCATAACTCTTATCTGAACGGGAGAAGTCTGAGTTCTGAGAAGCATTTTTTCCGTGATGTAAAATGTATCCTGTGTATCTCTTGCAGGATGCTCGGGAGGAATATTGAGAGCTTCAAAGTTATAGTAATCCCATTCGACCTCCGGGCCTGTGGCGATATCGAAGCCCATTCCGAGGAAAATTTCCTTAACCTCATCAAGAACGATGGAAAGAGGATGCTTGTGACCTAACTCATGTCTTTCACCGGGCATGGTTACGTCGATGCGCTCCTCCTTGAGCTTTATTTCAAGCTCCTTTTCTTTCAGCTGCTTTCTTCTTTCCTCGATCTCATTTTCAAGCTGAGAACGAATTTCGTTAGCCAGCTGACCTATTACGGGTCTTTCCTCTGCCGAGAGCTTACCCATCTGTTTTAATATTGCGGTAAGCTCGCCTTTTTTGCCTAAGAATTTGACTTTAAGAGCGTCAAGATCAGCGTTGCCGAGAGCCTGAGACAGCTCTTGCTCGGCAAGCTCCTTGATCGCTTGAAGCTGTTGTTTCATATCAAATACTTCCTTTCGTTTGATTACTTTGATTAGTGAGTAAATGTCGGCAAAAATAAAAAGCCCGCCCCTTAATAGGGACGAAGCACAATTCTCCGCGGTACCACCCTGATTTTTGCCTGAAGCAAACACTCCTCGTATCCGTAACGGGGATAAGCCGTTGCGACCTACAACAAAAGCTTCAGCCGCACCACTCCGAAGTGAACTTCAATATCAAAAACGGTGAACCGCTCACAGCAACACGGCTCTCTCTGAAACCGACCGAAGATACCTACTCTCTTCATCACAGTGTTTTATAACGCATCTATTTTAACACAAAGAATCGGATGTTGCAATAGCTGAGACGAAAATTTTTATAAAAGCACGTCGATCCGACGTGCGAGCACTTTCGCCGTTTCACGACTACCGCGCTCGCACGTCTGCCCTCATCTCGCCGCACCTTCTCCGCTATGACCTTGTCGGCCCACTCGCCTTCGGCTCGGAGCCGAGCAAGCTCATAGCCCGCCCGCTTCGCGGGCGGGTTTTACCGCATACAAAAAAGAGGAGCAAAAGCCCCTCTTAATTTAAGTATAAAACTTTGATCAGTCGATAACGAGCTTAACGGCTGTGAGCTTAGCTGCGTCAAGATTTGAGTATTCCTTGTCAACCTTAACCGTGCCGTCCTTGAGAGAAGCAAGAAGCTTGCTGTACTCATCAATGCTGAAGTTCTTGAGTGACCATGTTTCTGTCGGAAGTCCGACTGCATCTTCAGCAGCACCGAGTGTTGTCTGAACGCCGCCGATGTCGTCCCACTTGTCGTCATAGAACTTCTGAAGTGAGAAAGCAACACCTTCACGGATACCCTTTGTAGCTGATGTGATAACTGTCTCCGACTGTGATGACTGGTCAACGTCAACGCCGATAACGAAGCCGTCGTTAGCCGATGCAGCTGCGAAAGCTGACTGACACATTGAACCGCCGCATGAGAATACGACCTCTGTGCCGTTAGAATACCAACCGTTGAGCATTGTCTGAAGCTCCGGTGAAGCACCGAATGCTGCGCCGTACTGCCAGCTGTATTTCATGTCAACTTCTTTGTTGAGCTCTTTAGCAGCAGCCTCTGCGCCCTGAACGAAACCGTAGCCGAATCTGCAGCAAGCCGGGTTGTCTCCGCCGCCGCCGCCCGAGAAGCCGAGCTTTGTGTAGCCTTCCTTAACAGCTGCATAACCTGCAAGGTAGCCTGACTGTTCTTCCTGGAAGTCGATAGCTGCAACGTTATCAGCACCCTCGATAGCAGAGCCGTCGATGAATACGAACTTAACGTCTGTGTATTCCTTAGCAGCCTTTGCAAGAGCAGTACCCTGAAGGAAGCCTGCGCATACAACGACCTTTGCGCCTGCGTCTGCGGCAGCCTTCATAGCGTCGTAACGGTCATCATCTGTAGCCTTGTCGCCGTTAGCGGGCTGATAATACTTATAGGTCTTGCCGTTGTCCGAAGCGAACTTCTTGAGGCCTTCCCATGTGCCCTGGTTGAAAGACTTGTCCTTGAGCTGACCTACGTCTGTGACGAATGCAAGCTCATACTTACCGTCGGCAGATTCGCAAGTGTCGCTGATTTCGTCATAGTTGACGGGCTTGTTAGCGTTTGCATCATCTGCTTTTGAGGTGTCATCGACATTTGAGCTACCGCTGTTATCGGTAGTGTCGGGTGTCTCGTTACCGCCGCAAGCTGCAAAGGCGAAAAGAACCATTGTAACTGCAAGCAATAAAGCAAGAATCTTTTTCATTTGGATTTCCTCCTAAAAATTTTAAGGTATCGGTTTGATTTCCGATCCACAGTGATTATATCATAAGAATAAAAAAATTCAACAGCTTTTACAAAAAATTTCAAATTAGCGGAAATAATTGTGAAAACTACCGAAAAGAGCGATTGATTTGTCGATACCGCAAAATAAAATACCCTCTCGACCGAAGCCGAGAGGGTGTATAAGATCTTGATTTATCAGCCGCCGAGATATGCCTTTTTTATCTCCTCGCTTTCCATAAGCTCCTTGCCCGTACCCGTGAGGGTTATCGAGCCGTTTTCAAGAACGTAAGCTCTGTCGGAAATGGCGAGCGACTTGTTTGCGTTTTGTTCAACGAGAAGTATTGTTGTTCCGCTATTGTGGAATGATTTGATGATGTCGAAAACCTCATCGACCATGATAGGCGAAAGACCCATTGACGGCTCATCGAGCATCAAGAGCTTCGGTCTGCTCATCATAGCTCTGCCCATTGCGAGCATCTGCTGTTCGCCGCCGGAAAGAGTACCTGCGATCTGCTTGCGGCGCTCTTTAAGTCTCGGGAAATGCTCATAGACCTCAGCTAAGACCTCGTCATATTCGCTTGAAGGTCTTGTGTATGCGCCCATCTGGATATTCTCCTCAACTGACATCTGAAGGAAAATTCTTCTTCCCTCGGGAACATGAGCTATGCCCTTTGTGACGATCTTGTGGGCGGGGGTAGTGTCGAGCTTTTCTCCGAGGAAGGTTATCGAGCCGGTCTTTGAGTGAAGCAGACCCGAAACCGTCTGGAGCGTCGTGCTTTTTCCTGCGCCGTTAGCGCCGATAAGAGTGACTATCTCGCCTTGATTGACGTCGAAGCTGACATTTTTGATAGCGTGAATGCTGCCGTAATAAACGTTAATATTTTCAACTTTAAGCATATTACTCAGCCCTCCTTTTGCTGTCCGAGGTACGCTTCAATAACTGCGGGATTCGACTGTATTTCCTCGGCAGTACCCTTTGCGATTATCTCACCGAAGTTGAGAACGCATATACCCTCGCAAATACCCATAACGAGGTTCATGTCATGCTCAATGAGAAGAACGGCAATCTTGAATGTATCTCTGATCTTGACGATATTTTCCATAAGCTCGGCTGTCTCGTTGGGATTCATGCCTGCCGCAGGCTCATCGAGAAGAAGAAGCTTAGGATTAGTAGCCAAAGCACGAACTATCTCAAGACGTCTTTGAGCGCCGTAGGGGAGAGAGCCTGCTTTCCAGTCGCTCATATCCTCCATATCGAAAATCGAGAGAAGCTCCATGGCTTTATCGTGAAACTCTTTTTCCTTTTTCCAGTATGCGGGAAGTCTGAATATGCCTGTCGGTGTCATATACTTAACTTGATTGTGAAGACCGACCTTGACGTTATCCTCAACCGTAAGATCCGAGAAAAGACGGATATTCTGGAATGTACGGGCAATGCCCATCTTGTTTATCTGAACCGTGTTTTTGCCGGAGGTGTCCATTCCGTCAAGTATGATAGTGCCTCTTGTCGGGGTGTAAACCTTTGTTAAAAGGTTGAATATCGTTGTCTTACCTGCGCCGTTAGGGCCGATAAGACCTGCGATCTCCGTCTTGCCGACTGTGAAATTGAAGTCGTTAACGGCTCTCAGACCGCCGAAGTCAACGCCGAGGTGAAGACATTCGAGAACGGGCTTTGAATTGATATCTCTTTCGGGGATTATCGAATGGCTCGGAACAGGCACCATGTTGCCCTTTTGAAACTCTTTCATTCTGCTTTTTCCCCTTTCTTATTTTTAAACGGTATGATCTTTGCGAAAAGATTTTTAAGCTGCGGACTGTTTGTAGCGAGCATTACCAAGATGAGAACTATGGCGTACAGCAACATTCTGTAATCGGCAAATTCACGCAATGCCTCGGGAAGAATATAGAGAACAGTTGCGGCGATTATCGAGCCGAGCATATTGCCCAAGCCACCGAGTACAACAAAGACGAGAACGAGTATAGATGTGTTGAAGTCGAACTTTGTCGCCGAAAGGTTAGAATAGTTAAGTCCGTAAAGCGCACCTGCCGCACCGGCGATAGCGGTCGAAATAACAAATGCGATCATCTTGTATTTCATAATGTTGACACCGACAGATTCGGCGGCTATTCTGTTATCACGAATAGCGAGAACAGCTCTGCCCGTACGGCTTCTGACGAAGTTGAGAATTATGAACAGGGCAATCAATATGAGAATAAAGCCTGCCGTAAAGGAAGCGATGGTCTTTGTTCCCGTAGCACCCTGTGCGCCCTTTATGATAGCTCTGCCGCCTTCAACGAGATTCAAGTCGGCGATACTCTTGTCGCCCTTGAAGTTGAAGATGATGTGAAGTCCGTTTGTGTCATAGCCGACGATGAGACAGTTGATAAGCTCTTTTATGATCTCACCGAAAGCGAGAGTAACGATAGCCAGATAGTCACCTCGAAGTCTCAAAACGGGGATACCGATAAGGAATCCGGCAACACCGGCTATTACAGCGCCGAAAACCATGGCAAGTATAAGTCTGATGATATCATTCGGAATGATATCCGAAAGGCTCATTGAAACGATAACGCCCGTGAAAGCGCCTATGCTCATGAAGCCTGCGTGACCTAAGCTGAGCTCACCCATAACGCCGACCGTAAGGTTAAGCGAGAGAGCCATGACGATATAGCAACAGATCGGAACTAAAAGTCCCTGAGTGGATCTTCCCAAAACGCCTGCCGAGGAGAGAAGGCTGACAACGATGAAAGCGATAACGACAACGATATAGGTAAGATAATCCTTTTTTGCCGTGCCGCTGATTTTGTTTAACTTTTTCATGCTGTACCCTCCTTAAACCTTCTCAGGCACATATTTGCCCAAAAGTCCCGCAGGACGAACAAGTAGGACGACGATAAGCATTGCGAAAACTATCGAGTTTGCAAGCTGAGTTGAAATATAAGCCTTGGCGAGAGACTCGATAACGCCTAAGAGAATACCGCCGAGGAAAGCTCCGGGAATAGAGCCTATGCCTCCGAAAACAGCCGCCGTGAAAGCTTTTATACCCGGCATAGAACCCGTTGTGGGTACAAGCGACGGATAAGACGAGCAAAGCAAAACGCCTGCAACAGCGGCAAGAGCCGAGCCGATAGCGAATGTTATCGAAATAGTGCGGTTGACGTTGATGCCCATGAGCTGAGCCGCACCCTTATCTTCCGAGCAAGCTCTCATGGCTTTGCCCATCTTCGTCTTTGAAGTGAACAAAGTCAGAGCCACCATGATAACGATACAAGCGGCGATAGTCAAAACCGAAACATACGATATTGAAAGCTGACCGTCAAAGAGCTTGAAAGTGCCGTCGATGAGAGACGGATAGCTTATCGGATCGGGCTTCCAAATAAGGAGAGCGGTGTTCTGAAGGAAATATGAAACACCGATAGCCGTGATAAGAACCGCAAGAGACGGCGCTTGTCTTAACGGCTTGTAGGCAAGACCCTCGATGAGAACACCGAGAACGGTACAGACGATCATGGCGATGATGACCGAAAGCCAACCGGGACAGCCTAAGTAAGTCAGAGCGGTATAGGATATGTAGCCGCCTATCATGATAACGTCGCCGTGAGCGAAGTTGAGCATCTTAGCGATACCGTAAACCATCGTGTAACCGAGGGCGATGATAGCGTAAACGCTTCCCAAACTGATACCGCTTATGAGATAAGATAAAAATTCCATAAAGATACCTCTTTTTTGTACGCACTGAAGCTGTGCGTGTAGGGGAGTAGTGTTTGTTATAATAATTTCGGCTGCTTGGAGAAATACAAACAAGCAGCCGAATTGCAAATCAAAGTTTTAATATTGTATTATTCAGCAGAGGGTGAAACGTAAACACCGTCTTTGATGACCATGGCCTTGGGTGCCTTTGAAACTGCACCGCTTGCATCCCATGTCATAGCTTCACCTGTCAAGCCGTCAACCTTGAGTTTAGGCATAACCTCAACGAGTTTAGCGCAGATGTCCTCAGCCTTCATGTCGCCTGTGCAACCTGCCTCATTGAGAGCGTTGTAAATGATGTATACTGCATCGTATGCATCGGCTGCAAACTGGTTGGGTGTATCCTCATAAGCGTCCTTATACTTCTTGACGAAGCTCTGAGTCTTGTCGTCCTGAGCGTCGGCAACGAACGGAGTAAGAAGCATAACGCCTTCGGCAAGCTTTGTATCAAAGCCCTTCATCGTGAGAATACCGTCCATACCGTCAACGCCGAAGAATGTCGGCTCATAGCCCATGTCCTTAGCCTGCTTGAGAATGACTGAAGCCGGCTGATAGTAGATGGGAAGGAATACCGTTGTAGCGCCTTCCGACTGAGCAGCTGTGAGCTGAACGGAGAAGTCTGTAGCTGTGTCCTTAGTGAATGTGCCTTCATAAACGACATCAAGGCCCTTAGCTTTAGCTTCTGCAACGAATGTGTCACGGATACCCTGTGAGTATGCGTCGTCATTTCTGTAGACGATAGCGATCTTGCCGTCTTTGAGGTTTTCGCTGATGTAGTCAGCCGAAGCAGTACCCTGGTTCGGGTCTGTGAAGCAAACCTGGAACATATTGTCCTTGCCGTCGATAACGTCAATTGATGATGCCGACGGAGTGATAGCGAATACTCTGTCCTCATAAACCTTTGAAGAAACCGAGATAGCCGAGCCTGTGGTTGTCGGTCCGACGAGAACCTGCATACCCCAGTCAAGGAGAGTGTTGTAAGCGTTGACTGACTTTTCGCCGTCTGCTTCATCGTCCTCCGAACGAAGCTCGAACTGAACTCCGCCGAGAGCGTTTATCTCGTCAACGGCAATCTTAGCACCGTTAGCGACTGCGTTACCGTAAATAGCCGCATCGCCTGTGAGAGGGCCGATAACGCCGAGATTGAATGTGCCGGTAGCATTGCCGCTGCTCGATGTGTCAGCGGTGTTGCTTGTGCTTTCCGAATTACCCGATGTTGAGTCTGTGCCGGTGTCGCCGCTACCGCCGCAAGCTGCAAACATACAAAGGCAAAGAGCCGCTGCAAGCACGATAGCGAGAATCTTTCTGATTTTCATTGAAATCAAGACCTTTCTTTTTTTGATTACATTATTAGGGAATCCCCTTTTTTATGTTGAAGCGATTATATCATTACGGTTTGTAATTGTCAACAGTTTTTCAATATTTCAGCCTTTTGCATAAAATATACAAAATGAGACTCGACTTTCAGTCAAAATACACAAAAAATCGCATTGATTTGATAAAATTCACGATTTTTACAACTGCCGAGAAGCCGATAAACCCAAAACACTCCATGACAATTTGTCATGGAGTGTTGTACTGTTTTGCATGGAAGTTAAATATATATGAAGATTTATTGTCCGTTATAAAGCTCCTCGACCACTTCTTTTGCGCAATTTATGAATATTTTTGTGTTTTCCGAAGCGGCTTTCATTGACTTTAAGCATATGACAAGCTCTCTGTGAGCCGCCGGCGTTATCGGAAGCGATATGACGTCGTTCTTGTTGCCGTGCATAACAAGCTCGGAAAGGATACTGACGCCCATTCCGTGCTCGACCATATATATGACCGTCGGGTCGTCAACGTAGGTCGGCTCTATATCGGGCTGAACATTGTCCTTTTCGAAAAAGCGCACGATGTCCTTGTCAAAGCCGTAATACGGCATGATGAAATCCTGACCGTCGAACTCCTTTATGGGATAGCTGTCAAGTCGGGCGTACTTATCGTTATTCGGCAAAATGGCAAGCAGTGGGTCATCATGAAGATGAATGAACTCAAGGTTCGGATAATCCTGACGACTTGCGAGAGCGATATCGACTTCACCGGAGCTGACCATTGAATAAACGCCGTCAATACTGCTTGAGCTTATCTCGACCGACACATCGGGGAGCTTTTCGTGAAAGCGGCGAATGATATGCGGAAGCCAGTGCATTATAATGCTCGTGTATGCGCAGACCTTGATGCTGTCGTTTTTGTTTCGCCTTATCATCGAGACTTCCTTGTCGAATTGCTCACTGTGAATGAGCATCGTTCTGATAATAGGTATGAGCCTTTTACCCTCGGAGGTCGGGAAAACGCCGCTGTGACTTCTGACGAGGAGGGGAAAGCCCAGCTCTTTTTCAAGTCCGCTTATCATATGCGTTATGCCCGATTGAGTGTATCCCATAATTTCCGCAACCTTTGTCAAGCTTCCGAGGTCAACGGCATTTATAAAAACTTCAAGCTTTTTTATGTCCATTTTGTCACCTGTTATTCAAGATATTTTTTCCTGAGTGCTTCCTGTTTTTCACGGCTGAAATCCATCGTCTGTGTCAAATAGTTTTCGACCGAGCCGTAGTTTTTCTCAATCGTTTCAAATGCCGACAGGATATATTCGGGTTTGACGTCCATGAGATATTTTAAGTATACGCCGGAGTCGTTTCTGACAAACAAGGCTATGAGGAGATGCAAAAATTTTATTGTCTTTTTGCAGTATTTTCCTGTCAAAAGGTAATCGTTTACGATAGTGCCTCTGTCAACACCGAGAACCGTCAACAGCAGTGCCGTGCCGACACCGACTCTGTCCTTTCCCGCCGAGCAGTGCCACAAAACACTGCCGCTTTCCTGCGTGAGCAACGTGTCGAAAAATATGGCGTATCCCTTTTGAGCGTGTTCGTCGAGTATTATCTCACTATACATTCTTTTCATGTAAGACATAGGATTTTCCGTGATGCCCTCAAACGCTTTCGGCATATCCTTTAAAGTGACTTTTTCCCGTGTTACGCCGAATGTTCCGACTTCGAGTATCGGATCGAAGATGAACTTCACGCCGTCAAGCTCGGGGTCGGGCTTTTCGGAGCGTTCGACCTCTGTTCTGAAATCGACGACCGTCTTGAGTGCGTAATCCACTGTCAGCGTTTTTTTGTCTTTGTCCGATGCTTTGATGAGAGTTCCGCTTCTTATCAGCTTTTTCCTCTTGATTCGTTTTCCGTCGGCTGTGACTAAGCCGCCGAGGTCTCTTGTGTTGTCAAGCTTTTCTAATTCTATCCTACCCATATTTCAAACTCCGATTTTAATTATTTCTCATTTTTATTGTTGTTTTTTTCGGTACGCGGCGAAGCTTTAGCAGACTTCAAAGCTTCCTTCCGTGGATGGAAAACGTCTGCTACCTCCGACACCGAAACATACGCTGTCGGATCTAATTCTGCGACTATCTGTTTAAGCGTCTCGATCTGAAAGCGGTTGAGTACGACATAAAGCATAGTCTTAGGAGAATCCGAATAATAGCCCTTAACGTCCATGACTGTTATTCCACATTCAAAGGTTTCCGAAACAGCCGCACTGATATCGTCGGGCTTGACGGTGACTATCATAGCCGATTTGGCTCTGTCGAAGCCTTCAACGATATAGTCGATGGTTTTAAGTCCTGCGGCGTAGGTGACTATCGAATAAAGAGGAAGTATCCAGCTTCCGAGAACGATTCCGCATACAATATATAAAGTGACATTATATATCATGACAAATGTTCCGACGGAGATGCCGAGCTTCTTTGCGAAAATTACCGCCATGACCTCGATGCCGTCCATAGCGCCGCCGAAGCGAATGGCAAGACCGCTACCGATACCGGAAATTATGCCACCGAAAAGAGCGCAAAGCAGAAGATCCGACCCCGCAAGAGGTGAAGCCATGCTGACATCTATCGGCAAGACATCTGTAATAAGCCAAGCCGAGACAGAATATATACTGACTGTATAAATAGCATAAACAGTGAATACGATGCCCTGTCTTTTAAGCCCGTAGAGGAACAGGGGAACGTTTAAGATAAGCAAAAACATTGACAGTGTGAAGTTTTCGGGTGTCACCTGAGACAAAAGAATAGATGTTCCCGAAATGCCGCTGTCATACAGGTTTACGGGGGCAATAAACACAGTTACGCCGATAGCATTAACAATGCCTGCCAAGGTCAGCAGGATGAAATTTTTAACCTTGAATTTTCTCAACTTCTTTAATACGGACATAGCAAGCCTCCTAAAACTAATATTCATATAATTATACCACAGCTTTCAAAAATAATCAAATAAACAAATGTATATTTAATTCATATTCATAAACCGAGATTAAAATCCGATTTTTGTTGCTATTTACGCTCGGCTGTGATAAACTTTATTTAGTCAAAATCAGCTGAAAAGGAGAGTGATATCTATGCCGATAAACGCAGGAGGCGGTTCGGGCAATGTCGGAGGAGGCGGAAGCTCTGGAGGCGGCTTCAGCTCAGGTGGCGGTTTTAACTCAAACGGCGGCTTTCACCATGACTACAACTACGGAAACAGCACCGATAATTTTCCTCATACTCCACACGGCAGGGGAAGGGGCAGAAGAAAAGGCTTTCATCCGGTCTTCTTCATTTTCGCCTTAATATATGTCGCACTTTCAATTTTCGGAGCGATTTTCGATGAGGTCGACGATTACGACGACTTTGATGTCAGCTATGAATACGCCGTTACAGATGACGACTATGACGATGAGGAATACGAAGCGATCACAATAAAAAAGGATAAGCTCAGCGCCGAGCTTTGTGAAATGACGGGGGAATACCTCTATAACAAATCGGAGCTTGATCCGATAAAACAGCCGAAAAAGCTTATAAAAGCCTTTAAGAATTTCGCCGAAATTACGGGCGTTGAGCCGGTCTTGTTTATAACCGACGAATACAGCGACGACTTTTCAAGCGAAGCATACAATTTATATCTCGATCTGTTTGACGATGAGGGCCATATGCTGATATATTTTTATGTCGACCCCGACGGCTACTCATTCGATTATGACTATCATTATGAGCTTGTCGTCGGCGACGAAGCGGCGAACAGCGTCTTAGACTTTGAAGCGCAGAACACGTTGCTTGATGCGCTTGAGTGTCTCGGCGACAATGTTGAGGAAGAAGACGACGTAAGCGAGTGTGACTATACCGATGCGTTTTGTCTTGTTATGACCGACTGCGTCGACGAGATAATGACCCAAGTCGAGTATATCCCAAAGGTCACCGACGAAACCGAGACCCCGACATCTAAAGCCGAAGCTACAAAATCAACTTCATCGTACGAGGAAACGAAGGACGAGACGGAAATTGACAGCTCGGCGGAGAGCTTAACGCAAAGTCCGACTGACGAACAGCCGACATCGAACGTGAGCGCATCGGTGACAGTTGCACTTGTCGCAGTCGCCGTTATCTTATTGCTCATGATTTTAATTGTGATGATATCGAAAAAGCATAACAACACAGAGCTTGACGAGTATCTCTCGGACAGAACAGACAACGATTACAGCCTTGACAACTACGATGACCAATTCAAGAAGCGTGATAAAAAATACGACGACTTTTTGAAATAACAGCTAAAGAAAGCCCCACCGACTGTCACAGCCGGTGGGGTGATTTTGTCTGTTCGATTATTAAAGCTCAACACAGCGCACGCCGTCCATTGCTTTTATGCTTTCGTCGTGCGTGACCACGATAACCGTTTTGCCCTCTTTGTTAAGCTCTTTGAGCAGGTTCAATACGATCATTGCGTTTTGTCTGTCGAGCGAGCCTGTCGGCTCATCGGCGAGAATTATATCGCACTTCTTAAGAAAGAGTCTTGCCAAGGCTATGCGCTGCTGTTCACCGCCCGATAACGAGTATACTTTTCTGTCGCCCTTATCGGCGAGACCGACACGGCTCAAAACCTCGTCGACCGTATACTTCGAGCGTGCGCTTTGCTTGACTATCTCTAAGTTTTGGTTGACGGTTTTGTTTTCAATAAGTGCGAAATTTTGGAACAAAAATCCGACCTTATTCATCAGATATTCCTGTCTGCATTTTTTCTTTGAAATGTCAAAGCCGTCAACGTTTACGCTTCCGCCGTCAAACGGCTCAAGAAAGCCGATGATGTTTAACAGCGTGGTTTTTCCCGCTCCGCTCTTGCCCGAAATAATAACAAACTCACCGTCGGGTATGGTTAATGAAAAGTCATCGAAAATCACTTGTTCATCAAACGCTTTTTTCAGATTCTTAATTTCGATCATAACGCTCCTCCTTTTAGGATTTTCTGAATGTTGTTTTTATCATAGCTTCTGATGTTATAGAAAATTATCAAGATATCAAACAAAAGAACAAGCAAAGCTCCCAAGCCGACATAAATGTAGTTTCCGAAATTCAAGAAATACGACAGAACTATTGCCGCCACCGCACTTATAAGCCATAGTATGAACGAAGTCTTGAACATCGGCGAAAACCTTTCGAAGTCCGTATAACCGTAAATCTTTTTAACGGCAAGAAGAACTGCGTTGACCGAATATTCGAGCTTTATGACGGTCGCCGTGAGAAGTATCTCTATCAGTATCATTATCGCCGACAAAACGGAGTTGAGATAAAGCAGTCGCTTGTATACCGTCATTTTTCCGTGGAAATAATCCAAAAGGTTGGTTTCCGAATATGTCATACCGTGTTTTTGCGAATAGGCGAGCCATTCTTCTTGGTCGGTCTGTATCATACATAGATACATCTCGAGGGGTTCTTCTTCAATGTCATTTTGGAAGACAACGATAGGATTCTTTTCCCAGACAGTGTCCGGATCTGCGTTGCGTGTCCTCACGACTATCTCGCATCTCGAGTCATAATAAAATACTTCAACGTCGTCTGTATTTGAGCAACCGACTACTCTCTCAAGCTCGGCTTCGCTCAGCTTTTCGTTTTTATATATCAACACATAGGCTTTGTGTTTAAAGTCAAGATCTCCGAAGCCCTCGATTCGGGAGGCGAGGTAATCCTTGGTGTTGATGTTGGCGAAAATTATATTCTTAGATCCGACATCGGCCAAGTCGCAAAGATAGAATATATTCATGTCGTCCCAATATTTGCGGTAAATATTTCTGACTATTTTTTCTTCTTTGGAATCTTGATCATCGTCGTCCTCTATACTGAAGCAGTTATATCCGAAATAGTCGCTGCGTTCTTCAAAAAAGTCCTTTTGCCTGTAATAATCAATACATTCAAAAATGCAAGCCACGTTGCTTGATATTACGATACAGGTCATTATCACACAGACATATTTAAGCAAATAGTTGACTGTGAGCATTTTGCTTGAGGTTTTCTCGTATCCGGAAAGTGAGGCGACACTTTTCGGCCTCAACTTCAAATATCCCAAAGCGTTTATTATCAGCATGATTAAAAGCGCAAGACAGGAGATATTGAAAAAGAACGATGTTTTTGTGACTGAACGGCAGATCGCCGTCACGATAATAAACAAAACGGTGAAGAACAAGCTGTCATAAGCGATGCCCTTATATATATAAGAGGTTACATTTTCGCCAAGCGTCATTCTTACAAAATTTTCTTTCTTTTGGTATGCACATTCATAAAGCGTTAATATTAAACACAGTAATATAAGCATTGTCCAAGCGGCTGCATACAGCAAGCGAAGCTCTTTGAGCTCACCTACTGAATTACACTTCGGTAGGGTACAGCCATATCCGTCCATAGCGTCACGGAAGCTATACATATCGTCCTCGTTACCGATCATATAATATGTTGCATTCGTCGAAACGGGTCGCTCCGACAGCGGATGAATGTGAACACTTGTTTTTCCCGATAAAAGGCTCTCGAAAACGCCCTCCTTGACGTAACAGTTATCTTCGAGATACTCCGCCGCATTTGCACCGACGTAAACGTTGGTTTCAAATTCAAACGTGTTTAAAGTGGTTGGGTCATTTGAAAATATGATTATGTTATTGTTTTCGGCTTTTTTATAAATTTTTTCATTCATCTCTTGCGCCGTGACGTTATCCGGAAGGAACATATTTATATAATACATTCCGCCTGTAAAGTTTCCGATATAAAGAGCAAACATTTCTCCGGGTAAAATCAGGCAAATGGACATAACTATCGCTGTTATGAGAAATTTAAATTGTTTGACCTTATTCATATGTATCACCTATTCCCCACATTCGATACACTTTGTTATATAATTCTTTAATTTCGTCTTTATATTCTTCCAAAACTTCTTTTTCGTATTCGTTCAATTCGTCAAGAGGATTCATATGCTCATCAAACATGAAATTGTAGGAACTAAAAGATAATTCATCTTTGCCCTCGCTTTTCGGGACTGTAAGCGATACTCCGTATTCATACCCTCCGAATAGCTTCGGCCATATTATCAAGCTCACCGAGTGTGAGTCCGACTGCTCGTTAATCGGTGTGTTTTCATGTACGGAAAGGTTGCTTGTGAAGCTGAGATAAGACGGCATGAAAACCGAATAGCGATAATTGTCGTCGGCTACCATAGAATGATAACCGAGGTTATCTACACTGATTTTATCCGCCAGCGGCTTATAAACGGAATTAACAAACGCAAACCAAGCGATATTCCATATTGCGAACACACCGACCAATACACTGCAAAGTATAATTACGATCTTGATTTTGATTTTTTTACTTTTATCTTCATCTTTGTCTATTGATTTGATCGTATCTTTCATATTTTTTTCCTCCTTAGTCTTAATAAGTAATACAGTCCATGTTTAAACTCAAATATTAATGCCGCAAATCACCTCCGAGTATATCATTAAAGGGAATTCCCTTTAAAAATATTATAGTACCGTTATTATCCAAATTGTTAATATACGATTAACTATATGTTTTTTTAAATTTGAACTTTTTTGGAATTAAAATTCAACACCCGTCAAACGCCTCACCGCAAGTGAGCGGTCACATAAAACAAAAATCAGCGTCGGAAAGTCTCCCGACGCTGATATCAAGTGTACAAGCAACACAAAACGGAAAATTGTCCAAGTTTAGACTTGAAAATATCCATTGACCGTTGACTTGAAATCCACTGAAAATATAATGTTTAATTAAAGCTTGAACGTCGCCTTGAGCTGTTCCTTGACACGCTCGGGCTTGCAGATAAACAGAATCATAAACAAAATTGCGCTTATCGCAAAGGCTATGAGCATCGTCTCAACTCCGCAGTAAGCAAGCGAAGAAATGTCGACAAAAACGCAAAGTGTTGCGGCTGTCGCCAAAAGGCTCATGGAGCTGTGAAGAAGTCTGCTCTTTTCTTTGAAAGCATAGAAGAAATAGAAAAGCGAGGAAACCGTCATGATAACCGGAACACCGTAGCTCCAAATGAGATCCGACGGGAAACCGAGATTCCATGTCGCTTTATGTAATATCGCCGCTATCAAGCCGAGAACAACGCTCAGACCGGCGCATACCCTAAAGACATATTTCTGGGGAAATGTCGGGCGGTATTGAGGGCTTTCGCTTAAAAGCGAGTCGTCATATTTCGGATATTCGGCTGTTTTCAGCCCCTTGAGCTTAGGCTCATCATTGACCGCAACAGCGCCGCAAAGAGGGCATTTTGTGTATTTCTCGCCGAGGTCTACATTACATTCGTTACATCTCATTTCCGTCACCTCTTATTCATAAACATTGCTTTCCACTCTGACGTTTACACCGTCATTAGCGAGAAAGCGGAAGAAGAATTTCTGCTTTTGTGTGTCGGCGTTTCCGCTTGAAAACGTGAAATTGAAAAGTCCGTTGACCGACACTGCGGCGCAGCCGAAATGCACATACGGGTTGTCGGCAAGGACACCCTCGGCTCTCAAAACGTGCTTAGCCGCTTCGGGCGGGAAGACCATCTCGCCGCCGTTTGATATGAATGCCGTGTATGACTGCTGAACGTTTTTGTAGGTGTTTTTCAAAAACGCTTTTTTGATAGGATAGGGGATAGGTCTGACCACCTTGTTTTTTGCGGCGCTGACGTTTGCACTGATACAGCCGAGGAGATATTCGCTCGTGGCTTTCTTTTTCAGCTTTCCTCTGATGTCGTCGCATATCTCGCCGAAGCTTACGTCACGTCTGCCCTTGGGCTCGAATGAAACGTCGGTCATGAACACGAAATTTCTGACCGTGCTTGAGTCGAATCTGCGTCTTAAATCTATCGGAACGGAAATGCTTATCGGCTTGTTGATCGGCTCTTTTTCGCAGTTGATGAAGGTGTAGATAAGCACCGCCGTCAAATATTCCGTTATCGTCAGATCGTATTTTTTGGCGACACTGCGAATATTTTCGACCGTGAAAAGTCCGTGGACAAGTCTCGAATAGTTCTTGACCTTGTTATTTTCGTTGAGGTACACATCGACCTTCTTCGGATTCTTAGCCGATACCTTCGGGTCGTAGTAGTCATAGTAGCTGTCACGTGTCTCTTTATCGAGAGGCGGCTCGTTCACATCGAGGGCTGTGTCGGTCGAGGGGATATTCTCGCCGCAAAGCTCAAGATAACGTCTTGTGAGTGTAGACAGGAAAGTGCCTGCGCCTGCGCCGTCGGTTACGCTGTGGAACACCTCAAGTGCGATTCGGTTTTTATAGCAAAGAACTCTGAAGCAGGGCTGAGACGTTCCGTCAAGCTGAATGGGTCTGTAAGGATACTCACGCTCATCTTGAACTGTCGGAATATCGTCGGTCCTTTCAAAATAGCTCCAAAACGCACCGTCTCTGAGAGTTACGCAAAAGCTGGGTAAACGCTTTGCCGTATCCTCAAGTGCCTGCTGTAAAACTGTCTTATCTATCTCATGGTCGAGAATGATAGCCGTTCTGTAAGTCCTGCACCAGTCCTTATACCTTGCGGCGGCATAGAGAGTCGATGCGTTGTCGATTTTCATCCACGGCTTATCAATATGAAGCTTGTTGTCAGAATTTTTCGTCATTGCCTTTCTCCTGTAGAATAAGTTATAGAAAACGGCTGAAAATGCCGTCAAACATCGCCATAATACCATATTTACAAATTAAAAGTCAAGCAAAAACAAAATGTGCTACAAAACCGAAGATACCGTATGAAAATCAACGCTTTTCAATTTTTATGTTGTTTACCTTTTGCATGATTTTTTATTTTTACAAGACATAATAATTGTTAAAAATACATATTGACATTATATATGCCACAGTGTAATATATCGTATACAATTAGAGGTACTTTCAAGTTTTATCAAATTACGATTTTTTATCGCTTCTTAAAATTGTCTACATTTTTAAGAAAATGTACTGAACATTGCGAAAACGTTCAACTTATTAACAGTTTATTCAAATATGCATTATATATGCAAAATAATGCTTATATATAATTAAAATAGTTTAATACAGTTTAATTTAAAGGTTTGACTAAGGAGTACTGAATTGACACAGGAAGAACTCAAAAAATTAAAACGTATTGACCTGCTTGAAATGCTCATTGAGCAGGGCAAGGAAAATGAAAAGCTTAAAAAGAAGCTGGCGCAAGCGGAAAAAGAGCTTGAAAGCCGGCGTATTGCCATTGAAAGCTCAGGCTCAATGGCGAGTGCGGCTTTGCAGCTTAACAGCGTTTTTGAGGCGGCGGAAAAAGCCAAGGATCAATATATCGAAAATCTGCTCTCGGTCGATCCCGCTCGGGTCAATATCGAAAGCGAAGTGAGAAATTACTGTATTGATATGATCAAAAGCGCCGAGGAAAGAAAACGTGCCATTGAGAATGAGACGAGGGTCAGGTGCGAGGAGATAGTCAAGGACGCCAAGATAAAAATATCCCGATACTATGCCGCTAATGTCGGCTTTGATTCCGACAGCAAGTAATTACTTTGTCGGACAGCGGAGAGGAAAAGATGAACAAAGCAAAGGTTAAAAGCAAGCTCGAAGCCCCGTCTGTGCAGCTGCTTGAACAGGAGCTTGAGCGTGAAAAGTACAAAAGCCGTTTCAGAAGAACACTGCGTAACACCGTGTTTACACTGATAACAGTTTCGGCGGTTGCGGTTTTGGTGGCTACCATATGGATGCCCGTTCTTCAGATCTACGGTAACAGCATGACTCCCATGCTAAGCGACGGAGAGATAGTCTTATCTCTCAAAACGTCGGATATAAGCAAGGGCGAGGTCGTCGCTTTCTATTATAACAACAAGATATTGATAAAACGAGTTATAGGTATTCCGGGTGACTGGATAGAAATAACCGATACAGGCGATCTTTATGTCAACGAACGTCTGATAGATGAGCCTTACGTTTCGGATAAGGCATTGGGTGACAGCGATATAGAATATCCTTATCAAGTCCCCGAGGGAAAATACTTCGTTATGGGCGACCACAGAAGCGTGTCTATCGACTCAAGAAACACATCGGTCGGTTGCGTTTCGCAAGATCAGGTGGTCGGACGTCTTATATTTAAGCTTTGGCCGATAAAGGACATCGGCGCAGTCAGCTGATACAGTTCAGCGAGAATTTACAGATGGGAGGTGCATTCGAGTGAGCGGTGAGCTTTTCAAGAAAGCGATCGAGTTTATCAATGAGAATAAACGTCGTAAGACTTGGTTCAGAATCGGATCTGTCTTGGCGGCGATAGTTGTCTTTGTCACGACTTACGCATTGATCTTGCCGGCGATAACGGTGTCGAATAAAACCGTCTGCGGTCTCGAAGAGCACATCCATATGTATGACTGCTACGATCACACAGTCGAGGGCTTGAATAAGAAAATGCTCTGCTGTGATGATATTCATAAGCATACCGAAGACTGTTATAACAAAGACGGTGAGCTGATATGCGGCTATGCGGACTATGTTTTCCATGAGCATAACGAGCTATGCTATGACGGCGACACCCTCATTTGCACCCTCAAGGAGAACAAAAAGCATGAGCATACAGACGCTTGCTATGAGATAAAGACCGAGCTTATATGCGGTCTTGAGGAATCGACCGTGCCGACAGGCGAGACCGATTCAGCCGAAAACGAAAAAACCGAAAATGTCGGAGACGAGTCGGTGTCTGCCGCTGTGTCTGAGGAGGAAACAACTAAATCAGATTCAGCCGAAAAACAGCATACACACACCTCCGATTGCTACAAGACCGAAAAGATTCTCGTCTGCACCAAGCAGGACAAGCCCCACACGCATACAGAGGAATGTTATGACGGCGACAAGCTGATATGCGGACTTGTCGAGATAGCCGAGCATGAGCATGACGGCGCTTGCTTCGAGACGGTCGGCGGCGTTGAGAATAATTTCCTTATTTGCACTAAGCCCGAGCATACCCACGGCGAAGACTGCTACGCAAAGGATGAGGAAGCGGGAGAGAACGCAACGACCGCTGTTGAGAGTACGAATAAATCCGATACTGCCGACAGCTCCGAGGTCGACGGCAAGTCCGATGAAACCTCGGCTCCCGACGTGACAGGCGAGACCGACACCACCGAAAGCACGGATAAAACCGACAAAGAGGAAGAAACTCAGCCCAAGGGCGAATACACAAAAGAATTCACATATGAAGACAAAGAGATCTCGATGAACGTCAAGGTCGACAGCGACGAGGAGCTCCCCGACGAAGCAGAGCTGAAGGTCAGCGACCTTTCCGAAAAAAGCAAGCTGTTTAAGCTCTTTGATAATTTCGTCAAGGATAACGGAACGAGCGACAGCGACAAACTCATAGCTAAAAACGTCTCGCTTGAAAACGGCGGCGATGAGCTTGACAGCTCGTCATATAACATGGTCGCCGAGATTACAGTCAAGGATTCCGTCATCGAGCCTATCAAGAAAGAGCTGAAGAAGCTTTCCGAAGCCGCACCCGAGGCGCTTATCGGTGTCATGATAAATCCGCTTTCGGAGAGCAAGAACAAGGTCAGCGAATCCGAGGGGGTTATACTCACAGATGAAAGCGCAGAGCCGACGGTCACACTCGCCTTGAATGACGGCTTACTCGTACTCAACGCAAGAGCGACAGCCAACCCGAGCTATTCCGTTCAGTATTATGCCTATCTTCCGACTTTGGCAACCTCCGGCGATGCGACGCTTAAAGTTATCGACACAAGCGGCAAAAAGCTTCCTAAGAATAAAGTCATTCCGACTATGAGACAGATCTATCTGAAAAACACAGGAACTAAGACCTCGCAAAACAATGGCAATAAAACGGACATCTACAGAGTTGCGACAAAATCGACTTTGACGGAAATATACACAAATGAAAATTATGAGTATATCAAAGCACCTAACCCGTCATACGTCAACAAGCTAATTGATAACGGAAGCTATACGCTTAAAGCTATTTGGGTGTTGAAAGCCGGAAAATCGGCGACAAGCACCAATCAAAACGACTGGGACGTATACGGAACAAACATTCACTTCACGAACCGTGCGGAGATAGCGGCAGGCGATATAATCTATATATCCGACGACACGGTCATACGCTTTGTTTATGACTGCACAACTTCAAACTTCACCACTCCGGCGACACTCTATGACTACGATATAACAAACGGAACAAAAGATTCATCAGGAAACTGGAAGACAGCCACGGCAGGTATCAACTCCGAGAGCAACTATTCAACGAGTATCAACGGAAAAACGAAATGGAACTTAACCAAAGATACCTTAGCTTTCGGTAACAATAATACAGGCACAGGCTTGGCTAATTGCAAATTTGACGATTGTTATCTGAATCGGTATAACGATACAAACGATATTGTGATAAGCGGCGATACGAAAAACAAAGATGCCGCAGGTTGTACGTTTGGACTGGCGAGCGGCTTAAAGGACGGAAAAATTGTCTATAATGAATGGTTAAGCACTCCTAAGCTGTTCAATGAAGGAACGGCAAAGGGTAAGCGTACATACGAAAACAGCAGCATGACCTTTGAAAAGGTCGGAGACACATACACGATATCGTCTGTTACGCTCAACGATAACGGAACAAACAGGACCTTGAGCGGTCTTCAGGGTTTCTTCCACCCGTCTCCGTCGACTTCGACAACACATAGTCACATTTTTACCAACAACTTTTGGCCGTTGGATAAGGCGACCAATAAAACCGACCCATTGTTCGGTAAAACGGGAAATAATATACCGCTGATAGGCAATGGTAATGTAACCGGTACGTTCCCCAAGAGTGACGACGGTAACGCTCACAACAGCTATTTCGGTATGCAATATGCTGTCAGTTTCACCTTAACACCCGACTACACCGGCCCTCTCGAATACCTGTTCTACGGTGACGATGATATGTGGGTATTCCTCGATAACACTCTCGTTTGCGATATCGGCGGTGTTCACTCGTCGGTTGGCGAATACGTTAACCTTTGGGATTATCTTGAGTCGGAGAGAGGCAACGGTACTCATCACCACACATTGACTTTGTTCTACACAGAGCGTGGCGCATCGGGCTCAACTTGCTTTATGAACTTCACCCTCCCGTCTGTTACGGGCATCAATATCGACCAAAAGGCGACAAGCCTCAGAGTCGAAAAGGAAGTCGTCGGCGAAAGCGATCCGACTCAGGAGTTTGAGTTTGACATCCGTTTCTATAATTCAAACGGAACTGAGATAAAAGACGACTACGCATACACAAAATATGACTCGGAGGGTAACAAGCTGACAAACGACCTCATCATTCATGACGGCAGCAGCTTCACCCTCAAAAACGGCGAATACATCATCATCGACTATCTGCCTTTCGGAACGAGATACAGCGTCACCGAAAGAGATCCGAGCGGCTACAACGTCTCGAGCAAGATAAACGGTGTCGTTCATTCGGGCAACTCCGCCACGGGAACTATCATCAAAGACGTTGTCAACCAAGTGACCTTCACTAACACGATACACAAGGTCGGCTTGAAGCTTCAAAAACTTGACGTTTCGGGTACACCCCTAACGGGTGCGGTGTTCGGGCTTAAAGACTCCGACGGAAATGTTGTCAACTTTGTCAATAACTCGTCGGGCTCATACACAGTCCCGACGGAAAGCACTCAGCTTTTCGACACCGAGCAGGAATATTATATTGCGCTCAATATGAACGATGAATATGTTCTTGCTGCGGATATGAGCGATACGACCACTTATAACGCTCAGCTCCAAAAGAAAACGGGCGGCGACAATCAGAAATACAAGATATATATTCAGCCCGACGGCTCGGTCAGCTTCCAAAATGTCGCAACGGGCAGATGGCTCGACCACGCAAACGGAGAGCTTACCAACTCGACTAATGTCTTGCATTGGACGAACGACAGCGTACCGACATCAAGCGATATCCAAAGATGGTATATCATTTTGAACAGTGACGGCTCGCTGAAGATAAAGCCGAGACTCGCCGTAACTAATAAGAGTGAGGCTGTTCTCGATCTCAACGGTGCAACCGTAGCTCAAAGTCAAAATATTCAGCTTTATAAGGATAACGGAACAGAGGCTCAAAAATGGAAGCTTGTCCCTGTTAATCCGAAAAAGGCGACCGCGACCACCACCGAGCTTGAGGTCGGAGAAGACGGCGTTCTGAACTTGAGCGGAATGTACCCCGGTACATATACGCTGACGGAAACAACAGCGCCTCACGGATACCAAAAGCTTGACAGCGACATTAAAATCAAGGTCGCAAAGGACGGCACTGTTTCCGTTATCGACAGCAGTGATCCCTTAATTTCGGTTGACGACAGCGACAGCGGACTTATACTGAAGATCAAAAACATCAAGACCGTCAAAGAACTGACACTTGAAAAAGCAGTCGTCGGCTCGGACACAGACGAAAAGTTTGAGTTTGATATCAGCTACAGGGTCGGCGACGGCGATGTGATACGGCAGACAGTTGAGCTTAAAAACGGCGAAAGCACTGTTATAAAGATTCCGGACGGAGCGCAGGTCACAGTCTCCGAGACGAATAACAAAGACTTCACCGTCAGCTTCAACAGTGATATGCCGCTTGACGTCAACGGCAATATCTGCTCATTCACAATAAGCGATAACACAAAGATTATCGCAGTCAACACCGCCGCAGGAATAGTCATTCCGGCGACAGGCGGAAACGGAACTTATATGTATACCATAGCCGGAGCGGCGATGATATTCGCAGCTTTAGTGCTTATGTATAAAAGTAAAAAATCGAGGAAGGAGAAGTTCGGCATTCTCTAAACTCGGAAAAAACAAAACACTTTTAGAAAGGAAATTAAACTAATGAAGAAAGTATTATCAGTTTTAACGGCTCTTGTGTTAGTTCTCGCTCTTGCTATTCCCGCATTTGCAGGCTCTATCACAATTAAGCCCAACAACAAGGTAACTTCTCTTGCCGGCAGAACCTTTACAGCTTATAAGGTTCTCAACGCAACGAGAACAGGCGACAATATCGTTTATTCAGTACCCGACGGTGCTAAGGATTTCATGGCTGAAAAGTTCAGCATTGATAAGGACGATATAGCATTCAGCTACAAAGTCGCTCAGGCTATTGAAAAGCTCACAGATGACGCCCGTATGACATTCGCTGCTGATGTTCTTGAAGCTATCAGAACTTCGAAGATCAAGAATGTTACAGAAAAGACAGGCTCTCTGAACGACAGCGGTAACTATGTTATCAGCGGTCTTGACGAAGGTTACTACATCGTTAAAGACAGCGGCACAGAAACTCCGGTTTCCGCTCTCATGCTCACAACAACAGATGAAGAGATCGTAATCAAAGCTGACAAGCCGTCAGTTGAGAAGAAGATCGACGGTGACAAAGACACAGATGCCGGCACAACAGGTCTTGTTGACAACAACACAGCTGCTATCGGCGATGATGTTCCGTTCGTCATTACTTCAACTGTTCCCTCAACAAACGGTTACAAGTCATATAAGATGATCTTCACAGATACTCTTTCAAGCGGCCTTACATACAACGCTGACAGCCTTGTTGTTACAGCAACAAAGGACGGCGCAGTTGAAACATTAACAAAGGGCACAGACTACACCGTTATGCAGGACGGCCAGATTATCACTTTCAAGTTTGAAAATGTTAAGGGCTGGGATGGCAAGAAGATCGATATTAAGTATACTGCCAAAGTTAACAACAAGGCTGTTATCGGTACTTCCGGCAACGAAAACAAGGTAGACCTTGAGTATTCAGACAACCCGACACAGGAAAGCTCGTCAGAAAAGACACCCGAAGATAAGACAAGAACATTCGTCACAGAGTTCAAGCTCGTCAAGGTTGATGCTAATGATAAGTCAAAGCTTGCAGGCGTTGAATTTGAGCTTACAGGCACAAAGCTTAACACTGTTCTCGTTACAGATGCTGACGGCAACAGAACTGTTCAGGTAACAAAAGAAAACGTTAAGATCGCAGTTAAGACTGATGCAAACGGTGAAATTAAATTCACAGGTCTTGCAGCAGGCGAATACACTCTTACAGAAACAAAGCCGCTTGACGGTTACAACATTCTTTCCGAGCCCATCAAGATCACGATCGGTTGGACAGCTCCCGCTGATGACAACTCAGCTTGCACATGGACATATTCGGACAATGTTGACACCTCAGGCAACATCGCTACTATCACAGTAGAAAACCAGGGTGGTACAGAGCTTCCCTCAACAGGTGGCATCGGTACAACGATCTTCTATGTTGTCGGCGGTCTCCTCGTTGTCGGTGCAGCAGTTCTCCTTGTTACAAGAAGAAAGGTTGCTCTCGAGAAATAATTTCTCAAATTTAATTCAAGCAGAATAAAATCGATCTGTTTTTGATAAGCCGAAATCAACCCTCCGACGCTTTGCGTCGGAGGGAGGCAGAGCGGTAATATTTTGGTTGAATTTTGAGATCGAATGAAAGCGCTGTTCGATCTTAAAATTCAGCTAAACAGTCTGTTTATATTACAAAATCGGAGTAAGATATGAAAAAAAGTTGGACAACGGTCATTCTCGTGATCATTCTTTTGCTCGGTGTCGGAATAATGCTTTATCCCACCGTCAGCGACTATTGGAACTCGTTTCATCAGTCAAGAGTTATCACGGAATATGCCGAACACGTGGCGGAAATGGATGAGTCGGAATACGACAAAGTCATAGAGAACGCCCGTGAATACAATAAAAGATTAAACGCAGGCGCATATTCACCGAGACTTGACGAAGAAGCCGCAAAGGATTATAACTCTCAGCTTGACGTTGCAGGAACAGGTGTAATGGGCTATATAGAAATACCGAAGATAAACTGTACCCTCGCCATATATCATGGAACGTCGGATGCGGTCTTACAGATAGGTGTCGGTCACATCGAGGGAACATCTCTCCCTGTCGGCGGTGTCGGTACGCATTGCGTGGTTTCCGGTCACAGAGGACTTCCGAGCGCCAAGCTTTTCACAAATCTCGATCAGCTTGAGGAGGGCGACATATTCATAATGCGAGTGCTCAACGAAACGCTCACATATGAAGTCGATCAAGTTTTGATAGTCCTGCCTCATGAGACGGAGGCGCTCAATGTTGATCCCGATAAGGATTACTGTACTCTCGTCACCTGTACTCCATATGCGGTCAATACGCATAGACTTTTGGTCAGAGGTCACAGAATCGAGAATCTCAAGGAATCGAAGGATATTATCGTCACATCGGATGCCGTTCAGATAGATCCGATGATAGTTGCGCCGATAGTTGCTGTGCCGATACTTATTATACTTGTCGTTGTCGTCTTGTCGTCAACGAGCGCAAAGAGAAAGAGAAAAATCAGAAAAGAAGCCGCCGAAAAGCTCAAAGGCGACGAAGAAGAATAAACGGAAACGGAGGTGCCGTGAATGAGAAAGCTGATATCTGTTCTGAGCGTTTTGCTCGGAGTCTGTCTTGTCCTGTCGGGTCTGACTGCTTTAGCCGCCCCGAAGATCGACATTGACCGAGGTATAAGCATCTCGGTGAAATATGAATATAACGGCGCTCCCATTTCGGGTGTACGCTTCAATGCCTACAAGGTAGCTGATTTGCGGTCGAGTGGTGAATTTACACCTACCGCCGACTTTGCCCGTTACAGTGTCAGCTTTGAAAACTTAAATTCCGAGAAGCTGAAGTCGCTGTCGGATACACTTTCGGCGTACATAAACAGAGATAAAATCAAGCCGATATCTTCTTCCGTCACGAGTGAGAGCGGATTCGCCGCATTCAGATTTGAGAAGAAGCAGACCGCAGGACTTTATCTCATATCGGGCGAAAAGAAGCAGAACGGAAATCTTATCTATACGCCCGAAACGCTCATGATATCTATGCCAGCCTTGTCTGACGACGGAAGCGGATATAACTATCAAGTCGTCGCCGCACCAAAGGGTGAGGTCAGCGAGAAAAACGATAAGACGCAGATCGAGGTCAACAAGGTCTGGAAAAACGACAACGGCGAAAACCGTCCTCAGTCGGTAACGGTTCAGCTGATGAGAAACAGCAAAATATTCGCCGAGGTCACGCTCAACAAGAATAATAATTGGCGGTACGAGTGGACTGATCTCGATTCGAAATACACATGGTCGATTGCCGAAAAGACAGTGCCGAAGAACTATCTTGTCTCAATAACACGCTCCGGCAAGAACTATATCGTCGTGAATACTTTTGACGAAACTTCAACGACAGATCCGACCGATCCGACAAATCCGACCGATCCGAGCGGAACAACGAATCCGAACGATCCGACGAATCCGACGAATCCGAGCGGAACAACGAATCCGAACGATCCGACAAATCCGAGCGGAACAACGAATCCGAACGATCCGACAGATCCGA
>CAYZOU010000001.1:0-4251 GCA_964480405.1 uncultured Faecalibacterium sp. | reverse complement strand
AACGATCCGACAAATCCGAGCGGAACAACGAATCCGAACGACTCGACAGATCCGAACGGCACAACGAATCCCAACGGTGGCTCAACCAATCCCAACGGAGACACGACCAACCCCAACGGTGGCGGCACAACACAACCGGGCGGCACAGGCTCACCGTCATCGCCGAGCACGACGAAGCCGTCGGATAAGATTCCGCAGACGGGAATGCTCGAATGGCCGATACCGCTTATGTTTGAATTCGGTGCGGCATTTATAGTTATCGGAGTAGTATTCTGCATAAGAAAGAAAAACGAAAATGAAGAGTAAAAAAGGCATAATTTTTATTTCACTCGGACTTGCTTTGATAATAGGTGCGTTTTCGCTTAGAGCTTATAATAAGTACGAGGAAAAGAGAGCAGGCGAGGAGTCGTCTCAGATATTCAGTCAGCTTGACGGAGAGATCGAAGAAAAGGAAGTCGATCCCGAGCCTGCATATAAAGTGGAAAAAGAAGTAGTGATGCCGACCGTTGTCATTGACGGCTATGAATATATCGGAACGCTGAAAATACCCGCACTCGATCTGAGCTTACCCGTTATGAGTACGCTTGATTATCCGCTTTTGAAGAAAGCACCGTGCAGATATCGAGGCTCGGTTTACACCGATGACATGATAATCGGAGCGCATAACTACAATACGCATTTCGGAAGGCTCAAAAACTTGAGCTACGGCGACAAGATAATCTTTACCGATACGGATAAAAACGTGTTTGAGTATAAGATAATCAGTATCGAAACCTTAGACAGCTACGCTATGGATGAGCTTTTGTCGGGTGAGTGGGATCTGACGCTTTTCACCTGTACTATAGGCGGAAGAACGAGAGTCACGGTGAGATGTGCAAAACTGAATGAAGACTGAAGCTGTCGGCTGTAAGCCGGCAGTTTTTTTCGGACAAAATATCAACCTTGTAATTATCGCAAACCTCGGCGCATACACTTTAAAAGAATAATAAAAGGAGTGTAAGCCATGGAATACAATTTGACAAAAGACAGCGTTAATTTTTGCGAAACGCTTTATGATTCGGGAAGTGAGCAAAGTATCGAGGCACAGATAAATCTGCCGGAATATTGCCGTGATGTCGAGCGAATCCTCAAATGCCTTGTCATACCGAATATTTTCGCCTGCCGCATAACAGGCGACAGAGTGACAGCCGACGGTGAAGCGCTGATAAGAGTTATATATGTCAGCGATCAAGGTACGACCGAATGTTGCGAGCAGGCAGTGCCGTTTTCGAAATATATAGAGGTGCGAGACTTGAATAACGAATGTTGTGCGTCGGCGAGTGCAACGAGCGAATATGTTAATTGCCGAGCCGTAAGCCCAAGGAGGCTGTCGGTCGACGGAAACGTGAATGTCAGATTCGTGATAAGCTCAATGTCGGGGATAGGGATTGCGGTTTCGGCAGAGGGCTGCGGCGTACAGACAAAAAATGAATCCGTCAAAGCAGACATTCCGGTTGCAAGCTGTAGGAAAATGTTTGAAATGGGCGAGACCGCAGCAATCGAACAGAACAAGCCGTCGATATCGTCAATAATCAGATCCGATGCGTTTGTCGAAACGGAATCCGTCAAGTGCATAGCCAACAAAATGCTGATAAAAGGCGAAATAGCTGTCGATTTTCTTTATAAAGCCGATGACGGTTCAGACTCGCTCATTTGCCTTCGACACACTATGCCGATAAGTCAGATAGTCGAAGTTGTCGGCGTGACCGAGGACAGCATCTGCGACTGTGTTGTGACGGTATCGAGCATAAACACCGAAGCGAAAACCGATTCAAACGGCGAAAACCGACTTATTGATATCAGCATAAAAGCGCTGATAAGTGTCGATGCATACGAAAACAAGGATATCACTATCATCACCGACGGATATTCAACCGAATACGAAATCAAATGTGAGAGCAAAAGCATCGAGCTTTTAAAGCATCTTCATACATACAGCGAAACCAAGACAGTCAGAGAAACCGTCGATGCTTCAAGTCTGAACATTGCTGAAATCGCAGACATAAGCTGCCGAAAATCCGAAGGTACGGCGATGAACGACGGCGATATTATAAAGGGCAAAGCGAGTGCGGTCTTGGGAATACTATACAAGGACAACAGCGGCGCATACAGCTACGCCGAAAGAACGGTTGACTTTTCGTTTGAGTGTCAAGGAAAGCAAGGCGAAAACAGGATAATAGCTACACCGTCGCTCAGTGTTCGTGAAATATCCGGTACGACCGTCGGCGGCGATAAGATAGAGATAAAGCTCGGCATGAACATATATATGCCGATCTTAGAGTGCGTTCCGCTGAGAGCTTGTACTGATATCGAACCTGACGAAAGCAAACCAAAATCTCAAAATACAAGCACATTGACAGTATATTTCGCTTCACCCGGAGAAAGCCTTTGGAACATTGCACGAAGCTATAACACAACTGTCGGCGCAATAAAAGAGGAGAACGAGCTGACACAGGACACTGTCGGCGAAAAAATGATGCTGATGATACCGAAAGCGTAAATGTCAGCTATATAATTGTATTTGCCGATTACATAGAATGATTAAACTCATAACGCTTCAAACATTAATTCGTTAAGTGTATAATTCAAGTCGGGAAAGTGAATTTTTATTCACCGATTTTTTGTGCATACTACCTATTTAAAGAGCTAAATTATTGGTATATTTCTACAACTGTTCTTCGTTTTTCCATTCATTTCGTTTGATTATTTGTGCATAATAACTTATAATTGACATATAAAACCGCAAAGGAGGAATTGTTGTGAACGAATATATGACAAGAGTGCTTGAGGATGTCAAGAGACGAAACGAGGGTGAGACCGAGTTTATTCAGTCGGTCGAAGAAGTGTTCAAATCGCTTGAGCTTGTTATCGAGGCTCACCCCGAGTATGAGAGGGTAGGCATACTTGAAAGAATGACAGAGCCCGAAAGAGTCACATACTTCCGTGTACCTTGGATAGACGACAAAGGAAATGTCAAGGTCAACAGAGGCTTCAGAGTTCAGTTTAACAATGCCATAGGACCGTATAAGGGCGGCTTGCGTTTTCAAGAGAATGTTTATCTCGGAATAATGAAATTCCTTGCATTTGAGCAGACCTTCAAAAACAGTCTTACCGGACTTCCGATAGGTGGTGCGAAAGGCGGCTCGGACTTTGATCCGAGAGGAAAGAGCGATTTTGAAATAATGCGTTTTTGTCAAAGCTTTATGACAGAGCTATACCGTCACATAGGCGCTGATGTTGACGTTCCCGCAGGCGACATAGGCGTCGGAGCAAGAGAGATCGGTTTCCTTTACGGTCAGTATAAGCGTATAACCGGTAAATACGAAAGCGGTGTTATCACAGGCAAGGGCATAAGCTACGGCGGCTCATTCGTAAGACCCGAAGCGACGGGCTACGGTGCGGTTTATTATATCGAGCAGGTGCTAAATCACTTCGGCGAAAAGGTCAAGGATAAGACCTTTGCTGTTTCCGGCTACGGAAATGTAGCTTGGGGTGTGGCGCTCAAGGTTTCGCAGCTTGGCGGAAAGGTCGTCACGCTCTCCGATCCGACCGGATACATCTATGACGAGGACGGCGTTATCACCGATGAAAAGATAGAATATATGCTTGAGCTTCGTGAGAATACAGCAGGAACTATCAAGGACTACGCCGACAAATTCAAAGTTCCGTTTTATCCGAACGAAAAGCCGTGGGGTGTCAAGGTCGATGTCGTCATGCCCTGCGCCACTCAGAACGAGGTCAACCTCGATGATGCAAAGAAGATAGTTGCGGCAGGCATAAAGTATTACGCCGAGGTGTCGAATATGTCCACCTCTAACGAGGCTTTGGAATATCTTCAAGCTAACTGTGATGCGGTATGCCCGTCGAAAGCGGTAAACGCAGGCGGTGTCGCTGTTTCGGCTCTTGAAATGACTCAGGATTCGATTAGGTATATTTGGTCGGCTGATAAGGTAAATAACAAGCTGAAAGATATAATGACCAATATATATGAAGATTCGGTTGAAGCCGCCGAAAAATACGGACTCGGCTATGACCTTGTTGCCGGTGCAAATATTGCAGGCTTTGAGAAAGTCGCCGATGCGATGATGGCTTATGGGATCGTGTAAAAGTAACAGCATATAATCATGCAGTGAAAGCTATAATGATAACTGCTTTATCAGCAGAAATGTGCATAATCGAATTGGTTTGATTTGATAATATGAAATAGAGAGG